>JAXJUM010000001.1:0-2896 GCA_036309045.1 Acutalibacteraceae bacterium
AGAGCAACAAGGCTCGTAAACAGAATAGAAGCAGAAACCGGAGTAAGAATTCCGCTGAAAGATGTATTTGTAAATACAACGCCTGAACAACTCGCAAAACTTGTAATTGAAGCAGGAGAAAGCGAATATGAATCTATACCAAAGGCAGAGATAAAAGAATATTATCCTATGTCCTCAACCCAGAGAAGAATGTATCTTATTAATCAGATTGATGACACAGGTGTTACCTATAATATTCCTGCGAGTATCAAATTTACTGGTGCATTTGATAAGGATAAGTTTATAAAAGCTGCTCAACAAATGGTTAATCGCCACGAAGCATTTAGAACTGAATTTGCAGTTATAAATGGCGAAATGGTACAAAGAATTAGAGATGATGTAGAAATTGCAGTTGATGAAATTAATGCCTCTGAGGATGAAATAGAAAAAATTCTTACTGATTTTGTAAGACCATTCGATTTATCAACAGCACCTTTATTACGTTTATCTATAATAACTTTGTCAGATGAACTGCATCTAGTTGCTTGTGATATGCATCACATTATCTCAGATGGTGTCAGTGCAAGAATCTTTGAGGATGAACTTGTACAACTGTATAATGGTGTAGAGCTTGAACCACTGAGAGTGCAGTATAAGGATTATAGTGAATGGATAAACAGTAAAGAAATGGATAATCAGAAGGAATATTGGATAAATGAGTTATCTGGTTGTCCGGTACTTGATTTGCCACTCGATCATAGCCGTCCACAACAGCAGAAGTTTGATGGTGAATCTGTAAGTATCAATACAGGAAGCGAAATTTGTGAAATGATTAAAAAGACTGCTGCAAGACTTGGTGGCACTGATTATATGGTACTGCTTGGTGGATTGATGATTCTACTTTCGAAGTATGGTCGTCAGGAAGATGTTACAGTTGGTACAACAATATCAGGAAGAACCAACAGTGACATTGAAGCGATGATTGGTATGTTTGTAAATACTCTTGTTATGAGAGGCAGACCTGAAGCAGATAAAAAAATAGAAGAGTTTTTATCTGAAATAAAAGCAACAAGTCTTAAAGCCTTTGATAATCAGGAATATCCTTTTGAAAGTTTGCTTGAAGAACTTAACATCGAGAGAGATATGGGAAGAAATCCGTTGTTTGATGTTATGTTGTCTGTTCAGAATATTGATGCTTCGGAAGTAGAGTTGAACGATGTAGAGGGCGAGTACTATGATATGCCTGACAGTAATACAACAAAGTTTGATATTACTGTAAATGCCTCGCAAATTGGTGGAGAATATATTATTTCATTCACTTACAGAAGTGATTTGTTTAACCGTTCTACAATGGAATATATGTTAAAGCAGTATATAGAGATTCTTGGATATATAACAACAAAATCTGATGAACAGATAGGTAACGTATGCTTGATGACAACTGCTGAAAAAGAGATGATAAGCATATGGAATGAAACTAATACAGATTATCCGGAAAAAGTTGTAGTAGCTGAGTTGTTTGAAGAACAGGTATCAAAATATCCTGAGCGTATTGCAGTGGCAACTTCTGAAAAGCAACTCACTTACAGAGAATTAAATCGTAAAGCAAATGCAATAGCAACTGTTCTACGTGAGAACGGTGTTGGACGTGATGACTTTGTAGCGTTACTTACAGAACGAAGTGTAGAAATGCTTGTTGCAATATACGGTGTAGTAAAAGCCGGAGCAGCGTATGTTCCTATAAACCCTGATTATCCGGAAGCTCGTATAGACTATACTCTTAATGACTGCAAACCGAAGGCGGTTATTACATATAATGCAGATGTTCAAACTGACGCTTTAAAAATTTCACTTGAAGATGAATCAATATGGAGTTTTGAAAGTGATGATAATCCTGAAATTATCAATAAACCAGAGGATTTGTTGTATGTTATTTATACATCTGGTACTACTGGAAAGCCAAAGGGTGTTATGGTTGAACAAAGAAATCTTGTAAGATTACTCAGAAACGATAATTTCCAATTTGACTTTAATGAAAATGATGTATGGATGATGTTCCATTCATATTGCTTTGATTTCTCAGTGTGGGAAATGTATGGTGCAACATTAAATGGTGGAAGACTGGAAGTACTCAATAAGGAAGAAGCACAGGACAGTGAAGCAACTGCTGAAAGAATAAGAAAGAGTAGAGTAACGGTTCTCAATCAGGTTCCAACAGCCTTTTATAATTTATTGCAGTCGGATGATGGAACAAAGATGTCTAGTGTACGATATCTGATTTTTGGTGGAGAGGCTCTTGATCCTAAACGCCTCGAAAATTGGCATAAAAATTATATCAATGCAAAAATAATAAATATGTATGGAATCACTGAAACGACAGTTCACGTAACATACAGAGAAATCGGAACAGCAGAAATTATACGAGGTATAAGTGATATTGGACGTGCGATACCAACATTGCAGGTACATATTATGGAAAATAATACTGAATGTGGCATAGGAGTACCGGGAGAACTTTGTGTTACAGGTGCAGGTGTAGCCAGAGGATATTTGAACAGACCTGAGCTTACAGCAGAAAAGTTTGTTGATAACCCATTTGGCGAAGGCAAAATGTATCGCTCAGGTGACCTTGCAAGATGGCTGCCTGACGGAAATCTTGAGTACCTTGGCCGAATAGATGAACAGGTAAAAATCCGAGGTTTCAGAATAGAACTTGGAGAAATTGAAAGCCGAATCAAAGAAATTGAAGCTGTAAAAGATTGTGCAGTAATTGCAAGGGCTGACCAAAACGGTGATAAGGCGATATACGCATATTACACAAGCAATGAGGAAATAAATGCTTCTGAAATCAGAAGTAGCTTAAGTCAGTCACTGCCTGAATATATGATACCGTCATATATGATGCAAATAGAAGCGA
>JAXJUM010000002.1:0-4763 GCA_036309045.1 Acutalibacteraceae bacterium
AAATAGACAGTGCTTTTGATTTTTCAAACAGCCCCTAGCATAAAACACCAAAAGCACTCTATGAAATTAGCATAGAGTGCCTTTTGGTGTTTAAATATAATTTATCAGCAGTTTATGACTTCTTCTTTGTTGCTGCTTCAGTTGTATCTTCTTTATCTTCTTTATCTTCTTTATCTTCTTTATCTTCCTTATCTTCCTTATCTTCCTTATCTTCTGTTTTCTTTGTAGTACTTTCTGTTTTCTTTTCAGTAGCTTTAGCAGTTGAAGCCTCAGTGGCTTTTTCATCAGCAGGGAGTGTGTATTCATCAAAGGAATAATCCACATAACTACTTGCAGGAAGAACTGAACCCTTATCAACACAAGCTGTCAACATACTTACTGCAAATATTGACATAACCAGTAAAACAACTTTCTTTTTCACAATTAAACCTCCTGTATAATAAACACAGCAAAATGCAATATTTTGAAGTTAGAATAAAACAAATTGTACATAGCACAATTCAAACTTAATTAAACCTCATATTTATTTATTTTACTACATCATCTAAAAAAATACAATTAATATTTATTCCATAAAAACAAGTCTATATCAGATATAATTTATGTTTAATTACAAAAAAGATAGCAAACACATAATGCATTTGCTATCTAATATTTCTCAATCTTTTAAAGCGATTTTTGACTATTATCCACCGCCAAGACCACTACCTGTAAATAATCTGATTATATCATTAAGCGAAACAAGAATCATAAACAAAATAAGTATAATAAAGCCAATAGAATGTACTAAACCCTCATATTTTGCAGGTATTGGCTTACGGCGTATTGCTTCGATAAGAAGGAAAAAAAATCTTCCGCCATCCAATGCAGGTACAGGCAACATATTGAAAATACCCAAGTTAACTGAAATAACCATCATCATAAATAAAAGATTATTTAAACCATCCACAAAACTGGTTTCAAGCCCCATAGATGTTGCCTCTGAAATAGCTGATGCAGCACCTATTGGTCCGGATATATCATTCATTGTAAACTGTCCTGTAACCAAGCCAACCAAACTTCCCCATATCATACGAACAACCGAATAAGTTTGTTTAAGGGTTTGAGAAATTACAGAAAGGAAGTCACGCTCTATTGGTTCAACATAAAAATCCAATGCTATATATGTGCGACCAGTTGAATCTGTTGTTGTATCAAATTGAACATTTCCTAAATCTACAATTTCATTATCTCTGCGTACCTGAATATTGGGAGCAGTAGTTTTCATTGTAGCCAAAGAATATGAAAAATCCTTATCTGTGTTTATTGCATATCCATCTATCGAAATTATTGTGTCTCCTACTTTAAGTCCCTGAGTTTGGGAGCGTGAGTTTTCGTGAAAAGATTCAATAGTAGTAGAAGCATAATAAGGCTGCTGTACTACCAATATACACATTAAAACCAATCCCAACAGAACATTCATAATTGCACCTGCGGCTACAATTATCATTCTTTGCCAAACCTTAGCTTTACCAAAAGCACGGGGATTGTCGCTTTCTTCGTCTTCACCTTCCATTTTACAATATCCGCCAATAGGAAATAGTCTGAGTGAATATTGAGTTTCTCCTTTTTTAAATCCAAACAGCTTTGGCCCCATTCCCAACGCAAACTCATGCACAAGAACTCCGGAGCGTTTTGCACATATAAAATGTCCGAACTCGTGAGAAAGAATAATAAGTTCAAAAAGAAGTATACCAATAATAATTAATAATGCAACTTGTATTTTAATCAGTCCTTTCAGTAAAATTAATAAAAACCGCAAACAATTAAATTCTACTCAATACAAATTCCCTTGCAGTTTTATCTGCTTCGAGAACGTCATTTACATCGGTTATCTTATTTTTACTTACAGAATCAACTGCTTCTTTTACAAGTTCACCAATCTGTAAAAACTTTATTTTACCTTTTAAAAACAGTTCAACAGCCATTTCATTTGCTCCGTTTGCAGCTACCGGGGCAAGCTCCCCTTCTTTGATTGCCCTGATACACTGTGAAATGCAAGTAAAAGTATCATAATCCGGTTTCGCAAAAGTAAGTGTACAGACATCTGCAAGGTTCAATTCTTTTACAGGAGATTCAAATCTTTTAGGATAAGTAATTGCATATTGAATTGGAATACGCATATCAGCAACACCCATTTGTGCAATTACAGAATTATCCACAAACTCAATCATAGAATGAACTATGCTTTCACGATGAACAACAACATCAATATTATCAACACTCATATCAAAAAGCCATTTAGCTTCAATTACTTCGAGTCCTTTATTCATCATTGTAGCAGAATCTATTGTAATTTTTTTACCCATACTCCAGTTTGGGTGATTAAGTGCCTGTTCAATGGTTACATTTTCCAACTCTGACCTTGTCTTTCCGAAAAATGGTCCTCCTGAGGCTGTAAGAATAATTTTCTTAAGCTCTTTTTTGTCATTCATTCCTTGCAAACACTGAAAAATAGCTGAATGTTCGCTGTCTACCGGATAAAGATTAACACCATTTTCTTTTACAGCATTCATTACAAGTTTTCCACCTGTAACAAGCGTTTCTTTATTTGCAAGAGCAATATTCTTTTTAGTTTTTATTGCGGCAAGAGTCGGCTGTAAACCTACCATACCTACAACAGAATTAAGTACCATATCTGCTTCATCTATTGTTGCCGCATTTATCAGTCCATTCATACCGTACTCTACTTTTGTATCTGTGTCTGAAATACGCAGTTTAAGCTCGTTAGCTGCTGTTTCATTAAACATAACAGCAAGCTTGGGTTTAAATTCTCGTACTTGCTCTTCGATAAGATTCACATTATTTGACGCTGTTAAAGCTGAAACTTTCAACCCCAGCTTTCGTACTACATCAAGAGTCTGTGTACCTATTGAACCTGTTGAACCCAATACAGATAAATTCTTTGTCATTATTTTCACCTTCTTTAAAATAAATGAGATTCAATAAAAACAACGGGGCTCATACGAACCCCTTTGTAAAAATTATGCCACAGTTATAAGCGACCAATACTGAACAAAAATAAAAACTAGCGGTGCTGTCATAATAATACTGTCACATCTATCAAGAATTCCACCATGTCCCGGAATTACATTACCGTAATCTTTAACGTGACAGCTTCGTTTTATCATAGAAAATACAAGATCACCTATTATAGAAGTAACTGTACCAATAGATGCTACAATCAGTACACCAATAAAATCAATATTTACAGTGTCATTAAAAATAACAAACTGGAATACAAGTGCGTCTACAACTGCACCTATTATTCCTACAATTATTCCGCCTATTGCACCCTCTATTGTTTTTTTGGGACTTACATTAGGACAAAGTTTATGTTTTCCCATAAAACTTCCTACAAAATAAGCTCCACCATCTGAAATCCAAGAAATTGCAAGACAAAGCGTTACATAAAAACATGACTTCGCTTCATCTAAAAGTGAAGCACCTACTATACAGCTTAATCCAACGGTTGCAAAACCAATAGACGCAAAAATATATGAAATATCAGAAAATTTATATTTTTGATTTTTTACTATAAGCAAAGAAAACATATAGAAAACAAATAAAAATAACAAAACCTGAGATAAAGGTACTGCAATAAGCATAGGAAGTAAAGCTGAAAACAGCATACACGGAACTGATATTTCCAAATTTTTTGTAAAACCTTTTGCATTAAGCAGTTCTATTGAACAAGCAAGTGATGCCACAGCACATAATATATTTATGCATAGTGGAAATACACTATGAAACGCAAGTGTTAAAATAACAAGCGGAATTCCCACGACAGCTGATAGTATTCTTAATTTCATTTATTAAATCAACCTACCCTTCAACTGTTATACTCCACCAAAACGTCTGTTACGTTTTGCGTATTCTATTAATGCCGAATCCAGCATTTCTGTTGTAAAGTCCGGCCATAAAACATCCATTATTACATATTCTGTATAAGCCGACTGCCACAAAAGAAAATTAGAAATTCTATATTCTCCGCTCGGTCTTATAACCAAATCAGGGTCAGGCTGTCCTGCCGTATACAGGTTATTACTAATGGTATCAGCTGTGATATTATCAATATCCAACTCACCACTTTTTACCTGTTGAGAAATGTTCTTAACAGCACGCACAATTTCATCTCTGCTACCATAATTCATTGCAATATTAAGTATCATTCCTGTACGTTGTGATGACATATGTTCATTTTCATCAATAAGTTCCTGTAACTCTTTTGAAAAAGCAGATTTATCTCCTATGAATTTTACTACTATATCCTCATCTTTGAAATCTCTTATTGCTTCTTCAAGATACGACTTAAACAAACTCATAAGAGCATTTACTTCTTCCGCAGGGCGTTTCCAATTTTCTGTTGAAAAGGCATAAACTGTAAGATGTTTTATGCCTATTTTGCTACAATATCTGGTAATAGTTCTAAAATTCTTTGCTCCGGCTGTATGTCCGGCACTGCGTGGCAGATTTCTTTTTTTAGCCCACCTACCATTACCGTCCATTATAATACCAATATGCTCAGGCAGTATGATATTATCTAAGGTCAAATTACTATTATCATAATTGTTTTTATCTTTAAAAAACGGAAACATAATACACCGCCTAAACAAAATTTTTATTTTACATTAATTATAAATTGGGGATTGTTTAAAAATAGAAAAAGTGCTGGATTTTTGTTTCAAAATGAGTGATTTCAAGGCAAAAACCGCAGAAATACT
>JAXJUM010000003.1:0-5100 GCA_036309045.1 Acutalibacteraceae bacterium
GGAGCTTCTGTTGATTTTTCTGTTGGAATTTCACTCGGAGCTTCTGTTGGTTCTTCAACATCATTTTTTAACTCGGCAAGTGTTTCTTCTGCTGAAATAAGAACATTATAATTTAAAACTAATTCTTTCAAATCCTCATCAAGTAAATTATAAGCAGAACGTGCATTGTTGATTTCTGTTTCACTTTCAAGAGTTACATCACCTATATCATATATTAAATCAATTACATTCTGCAATTCAGATGATTGCTCACTTGTTAAAACAGTTATATCAACATATGTTTCAGGCACAACTGCTTGAACATTCGTTACATTTCCGTTTTCTGAATCAAGATTATCACCATACATAGCATAGTTATAGTAAATTGTAACATCTGTATCTTCAACCGAAAGTGATTCTGAATTTACTGAATATGTAACATTTTCGGTAATATCTCTGTCAAGACCATTAGCCAAATGAGCTATTATTTTAATCCCATCAGCATTAAATGCTTCACCCTCTGTATAAACTATCTTTTCAGGATTTGTAACGACCTCAATACTCTCAACTTTACTTCCAACTGCCATCATATAACCTGAATCATTTTTAAAATAAAGAGTACCATACTCATCAACTATCGGACTGCAAATTGCATACTGAGCTTGTTCACCTGATGGAGTAAACAATACAGGGGCACAGCCTTCTACATAAACAGTTTCACCATTACTTGTATAACTTTCAGTTACACCATCTACAACTGATGTCACACCCGGTTTGTCTTTTATTACACGAACCTGACCAGGAGTATAGTTAGCTATAAAATACACATAGACATAACCATCTTCGTCCTCATATCCGTTTGTAAGCAAACCGCTTGTCTGTGGGTATCCCTTAACAGGTACTGTGTAAGCAATTTCCCATTCTGTCAGATCCAGAACTGTAATATTATGACCACTGTACATACCAAACTGTGATGTTCCCGAAACACCTACATATGCTCTTCCGTTGTACACAACAGGAGTACAAGTACTCATAGGAGGTGTACTTTCGTTATCAGAACCATTACTCAGCTTTATTGATTTAAGAGCCAACAGTTTTCCATTTTCATCAGCTGAAACACCGTAAAAACTTCCACCCTTTGAAGTAAAATAATAGCGCTCTGTACCTGTATCATATGAAACACTTGAACGAATATCTCCGTCAAGGTTTTCAATTTTATCTATAACATAACCTGTCTTTGGATCAAGTGAAAGTAAAGAAGAAGTATCAGACAAATAACCACTTTCGCCATCATCTGTACCTACAAGCAGAAAATCATCACAAACATATGCTCCTGCCCAATAAAAGCCACCCATTTGAGTATGAAGCCACGTTGCATTTTTTTCTTCATCGGTCTTTGTAAGATCTTCATCTGAAATTGATAAACAAACAAAGTTTGCATTCTTTGTTTCTCCGTTCCAGAAGCCTGTGTAAATATAACCGTCATGGTAAGTAATCGGACTGTTAGGCTGACCCTTTAATGCATCCTTATAAACCCACAAGGATTCAAGAGTTTCAGCGTTAAATGCCTGTACTGTACCATTTGCCAAACCTACAAAAATCATACCTTCGGCATACAACGGAGGAATTATATTAAAAGAATAACGACCAGCCATTTTTGTTGACGCAATAACTTCACCCGTTGAGCTATCCACTTTAAGCAAGCTGTCACTTGCACAAAGCACTAAACTTCCGTCAACAAAAATCGGACATCCTGCTGCCATATTACCATAGCCGCTACCAAGTTTTTCTGCCCAATAAAGAACAGCATCATCAGCAGTTGTAGGAATAAGCGCATCTACAACAGTATTATTATCATCAGTTCCTCTAAAAGAGGGCCAGCTTGAAGAAATATTGCTGTTTATCTGATCATTGAAAACAACTTCTTCAAGTGTAACACTCAGATTACTTCCATCAGCCGTTATGTTTCCGCTTACGGCTACATAACCGTTTTTAGAAACAACATAATCATATTCAGTGCCTTCATAAAGAGGATATGTGCCATCTGTGTTTGGCAACACCCTGTTTCCTTTTGAATCAGAAATGTAAACAGTTGCATCCGCCGGAGTTACATCAACTGCTGTATTTATAACTGCAAGTTTTTCAACAGCAATTTTGTATGTACGAATAGTTCCGTTTTCGGTTGACACTGTTACTTCAATAGAATTTGTTTCATCAGATACAGCAACTGTACATTTGTTATTTTCTAAAGCATTTCCATCAACTGTAATTGTTGCCCCTGTTGATTTTGTTTTTGCAGTAACAGTAAGCTGTGTTTCATCAGGTTCAACTGATACAGAATAGTCAAACACTTTTGACTCAAACGCAGGATTGAGAGTTAAAACAACATTATCTGAATCTTTAATTGTAAGTTCACTTAAATATTCAGGTTTTTCCACTACTTGGGTACCTGTAATTGTAAATACAAAAGCATCTGTAAAAGCATAGCTTGAAGCTGTTTCAGTAAGGAACACATCAGCGTTACCGTCATTGTTTTGATCAACCTTAATTTTTAATCGTTTGCTTCCATCACTCAACAATTCATATCCGTAATCTCCATCTACCATTGCAGGATAATTATCATTGATGTAATCATACCAAGCACAATATTCAGAACAAATATCAGCATCAGAAGGATATGTCACATATACATATTCTGTATTCTCAGGTACTTTTATCTGATAAAGATTTACTTCTGTATCTGTACCACTTTCCCAAGGGTCAACCAACAATTTTGACTCTGTTATTTCTGATAATTGGGTTTCTGTATCATCAAGCGTTACTTTGATAAACGGATACTTTGAATAATCAACACTCAAAGTATTGTCATCTGTTTCTAATGCAATTACATTTATAGGAAGCATTAATGCTACCATAATCAATGCCAGAGACAATGACACTATTTTTCTTCCTATAATTTTCATTTTCTTGACTCCTTATTTTTTAAATTACGATTTCTTCGATGTTTGCTTTTGTGAGATTTAGTAGGAGTTTTTAATCCTGCCTCTTCCAAGGCACGAGGCCATGGCCCGAGAAAGGCTTTTATTCGGGATCTTGTAGCGTCATCAAAATCATCTTTTTTAGGTAATCTACCAAATTCCTCAAATTTATTTTTTAATTGTTTAATTGCCCATTGTTTTTTATATTCAGACATTGCGATCCCTTATTTCTAAGTCAAATTATTTTATATAAACTTTTCCGATTATTGAGGTAGATGAGATATTATAACCTAAAAGATATCTCTGGACAAGAATTATATCTATCAAATTAACTTTTCCATCACTATTAACATCCGCAAGTATCATTTCTATTTCATCAAAATTAATAGTTCCCAATAGATATCTTTGAATAAGAGTAATATCTATCAAGTCAATTTTTCCATCTTTATTAACATCACCATAAATATAGCTTTCTTCTTTATCAGTTACAATTATTTCAGCAATAGCAGGAGCGATTGCTGATTCTGTACTTCCTGCATAAATATTTTCAGGGTCAATATTAGGGTCTAGTGCAACAACATAATATGTACCTGCTTCGTCAAAGCAATAAGAAAATTTACCGTTATTCTCATAGTTTTCAGTAATTGAGTCTACTACATTCCAAGTATCATCAATAACAAGAGTTGTAAGGTAACCACACTCAACTTTTGTAGTTTCATAAGACCAAGTTTCTCTGTCAGGAGCAGATATATATGTTTGAAAATTGACTGTATCACCTGTTGAAACTTCGGTATTCTGCGGTGAAAGTGAAGCAAAACCGCCTTCCATATAGAAATACCAGTTAGTAAAGCAAGCTAAATCAATATCCATACCATCTTCAAGAAGAATATAGTCAGCTGTGGCACCCCAGCCCTGAGCCATAAGCGGATATTGATCATCTACATAATAATTCAGGTTATATCCGTATCCCCAAAATTCCTGAATGAACATAGATGTTGATGAACCTGAAATACTCAAAATATCTGAATCAGTTGCAGGATCATATTTTTCACCATTTAATTTGTATTTTTCCGTAGCTTTAATTAGCAAGTGAAGTAATGTTGGCTGTTCAACAACAGTATCGTTTATGTATCCGCCACCGTTTTCAAAAGTTTCTGATTCATAACGATAGAAGTTTTCAAGACCATAATCTGCAAGATCAAAATATTCAATAGTGAAAGGTACTCTTGCAATGGTTGTGTTTTCAGAATCATTTCCGTTAAGATACCAACCGTCGCTGCTTACAGAAAGATATACAGTTATTGAATTGTCATCCTCTTCTGTTGCAAACACCGTCATAGGCATTACAGAAATTAACATTAATGTCACTAACAAAATTGCTGTGAGTTTTTTTGCCATAGTTTTCAATTTAATCTCCTCTTTCTTTATAAATATAATGAAATTCATCTGATATAAATGCAGATGAAAAATCCCCCAAAAATAAAAAATACTCTTTCAACCAACAGGTTAAAAGAGTACAACTAATTCATCTGAACACAGTAAAATAAAGCCTTGATAATTGCAAAAAAGAAAGTATCTCGCACACAATTCGTACAGATAACTTTATATATTTTAAGCTTTCCATAACCGAACATAACTCAGCAATTTTCCATAAAGCAAAAAAGAATGCAAACCGTCAAGACCACAAATGCGGTCATTGATAAATCGGTTGCACTCTTCTCACCAAAGTCTGTGTTAAACCTAAAAAGACACGGCAGGTATCCTGACTTATGAAAGCGACTTCATTTTCTGTCGCAGAAAAGTATCCTTCTCAGGTAAAATCCCAATGGCTATATACTTTTCCTCTCGTCAAATACAGTAATGGCGGTTGTTCCGGATTCGAACCGGATTCCCTTTTTCATCTACTCAGTTAACAACTTTTCAAACCGTATCTTCTTATATCATATAAAATTTTGTTTATTATACCTAATTTAGGCAAAAAAGTCAAGCAAAATGACCCCCAACACTATCCTTTACACACTAAAAGTGAATTCCCAAAGTAAATTCCACAGTGGAATTTGAAATGGAATTTAGTATGGGAAATAAAAAGTGGTAGAATTTAGTCTGGGAAAAGGAGGTTCCAGACAATGAATAGAACAAAGAA
>JAXJUM010000004.1:0-93892 GCA_036309045.1 Acutalibacteraceae bacterium
CTACAGTCTTAGTTGGATGTCAAGACCTGGTAAGGTTCTTCGCGTTGCGTCGAGTTAAACCACATACTCCACTGCTTGTGCGGGCCCCCGTCAATTCCTTTGAGTTTCAACCTTGCGGTCGTACTCCCCAGGTGGATTACTTATTGTGTTAACTGCGGCACGGATGGGGTCAGTCCACCCACACCTAGTAATCATCGTTTACAGCGTGGACTACCAGGGTATCTAATCCTGTTTGCTACCCACGCTTTCGTGCCTCAGCGTCAGTTAAAGCCCAGCAGGCCGCCTTCGCCACTGGTGTTCCTCCCCATCTCTACGCATTTCACCGCTACACGGGGAATTCCGCCTGCCTCTACTTCACTCAAGCCTCACAGTTTCAAATGCAGCCCCGGGGTTGAGCCCCGGTATTTCACATCTGACTTAAAGTCCCGCCTACGCTCCCTTTACACCCAGTAAATCCGGATAACGCTTGCTCCCTATGTATTACCGCGGCTGCTGGCACATAGTTAGCCGGAGCTTATTCGTTAAGTACCGTCATTTTTCGTCCTTAACAAAAGAAGTTTACAATCCGAAAACCTTCATCCTTCACGCGGCATTGCTGCGTCAGGGTTTCCCCCATTGCGCAATATCCCCCACTGCTGCCTCCCGTAGGAGTCTGGGCCGTGTCTCAGTCCCAATGTGGCCGTTCAACCTCTCAGTCCGGCTACTGATCGTCGCCTTGGTGAGCCATTACCCCACCAACTAGCTAATCAGACGCGAGTCCATCTCTCAGCGGATTGCTCCTTTCATCACAAAACCATGCGATTCCGTGATTATATGCGGTATTAGCGTTCTTTTCAGAACGTTATCCCCCTCTGAGAGGCAGGTTACTCACGCGTTACTCACCCGTCCGCCACTAAGTTAAATCTAATCCTTCCGAAAAATTCATAAATTTAACTCCGTTCGACTTGCATGTGTTAGGCATGCCGCCAGCGTTCATCCTGAGCCAGGATCAAACTCTCTAAAATAATTGTATCAAAAGCCTTTCGGCTTAATAATCATCTTAAAGCTTGATGCTCAAGTTCGCTTTTCAGCGTTCGACATTTGTAGTGTTGTCTTCACTTGTAAATCTTTGAGTTCACTCAAAGTAATTACGGGTTTTCTTGTTACGTTGTTTAATTTTCAAGGTCCTGTACTCTCTACTCTTAAGTAGTGAGCTTTGTTATTATATCACACTCAAGAGCTTTTGTCAACACTTTTTTTGAAATTTATTTCGTTTTCTTACTGACTTCGTCAGCAGAAAACTCAAAGAAACTCACGTTTCTTTCAAATTTCTTATTATTTTGTGTTTCGCTCTCTTTTGTGACAGCTTGTTTATTATATCAAATCAGCCTTGCTTTGTCAATACCTTTTTTAAAGTTTTTTAGATTTTTCTCTACCTGCCGTTCTCATTTCCCAAAATGGACACTGCACAAGCATTTTTAATTTCAAAAATAGAAATTTGAAATCCTAAAACCTTAAACATCAAAACTCAAGCCTTGAACCCAAAGCCCAAATCTCAACTTTATTCAGCATTTTTCGCTCCGCTGTTTTGACAGCTTTGCTATTATATCGCTTTTTTTATCTTTTGTCAACTATTTTTTAAGATTTTTTAGCAGTCAATCACTGTTATCAAAACGATCATTAATTATGTATGCAAATTGACTTACAATATAAAAAGCGTTAGAATAGTGTATTATAATTCAACCTACGGAGGAATTAAATTATGATTAAAAAAATACTGACTTTATCTATTTCTGCTACAATGGTATGTACACTGGCAGGTTGTGACATATCCTCATCCATTACAGATATAAAATCCACTATTAAAAACGAAGTTACAAATTTCCCTGTAAATACCGGATATGAGATTATACAACAGGCACCTGAAGATATAATCGTACTTGATGATAATGTTGCAGATATACTTATAGCTTGCGGATATACTGACAAAATAGTAGGTAAATCATCTGACTGCACTCAATCTGAACTCAAGGACGTAAAAGAATATGGCTCTGATAAAAATCCGGATATAAACGCAGTCAATAAAATTGATGTTGATTTAATATTTGCTTCTCCCGATATTAATTATAGCGATTATGAAGCTATGAAAAACGATAATAATACTGTTTTAAGAATAGCTACTACAAATTCGATAGAAAATTTCGATACATTATATATTAATATTTGCAAAATTATGAGTGGCAATATTGACGGAGTTAAACTCGGAGAAGAAAAAGCAAAATACATAGTCTCAGAATTAGAAAACTCTGAAAGCAACAGTGTAATTAAAGGATGTTATCTTTATAATCTTGACGGACAAAGTGCTGTCACAAACGAAATGTATGAAAATGAAATTTTGTCCCTTGCAGGTGTACAAAATATCGCTACCGAGTATGATCGAAACGGAAATCTTTCTATAAGTAAAATACTTGCCACAGATAAGCAGGAGGGATTCCCTTTTTATATTTTATGTGAAAAGGGATTGAAAAGCAAAATTCTTTCTGATGAAAATTTCAAAGGTACAAGTGTCGTAAATAAAAACAGGATAATTGAAATCCCTAGCGAATATTTGAGCCGACAAGGAAAAAGTGCCATTGAAGGTGTAAAATATATCGAAAACGCTCTCAAAACACAAAGTGTTGAAAGTGGTAAGGATATATCTGAGGATTATGGTATAACACTTTTTGATGGCATATCATATACCTTGGACGAAGAGGATAACTATGTTCTTGCAATACAAAAAAGACTTGATGACCTTGGTTATCTGCCTATTGAACCCACTGGATATTTTGGTGATTCCACCGCACAAGCTGTAAAGGACTTTCAGGTAAACAATGAACTTAACAGACGTGACGGTGTTGCAGATCAAGAAACTCTTGAAAGGCTTTTCTCAACTTCAGCTTTTTCAAGAACCACTCCGGTGAAAGATAACTCATCAGAAAGTACAGCGACTGAAACTCCAACAGAAATTGCAACTTTTTCAACTACAATAATCGAATAATAAAAATAATTATTAAACAAAAGAAAGTGAGAATTTTATGAACACACCACAGTGTAACGTATACAAAAAATGTAGTGGCTGTCAGCTACTTAATATGACATATCCTGAGCAACTTAAATGGAAACAGATTAAAGTTGAACGTTTAATGGGAACTTTTGGAAAAGTAAACAAAATAATAGGTATGGACAATCCCTATCATTATCGTAACAAAGTTCAAACTCTTTTTAGACCTGCTAAAAGCGGAAAAATCATAACAGGTGTTTATCAATCTTCAACTAACGGTATAGTTGCTGTTGAAAGCTGTTTGCTCAATAACAAAAGAGCTAACAGAATCGCCATAGCTGTAAAAACTGTTGCAAAACGACTTGGAATAAGTATTTATTCACCCAAAACAGGAGAGGGATTTTTAAAGTACACTTTAGTACGAACAACTTTTAACACAGGCGAAAATATGCTGGTACTTGTTACATCTGACAACAAATTTCCAAAGAAAGATAAATTTATTGCAGAGCTATTATCACTATACCCTAAAATTACAACAATCGTGCAAAACATAAGCAACAGCGACAAGTTAATATTAGGTAATAAAGAAAACATTCTATACGGAAGTGGAAAAATTCAGGATGTTCTGTGTGGCTGTAAATTTACAATCTCACCAAAATCATTTTATCAGGTAAACCCACAGCAAACCGAAGTTCTATATAAAAAAGCAATAGAAATTGCTCAACTTACAGGTGACGAAACTGTTATTGATGCTTACTGCGGAACAGGAACAATAGGAATTCTTGCTTCAAAGTATGCAAAAAGAGTAGTTGGTGTAGAGCTTAACCCAGATGCAATAAAAGATGCAAAAGAAAATGCACAACTTAATAAAAGAACAAATATCAATTTTTTCAATCAAGATGCAGGTAATTTTCTTGAGGAAATTTCAGAAGATGAAGTAACCTCCCCCGAAGTGCTTTTTGTAGACCCTCCAAGAGCGGGTTGTAACAGAACATTTCTTAACTCAGTTGCAAAAATAAAACCTAAAAGAATTGTTTATATAAGTTGTAACCCCACCACCCAGCAACGTGACGTAAAGTTTTTGACAGAACACGGTTACAACACAGAAGAAATACAGCCTGTTGATATGTTCCCACACACTAATCACGTAGAATGTGTAGTTTTAATGACAAAAAAACATTGCTGAAAGAGGTAATATTTATGGATGAGCAATTTAAAAATTACTTAATAAAAGCAGGTTATAAAATAACTACCCCCAGCGGTAATCCAAGCACCATATATAGCTATATAAAAAGTATTGATAAAGTTTGTGAATTAGAAGGTTTTTCCTGGTGCGAATTAGCTGACAACATAGAAACAATTGTAAAGCAGTACGATCTAGGAGGAACAAAAGAAGATTTAGGCAATAAATCACATAAAACCGTTATTAATGCATTAAAACGATTTCAAGAATTTATCAACAATTTAACAAATTACTGATAAAACAAACCCCAAGTAAATAAATCTAAATTTTCCTTATATCTCCTATTAACAACAAGGACTCAACTTCGAGTCCTTGTTTCTTTTTTGACAGAACACACATTAAAATTCTCCTAAAACTATTGACATTACTATCGAATTACAGTATGATTGGTATGAAAAATCATACTATGAGGTGGAATTATGAAAGTTCAAAATGGAAAATACGCTTGGATGATTAAAATCGGTGAGAAAGGTCAATTTGTCATTCCAAAAGAAGCAAGAGATTTATTCGACCTTCAACCTGGAAATGAAATTTTAGTTCTAGGTGATAAAGAAAGAGGTCTTGCCATTTTGCCTAAAAAAATGCAGAACGAATATATCACACGAATTTTCTCTGAAATGGAAGAAGGAAAGCAGGTGGAGTAATATGAAAAAAATCGTTTTCTTTTGTATCCCCGCACACGGACATACAAATCCTACTTTGGGTGTCGTGCGAGAATTAATTTCTCGTGGACATCAAGTTTGGTACTATTCATACAATATAATGCGTGAAAAAATCGAATCAACTGGAGCAACTTTTATATCTTGCGATGATTATGATATGGAACAGAAGCTCACACCGAAAGATGCTGTTCGTATAGGAAAAGACTTAGCATTCTCTACGAAGATTTTGGTAGATACCACATTAGCTCTCGATGATAAAGTATGTGCCGATATGGAGCAGTTAAAACCTGACTGTATTGTTGCGGACTCTATGGCAGTATGGGGTAAAGCTGTTGCTATGAAACTTGGTATTCCATTTGTCTCTTCAACTACAACTTTTGCCTTTAACCAGCACTCTGCAAAAATTATGAAGCAGAGTATAGGTGAATTGTTTAAGATGATATTCTCAATGCCAAACATTAATAAACAAATCAAAAGACTACAAAATAAAGGTTATCCTGTCAAAAGCGTTCTTGATATTATTCAGAACGACGATAAGACTCACACAGTTGTATATACCTCACCTGAATTTCAACCTTGTTCAGAAACTTTTTCGGATAAATATAGTTTTGTCGGACCTTCGATTCGTCCTATAACAGATAAAATTGAAAAGAAGATGGATAAACTTATCTATATTTCAATGGGAACTGTTAATAACGATATGATGCCATTTTATAAGAGATGTCTGTCTGCTTTGGCAAATCAAGATTATCAAGTGATTATGTCTGTTGGTAATCTGGTATCCATTAAAGATTTCGGAGAGCTACCGAAAAATATATCTATATTTTCTTATGTTGACCAAATTGCTGTTCTTCAACAAGCGGATGTTTTTGTTTCTCACTGCGGAATGAATAGTGTTAACGAAAGTATTTATTTTGGTGTACCACTTATTATGCTACCACAGACATCAGAACAAGGTGGTGTTGCTGAGCGTGTTCATCAGCTTGGTGCTGGTATAAAATTGGATAAATCAGATACAACTTCCATTCTTGGTGCAATAAACAAAGTATTTGCTGACAGTATATACAGGCAAAATGCAACCATACTTTCTGAAGGCTTTAAGCGTTGTTCCGGTGCAAAAGGTGCTGCAAATAAAATTATGCAAGTTTGTGAAAATACTTTGTAATATAAGAAAGTTGCTTACACTAAACTACACACAGCACATTCAACTCTACTTCGTAGCTATTACACAGCAGATTTTATCCACTGTTTAAATGAAGATTAGTATTACAAAATAAATTACCCCGAGTAGTAACAGCTTATAAACTGTATCCCACTCAGGGTTAATTTGTATTGTATATTTATATATTTTTATAAAATACTGAAAGGAGAATTACTTGCTCATTGCCTCATAAACAGCAACTGCACAAGCAACTGTTGCACCAACCATAGGGTTGTTACCCATACCGATAAGACCCATCATCTCAACGTGAGCAGGAACAGATGAAGAACCTGCGAATTGAGCATCACCATGCATACGACCCATTGAGTCTGTCAAGCCGTAAGAAGCAGGACCTGCACCCATATTATCAGGGTGAAGTGTACGGCCTGTACCGCCACCTGAAGCAACTGAGAAGTACTTAACACCATTCTCGTTAGCCCACTTCTTGTATGTGCCTGCAACAAGGTGCTGGAAACGTGTAGGGTTAGTTGAGTTACCTGTGATAGATACACCAACGTTCTCCTTCTGCATAATAGCAACACCCTCACGAACATCATCTGCACCGTAACAACGTACGTTTGCTCTTTCACCATCTGAATAAGCTGTTTCCTTAACAATCTTCAGCTCACCTGTGAAGTAATCAAACTCTGTCTGTACATATGTAAAGCCGTTGATTCTTGAAATGATGTAAGCAGCATCTTTACCAAGACCGTTCAAAATAACCTGTAATGGTTCTTTTCTTGCCTTGTTTGCATTTCTAGCAATACCAATAGCACCTTCAGCTGCTGCAAAGCTCTCGTGACCAGCTAGAAAAGCAAAGCACTTTGTTTCATCTCTAAGAAGCATTGCACCCAGATTACCGTGACCTAAACCAACGTTTCTCTGCTCTGCAACTGAACCAGGGATACAGAAAGCCTCAAGACCAACACCGATAGCCTCGGCAGCGTCTGCTGCTGTTGTAACACCTCTCTTAATTGCTACTGCACAACCAAGTGTGTAAGCCCAGCCTGCATTCTCAAATGCGATAGGCTGTACGTCCTTTACGATCTGATAAGGGTCAAAGCCCTTGTCAAGACATAGCTGTCTAGCCTCTTCAAGATTTGCAATACCATACTCGGCAAGGCATTTCTCAATTTTAGGCATTCTTCTGTTCATACTTTCAAATGTAACTGCCATGTTATTAAGTCCTCCTTACCAATTATTCTTCTCTAGGGTCAATATACTTAGCAGCGCCATCAAAGCGACCATACTGACCAATGTTGTTTTTGAATGCTTCATCAGGGCTAACACCGTGACGTATATCCTCAAGCATTTTGCCCAGTTTAACAAACTGATAGCCAATAACTTCGTTGTTCTCATCAAGAGCTGTCTTTAGAACATAACCCTCAGCCATCTCCATATAACGAACACCCTTAGCATTTGTGCTATACATTGTACCAACCTGTGAACGCAAGCCCTTACCAAGATCCTCAAGACCTGCACCGATTGGAAGACCACCCTCTGAAAAAGCTGTCTGGCTTCTACCGTATACAAGCTGCTCAAAGATATTCTTCATAGCTGTATTGATAGCATCACAAACAAGGTCTGTGTTAAGGCACTCTAAAAGAGTTTTGCCAGGAAGAATTTCAGCAGCCATAGCAGCTGAGTGAGTCATACCTGAACAACCGATTGTTTCAACAAGAGCCTCTTCAACAATACCTTCTTTTACATTAAGTGTAAGCTTACAGGCACCCTGCTGAGGAGCACACCAGCCAATACCGTGTGAAAGGCCGGAAATGTCTTTAATTTCATAAGATTTTACCCATTTACCCTCTTCAGGAATAGGTGCAGGACCATGCTTAGGGCCCTTTGCTACAGTACACATATTTTCTACTTCTTTAGAATAAATCATATGTACTACTCCTTTCATTTTATAGTGTTGTAAAAATTGAATACACTTTTTTACATACTAATTATAAGCATTTTTGACCTTCTATGCAAGTATTTAAAACGAATAATTAACCTTTTTAATGTAATTTATCATATTTTTTACGCATATATTAACGTGAGTTCAATGAAAAAATAAAAAACAAATAGAAAATCTGTCCTTAATTTGATATAGTAAAAATGCACAAACCATAGAAAAGAAAGGACAGATTTAAATGGAAGAACTATTGGAAATTTTTGTGATGCAGATGATTTTTGTAAAGCATATAAGGCATATTATGAAACTTACTTGCTTATAGATAAAAAGCAGATTGTTCCCAAAACATCAATGTATCTAAGTAAAATAATGACAATAGTTATCTATTTTCATTTGTCAAATTACAGAACATTCAAATGGTATTACAATAAATTCGTATGCAAAACATTAAAACCATATTTTCCTAAATTGGTTAGGGTGTATCTGAAAACTAAAAATTGCACAAAACCCGAAGAAGTTTTATAATAAAATAAAAAGCCAACGGAGGAAAAAATATGCCCGTAAGAAGATATGAAATAAGCGATGAACAGTGGTAACAAATAAAGGATATGTTTCTAAGAGCAAAAACAGGCAGACCACCAAAAGATAACCGAGTAATGTTTAACATTTGTAACAGCAACATTCTTGCTGATCGTGATTACGGGACAAAGGATATTTGTAATTATATTGATTCACAAAGGGCAAACTATACCATTCCGCTTAAAACAAACGTAAAAGAGCCGTGGAATTGCGATTATTTGCTTTACAAATGGCGTCGTTTGGTAGAATGTTTTTTCAATAAAATTAAAGCTTTTCGTAGAGTTGCTACTCGTTATGATAAATTTGCTTCCTCTTTTCTTGCTTTTGTTTATATTGCTTCTATATGGATTTTAGCTAAATGATACAATCTTTTTTGAGTTTTCAGATCAGATACGCCCTAATAACAAATAAAACACATATTATTAATGGTTGATGTACAACATAAATTATTAAAGCGTGTTTTCCTATGTAATCAAGAGGTGGACAAAGTTTTTTATACATAAACTCAGGTAGCTTTTTATTATCAATAATTTTTCCTAAAAATACTCCGAAAAAAAACAGAAATATATTTGGAATAATAGGAAAATAATCTCCTGAAGTAAAATCAGAAGAGGGAAATCCCAGAAAAGACAACCAGTAAAAGCTGTAAAATTCCTGTGGAAGTTCTATGTTAAAAAGTGGACTAAATCCAATATATCCTTTTGGTATATTATAACACATGATATAAAATGCCAGACTGATAAAAAGTCCTATTTTAATGGAAATTTTATTGAATATATTTGTTTTTTCTGCAATAGTATAAAACAATATTGCTATACTCAGAAAGTGTAATACACCAAACCAAATTGTCTGCGATGGCGTAAATATTGAGGTTGCTAGAGTGATAACTGCTGAAATGGAAAAAACTAAGAATCCTCGTTTTAAATTATTATGGCTGAATGTACAACATATTCCGCAGATAGTTATAAATGTAATGGATATAAGAGGTTCGTAAGGATATACTGCTAACATTATAGGGTAGGCACATTCCATATGAAATAAAAAGGTCATAGAATAAAGAATATGATAAAGAATCATAGCTATTACAGCTAATCCTCTTAGTTCATCAAGTAGACATATTCTTCCTTTTTTATTTTCTGAAATAATATTTTCTCTCATTATACAATTTTTCTCCTGTTTCTTGTGATATACAAAAATATATGCTATAATTTTTTAGTAACCTTAAATACACAAAAATTGCTTTTTATAATTCAAATAAAAAATTTCAGGTATAATTGCATCATAAACTGACAGCGTAATTATACCATACTTTTGGGATAAAGGATATGAAATTATGAAAATTGAAATAGGTAAAAAAATAACAAAAACAGATATAGTAACATCTGACAAACTGGCTTGCAATGTTGGTAGTGGTAGTGTAGCTGTTTATGCTACACCAATGGTAGTTGCACTTATAGAATCTGCAGCCGCAGAGCTTGCACAGGAATTTGTACCGGAGGGTTGTACAACTGTCGGAACCAATATTTCTATTGAACATTTGTCGGCTACTGCCGAGGGTGCAAAGGTTTACGCAACAGCTCAACTTCTTGAAAGTGATGGCAGAAAATTTGAATTTGCAGTCGAAGCCTATGATAATGCTGGAATTATTGCTAAAGGAACACATCAAAGATTTTCTGTAAAAACAGACAAATTTATATCGAAAGCTATGGCAAAACTGGAAAAATAAATACCCTTAAAATCAATCTTCAGTCAGTAAGTTATAGTAATAAAAAGAATTGAAAATACATATACATTCTCTTGAAAGTAAAATTCAGGAGGAAGTTTTATGTTTATAATTAAAAAAATTAATAAAAAAGGAATTGTGGCTGTAATCGCTACTATTGTGGCAGTTGTACTTATAATATTTAAGTTTTCTTTTTGGAATGCATCAAGTACAACTGCGTACTCTACGGCAATAGGTGACTATTGTCTTGAAATAAGCGAAAATTTTACTGTTGAGGATTTTTTTAAGCAATTCAATTTAAATGTCGACAAAAAGACACAGCAAAAAACGGATATAATGATTCCATCTGAATTTAATAATGTTTATGAAAAATATAATGAACTACAAAAAAGTCAGGGGCTTGATCTAAGCCAATATAAAGGTGAAAAAGCAGAGAGATATACATACAATGTAACAAACTATCCCAATAATGTTGATGTAAGAGCTAACATAATAGTATTAAATAATAGAATCATCGCCGGAGATTTATGTACGGTTTCGCTGGATGGAGTTATGACCACCTTTGATGATAAAACAATAACACAGGAGTAACTATGAGTCTTGAACGAATTGACAAATTGCTTGCCTCACAGGGTACAGCAAGCAGAAATGATGTAAAAAAACTTATATATAAAGGTAAGGTAACTGTTAACGGTACTATAATAAAGCAGTGCAATTATAAGGTAAACACTGATACAGATACTATTGCAGTAGATGGCAATACACTGGAAATAAGCAAGCATATCTACCTTATGATGAACAAGCCATCAGGCGTGGTGTGTGCTACAAAGGATAATATAGATACTACTGTAATTGATTTAATCCCTTCGCAATACAAACGAAAGGGATTGTTTCCTGTGGGCAGACTTGATAAGGATACTGAAGGTTTGTTGATTATTACAGATGATGGTGATTTTGCACATAGAGTAACTTCTCCGGGAAAAAAGGTGTACAAGACCTATCACGCTGTAATTGATAGCGATATTGATAAGGCTGATATTGCCGAGTTTGAAAAGGGAATAGTTTTTAAAGATGGTACAGTGTGTGAAAAAGCATTTTTGCAACAACTTAATGATAATGAAACACCTTTGGTAGAAGTAAAAATATGTGAAGGTATGTTTCACCAAGTTAAAAAGATGCTTCTTACGCGAGGTAAGAGGGTTATCTATTTAAAGAGAGTTGCTATTGGAAATTTAAAATTGGACGATACTATTAACAAAAGTGAAGTTAAACAACTTAATTTTTTAGATATAAATAATATATTTGTTGACGAAATGCACTAATTTTAATAAAGATTTTTCGCATAGTGTTGGATTTGTAAAATCTCCGCTTTAATATTTAGTGAAAAATAAACTAGCAACTTTTCGTAAAACGTGATATATTATTGTATGAAACAATACACCTTACTGTTACTTGTAAGGAGATATAGGAGGTACGTGAAATGGCTAGTGTAAAGCTTGAACACATTTACAAAATTTATGATGGCGGCGTTGAAGCTGTATCAGACGTTAATCTTGAAATTGAAGATAAGGAATTTATTATTCTTGTAGGTCCTTCAGGTTGTGGTAAATCTACAACTTTAAGAATGATCGCAGGTCTTGAGGATATCAGTAAGGGTACTCTTACAATAGGTGATATGGTTGCAAATGATGTTGCACCTAAGGACAGAGATATTGCAATGGTTTTCCAGAACTATGCTCTGTATCCACATATGTCAGTTTACGATAATATGGCATTTGGTTTGAAGTTGAGAAAAACTCCAAAGGAGGAAATCCGCAGAAGAGTTGAAGAGGCTGCTAGAATTCTTGATATTGACCATCTTCTTGACCGTAAGCCTAAGGCTTTGTCAGGTGGACAAAGACAGCGTGTTGCCCTTGGTAGAGCTATCGTTCGTGATCCTAAGGTGTTCTTGCTTGATGAGCCACTTTCAAACCTTGATGCTAAATTGCGTGCCCAGATGAGAACAGAGATTTCTAAACTTCATCAAAGATTGGGCACAACATTTATCTACGTTACTCATGACCAAACAGAGGCTATGACAATGGGTACAAGAATCGTTGTTATGAAGGATGGTATTGTACAGCAGGTTAATACTCCTCAGCATCTGTATGATTATCCTTGCAATGAGTTTGTTGCAGGCTTTATTGGTTCACCACAGATGAACTTTATCAACGCTGTGGTAGGTAAGAGCGGTTCAACATATACTTTATCTTTTGATGGTATTACTCTTGCTATTCCTGCTGACAAATCAAGTCAGCTTGCAAGTTATGTTGGAAGAGAAGTTGTATTTGGTATTCGTCCTGAGAATGTTTACGATGATTACGAGAGTATTAACAAATATGCTAACGCTATGGAGGCAAAGGTAGAGGTTACTGAGCTTATGGGTGCTGAAATTTATCTGTATCTGACAGTTGGTTCAGCTTCTGTAACAGCCAGAGTTGCTCCTACATCTAAGGCTAAGCCTGGTGACACAATTAAGATTGCATTTGACCTTAGCAAACTTCACATCTTTGATAAGGAAACTGAGAAAAATATTGCTCTTCCTGTTGATTTCAAGCATAACTGATAATGTGTTAAAGTAAAATTAATATAAATATTAATGAGGATATGTCAAAATATATCTCATAAATTATAAAAGAGAGAGGACGATTGTAAATAACAATCGTCCTCTTTTTGATATAATTGAAATGATTTCCATATAAAGTTTTTTGTCAAGGTTATATTTCAAATGTTGGGATAAACAACTAATTATGTAATAGAAGTGTTGCAATGCTTGATAGTCTGCTAACAGGTAAGACATAGAAAACAGGGTAAATTAGCAACTGTATGCAACTGATTGCGTAAAAAAAGGTGCTTCCAACACGGATAGCACCTTTTTAAATATTCAGATTTTTCAGCTGTACAGCAATAAATTTATAAGATACAAAACACTATAAATTTTATTCATAAGGTACAAAACCATAAATTCATACAAAAATAAAGTAAGCCAGTAGTAAAAATTCGCTTACTACTGGACTTTAAGTGTGGTTGCGGGAGCTGGACTTGAACCAACGACCTTCGGGTTATGAGCCCGACGAGCTACCATCTGCTCCATCCCGCGATATTCAATTACTACTGTTTAACACAGCTTCATCATTATATCTTA
This sequence comes from Acutalibacteraceae bacterium, assembly GCA_036309045.1. GTDB lineage: Bacteria > Bacillota > Clostridia > Oscillospirales > Acutalibacteraceae > CAG-964. The sequence goes on from JAXJUM010000004.1 coordinate 13,518, forward strand.
TAAATACTTATTTGTCAATACTTTTCAGAAAAAAATTATAAATATTTTTAACTTTTTATTTTATGTTATTATAAATTTAATTTGCTATGCTAAAGATAGTTAACAATATCTTACTTCACATTTATTATTCAAATTAATTTAAAATATCATTCTTAAATTACTGGTGAACATTTTTTTGCAATACTATTATTAAATAAAAACATAATGATTTTTTATGAAACAATATATTACTATATTCCCAAGTATATAAATAACAAAATTATTTTTTAATTTAATTATTTATAATTTTATTATACTTTTATTTAGAATAATATATACAATATTCATAATTTTTATAACAAAAAATTTATAGTTAATTTACACAACAATAATCATTTTTTATTTACAAAGTAATTATTTCTATTGTGTAAATAAATAAAAAATATGCTTAGTTTTAGTAAATTGGTAAATTTTGGTAAAATTTACATCAATTTTAATAAAACTATTGAAATATCATTAATTTTAATATACAATATATACATAAAGATGCGAAATGCATATAAGATTAAGAGTAATAATTAAATAGGAGATGGTTAGAATGAAAAAAACTAAAAAAGCACTTACATTTTTATTGTGTACACTAATAACTGCCACAACTTTTTGTGCAGTACCATTATCAGCCAATGCTGAAGAAGATATTGAACCTCAAGTTATCATATCTGAAATTTCAACAGAGGATGAAGCAGAAAATACTCTAGATATCGAAAGTTCTGAAGTGATTGATGTTATTCAAGAGATTTCTACCAATACAACAAATGAAAATACATATGATAATTCAGGTGAATATTCAAGAAGTAAAAGTTCTGTTGCAAAAGCAAGTTTTGCTGTAAATAACTCTGCTACAAGTTCAGCCAGTGTAACATCCATTAAATTAAACAAAACTTCACTTACTCTCGGTGTAGGTGAAACATATACACTTTCAAAAACTATATCCCCTACAAATGCCACCGCAACATATAAATGGACTTCTAACAATTCAAATATTGCATCAGTTAGCAGTAGTGGTAAAGTAATTGCTAAAAAAGCAGGTACAACAACCATCACTGTAACAACAAATAATGGCAAACAGGATACTTGCAAAGTAACAGTAAAAAAGGCACCTTCCAGTGTTACTATAAGCAAGTCCAATATCACTTTAGGTGTAGGTGAAACATCTGAAGTATACGAACTTACAAATGATCGTTCATATGCTAGTAGTTTTACCTGGTCGAGTTCAAATAATTCTGTTGCAACAATAAAAAAGACAACAGCAAACAAAGCGAAGATAACAGCTAAAGGAGTAGGTACTGCTACTATTAAGATAAAAACCTATAATGGAAAAACTGCTAGCTGTAAAGTAACAGTAAAAAAAGCTCCTACAAGTATAACAATCAACAAACCTAGCAGTAATATTGGTAATGGTGAAAGTGTTACTATCACCGAAAGTACAAACTCAGGTTCATATGCAAGTAGCTTTACCTGGTCAAGTTCAAATAGTAATGTTATATCTGTAAAAAAAGATTCTGGAAATAAAGCTATAATAACCGCACACAAAGGTGGTTCTGCTACTATTTCAGTAAAAACTTACAACGGAGTAACTGCCAGCTTTAAGGCTACTGTAAAAAGAGCCCCCGACAGTGTGTATCTCAGTGAAGACGAATTAAATTTAGATATTGGTGATAAATTTACTATTTCTCAGCAAACTAATTCCGGAACATACGCTAATACATTTACTTGGTCAAGTACAAATAGTTCCGTGGCTTCTGTTACAAAGAGTTCCGACAACGAAGCTATTATTACGGCTAAAAAAGTTGGAACTGCATATATAAAGGTAACAACATATAATGGTAAAGTCGATACTTGTAAAGTAGTAGTAAGAAAAGACACAACAGAAGAATATATTGATAAAGTAATAGAACTTACAAACGCTGAGAGAAAAAAAGCCGGATTACCAGCTTTATCTAAAATAACAGATGTAACTAAGGTTGCACAAATAAGGGCTGAAGAAATCACTGTTAACTTTTCTCATACAAGACCTAATGGAGAACGTTATTGCACAATAATGGACGATTATAATATAAAATACACTCGTCTAGGAGAAAATATCGCAATGGGATATACTTCACCACAAGCTGTTGTTGATGGTTGGATGGCTTCTGAAGGACACAAGAAAAATATTTTGAATTCCGAATTTAAAGGAATAGGTGTAGGTTATTACGTTAAAGATGGTGTAGCTTATTGGGTACAAATTATGATAACCCAATAACATAATAAAATTTAAAAAGCTGTACGGTGATTTATTTTTAATAAGTCACTGTACAGCTTTTTAATTTGAATTCTATTTCAAGTGTTGAGGTAAACAACTAATATTAAACGCTATTTATTGTTAATCTATCTATATCGTTTGTTTTTTATTTATCTGCTCTTTATTTGAAAGTCAGTTTTTAGTAATAAAAAATCAGATTAGATAAATCATTCGTTATATTTAATTGACAATAAAAATACCTTATGATATAATATCAAAAGTGTCCCAACCACGGTTTTTGGAGTAAGCCTGTAACAGGATTTCACCTTCCTTTAACTGTGATTGACTGAATACAATGGGCATAATATTAAAAAAGAGGTGAAAGATAATGTTGAAGTCAGAAAAGGATGCAATTATCAAGGAGTATGCTACTCACGAGGGCGATACAGGTTCTCCTGAGGTTCAGATCGCTTTGTTGACAAAGAGAATCAATGACCTTACTGAACATTTGAAGGTTCATAAGAAAGACCATCACTCAAGAAGAGGTCTGCTTAAAATGGTAGGTCAGAGAAGAAATCTTCTTAACTACTTGACAAAGGTTGACATTGAGAGATACCGTTCAATTATCGCAAGACTTGGTATCCGTAAATAATTTTGCTTATTGCAGGGCAGACAGCCTAATAATGGGGCAGTCTGCCCTTAAAGTCTTTATATAAGGTATAAATAACTTTAATATATCAAAAAATAATTTACAGGATTTCTACTTGGTTTAGCAGTGAAACGACATTTTATGTACAGAATAAACCTCATAAAATGTGGTTTTATTGCTAAGCGGTATAATCCTGTAAAAATAAGATTATAGGAGAGAATAAGATGTTTGAAAATTTCAGAGTATTTGAAACAGAATTTGCTGGCAGACCTCTTGTTGTAGAAACAGGTAAAATTGCACAGCTGGCAAACGGTGCTTGCCTTGTTCGCTATGGTGAAACTGTTGTTAACGTAGCTGTAACAGGTGCTGCAAAACCAAGAGAGGGTATTGACTTTTTCCCTTTGTCAGTAGACTTTGAAGAGAAAATGTATTCAGTTGGTAAAATTCCAGGTTCTTATCTAAAAAGAGAAGGCAGACCTTCTGATAAGGCTGTTCTTGTTTCAAGAGTTATAGACAGACCAATTCGTCCTTTGTTCCCTAAAGATATGAGAAATGACGTATCTGTTATTTGTACAGTAATGTCAGTAGATCCCGACTGCTCACCTGAAATTACTGCAATGGTTGGTACATCTATTGCACTTTCAATTTCAGATATTCCTTGGAATGGTCCTATTTCAGGTGTTTCTGTGGGATTGATTGATGGTAAATTCGTTATCAATCCTAATAAGGAAGAGAGGGCAAAGTCAAGAATGGCTGTTACAGTAGCTTCTACCGACAGCAGAATTGCTATGATTGAGGCTGGTGCAGACAGAGTTTCTGATGAGGATATGTACGACGGTATTATGGCTGGTCATGAGGCTAACCAGAAGATTATCGAGTTTATCAAGGGTATCCAAAAAGAAATTGGTAAAGAGAAGTTCTCTTATCCAAGCAACGAACCTGACCACGAAATGTTTGAGAATATATTCCAGTTTGTTGAGGAGGATTTGAAGGTTGCACTTGATACAGATGATAAAACTGTAAGAGATGCAAGACTTGTTCCTATATACGAAGCTGTACACGCTAAGTTTGATGAGATTTATCCTGAGCAGGAAGCTAAGATCGAAGAGTGTATGTATAAATCACAGAAAACTGTTGTACGTCGTTGGTTACTTGATGAGCAAAAGAGAGTTGACGGCAGAGGTATGGATGATATTCGTCCTCTTGCTTCTGAAGTTGGTATTCTTCCAAGAGTACACGGATCGGGCTTGTTTACAAGAGGCCAGACACAGGTTCTTACAATCGCTACACTGGGTCCTGTAAGTGACCAGCAGATTCTTGATGGTATTGATGACGAAGAAACAAAGAGATACATTCATCACTATAACTTCCCTTCATATTCAGTAGGTGAAACCAGACCAAGCAGAGGTCCTGGCAGACGTGAAATCGGACATGGTGCATTGGCTGAAAGAGCTTTAGTTCCTGTTATTCCTCCTGTTGAGGAATTCCCATATGCTCTAAGATTGGTTTCAGAGGTTGTATCTTCAAATGGTTCAACTTCACAGGGTTCAATTTGTGGTTCTACACTTGCTTTGATGGATGCAGGTGTTCCTATTAAAGAGCCTGTTGCAGGTATTTCCTGTGGTCTTATCACAGAAGGCGACCGTTGGATGACAATGGTTGACATTCAGGGTCTTGAGGACTTCTTTGGCGATATGGACTTTAAAGTTGCAGGTACTCACGATGGAATTACTGCAATTCAGATGGATCTTAAGATTTCTGGTCTTACACCTGAAATGGTAAAAGAGGCACTTGCTAAAACTCATAAGGCAAGAAATTATATCCTTGATGAAATTATGCTAAAAGCTATTCCTGAGCCAAGAGCAGAGCTTTCTAAGTATGCTCCTAAAATGCTTACTACTGCAATTCCTGTTGATAAAATCAGCGAGGTTATAGGTAAGAGTGGTAAGGTTATTAAGGAAATTCAAGCTGAGTGCGAAGTAAAGGTTGATATCAGTGAAGAGGGTAACGTATTTGTTAGCGGTCTTGACTTTGAGAATTGCCAGCGTGCATTAACAATCATTGATACAATCGCAAAGGATCCTGAGCCAGGCTCAATTTATAAGGGAAAGGTTACAAGACTTATGGACTTTGGTGCATTTGTTGAGATTGCACCTGGTAAGGAAGGCTTGTGCCACATTTCTCAGCTTGATGTAAAGCGTACTGAGAAAGTAGAAGATGTTGTAAATGTTGGAGATGTAATTCTCGTTAAAGTACTTGAAATTGATGATAAGGGCAGATTGAATCTTTCAAGACGTGAGGCACTTATAGAAGTAGAGGGTTTGACACCTGAAAATGATATACAAACTTCAGCACGTCCAAGAAATAACAGACGTAACACAAGAAGATAATTAAAATTAATATAACACAAGGGTTGTATGACATAATTTTACAACCCTTGTGTTAATTTTTTTATCAAATAAAATTAAAGTGAGCAATCTAAATTGCTCACTTTAAAAACGATATTAATAATCTTTATTAATAATTTTTCTTAGTTTTAGAAAGCTCTTTAACTGCACCACATATACCATAGAAAATAGGTATAGTTAAAAATAAAATCCATGTGGGATGCCACAGGTTCAAACATAATCCCAAAACTAGATATAAAATCACCATAAAAACAGGGTAACAAAACTTTGAAAGTTTTCGTTTTTCAATCGCTTCAATCATAGAGTAGTAAAGTGGCAAAGCAAGAAATACTAACCACGCTATTCCCCAACTATTGAAACAAAATCCCCAAACTAAAAATATAATAATAGCGATGATAGGTATACAAATGTTGTTAAGGATTATTGAAAAAGGAGATCTTTTTAAATCTTCATCTTTGCAAAAGATATGTCCATCCTCATCTGTAAAAACTTTGCTGTCGCCATTTTCGTCAACAAAAACACCGTTGCTGTCAATATGTACTTGTGTTCCATCACTATCATGAACGTGAATTCCGTCCCAGCCTATATGTACATGGTCGCCACCATCATCAACGTGTATGCCATTTTTGAAGGATACTCTAGTTTTTCCTTCTTTATAATTGTTGTGTGAATCTTTTGGATTATAGTTATTATCATTTTCTGATTTATTGTTATTTATATCTTGCTCTGGAGTGTCTGTTGGATCATCATCTTCTTTATTGGAAGATGTATCACAAACTTTATTGCTTTTTTTACCCATAAGAATTTCATCTATTGATACATTATATATCTGTGCCAAAGTAATAAGATTGTCTGTGTCAGGGGATGCTTCTGCACGTTCCCATTTTGATACCGCCTGTCGGCTGACACCTATCTTTTCAGCAAGCTGTTCCTGAGAAAGATTATGTTGTTTTCTAAGATTGCAAAGTCGGTTAGCTGTTTCAATATTCATAAATATTGTCCTCCATTAAATATTCAAATGTATCGCTGTAACTGAATTTTATAATATTAAGCAGGTTGCAAACAATACATTTTTGTTTACATTTCCGCAACCAACAGTTGCATAGGAGATAAATTTGTATTTTTATATTATTACTCACCTATAACTTTTATAAGAGCGTGCTTTCGACGTTTACCATCAAGTTCGTAGTAAAAAATCTGTTCCCAAGTACCGAAGTCCAATCTGCCTTTTGTTATAGCACATACAACTTCACGTCCCATTATAGTTCTTTTCAGATGTGCATCTGCATTATCTTCAAAACCATTGTGGGCATATTGATTATATGGTTGTTCAGGTGCCAATTTTTCAAGCCACACTTCAAAGTCGTTGTGCAGACCCGGTTCGTCATCGTTTATAAAAACACTTGCTGTAATATTCATTGCATTAATAAGTACAAGTCCCTCTTTTATACCACTTTCGTTAATTGCAGCTTGCACCTGCGATGTTATGTTTACAATACCACGACGTTCGGGAATGTTGAAAAATAATTCTTTTCTGTAAGATTTCATCTGTATTCTCCCCTGGTATTTGATTAAAAATTACTGCCGTTCCAGCCCCAATATCTTGTTTCTTCGTATTTTACATAAATTTTAGATTGATCTATATTAAGTTCGTCTGATATTATCTGACAAATTTCAGCTGTAAGACTGTTTAGTTTTTCAGCGGTAGATGTACCAAAGAACTTAACTTCTACAAAAGCGATAGGTTCATCACCTTTGCCTGAAAAGTACATTGAACAATCCTGATTAAAACCAAGCATAAGATAGCGTTCACTCTTTCCTATTATGGAAACAGCCTTTGCATATCTGGATTTGATGTTAAGTTCTTGTTCTTTAGTTATTTTTATATTTGTTGTAGTGTTTATGTATGGCATCATTTTACCTCCCAATATTCATAACGGCAAAAGCCGTTGCTTTTATTTCAGAACTATACTACATATATACTTTACTACATTATATTGTGTAAAACAAGTAAAAAAAATCCTTTTTTAACTACAAATTTTTTTATAAATACCCTTTATATTTACGAAAATATAATGTATAATATTTTTTGGATTATCATGCAGTTGCGTGGTAAAAGAATTTGATAAATGGAGTGATTTCAATGGCATTGGTAAACGCAAAAGAAATGCTGACAAAGGCAAAAGAGGGCCACTACGCAGTTGGTCAGTTTAACATTAACAATCTTGAATGGACAAAAGCTATTCTGTTAACAGCTCAGGAGCTTAACTCACCTGTTATTTTAGGTGTTTCTGAGGGTGCAGGTAAGTATATGTGTGGCTACAAGACAGTTGTAGGTATGGTTAACGGTATGTTGGAGGAGCTTAACATCACAGTTCCTGTTGCTCTTCACCTTGACCACGGTTCATATGACGGTGCTAAGGCTTGTATCGCTGCTGGTTTTAGCTCAGTTATGTTTGACGGCTCTCATTATCCAATCGAAGAGAATGTTGAAAAGACAAAAGAGCTTATTGCTATCTGTAATGAAAAGAACCTTTCACTTGAGGCTGAAGTTGGTTCAATCGGCGGTGAGGAAGACGGTGTTGTTGGTGCAGGCGAATGTGCTGATCCTTCTGAGTGTAAGATGATTGCTGACCTTGGTGTAACAATGCTTGCTGCTGGTATTGGTAATATTCATGGTAAATACCCTGAGAACTGGACTGGTTTGAACTTTGATGTTCTTGCAAATATTCAGGAACTTACAGGTACAATGCCATTAGTTCTCCACGGTGGTACAGGTATCCCTAGCGATATGATTAAGAAGGCTATTGACCTTGGTGTTTCTAAAATCAACGTAAACACAGAGTGTCAGTTAGCTTTTGCTGCTGCTACAAGAGAGTATGTTGAGGCTGGTAAAGATCTTCAGGGCAAAGGCTTTGATCCAAGAAAACTTCTTGCTCCTGGTTTTGAAGCTATCAAGGCAACAGTTAAAGAGAAGATGGAGCTGTTCGGCTCAGTTGGTAAGGCTTAATTTATTAAATATTTTATCTTACAAACTATCCCGTCCACATTTGTGGGCGGGTTTTTGCATATTCCACATTAAATATCATTTGACAGTTGATTTATTCTAAGATTGAACCAACAGTAATTGTTTGCATTGAAAAAAGCAGATATGTTATAATTAAAATATATAGTCATAACTTGACTTTATTATGTTAAGAATATGTTTATCTTTAGGTGAAAGTAGTACCGATTATTTATCGTATAAGAGGTGAATATGGGTAGTAAGATTTCGGAAATTCCTAATAAGGATTTAAATACTTCTGCTGTTAGTATTGACAGTGGAAAAATTGTTGAACAATTAAATAAAAATGATGTACTACCTGTTGAAGCACACGTGAAATCAGTTACAGATCAGAATCTTGGCAAAAATTATGATACAGATGGTACAGAAACAGTTATCAATTTTATTGATGATGTTTTGGTAGAAGAACCATATATAAAAAAAGGTTTTGTATGTAAAATTAAAGCTATTATATTATCTGTTTCATTACTAGCTGTGATTGTAGGTATTGTTACAGTGGCATATTTTATAAATAGTACTGCTGTGTCTGATAAATTTTCTGTAATGGTTCAACCTACTGAAAATGTTACTGAGAAAATTGTTCCTGCAACTAATGAGAGTCTTAAATTCAATAAAAATGTATATAGCGTTGTAGTAGGAAAGACAGTAAAACTAGAATATACATATACAGCTCCTTATGATAAGGAAGAATATAATAATCCTGAGATAACTTATACTTCAGAAAATATTGAAGTTGCAACAGTTGATAAAAATGGAAATATAACAGGAGTTGGAACAGGTACAACCAATATTGTAGCAGTATCATCTACTGGAGTATATACTACTGTTCCTGTGAATGTTACTGCTCCCAAAAAACATATTATTAAAAATATACCAATTATTATGCAGGGAGATGAGTATCCCTCAGGCTGTGAGTCAGTAAGTTCCACGATGTTACTTAATTATTATGGCTTTGAAATTGATACCAACAAGTTTATAGATAAATATTTACCACAGGACGGTTTTAGTTTTGATAAAACAGGGAAGATGTATGGTCCTGATGCATACTCTGCCTTTATTGGAAGTCCTTATTCTGAAGATTCACTGGGCTGTTTTCCTCCTGTTATAGAAAATGCTATGAATGACTACTTTGGGGATAAAGGTTTCAGAGCCGTAGATATTACAGGTTCTTCAATGGAAAGTCTGATTACACGTTACATAGCAAATGATGAACCTGTGCTTATATGGGCTACTATGTGGATGGATGAACCAGTTGTAACCTATGAGTGGAAAGTTGATGGCGCCACTGAAAATTCTCCATATGAAGATGGAGATACATTTGAATGGCTTGCAAATGAACACTGTATGTTATTGGTGGGATATGATGAAGATTATTATTATCTGAATGACCCATTAGTAGGGGAAAACACTAAATATAAAAGAGATATATTTGAAGAACGCTATACTCAAATGGGAAAGTGTGCTCTTGTAATTGATAAAATAAAATAATATAAAGCTCCGCCTTCAGTCAAGTATACAAACTTGCGTGAAGGCGGAATTTGTAAATGTTTATTTAGTAGATGCTATTTCTTCAAGTTTTTCAATGTCTGAAATAACAATATACCTATAAGCTGTTTCAATTATATTTTTGCTTGCAAATTCTTTTAAAATTTTGCTGACGGTAACTCTGGATACTCCCACCAAATTTCCTATTTCTTCGTGAGTAAGATTAACTATTATTTTGCCGTTAAAATTTGTTTGAGATTGTAAAAGTTGGTTTGCAATACGACAGTCTGCCTTAGTAAAAATCATACCTGACATTTGTGAGGATAACATTCTTATAGAATGAGCCTGAACCTGAAGTAGATACATAGCCAGTTTTGGACTTTGTGCAAAAGCATCTTCAAGCTGTTTATGTGTTATAGCTACTATAATACAAGGAGATATTGTTTGTGCAGATGATACTCGTGGCATTCTGTCAAAAAATGCGGCTTCTCCAAGGATACTTCCACTGCCAACTATTGACAGGGTTTGTTGCAATCCATCTATGGATGTACAAAAAACCTTTACATTACCTTTTTTTAAATAGTAAAAACATTCTGCTTGCTCTCCCTGAAAATACAGAGGGGTATTTTTAGGATATTGCTTTTCTGTTCCAAAACTGTTAAATAGTTTTGCGGTTTCTTCAGGCAAACGTATTGAATCGCTGTTATTTGCAGATATATTCATTATATATTACCTCTGAAAAAATATTGATAATTCCTTATTATTCTTATGTTTAATTGTAGCATACTTTACATTCTTTTATCAAGGAATATGACATAATAATTCTAAATCATTATACTGAATGGAGGAATTGATTATGGGTATGACAATGTCCCAGAAAATTCTGGCGGCTCACGCCAATTTGCCTGAAGTAAAGGCAGGTCAACTTATTGAAGCTAAGCTCGATATGGTACTTGGCAACGATGTTACATCTCCTGTTGCAATTAATGTTTTTGAGGAATGTAAAGCAACAGGGGTTTTTGATAACACAAAAATTGCAATGATTATGGATCACTTTACCCCTAACAAGGATATTAAGTCTGCACAACACTGCTTACAGGTTAGAAATTTTGCAGGTAAGTATAACATAAAGAACTTTATGGATGTTGGTGAAATGGGTATTGAACACGCACTGTTGCCTGAAAAAGGGTTAGTTGGTCCTGGTAGCTTGTGCATTGGTGCTGACTCCCACACTTGTACATATGGTGCTCTTGGTGCCTTTTCAACAGGTGTAGGTTCAACAGATATGGCAGCAGGTATGATAAGTGGTAAGGCTTGGTTCAAAGTTCCTTCCGCAATCAAATTTAATCTTATTGGCAAGCCACAGAAGTATGTAAGCGGTAAAGATGTAATTCTGCATATTATTGGTATGATTGGTGTTGACGGTGCCTTGTATAAATCAATGGAGTTTACAGGCGAAGGTTTGCAATACCTCAATATAGATGACAGATTGTGTATTGCGAATATGGCTATTGAAGCAGGGGCTAAGAATGGTATTTTCCCTGTTGATGATATTACAAGAGCTTACACAAATGGAAGATTTCAAGGAGAAGCTGTGGAATATTCAGCAGACGAGGATGCAGAATATGATGCAGAGTACACAATAGATTTGTCACAGCTTAAGCCCACTGTTGCTTTCCCTCACTTACCTGAAAACACAAAGACTATTGATGAAATTGAAAAAATTGATATTCAACAAGTTGTTATAGGTTCTTGTACAAATGGAAGAATCTCAGATCTGAGAGCTGCTGCGAAAGTTATGGAAGGCAATAAAGTTGCTAAAGGTGTACGTTGCATTATTATACCAGGTACACAGCAAATCTGGTTAGATGCTATGCACGAGGGATTATTTGATATATTCGTAAATGCAGGAGCTATTGTTTCAACACCAACCTGTGGTCCTTGTCTAGGCGGACATATGGGTATTCTGGCACAGGGTGAAAGAGCTGTTTCTACAACTAACAGAAACTTTGTAGGCAGAATGGGACATATTGATTCTGAAATTTATCTTGCAAGCCCTGCTGTTGCTGCTGCAAGTGCCGTTGTAGGTTATATCGCAGACCCAGCAGATATTTGCAAAGAATAAGAAAGAAAGGATTGATTATAAATGAACGCTAAAGGCAGAGTGCATAAGTACGGTGACAACGTAGATACTGACGTTATTATTCCTGCAAGATATTTGAATACAGCCTCTCACAAAGAGCTTGCTGCTCACTGTATGGAGGATATTGACGCTGAGTTTACAAAGAATGTTCAGGAAGGCGATATTATGGTGGCTGAAAAGAATTTTGGCTGTGGTTCTTCCAGAGAACATGCTCCTATCGCTATAAAGGCTTCTGGTATTTCTTGTGTTATTGCTTCAACTTTTGCAAGAATATTTTACAGAAATGCTATTAATATAGGTTTGCCTATTCTTGAATGTGATGAAGCAACTCGTGATATAAAAAATGGTGATATTGTAAGTGTTAATTTTGACACAGGTGTTATTACAAATGAAACTACCGGAAAAACATATCAGGCAGAACCTTTCCCTGAGTTTATTCAGAATATAATTAAAAAAGGCGGACTTATTAAATCTATTACTGAGTAATATTTTAAGATATAAATTATATATTCATTTTTAAATGTTTGTAGGTTTATACAAATTTGATTCATTAGATTTGTTGGATATTATATTTGACAAATCTATATAGTATGGTAAAATTAAATGTGTGTATTTGGAGAGATACACACGGGGAAAAGGCAGAGGATAGAAAAGAACCACAGGGAACGGAAATACTGTGGTTCTTTTCGTTTTTAATAATACTATTTCTAAATTAGGTGGACTAATATCCACCTTTTTGCATATTTGAAATATTTTTTGTATATGTATTTAAGGTTCGCTTGCTATAAATTAACAAGATATTAATACAATATTTAATAAGTTGTATAATTTTTATGAGAAAATTAGGCGAATTAAACAAAATATTTTTTGATAATTGTGTGTAATAGGTGAACTTTATTTATCAGTAAAAAAACCGTTGCAAGATGTGTGCATATAAGATATAATATTACTGACATAATTTAACTTATTTGTACATAATGCTAGATTATAGAATATTATATAAAGTCAGTAAGGAGTGTATATTTAAAAATGAAACAGTATGAAGCAAAGAAAATAAAAAATATAGTTTTGACAGGACATAGTGGATGCGGAAAAACATCTGTTGCTGAAGCAATGGTTTATCTTGCGGGGGCAAGCGAAAGACTTGGCAAAGTAAGTGATGGCAACACCATTTTTGATTTTGATCCTGAAGAAATCAAACGTCAGGTATCAGTTTCGTCTGCTGTGGCACCTGTTGAGTGGAAGGGTTATAAAATAAATCTTATTGATACTCCGGGCTTGTTTGATTTTGAAGGCGGTGTACGTGAAGGTATGCGTGCCGCTGATACTGCACTTATAGTTGTTTCTGGTAAAGATGGTGTGAATGTAGGCACTGACAAGGCTGTTAAACTTGCTGAAAAATCCAGTATGTCAAAAGTATTCTTTGTTAATGGTCTTTGTGATGAAAGTGCCAGATTTTATAGAGTTTTTGAAACATTGAAAGCTAAATACGGCCCTTCTGTGTGTCCTGTTGTTGTACCATATATTGAAAATGGTCAGGCTAATTGTTATGTAAATATACTTGAATATAAAGCGTACAGATATGAAAATGGAAAGATATCTCAGACTGCAATGCCTGATATGGGTGACAGACTTGAAGGTTTGCGTACAGCTATTTATGAAGCAGTTGCAGAAACTGACGAAGAAATGTTTGAAAAATATTTCAGTGGTGAAGAATTCACTCCTGAGGAGGTTATAGTGGGAGTTAGCCGTGGTGTAAAAGAGGGTACTATTACACCTGTATTTTGTGGTGACGCTCAAAATACTTTTGGAATTGAACACCTTCTGAATGGAATTACCTGGCTTGTTCCATCAGCAGACGAAAAGGGTGAGCTTGCAGTTGATGTAGACGGAGAACCTATTGAATTATCAGTTAACAGTAATGGTGCTACGGCAGCTGTTGTATTTAAAACTGTTGCTGACCCATTTGTTGGAAAATTGTCGTATTTTAAGGTTGTATCAGGTAAGGTATCCCCCGACAGCCCTCTTATTAATATGAGAACAGGAAATGTTGAAAAGATAAATAAAGTACTTATACCAAAGGGAAGAAAACAAGAGGAAGTACCATTTATTGGTTCAGGTGATATTGGTGCAGTGGCAAAACTGAGTGGTACTGTAACAGGAGATACATTATGTGCTCCGGCAAGAAAGATTACTCTTGAAGGAATACAGTATCCTGTTCCTAACTACAAAATGGCAGTTGTTCCAAAAACAAAGGGTGAAGAGGATAAGGTAGCTCAGGCATTAGGTAAAATTGCAGAGGAAGACCCCACTGTTGTATTTGAAACTAACAAAGAAACAAAAGAAATGGTACTTAGTGGTTTAGGTGAACAGCATCTTGATGTTGTGGTATCTAAGTTAAAAAATAAATTTAATGTTGAAGTTATTTTAGAGACTCCTAAGGTTGCATACCGTGAAACTATCAGAAAAAGTGTTAAGGTACAAGGCAGACACAAGAAACAATCCGGAGGCCACGGTCAATTTGGTGATGTTTGGATTGAGTTTGAGCCTTCTGATAATGACGGACTAGAATTTGCTGAAAGAGTTGTAGGCGGTGCTGTTCCAAAGGGATTTTTCCCTGCTGTTGAAAAGGGGCTGAGGGAAAGTGTAAAAAAAGGCCCTTTGGCGGGTTATCCTATGGTTGGAGTAAAAGCAACCCTTTATGATGGTTCTTATCATCCTGTTGATTCATCTGAAATGTCATTTAAAATGGCAGCATCAGTTGCATATAAAACAGGTATGCCTCAAGCCTCACCTGTTTTGCTTGAACCCGTTATGTCTGTATCTGTGTCAGTTCCTGATATGAATATGGGAGATATTATGGGAGAGGTAAATAAACGCAGAGGCAGAGTATTGGGAATGAACCCCGGTGAGGACGATATGCAGGTTGTAGAAGCTGAAGTACCTATTGCTGAAATGAGTGATTTTTCTGTATATCTGAGACAGGTTACACAAGGCAGAGGCAGTTATACAGTTGCTTTTGCAAGATATGAGTCTGTACCAGAGCATATTGCAGCAAAGATAATTGAAGAAAGAAAAAATGAAGATAAATAATAATGTTTTGACTTAAAAATACTTTTGTTGCATATAGTGTCCGGGTATAATAGTGTTATATCCGGACACAAATTTTTATAGATTATTGGAGTTGATAATATGAAAATTGCATTATGTCAGATGAATATAAAATGGGAGGATAAAGAAGAGAATTTTTTTACAGCTGAAAGTCAAATGCTTATGGCATCTAAGATGGGAGCAGAGATATTATTTTTGCCTGAAATGAGTTTTACAGGTTTTTCTATGAATACGGCATTAACAGCAGAAAGTGATAAGTTTACTGTTAACCGAATGAAGGAATTTTGCAGAAAATATAATATGGCACTTGGTTTTGGTTGGGTAAGAAAGTGTGGAGATAAGGCTGAAAACTGCTATACCGTAGTTGATAAAACAGGTGAGGAGTTGTGTACATATGTAAAAATTCATCCTTTTTCATATGGTGGTGAAGATAAATTCTTTGTTAGGGGAACAGAGCTGGTTTCTTATAAACTGGGTGGTATAAATTTTTCCACTGCTATATGTTACGATACAAGATTTCCGGAGTTATTTCAGGGTATTTGCAAGAATAATAAAACAGATGTAATTGTAATACCAGCAAATTGGCCTGCAAAAAGGGCTGAACACTGGAAAACATTGGTGCGTGCAAGAGCAATAGAAAATCAGGTATATGTTGTTGCAGTAAACTGTATTGGTGAAATAGGTGGCACCGAATATTCAGGTGACTCCTGCATAATAAATCCAAATGGAGAAATAGTGAAATGTGCAGAAAGTTATAATCAACTTATATTTACAGAACTAGATTATGATATAGAAAATCTAAGAAAAACATTTCCTGTAAAGCAGGACAGACAACTTGAACTCTATAAGAAGATTCTGTAAAATTTTATAACATATTGGTGTATTTATTTGAAGTATTAGAAAAAATGTTGCAAATTGTATAAATATATCTTGGGTCGATTTAAAATATCTTATAAAATTTTACTAATCTATTGAAATTTGCCTTTTGCATTGGTATTATATTACTATGGAGTGATGTTATCCATAACACACTAAGAAAGGATTTTTCATTATGGATTATGTAATGGACGAAAACCAGCATCTGCAAGCATTCAGTTCAGGTAATAGCAGTCATGCATATGAATATATGGGAGTGCACAGAGTAGATGACGGCAACTGTTATGTATTCAGAGTATGGGCACCTAACGCACTTGCTGTGTCTGTTGTAGGTTCCTTTAACAACTGGAATGAAACTACAAACCATATGTCTCGCATTGGTAATGGTGATGTGTGGGAATGTTATATAAATGGAGTAAATGAATTTGATGTTTACAAATATTGCATAGAGTCGAAAAATTACGAGAGATTATATAAATCAGATCCCTACGGTTTTCATTTTGAAACAAGACCTAAAAATGCATCTATTGTTTATGATGTAAATTGTTTCAGCTGGAATGATAAAGAATGGATAAAAAAAAGAGAGGCTTCTGATCCTAAAAAATTACCTATGAATACCTATGAGGTTCATATAGGATCCTGGGTTAGATATTCTGACGGAAATTCTTTTGATTATAGGAAACTTGCAGATCAACTTGTTCCTTATGTAAAAGATATGGGATATACCCATATAGAATTGATGCCTGTTATGGAATATCCTTATGATGGTTCGTGGGGGTATCAGACAACAGGGTATTTTGCTCCAACTTCACGTTATGGTGAACCAAGAGATTTTATGTATTTTGTGGATAAATGTCATCAAAATGGTATCGGAGTGATTTTGGATTGGTCTGTTGCTCAATTTCCGAAGGATGATTATGGTCTTATGTGCTTTGATGGTACATGCTGTTATGAGTATCACGATCCACTGAAGGCTAATCGTGAAGAAAAAAACACTTTGATTTTTGATTATTCTCGATATGAAGTTATAAGTTTTTTGATGTCCAGTGCAGTTTTTTGGGCAGACAAATATCATATTGATGGTCTTAGACTTGATAATGTTGCGGCTATGCTTTACCTTGATTATAATAAGGCAGGTAAAGAGTCCGCAAAAAATAAGTTTGGTGGTAAAGAAAATCTGGAGGCAGTTGCTTTTATTCAGAAGCTAAATTACAATATACACGAATTATATCCGAGTGTAATGACGATTGCTGAGGAATCAACAGCCTGGCCGATGATTTCAAAACCTGTTGAACAGGGTGGTTTAGGTTTCGATTTCAAGTGGAATATGGGATGGATGAACGATATGCTTCACTATATGTCACTTGATCCTTTTTATCGTCCGTTTAACCACGCAAATATGACTTTCTCATTTTTCTATGCATTTGCAGAAAATTTTGTGTTGCCAATTTCACACGATGTAGTTGTTTTTGGAAAGAAGTCTCTTTTAGGTAAAATGCCGGGAGATTATAACAGTAAGTTTGCTCAGGTAAGAACATTTATGGCTTATATGATGATGCATCCCGGAAAAAAACTTACTTTTATGGGTACTGAAATTGGTCAGATGGAAGAATGGAACACTGATGGTGAGCTTTCTTGGGGAATGTTGGAATATCCTAAGAACAGCCAGTTACAGTATTTTATAAAGTGTTTGAATAAATTTTATGTAGAAAATCCGTCTATGTATGAAATAGAAGATTCGTGGGAAGGGTTCCATTGGATTCATCACGATGATTTTACACAATGTGTAATGGCATTCAGACGACTTGATACAAAAGGTGAGGGTATTATCGCAGTATGTAACTTCTTACCTATTAAGCGTAAAAATTATAATATAGGTGTGCCATACAAGGGTGTGTATGAAGAAGTTTTCAATACCGATAATTCCAATTTTGGCGGTGAAGGTATTACCAATGGAAATGAAATTAATTCTGTTGATGTGCCTATGCATGGTTATGACCAAAGTCTTGTATTGACAATACCTCCTTTGTCAGCTATGTATTTTAAGTGCAAGCTAAGACACACAGAGATTGATACTTATGATATTGCTCCTGAGGATAAAGAAGCAATAGAAGAGTTTATGGAACTTAATGAAAAGATTGCAGAGCTTGAAGAAATAAAAAACTCTGATTCCGATAAAAAAGTTAAAAATAGAAAAAATAAAAAATCTGCCGGAAGTACAAATGTAGAAGCTGTGTGTACTTGTAAAAAAGATTCAGATATCAAACAGCAGATTGGAATAGAGGTTGTACAAAAGGTTGTTGAAAATGCTGAAAAAATCAGCAAGAAAAAAACAGAACAAAATAAGAAATTAATATCAGTTGAAAATAAGACTGAAAAAATATAATGCTAATTTTATCTCTCTAAAGAGTGATTTTATGATTATTCTGTTTTGCAGAATTAGGTATATAAGGAGGAAGTAAAGTAATGTATCCAAAGCAAACAACAGTGGCAATGATACTTGCCGGAGGACAGGGAAGCAGATTAGGAGTATTGACAAGAAAATTGGCAAAGCCAGCAGTTCCCTTTGGAGGCAAGTACAGAATTATAGATTTTCCACTGTCTAATTGTGTTAATTCCGGTATTGAGGCTGTGGGGGTTTTAACCCAGTATCAACCTTTGGTGCTTAACGAATACGTAGGTAACGGTCGCCCCTGGGATTTAGACGGAACTTATGACGGAGTAACCTGCCTTAGTCCATATCAACAGATGGACGGTGCACACTGGTATGCAGGCACAGCTAATGCAATTTATCGTAATATGAATTTTATTGAAAGATATGACCCTAAATATGTAGTTGTGCTTTCAGGTGACCACATATATAAAATGGATTATTCAAAAATGATTGCATATCATAAAAAGAATAAAGCTGCTTGCACAATAGCCGTAATAGATGTACCTCTTGAAGAAGCATCAAGATTTGGTATTCTAAATACAAATCCTGACGGTTCAATTTATGAATTTGAGGAAAAACCTGAAAACCCAAAGAGTACTAATGCGTCAATGGGTATTTATGTATTTGATTGGGATAAACTAAGAAAATATCTTGAAGAAGATGAGGCTAATCCTGATTCCAGCAAGGATTTTGGTAAAGATGTTCTTCCGGCAATGCTTGATGCAGGCGAGAGAATGTTTGCTTATCAATTTGAGGGATATTGGAAGGATGTTGGTACTATTGACAGCCTTTGGGAAGCTAATATGGATTTGCTTAACCCTAACACTACATTAGACTTAAGCGGTGAAACAGAGAAGATTTATTCCAGAAATCCATTAATGTCGCCCCACTACATAGGTGAAAATGCAAGAATACAGAATTCTTTAGTGTCTGACGGATGTGATATTGATGGAAATATAGAATTTTCCGTATTGTTTCCGGGTGTAAAAATAGGCAAAGGAGCAACTGTAACTGATTCTATAATAATGCCAAATGCAGTAATTGAGGATGGTGCAGTGGTTGAGTATGCTATTGTATCTGAAAAAGCAGTAATAAAAAAGAATGCACATATAGGTGCCAGACCTGAGGAATATAAAAATGATGAACAGTGGGGTATTTCAGTAATTGGTGACGGTATTACCGTAGGCGAGGGCTGTGTTGTAGCTCCAAAAGCTATGATAGACGCTGACGTTGTGGAGGTAAATGAATAATGAGAAATAATGATGTACTTGGTATAGTATTTGGCAATACGCACGCTGACAGAATACAGTCTTTAACATCTCATCGTACAATGGCATCTGTACCCTTTGGCGGTAAGTACAGATTGATTGATTTTAATTTGTCAAATATGACAAATAGTGGTATTACCAATATTGGAATAATTGTAAGTAAGAACTTCTTTTCGTTAATGGATCACGTTGGTTCAGGTAAAAGTTGGGATCTGTCCCGTAAAAACGGTGGTGTTCATCTTTTGCCCCCTTTTATTCAGTCAGGTGAAATTTTAGGTGATTCTATTGTTGAAAGTCTTTATTCTATAAGAAGATTTTTGAGTGACGCTACTGAGGAATATGTCCTTTTATCAGAGTGTTGTATGGTTGCAAATATTGATTATGAAAAGATGATTCAGGAGCATATTGAAAATAAGGCTGATTTTACAGTTATGTATGTAACAGGATTGGACAGTAAAGGAAGAAAGGACGCTATAACCTTTACAACTGGTACAGATGAACGAATTGAATCTTTTTCTGTAAATCCCTGTGCAACACCTGAATGTAATGTAGCCGCAGGTTCTATTCTTACAAATCGTAAGTTATTGCTTGAACTTGTACAGGAATGTATAAATAAAAATCAGCTGAATTATGTAAGAAGTGTCTTTCAACCTGAGGTAAGAAAATATAGATTTTTTGGCTATAAATTTGAGGGATATTATTCAATAATTTCTTCAATAGATGAGTATTTTAAAGCAAATATGGATTTGCTTGTTAAAGATAACAGACAGGAATTGTTTAATAGTAAGAGTCCTATTTTTACAAAAGTGCGTGACGATATGCCCAGCCGTTATGGTCTTGGTTCTTCAGTTAAAAATTCACTTATTGCTCAAGGCTGTATTATTGAAGGCGAAGTAGAAAACAGTATTATAGCTAAAGGTGTACGTATTGGTAAGGGTACAAAGATTAACAACTGCATAATTATGCAAGACACTAAGATTGGTGTAGATGCAAATCTTAATTATGTGATATGTGATAAGGATGTTATTATAAAGGACGGCAGAGCCTTGTGCGGATATGATTCCTTCCCTATTTACATTCCAAGTGAAAAGGTGTTATAATATAACAGCAAAAGCATATTTTGGTGCTAAATATTTATACGGAGGTATTATCTAAAATGAGAATTCTTTATTGCACAAGTGAAGCAAATCCATATGCCGGTTCCGGTGGACTTGCGGATGTTGCAGCATCACTGCCAAAAACACTGCGTCAGCGTGGTGTAGATTGTCGTGTTGTTATGCCCCTTTACAGCGATATTCCACAGTATCTTAGAGATGGAATTCACTATATAACAAACTTTACTGTACCTGTATCTTGGAGAAGACAGTACTGCGGTCTTTTCTGGGCAGAGTATGATGGTGTTACATTCTATTTTATTGATAACGAGTACTATTTTAAAAGAAAAGGTCTGTATGGCTTTTATGATGACGCAGAGCGTTTTGCATTCTTTTCAAGAGCTATTCTTGAAATGTTGCCATATATAGATTTTCATCCGGATCTTATTCATACAAACGACTGGCAGACAGCACTTGTACCTACATATTACTATCTGTTCTATTCAAAGAATCCTTGGTATCACAATATTAAGAGCCTTTATACAATTCATAATATTCAGTATCAGGGAATGTATGGTTGGGAAGTTAACACAGAATGTGTTGGTATTCCTGCCGACTGCACAAAGATACTTGAGATGGACGGCAAACTGAATATGTCTAAGGGTGCAATAGAAACAGCTACAAGAGTTTCAACAGTAAGTCCTTCGTATGCAGGTGAAATTCTGGATCCTTGGTTTGCACACGGACTTGAGCAGATTTTGAAACACAGATCCTACAAATTGTGTGGAATTCTTAATGGAATTGATAACGACAGCTACAACCCTGCTACCGATATGCATATGTATGCAAACTTTACTCCCGAGTATCCACAAGGTAAGGGTGAGTGTAAACGCAAACTTCAGGAAAGACTTAACCTTCCTCAAAGAGGAGATATTCCTATGGTTGCGATGGTTACACGTCTGGTAAGCCATAAAGGTCTTGACCTTGTTCGTGGTGGTATTGAGGATATTATATATCATAACGATATACAGTTTGTTGTACTGGGCTCAGGTGACAAAGAATATGAGGATTACTTCTGGTATCTTAACAATAAATATCCCGGAAAGGTTTGTTTCTGTCCAGGATATGTTCCTGAATTGGCACGCAAAATTTATGCAGGTTCAGATATATTCCTTATGCCTTCTAAGAGTGAGCCTTGTGGATTGTCGCAGATGATAGCTTTAAGATATGGTAGTATTCCTGTTGTTCGTGAAGTTGGTGGATTAAGAGATTCAATTCACGATAGTCAGGATGGCTATGGCAATGGTTTTACATTTAGAAATTACGATTCTATGGATATGAATAACGCACTAAGACGTGCAATTAATGGTTATTGGAACCGTGATGGCTGGCGTTCACTTGTTTATAGAGCAATGACCAGTGATAATTCATGGGGTCGTTCAGCCGGTGACTATATCAACGTATATCAGGATACTATTAATAACTGGAGATAATATTATTTCAAAACAAAAATGCAGGTGCTTTTTATTAAAGCATCTGCATTTTCTTATACTATTCTAAGTCTTCTCGACGAATTGCTTTGCCAGTTTGTAATGATTTTGCTACATCTAATATCCTTTGATTTTTTGAGCCTCTGAAGTGTAACATAAGACTGCGTTCAGCCATAATAAACGGCCCGTCTACAAGAATATCTATATTTTCCAATAGTTCTTTCCATTGAGGATTTTTTTCAAAGCCATTTATTAGTTGTTCAAAGGTATATCCCGTATATACCATTACATTTAACCCAAGATTATGACATTCTTTTGCAAGCTCTGTAAGAGGTGGACATTGCATAAATGGTTCTCCGCCTGAAAAAGTTACCCCTTGCAGTATTGGATTTTGTTTTATAGCTTTTAAAATATTATTGGTGTCACTTATATAACCGCCATTAAAATCGTGAGTCTGAGGATTGTGGCACCCTTCGCAGTTGTGAGGACAACCTTGCGTAAATACAGTAAGCCGTATTCCTGGACCGTCTACTATGGATTCTCTTATTACTCCTGCTAATCGTATTTTACTCATAATATTATTCTCCAAATCAAACAGCCCACCAAAAGGTGAGCTGTTTAGTTTTATAATTATATTTTTTCCATATTTGAAGTTGTTTCGTGCTTTACTCTGTCGCCAACCTCAGATCTCTTTGCATTGTTAAAACGGTCTACTGTGCCAACAAGATAGCCTGTAATACGTCTTATTCTCTCAAAGCTGTGTTCTCCAGAACATTCACTTCTTCCACACTGAGGACAGGTATCACCTATGATTCCTGTGTATCCACACTGCGGGTCACGGTCTACGGGATGGTTAATTGAACCGTAGCCTATACCGCTTTCTTTCATAACGTGTACAACCTTTTCAAAAGCCTCTAGGTTTTCGGTAGGATCTCCATCTAGCTCTATATATGAGATATGACCGCCGTTTGTAAGATTATGATAAGGTGCTTCCAGTTTGATTTTTTCATATGCAGATATGTTATAGTAGACAGGAATATGGAAACTGTTAGTATAATAATCTCTATCAGTAACACCTGGAATTTTACCAAATCTTTCTGCATCAATTCTTACGAATCTACCTGAAAGTCCCTCAGCAGGTGTTGCAATTAGTGAGAAGTTCAGATTATATTTCTCACTTGCTTCATCCATTCGTCTTCTCATATATCCGATAATTTCAAGTCCAAGATTCTGAGCCTCTTTACTTTCGCCGTGGTGAAAACCAACTAAAGCCTTAAGACATTCTGCAAGACCTATAAATCCCATTGTCAGTGTGCCGTGTTTTAGAATTTCTTCTATATTATCATTTGCATCCAATTTGTCACTGTCAATCCAAACACCCTGTCCCATTAAGAATGGATAGTTACGAACTTGCTTTGAGGCTTGAAGTTTAAAACGAGCCAAAAGCTGTTCAATTACAAGATCAATTTTTCTGTCAAGTTGCTCATAGAAGAAATCAATATTTCCGTTACTAAGTATAGCCAGACGTGGCAAATTAACTGAAGTGAAACTCAGATTACCTCTGCCGTTAACAATCTCTCTTGTAGGATCATAATGATTAGCCATAACTCTTGTACGACAACCCATATATGCAACCTCGGTGTCCGGATTTCCCTCTTTATAATATTGAAGATTGAAAGGTGCATCAATAAATGAGAAGTTGGGGAATAGCCTTTTAGCACTTACACGGCAAGCAAGTTTAAACAGATCATAGTTAGGATCTGTTTTGTTATAGTTAATTCCGTCCTTTACCTTAAAAATCTGAACAGGGAAAATAGGAGTTTCACCATTACCCAAACCTGCTTCGGTTGCAAGAAGAATATTCTTTATAATCATTCTGCCTTCAGGTGTTGTATCTGTACCATAGTTAATAGAACTAAATGGAACCTGTGCACCTGCACGTGAGTGCATAGTATTAAGGTTATGTATAAAAGCTTCCATAGCCTGATATACAGCACGATCAATTTCTGTGTTTGCGTGTCTGAAAGCAAATTTCTGTAATTTTCCTGCGAGCTGTTCTCCATATTTATCAGTAAGCAACTTTAATTCTGCTTCCATATAAATTTCACCGTCATCTAATTTAGGTGTACTGTTGGTACTGGATTCGGCTGTGTTTGCTATATCAGTTACTATATCTACTGCATTTTCATCTTCAATGAGAAGTTCAACAGCTCTGAAAAGATTTTGTCTGTAAAGTCTGCGATATGTTTTGGCAACACCCTTTGACATACCATAATCAAAGTTTGGAATACTTTGACCACCGTGTTGGTCATTCTGGTTACTCTGTATAGCTATGCAGGCTAATGCTGAATAACTTGTTATATCATTAGGTTCTCTTAAAAATCCGTGACCTGTTGAAAATCCATTTGTAAACAATTTATCAATATCAATCTGACAACAGGTTGTTGTCAGAGTAAGAAAATCAAGGTCGTGAATGTGTATATCACCATTGCGGTGTGCTTCAGCGTGTTTTGGATTGAGTATGTACATCTCATAAAATTGCTTTGCACCTTCAGAGCCATATTTCAGCATCGTACCCATTGCTGTGTCACCGTCAATATTGGCATTCTCTCTTTTTACATCGTTATCTTTAGCCGATTTAAAGGTTAAATCCTCATAAATCTTCATAAGTTTTGTGTTCATTTCTCTTACTTTGGTACGCTCCGCTCTGTAAAGAATAAACTCTTTTGCAGTACGTGCGTGTCCGTTCTCAATAAGAATTTTTTCAACTGTATCCTGAACATGTTCAACAGTAGGGTTTTCCACTTTTTCATTTTCAAGAGTTTCTCTTACTTGTTCAGCAAGTGCTTCAGCAGCGGTGTAATCATTACCACCAACAGCCTGTGCAGCCTTAAAAATAGCATCTGTTACCTTTTTTAAATCAAATCTCGCTTTTCGTCCATCTCTTTTTTCGATATATTCCATTCAAATACTCCTCCAATCTATCTGTACATTCAAAGTTATATTCAAACGTATCCCTTAAGTTGTGTTTTTGAATTAAAGGAATACAATATATTGTGTGTATATAATTAACACGCTAATTAAGTATAGTTCAAATAAATAGTTAAGTCAAGCAATGTACAGACGATTTAATAACAACATTTATACATCTTTTTTAGTAATTATTCCGAAAATAAAAATATGGGTTGACATCTATATATTGTACAATAGACGTATATAGACACTATATGATGTAACAACGTACAACAATGTGAAAAATTTAAGACTGTAAAATTTAATTTCCTATAATTAGTTGACTTTTATTATAAATATTGTAAAATAATTGCGTAATAATTTTACATTTAGGAGGTTAATTGTATGGGAATTTTTGATTCACTTGGTTTAAATAAGAATCAGAATACAGTTAGTTTAACAAAGCAAGAAAGTCTTGAAAAAATCAATTTAAGAAAAGAAGAAGTTAAAAGAATTTGTCTTAACAAATCTATTTCAAATGATCTGACAGCACGTGTTGCTTTGGTGCTTGATTACTCAGGTTCAATGCGTAACTTATACAAAGACGGTACTGTTCAGGCAGTTATTGAAAAGATGTTGCCTATTGCAATGAGCTTTGATGACAACGGTGAAATGGAAGTTTGGATTTTTGAACATAATTTTGTTCGTTTGCCAAATGTAAACCTTGATAACTATTATGGATATGTAGAAAATGAGATTATAGGAAAATATAAAATGGGTGGAACAAAATATGCTCCTGTTATGATGGACATTTATAACAGATATATAATGGAAGAGCCTGCCAAAATACCTAATTATGTTATCTTTATTACTGATGGTGATAATACGGATCATAGAAACACTACCAGTGCAATCAAAGTTTTGTCAGAATATCCTATTTTCTTCCAGTTTGTTGGAATTGGACATGAAAATTTTTATTATTTAGAAACACTTGACGATATGCAGAATCGTTATGTTGACAATGCAGATTTCTTTAAAGTTAGCAATGCTAATGATATTACATATGAGAAATTGCTTGATGAATATCCTAGTTGGATTCAAGATCCTAAGGTTAAAGATATGCTAAAATAATTCAAATATAAAAAATGGGCTGTCGCAAATATACAAAAATAGCGACAGCCCTTAAAGTTTTGTTTAAATGATATTTTTAATGAGAGATATTCCTGAAATACAAAGAATTCATTAAATAACACACACAACTAATCAGAGGGTGGATAAAATATCCATCCTCTTTTTCTGTAAAGTTTAATTAAATAAAGTTTAATAATTTATAATAGTTAAGTACAATTTACAGCCTTTGTATAAAATTAGTACTTATAAATGTGAAGTATACGAATATTTTTAGTAGTTATGAAATTTTTATTTTTAATTAATTCATTTTTATAAAAATTTATACCTATAAATATTGTAACCAAGATATGGTATAAAAAGCTATAAAATCTTTTAAAAGGTGAATAAAATGCCAAAAAGTCTTTACTCTTGTAAAAAACTGTACTTTAATGGCGGTAAACGAAAAAAATAAAAAAATTTCAATTTTATGCAACTGCACGAAACATATAATTTCATCTATCTTGCTAAAAGCACCTTTATCCCCCAAAAACAGAGAGCGTATCAAAAATTAATGCAATTTCAAAACCAAGATATTGCAAACTAGAATATTTCAGCTCTAAATATCTTAAAAATAAAAGATATCACAATTAAAAATTCATTTACAATTAAATTTTTATAGTGCTAAAGCACAAACAACAGTAAAAAAATTCCTAAATTGTCACCATTCTTAACTTTACAATATCGTTTAAAAGTGTTATATTATGGGTGCGTTATTGATAAGTAAAATACTGAATATAAAATATTCAGTAATATGTTTACAATACCTTAAGGAAAGGAAGATATTTAATGCAGAATGAAGTTTTTTCAAAACAGCTTACCGCAAACACATTGTATGATGCCAGATTTGAGCATGATAACTGTGGTATTGGTGCTGTCTGTAATATGAAGGGAGTAAAAACCCATTCTACGGTTGAGTCTGCACTAAAAATAGTTGAAAATTTGGAACACCGTGCAGGAAAAGATGCCGAGGGAAAAACAGGTGACGGTGTTGGTATTATGGTACAGATTTCTCATAAGTTTTTCTCAAAGGTTGCAAAATCATTGGGTTATGATATTGGTACCGAAAGAGAATACGGTGTGGGAATGTTTTTCTTCCCAACAGAAGAGCTTGCAAAACATCAGGCTATGAAGATGTTTGAGCTTATTGTTGAAAAAGAAGGTATGGAGTTTATTGGTTGGCGTGTAGTAGAAACACATCCAAATGTAATAGGCAAAAGAGCTTACGATAAAATGCCTTGTATTATGCAGTGTTTTGTAAAAAAGCCTGCCAATGTAAAAAAAGGATTACCTTTTGATCGTATGCTTTATGTTGCAAGACGTGTTTTTGAACAATCTAATGACAATACATATGTTGTAAGCCTTAGTAGCCGTACAATAGTTTATAAAGGAATGTTCCTTGTAAAAGAACTTAGAAAATTTTATGCTGATTTACAAAATCCTGATTATGAATCTGCAATAGCAACTGTTCATTCAAGATTCTCTACAAATACAAATCCAAGCTGGCACAGAGCACACCCCAATCGTTTTATTGTTCACAATGGTGAAATCAACACAATCAGAGGTAATGCGGATAAAATGCTTGCTCGTGAGGAAAATATGTCATCAAATGTTATAAGCGATGATGAACTTATAAAGGTATTTCCTGTGGTTAATCCAAGCGGTTCAGACTCAGCTATGCTGGACAATACCCTTGAATTTATGGTAATGAACGGTATTCCTTTGCCTTTGGCTGTTATGATGGCTATTCCTGAGCCTTGGGCAAACAACAAGGCTATGCCACAGGAGAAAAAAGATTTCTATCATTATTATGCAACATTAATGGAGCCTTGGGACGGTCCTGCATCTATTGTATTTTCTGACGGTGATGTAATGGGTGCTGTGCTTGACCGTAATGGTTTGCGTCCATCAAGATACTATATTACAGATGATGGCAATGTAATACTTGCTTCTGAAGTAGGTGCTATTGATGTACCTAATAATAAAGTTGTTAAGAAAGAGCGTTTGCGTCCAGGTAAAATGTTGTTGATTGACACTGTTAAGGGTGAAATTATAAAAGATGATGACCTAAAAATGTATTATGCAAAGCAGAAACCTTACGGTGAGTGGTTAGACTCTAATCTTGTTCACCTTAAGCATTTGAAAATTCCTAACCAGAAGGTTCAGGAATATACAGACTCAGAACTTTCAAGACTTGAAAAGGCTTTTGGTTATACATATGAGCAATTATCTACAATGATTTTACCAATGGCTGAAACAGGTGCCGAGGCAGTTTCTGCAATGGGTAGTGATAGTCCTCTGGCTGTTCTTTCAAAAGAGCATCAGCCTTTGTTTAATTACTTTAAGCAGTTGTTTGCACAGGTTACTAATCCTCCGATAGATGCTATCAGAGAAGAAATTGTAACTTCAACAACAATGTTCCTAGGTAGAGAAGGTAATATCTTACAGGATTTACCTCAGAACTGCAATGTTCTTGAAATGAATAATCCTATTCTTACAAGTCTTGACCTATTAAAAATCAAGGGAATGAGCAAACCAGGATTTAAAGTTGAAACAGTTTCAATTCTTTATTATAAAAATACAAATCTAGCAAGAGCTGTACAACACTTGCTGGTTGAAGTTGACAGAGCTTACAGAAAAGGCTCAAATATAATTATTTTGTCTGACCGTGGTGTTGATGAAAACCACGTCGCTATT
The DNA here is from genome assembly GCA_036309045.1 of Acutalibacteraceae bacterium. GTDB lineage: Bacteria > Bacillota > Clostridia > Oscillospirales > Acutalibacteraceae > CAG-964. The sequence continues at coordinate 42,619 of JAXJUM010000004.1, forward strand.
CCTTCGCTGTTGGCAGTTGCCGCTCTTAATAGCCATTTAGTACAGACTAAAAAGAGAAATTCAATGTCACTTATTTTGGAATCAGGCGAACCGGTAGAGGTACATCACTTTGCAACATTGCTGGGATATGGTGCATCTGCTATTAACCCATATCTTGCACACGATGCTGTTAAATATTTAGTCAGAAACAATATGTTGCAAAAAGAGGAATATGCTGCTATTGAGGATTATAACTCAGCAGTACTTCACGGCATTGTAAAGATTGCCTCAAAAATGGGTATATCAACCATACAATCGTATCAGGGCTCTCAGATTTTTGAAGCTGTTGGTCTTAATTCTGATGTAATTGAAAAGTACTTCCCCGGTACAGTCAGCCGTGTTGAAGGTATAAGTATTGAGGACATTCAGAAGGATGTTGATTACCGTCATTCACAGGCTTTTGATCCATTGGGATTATCTGTTGACGAAACTCTCAGTTCTATTGGTAACCACAAAGCAAGAAGCGGACAGGAGGAGCATTTGTACACTCCTGCAACTATTCACCTTTTGCAAGAGGCTACCAGAACAGGCAATTATGAAGAATACAAGGAGTATTCCAAGCTGATAAATGATGAAACAAGGGCATTGAAAATGCGTGGACTTATTGACTTCAACTATCCTAAAGATGGCGGTGTACCAATAGAAGAAGTAGAGTCGGTAGACAACATTGTTAAGCGTTTTAAAACAGGTGCTATGTCATATGGTTCAATTTCTCAGGAAGCTCACGAGTGTATGGCTATTGCTATGAATACACTTCACGGTAAAAGTAACTCCGGTGAAGGTGGCGAAAACCCTGAACGTCTTACAATAGGCAAAGATGGTATTAATCGTTGTTCAGCAATCAAGCAGGTCGCTTCGGGAAGATTTGGTGTTACAAGCGAATATCTTGTAAGTGCTAAGGAAATTCAGATTAAAATGGCTCAGGGAGCAAAGCCGGGTGAAGGTGGACAGTTGCCAGCAGGTAAGGTTTACCCTTGGATTGCAAAGTGCCGTCATTCAACACCAGGTGTTGGCTTGATTTCACCACCACCTCACCACGATATTTATTCAATAGAAGACCTTGCACAGTTGATTTATGACCTTAAAAATGCAAACAAAAATGCAAGAATCTCTGTAAAACTGGTTTCTGAAGCTGGTGTTGGTACTATTGCCGCAGGAGTTGCAAAGGCTGGTGCACAGGTAATTCTTGTTTCCGGATATGACGGTGGCACAGGTGCCGCACCAAGAAACTCAATTTATCATGCAGGTTTGCCTTGGGAACTTGGTGTAGCTGAAACACATCAGACATTAATTATGAATGATTTGCGTGACAAGGTAATACTTGAAACAGACGGCAAACTCTTAACAGGACGTGATGTTCTGATTGCAGCTTTGCTTGGTGCAGAGGAATATGGCTTTGCTACAACACCTCTTATCACAATGGGCTGTGTGATGATGCGTGTTTGTAATTTGGATACCTGCCCTGTTGGTATTGCAACACAGAATCCTGAACTTAGAAAGAGATTTAAAGGTAAGCCGGAATATGTAATAAACTTTATGAGATTTGTTGCACAAGAACTGCGTGAATATATGGCTAAACTAGGGATACGCACAGTAGATGAACTGATAGGCAGAACAGACCTGTTAAAGCAGAGAAAGGACTTTGACTTTGACAGAGCAAATCATTTAGATTTGAGTAAGATTCTTTCAACAGAATTTGCTAATGTAAAGGTTGCAGGTTACAACGAGAAAAAGGTATTCAACTTTGAACTTGATAAAACTCTTGATGAAAAGATTTTGCTTAAAAAGCTAAATTTTGCACTTAAGGATAAGAAAAAGACAACTATTGATATAAATGTAACCAATACTGACCGTACATTGGGTACAATCTTTGGTGCTGAGATTACAAAGTTGTATAAAAACTCTCTGAGTGAAGATACTTTCACAGTTAAGTGTACAGGAAGTGGCGGACAGTCATTCGGTGCATTTATTCCAAAGGGTCTTACACTTGAGCTGACAGGTGATAGTAACGACTACTTCGGTAAAGGTCTGTCAGGCGGTAAATTGGTGGTTTATCCTCCAAAGGATACTAAATTTAAGGCTGAAGAAAATATTATCATAGGTAACGTAGCACTGTATGGTGCAACAAGCGGTAAAGCATTTATCAACGGTGTAGCAGGTGAGCGTTTCTGTGTTCGTAACTCAGGTGCAATAGCTGTTGTTGAAGGTGTTGGTGACCACGGTTGTGAGTATATGACAGGGGGTAGAGTTGTAGTTCTGGGTGCTACTGGCAAGAACTTTGCCGCAGGTATGAGCGGTGGTATTGCTTATGTGCTTGATGAATATTCAAATCTCTACAAACATCTTAACAAAACAATGGTTTCAGTTGAAGAGCTTTCGAATAAATACGATATTCTTGAAGTTAAAGGAATGATTGAAGAGCACGTTAAAGCAACAGGTTCAGAAAAAGGTAAGGAAATTCTTGCAAACTTCAATAAATATGTTCCAAAATTTAAGAAGATTATTCCATATGACTACAAGCGTATGCTTAACACTATTGTTCAGATGGAAGAAAAAGGCTTGAGTAGCGAACAAGCTACAATAGAAGCGTTCTACGCTAACACAAGAAAGTAAGGGGGAGAAGAAGATGGGAAAACCGACAGGATTTATGGAAATTGAAAGAGTAGACTGCAATGCTTCTTCACCAAAGAGCAGAATTAAAAACTATAATGAATTCCACGATTTTTTACCTGAAAATGAAAGAATAAAGCAGGGTTCCAGATGTATGGATTGTGGCGTACCGTTTTGTCAGGCAGGTATGCCTATAAAGGGAATGGTTTCAGGCTGTCCTCTTAATAATCTGGTACCTGAGTGGAATCATCTGATATTCTTGAATAACTGGGAAATGGCATTTTCACGTTTACAGAAAACAAACTGCTTTCCTGAGTTTACAGGTAGGGTCTGTCCTGCACTTTGTGAGGCTGCCTGTACCTGTGGACTGAATGGTAATGCCGTAACCTGTAAGGCAAATGAGCTTTCTATCATTGAAAACGCATTTGCTAAAGGATATATAAAGGCAGAACCTCCAAAGGTTCGCACAGATAAAAGCGTAGCAGTTATAGGTTCAGGGCCTTCTGGTCTTGCAACAGCATTTATGCTTAACAGACGTGGTCATAATGTTACTGTATATGAGCGTTCCGATCGTTTGGGCGGATTGCTTATGTATGGTATACCTAATATGAAGCTGGAAAAACAGATTATAGATCGCCGTATTGCTCTTATGAAAGAAGAGGGTGTACAGTTTATCACTAACGCTAACGTAGGTGATAACTATGACGCTAAGGATATTATGAAGAATTATGACGCTGTTGTTCTTGCCTGTGGTGCGTCAAATCCAAGGGATATTAATGCACCAGGCAGAGATGCAAAAGGAATTTACTTTGCAGTTGACTTCCTGAAAGCTACAACAAAAAGTTTGTTGGATTCTAATCTAAAAGATGGCAAACATATTTCGGCAACAGGTAAAAAGGTTGTAGTTATAGGTGGCGGTGACACAGGTAACGACTGTGTTGGTACAGCAATTCGCCACGGTTGTGTGGCTGTAACTCAGCTTGAAATGATGCCCAAATTGCCTGAGCAGAGAGCAGAAAATAATCAGTGGCCCGAATGGCCCAGAGTGCTGAAAACTGATTATGGTCAGGAAGAGGCTATTGCAGTATTTGGCAAAGACCCAAGACTTTATCAAACAACTGTAAAAGAGTTTGTAAAGGACGCAAAAGGTAACCTTAAAAAGTTAATTTGTGTAAAACTTGAACCTAAACAGGATAAGAAAACAGGTAGAATGACAATGGTACCTGTTAAGGATAGTGAGTTTGATATTGAAGCAGACATAGTGTTAATAGCCGCAGGATTTTTAGGAACACAAAGCTATGTAGCTAACGCATTTGGTGTAAAACTTAATGCCAGAACAAACGTAGAAACAGCACCAAATGCCTACGAAACAAATGTACCAAAAGTATTTGTTGCAGGCGATATGCATCGTGGACAGTCACTTGTAGTGTGGGCTATCCGAGAAGGCAGAGAAGCCGCAAAAGCTGTTGATGAAAAGCTGATGGGCTATTCTAATATGTAATTGTTTGATGTAGAATTACAATAGCATAAAATTATTATCCCCAACCTTACAAAATTAAATGTAAAGTTGGGGATTTTTGAATTTGAAAATTAAAAATACCATCAAAAAAGTATTTTATACTAATCTTCATTTAAACAGTAGATAAAATCCACTGTTTAATAGCTACAAAGTAGCGTTGAAGATTGTATGAAACGTGCTGTGCCTAGCACAGTATAGCCTGTGCAACAGGCATACTCTATTTAAAAACTTATCTAGTTTTTAAATAGAGTTTAGTATTACCTTATAAAAACATTACTTTTATTTTTATAATTTGTTAAAAATATTCTTTTACAGTTATAGAACTTATAGGCTTTCTCGTATCTTTATGTCTTTGGGCAGAGGCTTTTTTAGATGCTGCATAGCCTACTGCAATAATTGCTATTGGTTCTATATTTTTTGGAATATTGAACTCATATTTAATCACATCAGGATTAAAATAAGTAAGCCAACAAGTGCTTAAACCGATATCTTCAGCTTCCAAAACAATATGATCTGCTACAATAGCAGCATCTATATCTATCATATTTTTCTTATCAAAAGGTCTTACAAATACGTCATTATGGTCACCACACACAATAATTGCCATAGGAGCATTATGGTAGTCAACACCCTTACTTAGTTTTTTTAATCCATTTTCCGATTGTACCACTATCAATCTTTCAGACTGATAATTTGCAGCGGTTGGAGCAACATTAGCTGCTTCTAGTAGAAGTTCTAACTTTTCTTCTTCCACTTTTTTGTTCTGATAATTTCTAACAGAGCAACGCTGTTTAGCTAAATCCATAAAATTCATAAAAATCACTTTCCTTACTTTAATAATGGTTAAATAGAATGTATTAATATTATTTCCGGAAAATATTTACTTCTATGTTTTTTATTTTACAATATATTTCATTTTTCACAAGTATGCACTTTTTTGTAATATACTTACCTAAAGTATACTGTAAATTTGACATTGAAAAAAATTTGAGTATTATAAACTTAGATGATTACTACATACAGATAACTTTTAGGTGGAGATTAATAATGAAAGATTGTACAAATTTTAATTGTCCTGTTGAAGCAACAATAAGTCTTATTGGCGGAAAATATAAAGCTGTTATTTTGTGGCATTTGATTGATAAACCTTTACGATATAATGAAATAAGTAAGCGTTTACCAAAAGCAACTGCTAAAATGTTGGCACAACAACTTCGTGAATTGGAAAACGATGGTTTAATAATTCGTACAATTTATCCCGTTATACCACCAAAAGTTGATTATAGACTATCTGATTTTGGTAAATCTATAATTCCTGTTTTGAATATAATGTGTGATTGGGGTAATGAGTATCTTAAAAATAGAGATATTACACTTAGAGAATGTTGCTCTCAAAAAAATAATGATAAATTATAAGATGATAACAGGCACAGCAATGAATTTTAAACTACTGTGCCTGTTATTTTTTACTAATCTTCAATTATCGACAAATTCGACCACTTTTTTAACATTTTTTCCACACTAATTTAATTTTTGATAATTTTTTAAACAGAATATATGGTTTTACTTTCAATTTTGCACCCAATATATTGTATATCTAAATAGTTTTTCTTAAAAGCAGACAAGTTTTCAACATCGAAATGTTGAAAATGTTAAAAAGTTATCCACGTTGTTGTGGATAACTCTTCTGGTATCATATTCACAAAATCATATTATGTACGTTTTCTCTACTTTCATTATAATACTTATAAAACTCATTTTTCATAATTGAATATATTTTTAGATTTACATATTCATTATCTTTTATAAAATACCCTCTGGCTGTTCCCTCATAACTCATAAGCAGTTTTTCCATTACTCTTGATGAAGCAATATTATGTTCCATACAGGTACCACCTACTCTGTTCATATTCAGAACATTAAAAGCATACTCTATAAGTTGTGCAGATGCTTCTGTTGCAATTCCATTACCCCAATATATAGGGTCAACAAAATACGAAATATCGCACTTATGATTTGCAAAATCAATATTAATAAGTCCCACATTACCTATATATCTGCCGTCAATTTTTCTTATTACAGCATATTCATACGCTCTGTTCTCCAATGCATTGTTTATTACATTCTTTATCCATTTTTTTGAATACTTTATATCGCAAGGATAAGGAATTCCATAGGTAGTTTTATAAATTTCATATTTTCCAATAGTTTCAAGAAGTACATTTGCATCTTTGGGAACATACGGACGTATTAATAGCCTTTTTGTTTCAAACATTGTTTTCACACCTTTAGTATTATCTTTATTGCACATAATATCCATTACAGTAAAAGTATAATGGATATTATTTCTGAAAACAATTATACATATTATACCAATTTTTACAAAATAATTTGATGTATTGTATAGTATCATATACCCTTTTAAGGTTAAAAAATTTTTAAAGATAAAATTTAAAAGGATATGCACATTGATGTGCATATCCTCATTTTTTACTGTTCTTCAGTATTTTTCTCTGAATTTATATTATTATTTTCAGCCTCTTTATTTTCCTGAAAACTTTCAGTATTTTCACTACCATCCTCGTGTGGGGCGATAGCAAGGGTAACAACCTTATTATCACCATTTACCTTCATTACAGTAACACCTTTACTTGGACGTGAGCAAACTCTTACAGAATTTGCCTCAATACGTATAATAATACCATCTGATGAAATCATTATTATATCATCGCTATCAACATCAACAGTGCTAATACCCGCAACCTCACCGTATTTTTCAACGTGGTAATTGATAATTCCCTTACCACCTCTTGATTGCATACGGTAATCACTGATATTTGAAAGTCTGCCATAACCTGTTTCAGATACAGTAAGCAACATACTATTTTCATCAACAATGGCCATACCTACCACGGTATCATTTTCTGAAAGAGTAAGTGCCTTAACACCTCTTGCATTTCTACCCATTGGTCTTACATCATTTTCATTAAAGCGTATAGCTTTACCCTGTTTTGTTGCCACAACAACCTGGCTGTTACCATCTGTCATCTTTACCCAGGCAAGCTCGTCACCTTCATTAAGATCAAGAGCTACAATACCACCCTTACGGTTTGTGTAATAAGCATTCAGCTTAATTCTTTTAACAAGACCCTGCTTTGTAACCATAATCAAGTAGTTATCATCATTAAATTCAGGGACTCTGATTATAGATGTCACTTTTTCATCAGGCTCTATGGGCAAAAGATTTGCAATATTAGTTCCTTTTGATGTTCTACTACCCTCTGGTATCTCATAACATTTAAGTCTGTATACCCTACCAAAGTTTGTAAAGAACAATACATAATCGTGACTATTGATAACAAACATATCAGAAGCAACATCTTCATCACGCTTACTCATTCCTGAAACACCCTTACCACCACGCTTTTGTGTGTGATATGTATCTACTGGAATACGCTTTATATAACCAAAATTTGTCATTGTAAGAACACATTCCTCGTGAGGAATAAGATCTTCAATATCAACTTCACCGCTAACAGACATAATCTCTGTACGACGTGGATCTGCAAATTTCTTTCTTATCTCCATAGCTTCAGTTTTTACAATATCAAGCTGAAGCTGATAATCTGCAATAATATTCTTGTACTCTTTTATTTTCTCAACAAGCTGATTAAGTTCATCTTCTATCTTTGATCTCTCCAAACCTGTTAACTGTCCTAAACGCATCTGAACAATAGCTTGTGTCTGAACATCATCAAGTCCAAACTTTTCAGACAATCTCTGCTTTGCAGTTGACTGATCTTTTGAACTTCTGATAATAGCAATTACTTCATCAATAAAGTCAAGAGCAATCTTTAATCCTTCAAGAATATGGGCTCTTTCCTCTGCCTTTTTAAGATCAAAAATTGTTCTTCTTCTTATAACATCAACCTGAAAATCAATATAATGTTGTAAAATTTGCTTCAGAGTTAATATTTTAGGCTCACCATTTACTATTGCAAGCATAATAACACCAAAAGTTACCTGCATTTGTGAGAAGGTATAAAGTTTATTAAGTATAATCTGAGGAGATGCATCACGTCTTATATCAATTTCAATGTGCATACCCTCTCTGTCAGAATGATCTTCAATATTTGTTATACCATCAATCTTTTTATCCTTGCAAAGGTCTGCAATACTTTCAACAAGCCTTGCTTTATTTACCTGATATGGCAACTCTGTAACAATAATTTTATATCTACCGTTTTTACCCTCTACTATTTCTGCTCTTGCACGAACAATAATCTTACCCCTGCCTGTTGCATATGCTGCTCTTATACCTGAGCGTCCCATAATCAAAGCACTTGTAGGGAAATCCGGACCCTGTATGTACTCCATAATCTGTGCAAGCTCTGCATCTGGATTATCAATCAGAAAGCACATAGCATCAATTACCTCACCCATATTATGAGGTGGAATATTTGTAGCCATACCAACGGCAATACCGCTTGAACCGTTTACCAATAAATTCGGAAAACGTGACGGCAGAACAGTAGGTTCTTTTAGTCTGTCATCAAAATTTGGCATAAAATCTACTGTTTCTTTGTCTATATCAGTAAGCATTTCAACAGCAATCTTACTCATCTTTGACTCTGTATATCTGTATGCAGCAGGTGGATCACCATCTACCGAACCAAAGTTACCGTGACCATCTACAAGTGTATATCTCATAGAGAAATCCTGTGCAAGTCTTACCAAAGCATCATAAACTGATGCGTCACCGTGAGGGTGATAACTACCCAACACAGCACCAACAGTATCCGCACATTTTCTGTATGGCTTTTCAGGCCCAAGATTTTTCTCGTGCATTGTATATAAAATTCTTCTGTGTACAGGTTTTAAACCATCACGCACATCAGGCAATGCTCTTGACACAATAACCGACATTGAATAGTCAAGAAATGATTTCTGCATTTCTTTTCTCAGGTCAACATCAATTATTCTGTTATTATTGTTTTCATTATTCTCCACAGGACTGCACCTCTTCTTCAAAAGCCGCAATTATCAAATTATATAAATAATTTCGGTTATATCTTATAATCTTTTATTCATTAATCACTGACTTCAATACTATTTTTTAATTTTTCATATATATCAGAAAACAGCTTTCTTGCATTCAAAGGTTTAAATGTTGTACTGTTTACAAAAGCGTGTTCAGTAAAACCATAATTAACAAGCTCATTTTCACTATTATATATATTATATCTGAACTTAATTTTTACAGGTTTAATCTCATCTACTGAGGTTTCCACAGTTATTTTATCTGCAAAACGCAAAGGTTTTTTATACTTACATTCAAGGGATATTAAAGGTAACATCAATCCCTCTTTTTCAAGTTGCTTATAGGTTACACCAAAGCATTCAATAAAATCAACTCTTGCCTGTTCATAATACAGTGCATATACAGAATGATGTACAATCCCCATCATATCTGTTTCGCCATATCTTGCTGTTATAACTGTTTTACTTTTCACTTAATCACCCTATTTTATAAATCAAGCATACCTTTTTTTAAGATATCAATTACTATTTCTTTTTTATTTTCTTCAATAGTTCTTTTAGGTATAACAAAGAGCTGTTCATCTTTAATTCTTTTTATAATAATAACATTTTGGCAAAATTTAACTTTATTTGAATTATCAAGCGTAATATTCCATTTATTTTCATTGCATAAAATATGTAAAGTATCATTGTACACCTTAAACCTGATTACATTTCCGTTTACATTCGCCTTTGCAAGATTGTTAAGATATACAAATGGTACAACCCATACCACAACAAGCACAACAAAGGAAATTACAGCAAAAATAATATCATTTATGTTTTGTTGCACAACATACGCAGCAATAAACCCTGCAATAGCTAACAACAAAATAGAAGTATATACAATAGAACGATGATTTACTGTTTTTATCATACCCGAATTTTTCAAACCCTCATATGCCTCTGACTTTTTTAATGTAAACTCATTTTCATAAATAAGTTCTTTTTTGGCCCTACAATTTTTTATATCTTCGGAATTGTGTACTTCATCAAGTATATCTTTTATGTTATCTCCTCTGTTATTCAATTTCATACCACCTGTTATATATCAAGATTCTGTACATATTTTGCATTTTTCTCTATAAATTCTCGTCTTGGCTCTACCTTATCTCCCATAAGAATGGTAAAGATCTCATCTGCTGCTTCAGCATCTGACAAATCAACTCTAAGCATAATTCTTGTTTCAGGATTCATTGTTGTTTCCCACAACTGCTCAGAGTCCATCTCACCAAGACCTTTATATCTTTGTATGTCAGTTTTTCCGTCTATCTCTCGCAAAATTGCATCTCTTTCAGCATCAGAATAAGCATATCTATGCTCTTTATTTTTTGTAATTCTGTAAAGAGGAGGCTGTGCAATATATATATGTCCCTGTTCTACAAGTGGTCGCATAAAACGAAAGAAAAATGTAAGCAACAGTGTTCTAATATGCGAACCGTCAACATCGGCATCAGCCATAATAATAACCTTGCCATATCTCAGCTTTTCTATATCAAAATCATCACCAATACCTGTTCCTAAAGCAGTAATAACAGGCATAAGTTTATCATTTCCATAAACTCTGTCTAGCCTTGCCTTTTCTACGTTAAGCATTTTACCCCAAAGAGGAAGAATAGCCTGAAAACGTCTGTCACGTCCACCTTTAGCTGAACCACCCGCAGAGTCACCCTCTACTATGTAGATTTCAGTTTCTTCAGCGTTTCTTGACTGACAATCGGCAAGTTTACCAGGCAATGAAGCATTTTCCATTGCAGATTTTCTTCTTACAAGCTCTTTTGCTTTTCTCGCAGCCTCTCTCGCTCTTGAAGCAGCCAGTGCTTTTTCAAAGATCAATTTAGCAGATGCAGGATTCTCCTCAAGATAAATCTTAAGTTTTTCACCCATCATCTTCTCAACCATTGTACGCATTTCTGTGTTACCCAACTTTGTCTTGGTTTGACCTTCAAACTGAGCCTCTTTGAGCTTAACACTTATTACAACGGTTAAACCTTCTCTAAGATCTTCACCTGTCAAATTTTTATCGCTATCTTTAAGAATATTAAACTTCCTTGCATAATCATTCATCACACGGGTTAATCCACGTTTAAAACCATCTTCGGCTGTACCACCATCTACCGTATGTATGTTATTCGCAAAAGAAAGAATAATCTCATTATAGCTTTCGCTGTACTGCATTGCAACTTCAGCAGATGCAGAATCATCTGGTGCAGTAGTGCTGAAATAAATTACATCAGGATGTATAACATCAAGCTCACGTTTTTTGTGAAGATATTCTACAAAACTTCTTATACCACCGTCATATTTAAAATTCTCACTTACGATATTTTCTTCATCACGTAAATCTTTAAGTTCAATATTGACACCAGCATTAAGAAAGGCTTGCTCTCTTAAACGTCTTTCAAGTATATCAAATTCATAGGCTGTGGTTTCTCTAAAGATCTCAGGGTCAGCCTTAAACATAACCATTGTACCTTTATCTGTACTTTTTCCTATACATTCAAGTTCCGTTACTATATTTCCACGCTCATATCTCTGCTTGTAAACACTTTCACCATCACAAACAGTAACCTCAAGCCATTCAGAAAGAGCATTTACAACAGATGCACCAACACCGTGTAAACCTCCGGATACTTTATATCCGCCACCTCCAAATTTACCGCCTGCGTGTAATATTGTAAATACAACGGTAACAGCAGGAATACCCATTTTTTCGTTTATACCTACTGGTATTCCTCTTCCGTTATCTTTAACTCTTATTATATTATCAGATAGAATTTCAACATCTATCTTTGTACAATAGCCTGCCAGTGCCTCATCTATGGAATTATCAACGATTTCATAAACAAGGTGATGTAGTCCCGCAGGGCCTGTTGAACCTATATACATACCAGGTCTTTTTCTTACCGCTTCAAGACCTTCAAGAACCTGAATTTCATTGGCTCCGTATTCATTTTCAACCTTTGTGATGTCCAGATTATCCAATTAAAAACCCTCCGTTTTAAATTTATTTCACATTCATTTTATTTTCTCTTTGTTTTATCATTAGATTTGTTCTTTTCGATTAATTTTACTTCTTTGTACTTTTTAAACTTTACGGTAAACGGCAAAATCAATAAAGATAATCCAAAAAATACCAGTGTAAACAGTAATAAACCAATTAGATTAAAGCTTAAAAAATGAAAACATAAAATATCCAACAAAATAAGTATTAAAATATCTACAATAAAAAATATTATTTTTCCCTTTATTGTATAAACAGTAAAGGGCTTTTTGCAATTTCTACATTCAATATTTTTGTATTTGCACATATTTTTTACTTCGTTATATCTGTAAACTGCATTACAATGCGGACATACAGGTAATTTTAATAATTTCAAAATTTCACTTCCTGATTAAAGATTCAAATCAGATATATCAAGATACTCATCAGACTTTTTATCAATTTCAAGATTTGGAACTACTCTTGTTCTTGAGGTATCTCCGATTTCATTTGAAATTTGAGTATCGCTTGACAAAGAATTTTCAAATCTTCCGTAATCTATATTATCCTTCTTTTTCTTTATAGGAATAAGTTTAAGAAAAAACGGCGTTATGATATAAAGTATTAAGAACGGTAACGCAACCCACAACATTCCCCACAAACTTTCTATAAAAAAGGGATTAATAGCAATAATAACCAAAATTACTGCTAACAGGATTGCAACACCTACTACTAACTTATAGCTCTTTGAAAAATACACTGTGGAGTTTCTTCCGCAGTTTCTGCAAGTATGCTCACCGTGTTTTCTCTCTGCAAAAGCTTGAAAATAATTCATCTTTTTTCCGCAATATGGGCATCTTGTAATTTTCATAAATATTCAATCCCCCTTGTAATATAATATCAAAGTTTTTTTAAAAAATTTTGTCTATTGAGTAATGTTCTCGGTGATAACTGACTTATATAAACTCTTTTACTGCCTTTTTTACTGCAAACAACAAAAGACTTTGGCAGTTCCATTGAAACATTTACAACCTCTTTGCTTTTTGTTCTTTCCGAAAGATATTTTCTTGTGTGTTTGGACACAGTTGTATTATCTATATCAAAAATACCTATTATATCTTTATTATTCACAATTACATCATTTCCTAAATGTAAATACATATAAAAACATCCCTTTTAATATTTTTCTTAGATATTTTTTTCGATAACTTTTCCGTCTTTTATAATAAACAGTTTTCCGGATTCCATAATATCCTTAGTAGAATAATCACAACAAGTAATAAACACTTGTCTGTCCTTTATTTTATTAAGCAAAAAGTTCTGTCTTGCCTTATCAAGTTCGCTCAGAACATCATCTAAAAGTATAACAGGCTGCTGACCTGTTATTTGGTCAACTAATGTCGCCTCTGCAAGTTTTAATGAAAGTACAGCCGACCGTTGCTGTCCCTGCGACGCATACTGTCTGGAATTTCTTCCGTTGATCTTTATTTCAATATCATCACGGTGCGGTCCTTTGGTTGTATACTTTAGCTGTAAATCATCATTTCTGACATTTACAAGCATCTTCATAAAATCTTCTGCAATCTTCTGAACAGGTGTCTGAATTGTATATTTATTTTTATATAATAATTCAAGTTTTTCTTTATTTTCAGATATTCCACTGTGATATTCTTCTGCAAACAGCGACATTTCTGATATATATTTAAGCCTTTCGCTTATTATAATACTCCCATTAACAGCCAGTTCTCTGTCCCATATTTCAAGTGTATCTGCCAATTCGGAATAATAGGAGATATCTTTAAGCAGTGCATTACGTTGATTCAAAACTTTAGTATATCTTGCCAAATATACAGAATACTTAGGTTTAACCTGACAAATAGCACTGTCTATAAATTTTCGACGTATATTAGGCCCATCTTTAATAAGAGAAAGATGTTCAGGAGAAAAAACTATTGAAGTTATTTTTCCCATTAAATACGATGGTGCAGACTTTTTTATATCGTTTATATAAGCATCTCTTTTACCGTTTATAAATTCAAGCCTGGCATTTTGAAGTCGTTCTTCACTAAAAAAATCAATTTCAATTTTTGCTGAATTTTTTCCAAATGCTATAAGATCTTTATCCTTTGAGCCTCTAAAAGATCTTACACCATTGAACATCCATATGCTTTCAAGTAAATTGGTTTTTCCTTGCCCATTATCACCGATTATCACATTCATTTTTTCACTGGGAATTATATGATTATCTTTAAGATTTCTGAAATTCTCATATTTCAGTCCTTTTATAATCACTTATTGTACACCTCAATAATTTTATCATCGGTTTCTACAATATCGCCATTCCTTATTTTCTTATTTCTCATCACACATATTTCGTTATTTAGTTTTACTTCACCATTCTGAACCATAATCTTAGCTTGTCCGCCTGTTTGTGCGACACCACCTAACTTTAAAAGATTATCCAGCTTAATAAATTCTGTGTCTATTATAATTTTCTCTGTTTTTTTCATTGTTTAAACCTCATTGGAACAACCAGGAACAGGAATGAATCTCCCTGTGTAGGTAAAATTTTGATAGGAGTAAGAGAACCGTTAAGTTCTATTTTTACCTCATCTGTTTCAGCATTCTTTAAAGCATCAAGCAAATATTTATTATTAAGACCAATTTCTACGTTCTCACCTGTAACTGATGCAGAAATTGAATCATTTGCTTTTCCTATCGCTGTGGAACAAGCCATTTTTATACAAGAATCATCTACCATACACCTTATAGGACTTTGAAGCTTGTCTGATGTAAGTAAGGACATTCTTTCGACTGAAGAAATAAAACTTCTGGTATTAATAACCACCTCTGTTTTTGCATCAGGTGGAACAGTTGATTTGTAATCTATAAAATTACCTTCGATAAGCCTTGTTATTATGGAGTAATTTTCTATTTCAAAAACAGCGTGTCGTTGACCTATGATAATATCAACGTCTTCTTCTTCATCACTTATAAGTTTAAGTATTTCACTCAAAGTTTTTCCTGGTACAACAAACCTGCTTGTTTTATCAACATTTATATTTTCTTTCCGGATAGCCATTCGATAGCCATCTATGGAAACTATCTTAAACTCATTATTATCTATATCAAACAGAGAACCAGTATAAATCGGTTTTGATGTATCATCAGATATAGCAAAAATAGTTTGTTTTACCATATTTTTCAGAATACTGCTTTTTATGGATATACTTTCCATTTTATCAACATTAGGCAAATCTGGATATTCGTCAGAAGATATTCCCACTATTTGATATTCTGCCTGACCACTTTTTATATATATTATAAGTCTGTCATCAGTTTCAATGTCCACAGTATTTTCCGGGAGCCTTCTTACAATATCACCTAAAAGTTTTGCACTTACAACTACTTCACCTTTTTCCTGTACATTACAGTTTATAAAAGTTGTAATTCCGATTTCAAGATCATAACCGCAAAGAGTTATTTTATTATCTTCTGCTTTTATAAGTATTCCTTCTAGTGCAGGTGTATTTGATTTTGCAGAAACTGCACGTTGCACATTTGTAACTGCTGTTGAGAAATCTTTTTGCTGGCAAGAAAATTTCATTTTGATCTGTCCTTTTTTAAGTATAGAATAGTTTATTTTATTTTAGTAGTAATAGTAGGGGGTGTTAATTTGTTAAAATGTCACTTTAAGCCTCATAAACACTGAAAAAGTTCTTAATTTTTGACTGTTTGTTTTTTGTTGACAAAATTTAAAAACTTTTCCTTAGCTACTACATATCAACATTGATGTTAATATGTGTTAGTTTATTGTTAATAAAAATGTCGAAAAGATCTTTTTATCGAAATTCTCTTGAAGATCTTTTTCAACAATTTATGTTTAAAATATGTCTAAAAGTTTTTTCACGGTTTTATCTACAATTACTGATTACTTTGCAGGTTTTTCTTTATGTTCAGAATAATCTCTTTTACCTTAGGGTCTGTTTCCATATTTTTTTCTACCTGCTGGCAAGTATATACAATGGTAGAATGGTGTCTTCCGTTAAATTCTGCACCTATCTGTTCCATTGACATATTTGTAATGTCTTTTACAAGATATATTGCTATTTGTCTTGCTCTTGAAAGATTTGCACGTCTGTTTGAAGATTTTATTTCTTCAGGGGTGACACTGAATGTTCTTGCAACTTCTTCAACAATAGTATCAAGAGTTATTTCTACTGTAACATCTTCACTTTGAAGTTCGGCTATGACCTCGTGAGCCATTTTTATACTGATCTTTTCATTGTTCAGCATATTTTTAGCGTGTAATTTTTTTACGGCACCTTCTAGCTTACGAATATTGGTTTTTATTTTTGTTGCAATAAGTTCACTAATATTGTAAGGAATTTCAATATTAAGCTGTTCTGCTTTTTTATTAATGATTGTAATTCTTGTTTCAATATCAGGAGGCTGAATGTCAGCAAGAAGTCCCCATTCAAAACGTGATTTAAGACGATCTTCAAGAGTTTTCATTTCTTTTGGTGGTACATCAGAAGTAAATACAATTTGTTTTCTTGCTTCATAAAGGGTATTGAAGGTATGAAAGAATTCCTCCTGAGTTGCTTCTTTTCCGGCGATAAACTGAATATCGTCCACCAGAAGAACATCAACTGTACGATATTTATCTCTGAACTTGTCTGCTGTTTTTTTACTTAGAGATTCGATAAGTTCGTTTGTAAAATCCTCGCCCTTTACATATATAATCTTCTTTTCGGGATAATTTTTTGCAATAACATTTTTTATAGCATAAAGAAGGTGGGTTTTTCCAAGACCTGAATTTCCATAAATAAGTAGTGGATTCTGTACTTCAAGTCCTGCTGGGTCTTTTGCAACAGCTACTGATGCTTTGTAAGCAAGTTCGTTAGAACTTCCTACAACATAAGTATCAAAGGTATACTCATCACCATAGCGATCGCCGGATTCTTCTTCAATTTCTTTCTGAGTATGTTCTTCTTTTATTTCTTCTCCTGCAACTTCTATAATAAAGTTAAACTCTTTACCGAAGACTTCTTCGGATGCAATCTTGAGTATTTCCAGATAGCTGTTCTCTATAACAGTTTTATTCAGCTTGTTTGGTACAGAAAGAACAATTTTACCTGTTTCAAAATCCAGACCCACAGGCTGAATTTTCTTTATCCAGGCGTTGTAAGCTACATCAGAAATTGATTTTTTTCCGTTTTCTTTTTTGTTTTTAAGGTAGTCGCATATAACGTCCCAGGCTTCATTAAACGTATCCAAAAATTCCACCTCTTTACTCAATTTTAATTTACATTATAATATCTGATTTATTCTATCACATTTTTAGTGTTATTTCAAATATTTTTTAGTTTTTTTGTAAATTAAAGTCCCTTTATGTTCTGTGAAATTTATTTGATTAGAT
Organism: Acutalibacteraceae bacterium; assembly: GCA_036309045.1. GTDB lineage: Bacteria > Bacillota > Clostridia > Oscillospirales > Acutalibacteraceae > CAG-964. The sequence goes on from JAXJUM010000004.1 coordinate 60,271, forward strand.
TTCAATTAGTATATACATAATAAAGTAAAAAAATCGCAGGCTGATACTATATGTAGTTGGAATATTAAATTTGTTATTTAAGGGGCAAAAAAATTAGAAAAATATTATTGACGGATTAACAAAATTAAGATATAATGCTAAATTGCAAGGTTAATATCCGAAAGGAGGATTTTCGATGCTTAGAACATATCAGCCTAAGAAGCTCCACAGAAAGAAGGAGCATGGATTCAGAAAGAGAATGTCTGACAAAAACGGACGAAAAGTACTGGCTCGCAGAAGAGCTAAAGGTAGAAAAAGGTTGTCTTACTAAAAATTAAGACCACTGAAAAGTGGTCTTTGTTTTTATATTCAAGTAAACCTTATTTTTGTTGCTTTGCATTTACGGGAATGATATTATGAAAATGGTCACTTTAAAAGAGAACAGAGATTTTCACCGTGTTTATAATAAAGGGAAATCCTATGTTGCACCAATTATTGTAACATATGTTTTTAAACAACGATATGACACATCCAGGGTGGGCATTACAACCGGAAAGAAAATTGGCAAAGCAGTGCAGCGTAACAGAGCAAGACGAGTCATAATGTCTGCTTACAGAGAGCTTTACCCAAGAATTAATGGTAGCTACGATATTGTATTTGTCGCAAGAGGCAGAACTCCTTATGTAAAAAGTACAGATGTTTTACGCTGTATGGAGAAACAGCTGAAAAGGGCGGGAGTTATTATATGAAACGCCCGCTGATTTGGCTGATTAAATTTTACAGAAAAAATATTTCACCTACTACACCGCCAAGCTGTAAATTTACTCCCACTTGTTCACAATATGGGTTGGAAGCAATAGAGAAATTTGGAGCATTTAAGGGCGGTTTTATGACTTTATGGAGAATATTGAGATGTAATCCTTTTTCAAAGGGAGGCTATGATCCTGTTCCTGAGAAAAAAGTAAAAAAATAAATATATAATTATGGTTTATTCGAGCTTATACTAATTTCATTAACAGGTGAACATAGGTTTGTTTACTGACAGCATCCAAGATGTGTTGAAGTTAGGATAAGACGAACTGTGTGTAACACAGTGCAGACCGGTACAGACTGCTATTTAATAAAAATGTATATATTTTATTGAATAATAGTATTACAACGAGAGGAAGCGAAAATATTGGATATTTTTTTTAGTGCCATAGGTAGTCTGTTTGGATATCTGCTATGGTTTTTTTACAGTTTGTTTAATAACTACGGTATTGCAATTATATTGTTTACTATTGTTGTAAAATTGGTTATGTTTCCAACGTCTATACACCAACAGAAATCTATGGCTAAAACCGCTAGATTGTCTAAGAAGCAACAAGAGGTAAGACAAAAATATGCAAATGACCCTAAGAAGATGAATGATGAGCTTCAGAAACTCTATGAAAAAGAGGGTGGTATGCAGTCAACAGGCTGTTTGTCAATGTTTATACCTCTGTTTATTCTTATGGGTGTATATTATGCTGTTGTAAGTCCACTTACAAATACAATGCATATGGATCAATCTGTTGTTACCAGTGCACTTAATAATCTGACGGTTATGCCTGGTATCGGAAATCAGTTTACAACAATATATGGACAGCTTGAGATTGTAAATATTGCCGGACAAGCAGGTGGAGATTTATTCCTAAATCAGTTCTTCAGTACAGAAGATGTTGTAGCAATAGCTAATTATTCAAATGGCTTTAATTTTGCGGGTCTAAATCTTCTTGGAAAGCCAAGTGATGGATTTTCTGTTTTATGGCTCATTCCTGCACTATGCTTTGTGTCATCAGTAGTTTCACAGTTTATAACAATGAAAATTCAAGGAACACTTAATCAGCAAAAGGGCTGTATGGCAGCGATGATTTTTATATTACCTTTATTTAGTGCATATGTTGCTTACTCAGTACCTGCGGCTGTTGGTTTCTATTGGATTATTTCAACTATTACAGGATTCTTACAGACGTTGATTTTACAGAATTTTTACAGTGTTAATCATATGATTGCAAAGCAGGAAGCACAAAGAGTAGAACTTTTGAGATTACAAGAAAAAAATGTGGCTTATTCTTACAATCCTCGTAAGAGAGGTAATGAAAATAAAGCTAAAAACAACAATAATAATGTGAAGAATAATAAGAAGAAAAAATAATTTGAGGTGTATATTATGATAAGAGAGGCAATAGGCATTGGCGAAACAGAAGAGCTTGCCAAAGCAGATGCTCTTCAGCAGTTGGGGCTGACAAACTCTGATGGAGTTGAGTTTGAGATTATTAAAAGAGCTGAGAAGAAAAAGTTTGGAATATTTGGCGGTAGTCCTGCAAAGGTAAAAGCAGTTTATGATGTTTCTGATGAAGAAATGAACAACGAAACTGTAAATAATGAAATTGTTGAAGAAAAGGAAGAAACTGATTCTGAAAGTGTAGAAGTTTCAGTTAAAGCATATGAAAATATAGTTAATGATGAAAATCAAGATAATATTACTGCAAATGATGGTTATTCACCTGCACAAGGAGCGAAAGAATATGTAGAAAATATTCTTAAGGCTATGGGTCTTGAAGATATAGAAGTTACAATCACAGAAGGTGATAATTCTGCTGAAATTAATCTTGCTGGTGAGCAGGTTGGAGCAGTTATTGGCAGACGTGGCGAAACACTTGATGCTTTGCAGTATCTTGCAGGACTTGTTGCAAATCACGTTGGTAACTCTTATTACAGGATAACAATTAACATTGGAGATTATAGAGAAAAAAGAGAAAAGACTCTTGAAATACTGGGAAGAAAACTTGCTTTTAAAGTTTTAAAAACAGGTAAGAATGTTTCTCTTGAACCAATGAATCCATATGAGAGAAGAATTATACATACATCTGTACAGAAGGTTAACGGTGCAATTTCATGGTCTGAAGGTGAGGTTATTAACAGACACGTTGTAATTGGTCTTGACCCTGAGTATAAGAGAACATACCGTAAAAACAATTATAACAACAGAGGCGGTAGAAAAAATTACAATGGTGGTTACGACAAAAAGAGAAACTACAACAGTAATCAGAAAAAGACTGACAGCAGTGATGCTGTAAAGATTGAAAGAGAGCCTAAAAACGAAGGCGGTAACTTTTCACTTTATGGCAAAATTGATACTAAAAAATAATCATTGATAATTACCGCTCCATATTTTATTGGAGCGGTTTTTTGAATTTAGGCTCTATTGCAAATGTTGAGGTAGATAATTAAAGTTTAAGTCAAGTCTTTGAAAAGGTTTGTGGCGACGGCTTCAGCCTAGTGGTGTGACTATTCAAAGGCGAAGTCTTTGTAAGTTTTAAGGACAGCGTCCTTAACGAAATATTATTCAATAATCTTTTCTATTAAAACATTTATTAAAGAGCCATAAATGTTTGTGAACATAGAAGAATGAAGTTTAGACTCAATCAATAATTTATGATAGCAATAAATAATATGAGGTGAAATATATGAATACATTTACAGATACAATAGCGGCTATTTCAACAGCTAATGGACCTGGCGGTATTGGTGTAATAAGAATATCGGGCAGTGAATCCTTAAAAATTGCTGATAAAATATTTAAGAGTGTAAGTAATAAAAAAGTTTGTGAAATGAAAGGATATACTGCTTCGTATGGAAGTATATATGATGGTGATGAAAAAATTGATGAAGTTGTTTTAACGGTTTTTAGGTTACCCCATAGCTATACAGGAGAGAATGTTGTTGAAATATCCTGTCACGGAGGAATGTATGTAACAAAACAAGTTTTGCGTACAGTTATAAATAATGGAGCAGTTCCAGCTAAAGCAGGAGAATTTACTCAAAGAGCGTTTTTGAATGGTAAAATGGATTTATCTGAAGCAGAGGCTGTTATGGACATTATTTCGGCAAAAGGAAAAACAGAAGCACGAGCAGCACTGGCTTGTAGAGAAGGCAAGATAAGTAAGGAAATTTTTAAGATTAACAGTTTGCTTGTAAATTCTGCTGCACACCTTTCTGCGTGGGCAGATTATCCAGAGGAAGATATCCCTCAGGTGGAAGATGAGAATTTGAAGAAAGATCTTCTATCTGCAAAAGAGATGATTAATAACTTATTAAAAAACTATGATGCAGGAATGGTTCTGAAAAGAGGTGTGGATACAATTATTGTTGGAAAACCTAATGTAGGAAAGTCTACACTTATGAATCAGCTCACAGGTTATGAAAAGTCTATCGTAACAAATATTCCCGGAACAACACGAGATATAATTGAAGAAACAGTTGTTCTTGGTGATGTAACTTTGAATCTATCAGATACAGCAGGATTGCGTGAAACAGACAATCTTGTTGAAAAGATAGGGGTGGAGAGAGCCAGAAAAAAGATAGAAACTAGTGGATTGATTCTTGCCGTTTTTGATGCTACTGAGAGCCTGAATGATGAAGATATAAATTTATTGAAAAATATAAAAGGTTTACCGGCAGTAGCTATTATAAATAAAACTGATTGTGATGGTATTATAGATATTAATTTTATAAAAACACAAGTGGAGAATATTGTTTTTATATCAGCAAAGAGCGGTGAAGGAGTAGAAGATCTTGTACGAATTATTGAGAAAATTACAGGAACTACTAACTTTGATCCATCAGTTGCAACCCTTGCTACTGAAAGACAACGTGATTGTGCTGTAAGAGCACTTAATGCACTTGATGAAGCCATTAATTCAATAGAGCTTGGATTTACTCTTGATGCAACAACAGTTTCTATTGAAGATGCGATACAGAGTATTTTAGAAATAACAGGTGAACGTGCCAGCGAAGTGGTAGTTGACAGTGTATTTAAGCATTTCTGTGTTGGTAAATAATTATGGATATTATAGGAAAAACAGTGGAAGTAACAGTGGACAGACCACTTGGAACATATCACCCAAATCACAATGATATTTTTTATACTGTAAACTATGGTTATGTTGACGGAGTTTTAGCACCTGACGGTGAATGGCAGGATGCTTATATTCTTGGTGTCGAGTATCCCATTCAGAAGTTTACAGGTATAGTAATTGCTGTTGTTAATAGGGAAGATGACATTGAAAGTAAGTGGGTTGTTGCACCAAAAAAAATGAGTTTTAGCAAGAATGAGATTATTGAAAAAATTAAATTTCAAGAAAAATATTTTAAATCAGATGTTGTAATGGAATGATAAAAGGAGAAGCACACTATGAGTTTTTTTGCCGGAAAATTTGATGTTGCAGTTATCGGTGCAGGACACGCCGGAATTGAAGCTGCACTTGCATCTGCAAGACTAGGTTGTAATACTGTGACATTTACCATTAATATGGACGCAGTTGGGAATTGTCCTTGTAATCCTTCAATAGGTGGAACAGCAAAGGGACATCTTGTAAGAGAAATTGATGCTATCGGTGGTGAAATGGGTAAGACCGCCGATGAAAGTTTACTGCAAATGCGTATGTTGAACAGAGGAAAAGGACCTGCTGTACATTCTCTTCGTGCCCAGATTGACAGAAGAAAATACAGTGAAATAATGAAGCATAAAATGGAACTGCAAGAAAATTTGCAGATTCATCAGGCTGAAATTGTCAGCATAAGCAAAGATACGGATAATGATTTCTGGATACTTGAAACTAGACTGAAGGCAAAGTATGAATGTAAAGCTGTTGTTATAGCAACAGGTACTTTTTTAGGAGGACGTATTTATGTAGGTGATGTATCGTTTGAAAGTGGTCCTGATGGTATTTTTCCTGCTACATTTTTGGGAGAATCATTAAAGAAATTAGGATTATCATTAAGACGATTTAAAACAGGAACTCCTGCTCGTGTTTTGAGAAAAAGTATTGATTTTTCAGAACTCGAAGAACAGCCTGGTGATGAACCAGTGATTCCATTTTCTTATGATACTGTTGAACCTTTAGAGAATAAGGTTAAGTGTCATATAAGCTGGACTAATGATAAAACTAAGAAAATTATACTTGATAATATTCACAGATCACCTCTTTATGGAGGATTAATTGAAGGTGTAGGACCAAGATATTGTCCGAGTATTGAAGATAAAATTGTAAGATTTGCAGATAAACCAAGACATCAGTTATTTATAGAGCCTTGTGGAATGAATACTGAGGAGATGTATTTGCAGGGAATGTCATCTTCACTACCTGAGGATGTTCAGTTGGATTTTTATCATTCTATAAAAGGTCTTGAAAATGTTGTGGTTATGCGTCCTGCGTATGCGATAGAGTATGATTGTGTTGACCCAACAATGATGAATAGTACACTGGAATTTGAACAATTTCCTAATTTGTATGGTGCAGGTCAGTTTAACGGAAGTTCAGGATATGAAGAGGCTGCTGCACAAGGATTAGTTGCAGGAATAAATGCAGCGTTAAAGGTAAAGGGAGAGAAACCTTTTGTATTGGATAGAGCCTCATCTTACATAGGAACTCTTATTGATGATTTGATAACTAAAGGAGCAGATGATCCTTATAGAATGATGACGTCTCGTTCTGAATATCGCCTTGTTTTAAGACAAGATAATGCAGATGAACGTCTTACACCTCTTGGAAGAAAAATAGGCTTGATTTCTGATGAAAGATGGAACAGGTTTATTTTAAAGCAGGAACAGAAGAAAAATGAGTTGAAAAGACTTAAAAACACTGTAATATCACCTACGGAAGAAGTTAATAGAATACTTGTTTCACGTGAAACATCTCCTATAACAACAGGTGTAAGATTGATTGATTTAATGAAACGTCCTCAGATAAATTATGAATGTATGACTTCTGTTGATACTACAAGACCTGAACTTGACCCTAATGTACTTGAACAGGTTGAGATAGATGTAAAGTATGATGGATATATAAAACGTCAGGCTGAACAAATTGCAAAAATGAGAAAATTGGAGCAGAAAAAGCTACCAAAGATAGATTTTTCTGAAATTATTGGTTTAAGACTTGAAGCTATTGAAAAACTTAATAAAGTAAGACCTGAAAATATAGGTCAGGCATCAAGAATAAGTGGTGTAAGCCCTGCGGATATTTCTGTACTTCTTATTTGGCTTGCTCAGAATTCTAATAAAGGAAATAGGGAATAATTTATGGATAATTTTAATGTAGCGTTAGTTGACGGTATGAAAAAATTTGATATCCAACTGACAGATGAGCAAATAGAAAAATTTAATATATATTGCGAACTTTTGATTGAATGGAATAATAAAATGAATCTGACTGCTATTAAAGAACCGGTAGATATTGCTGTTAAACATTTTGTAGACAGTTGTTCAGTTTTGAAGTATGTAAAGATAAAAAATAACGCAAAGATAATTGATATTGGTACCGGTGCAGGATTTCCGGGAATTCCACTGAAAATTGTCAGAAATGACCTTAAGATTACATTGTTGGATAGTTTAAATAAAAGATTGATATTTCTTAACGAAGTTGCTGATAAGCTGGGTTTTGATATTGAAACTGTACATGGAAGGGCAGAAGATTTCGGTAGAAAAGATGAATACCGTGAAAGATATGACATTGCTATTTCCCGTGCTGTTGCTCCTTTGAATGTTCTCAGTGAATATTGTGTTCCTTTTGTACGTAATGGAGGAAAGTTCATTTCTATGAAAGGCCCAAATGTTCAAGAGGAAATTAATGAAAGTAAAAAGGCTATAAAAGTATTAGGGGGAAAATATAACAATGTGGTTCAGTTCAATATCAACGATAACAGCAGAAGTATCGTTATTGTTGATAAGACATCGCAGACTCCTTACACTTACCCACGACACGGTTCGAAAATTTCTAAAAAGCCTTTATAAGATTTATAGGTGTTTAATATTTGGTATTGAGAAAAAGTATTGAATATTTTATGATTTTTCTTAGTTGAGAGTTAAAGTTTTCAACAAATTAGCAAACCTTGTTGAAAACTTTAACGTAATCTATAATTTCAATGTATTGATAAAGAAAATTTAAAAATTTCGATTAATCTTTTTACCACAGCATTTATTAAAGAGCCAATTCTTGTTAACTGTCCATACTAATGATGGGCAGTTTTTTTCGACCTCTTGTAAATAACTTCTACCAAACTATCTATTTAACTTACACTTACTTTGACAAATAAATTAATAGGTCAGTGATATTATATAGGTGTAGTAACAAACCAAATATATACGAGCAGTGAGGTGACATATAAATGATCTTTAACTTAAAAGAGGAAAACAGACTTGCAGATATTCCTGTAACTTATATTACACCTAACAAGTCGCAACCCAGAAAGATATTTAATGAAGATGAACTTAATGCATTGTCAAAGAGTATTTTGAGAAACGGAATCTTACAGCCATTAACTGTAAGAAGAATATCTTCTGTTGAATATGAGTTAGTGGCAGGAGAACGCCGACTTCGTGCTGCAATAATTGCAGGATTTAATAAAGTTCCTTGTATAGTTATGAGATGCTCTGATAATCAATCTGCAGTATTTGCATTGCTTGAAAATTTACAACGTGCAGACTTGAATATGTTTGAAGAAGCTATGGCTATTAAAAAACTTATCATTGAATGTAGAATGACCCAAGAGCAGGTTGCACGTCAGTTAGGAAAAAAACAATCCACGATTGCAAATAAATTAAGACTTTTAAAATTAGGCGAAAGTGAACAGTTAATTATTATTCAAAATAATTTGACTGAAAGACACGCAAGAGTAGTTTTAAAACTTAAAGAAGAGGACAGAAAGAATACTCTTGAAAGAATAGTTAATAATTCACTTAATGTTGTTCAAAGCGAAAAATTAATAAATGAAATTTTAGATGGTACAGACAAAAAACAACAGAAAAAACAGAATCAAAGATTTATAATAAAAGATGTAAGGATATTCCTTAACACATTTACAAAAGCATTTGATACAATGAAATCAAGTGGAATAGACGCTGTAAGTAATAAAGTTGAAAGTGATGAATACATAGAATACAGCGTACGAATTCCAAAAACATCTGCATATAGCAGATAATACATTAATTAGCGTACAAGTTTCCACTCATACCCATTTCCTTATCTGAAACCCCTGTAAGAGCCGCACAGTAAAATGTGCGGCTCTTACGCATTTTATTATGTTTCACGTGAAACATAATAAAAAATATAAATAAAACCTTTAATTTTATTTGTAAAGGTGGTATAATCTTGTTACTGAAATTGATATAGAGAGGGAAAAGTTATGGCTAAAGTTATAGCAATAGCAAACCAGAAGGGCGGCGTTGGTAAAACCACAACTGCGGTTAATCTTGCGGCGGCATTGGGTGCTAACAATAAAAAAACTCTTCTTGTAGATATAGATCCACAGGGAAACTCCACAAGCGGTGTTGGTATAGATAAAAGGGATTTGAAATATACAGCATATGATTTACTTGTAGATGGGGTAAGAGTACAGGATATTATATTAAAAACAGAATTTAATTGTTTAGATATTTTACCTGCAAGTATAAATCTTGCGGCAACAGAGCTTGAAATAGCAGATAAGAAAAACAGAGAATCTTTGCTTAAAAATGGAATTACTCCTGTGAGAGGCGAATATGATTACATAATTATAGATTGTCCACCTTCGTTGGGACTTATTACAACAAATGCACTGTGTTTTAGCGATACAATATTGGTTCCTATACAGTGCGAATATTATGCTCTTGAAGGTTTATCACAGCTTATGAATACTGTACGCAGAGTTAAGCGTCAGTATAATAGTAAACTTGAAATGGAAGGTGTTTTGCTTACAATGTATGATGGCAGACTTAATCTTACACAGCAGGTTGTGGAAGAGGTTAAGAAGTATTTTCCAAGAAAGGTTTTTGCAACGGTAATTCCAAGAGGAGTAAGATTATCTGAAGCTCCGAGTTTTGGTATGCCTATTATGTACTTTGATAAATCATGTAAGGGTAGTATAGCGTATTTGGCTCTGGCTAAGGAAATACTAAATAATAATATTTAAAATACAGCTAAAAATGAATAAAAGAGAGGAGGAAATATTTTATGGCTGCAAAAAATAAAAGAGGCGGATTGGGCAAAGGTTTGGATGCAATTTTTATTGAAAATGAATCTGAGGAAAGCGGTAATGTGATAACTCTTAAAATATCTGAAATTGAGCCCAATAAATCTCAACCAAGACGTGATTTTGATGAACAGTCACTTTCTGAGCTTGCAGAATCAATTTCTCAACACGGTGTTTTACAGCCTTTACTTGTAAGACCAATAGCAGATGGTGGGTATCAGATTGTAGCTGGAGAAAGACGTTGGCGTGCCAGCCGTATGGCAGGGCTTACAGAAGTTCCTGTTGTTATAAGAGAACTTAGCGACAGTGAAACAATGGAATTTGCTCTTATTGAAAATCTTCAGAGAGAAGACCTTACACCTGTTGAAGAAGCATTAGGATTTAAAAAACTGATGGACGAGTATGAAATGTCACAGGAGCAAGTTGCTAAAACGGTGGGAAAATCAAGACCTGCCGTAGCAAATGCTTTACGTCTATTGAATCTTCCTGAAGAAATCTTACATCTTGTAAACACGGGAAAAATAAGTGCTGGTCACGGAAGAACATTACTGTCATTGAAAAATCCTGACGATATGTTAAAATGTGCGCAACTTTGTGCTGATGAAGAAACATCTGTAAGAGAGCTTGAAAAAATAACAAAAAGGCTTAATATCGAATTTGAAAATAAAAATAAAGAAGAAAAGCCTATTAAAAAAGAAAAAAGATTATCTTACTATGATGAAGTTGAATTATCTCTTAATGAACATCTTGGAAGAAAGGTGAGTGTTATGGGAGATAGCAAAGAAAAAGGTGTGCTTGAAATAGAATTTTATAGTAAAGAAGATCTATTTGAATTGGCACAACTTTTAGGTAAGAATAAGATGTAATTTTGCAGAGTTTTTATTTTATATAAATAAATTCAGAGGAAAGGAAATTTATATGCTGGATATAAAATTTTTAAGAGAAAACCCTGAGCTTGTTAAAGAAAATATTAAAAAGAAATTTCAGGACAACAAATTGGTACTTGTAGACGAGGTCATTGAACTTGATAAAAAAAGCCGTGAAGTACAAAAAGAGGCTGACTCTTTGCGTGCAGACAGAAACAAGTTTTCAAAGCAGATTGGTGCATTAATGGCACAGGGAAATAAGGAAGAAGCTGAGGAAATGAAGAAGAAGGTTACTCAGCAGGCAGACAGACTTGCACAATTACAAGAGGAAGAGGGCAAGTTACAAGAAGAAATAACTAAACGTATGATGGTTATTCCGAATATAATTGATCCTTCTGTTCCTATTGGTAAAGATGATTCTGAAAATGTTGAAATTCAGAAATACGGCGAGCCGGTTGTTCCTGATTTTGAAATTCCATATCACACAGAGATTATGGAAAAGTTTAATGGAATTGATCTTGACAGTGCAAGAAGTGTTGCAGGAAATGGTTTTTATTATTTGATGGGTGACATTGCAAGACTCCATTCTGCTGTAATTTCATATGCTCGTGATTTTATGATTGACAGAGGTTTTACTTATTGTGTTCCTCCTTTTATGATCAGAAGCAATGTGGTTACAGGTGTAATGAGCTTTGCTGAAATGGACGCTATGATGTATAAGATTGAGGGAGAGGACCTTTATCTTATTGGTACAAGCGAACATTCTATGATTGGTAAATTTATTGATACAATGAATAAAGAGGAAGATCTTCCTTACACATATACAAGCTATTCACCTTGCTTCCGTAAGGAGAAAGGAGCTCACGGTATTGAAGAACGTGGTGTATACAGAATACATCAGTTTGAAAAGCAGGAAATGATTGTTGTTTGTAAGCCTGAGGATAGCAAAATGTGGTTTGAGAAGATGTGGCAGAATACAGTTGATTTGTTCCGTTCTCTTGATATTCCTGTAAGAACTCTGGAATGTTGCTCAGGTGATTTAGCTGATTTAAAGGTTAAATCTATTGATGTAGAGGCTTGGTCACCACGTCAGAAAAAGTACTTTGAAGTTGGTAGTTGTTCTAATCTTGGTGATGCTCAGGCTAGAAGATTGAAGATAAGAGTAAAAGGTAAAAATGGAAAGTATTTTGCACATACACTTAATAATACCGTTGTTGCTCCTCCAAGAATGTTAATTGCTTTTCTTGAGAATAATCTTAATGCAGATGGTTCTGTAAATATACCTGAAGCATTACGTCCATATATGGGTGGAAAAGAAGTTATTAAATAAAAATAATATTGACAAACATTTTATAAATGTTATAATCAATCTAATAACCAAAAATCGTTAAATTATATGGTGAAAATACTAAGGAGGAATGGAAAATGATAAACAAAAACTTTCAAGAGAAATTTTGCAAAGAAGCTTTAACATTTGACGATGTGCTGTTGATACCGGGTGAATCTTCCGTAGAACCTGCCAATGTAAATATCAGCTCACAGCTTACAAGAAAAATAAGACTTAATACTCCTCTTGTTACTGCGGCAATGGATACTGTAACAGAAACAAAGATGGCAATAGCTATGGCTAGAGAGGGTGGTATTGGTATCATCCACAAGAATATGACTATTGAACAACAAGCAGACCAGGTTGATAGAGTTAAGAGATCAGAAAACGGTGTTATAGCTAATCCGTTCTTCCTTTCACCTAATCATACAGTAAATGATGCAAATCAGCTTATGGCTAAGTATAAGATATCAGGTGTACCTATCTGTGAAGGTGATAAGCTGGTTGGTATTATTACAAACCGTGATTTACGTTTTATGACAGAGCTTGATTACAGCCAGCAGATTAAAAATGTTATGACAGCTGAAAAACTTGTTACTGCACCTGTGGGTACAAGTATGGAGCAGGCTCAGGAGATTTTAAGACAACATAAAATCGAGAAATTGCCATTGGTTGATCAGAATGGTAAACTTAAGGGCTTGATTACGATTAAGGATATTGAAAAGTCTATGCAGTATCCTAACTCTGCAAGAGATGAAAACGGCAGACTTCTTTGTGGTGCTGCTATTGGTGCGACAGCAGATGTGCTTGAGAGAGTTTCAGAGCTTGTTAAAGCTCAGGTTGATGTACTTGTTCTTGATTCTGCACACGGTCATAACAGAAACGTTATTAATGCTGTTAAGCGTGTTAAACAGGCTTTCCCTGATATTCAGCTTATTGCAGGTAACGTTGCAACTGCTGATGCAACAAGAGCATTGATTGAAGCCGGTGCAGACGCTGTAAAGGTTGGTATAGGTCCGGGTTCAATATGTACAACAAGAGTTGTTGCAGGTATTGGTGTTCCTCAGATTACAGCTATTTATGACGCTGCTTGTGCTGCTGCGGAATATGGTGTTCCTATAATTGCAGATGGCGGTATTAAGTACTCAGGTGATATCGTTAAGGCTCTTGCAGCAGGTGGAAGTGTTGTAATGATTGGTTCACTTGTTGCAGGTTGTGAAGAATCTCCAGGAGAAAGCGAGATTTATCAGGGCAGACAGTTTAAGGTTTACCGTGGTATGGGTAGTCTTGGTGCTATGGGTAAAGGCAGTCAAGATAGATACTTCCAGAGTGGCTTTAAGAAGTTTGTTCCGGAGGGTGTAGAAGGACGAGTACCTTATAAGGGATATTTGTCAGAAACAGTTTACCAGATGGTTGGTGGCTTGCGTGCAGGTATGGGTTACACAGGTTGTGGAAGCATTGAGGAACTTCACGAGAAAGCTCAATTTGTAAAAATTACAGGTGCAGGTTTGAAAGAAAGTCACCCTCACGATATCAATATCACAAAGGAAGCACCTAACTATTCTTACAATGGTTAAGTGATAGAAATATAAAAACAGTACGGTTGTTCAAATGAGCACTCGTACTGTTTTTTATTTTGCTATGTTTTGCAAAGAGTTTTGTTAAATAGTTATTTCAATTTGGTTACCTTCAAATCCGATAATGCAACTTTCGTAATAACCGTCACCGGTTATTCTGGGACCGCTAACTATTTCATAACCATCTTTTTTTATTTTATCTGTTAAATAATCAACTTGTTCTTTACTTCCAATGCTAAATGCTATATGTGCATATCCAAGTTGTTTTATCTGTTTATTGGAATTTATTATATCAGGGCTATTCATAATTTCCAGTCTTGCCCCATCCTCAAATGTTAAAAAATATGATCTGAAATTGGTAATAGGATTATGATATACATCACTCGATACTGCATTAAAATAGTCTGCAAAGAACTTTTTGGCTTTTTCTAAATCATTTACATACATTGCAATATGTTCTATCTTCATTTAAATTCCTCCATTGTTTGAAATATTATTATGTGTGTTATTACTAGTAATCTTATTTCTGATGGGTTTAACGTTCATTATAACAATAACACCTATGATAGTGATTATAATTTCAGGTATCATATAACTGCCGTTATATATTGCAGAATAAAGTATAGACAGTGAAGTTCCGCTGAAGTTTTCTAATATGCTGTTGCCAAAATTGTTGTTCATATTTTCAGTTCCAAAGAACCACTGTGCATACGAACCCCATAGAATAACACCTGAGATAAAATGACATATAAACCTTAACATACCTGCCACTGTCGCACCCAATGCAAATGCAAGGGTGTGATTTTTTATTTTATTTTTGAATATTCCTGCAGTACCAAGTGACATAAATGCAAGCAAATAATCCAGAAGTGCCATAAGCAACAGACTAAATCCTGTAAGTCCTGCAAAAGCTGATGACATAGTTGCACCTAAAAGAGTCTGTACTATTCCATAAACTGCACCGCATAAAATACCGTATTTAATTCCGTACATATAGCCAAGTACCATAATTGGTAGCATACTCATAAGTGTTATAGAACCACCGTAGGGAAGTTTATACACTATTACCATTGAAAGAACAGATGCTAGAGCTATAAAAACTCCACTTATTACAGTACGTTGAACTTTATTATTTTTGATGTTATTTTTCATTAATTAATACTCCTTACTAAAGAATTTTTGAAAGAAAATCCTTTAGTCGCTGATTTTTTGGATTTTCAAATACATTTTCAGGAGTATCATCTTCAGCAATAACTCCGTTATCTATAAATATAATTCTGGAAGCTACCTCTCTAGCAAATCCCATTTCGTGGGTTACACAAACCATTGTAATTCCCGTTTTTGCAAGTTCTTTCATTACTTCAAGAACTTCGCCTACCATCTCAGGGTCAAGAGCAGATGTTGGTTCATCAAATAGAATAACTTCAGGTTCCATACATAATGCTCGGCAAATAGCAACACGTTGTTTTTGTCCTCCTGAAAGCTGACGAGGATATGAATTTGCCTTATCCTTTAAACCTACTCTTTCCAATAGCTTCATAGCTTTTTCGTTTGCCTGTTCAACAGGAACTTTTTTCAGTTTAATAGGTGCGATAGTTAAATTTTGCAGAATTGTTTTATTAGGAAATAAATTGAAATGCTGAAATACCATCATTACCTTTTGACGTTCTTTATTTATATCTGTTTTGGGGTCTGTTAAATCTGTACCGTCAAGATATATATGTCCACCTGTGGGAGTTTCCAGCATATTAAGACATCTTAGAAAAGTTGATTTACCACAACCTGAAGGACCTAATATTACAAGTACTTCACCTTTGTTTATGTCAGTTGTAATTCCTTTTAGTATCTGTGTGTTACCAAAAGATTTTTCAAGATTTTCAACGTGTATCATTGCAGTTTTATCATTTTTCATCATTTTTCAGTTTCCTTTCAAACTTTCCAAGAAGTGCTGTAAGACCCATAACGATTACAAGGTAGATAAGTGCTACTGCAATCAAAGGCAGAAAAGCATCATAGGTTCGGCTTCTTATATAATCACCGCCTCGTGTTAAATCCATAATGCCGATATAACCTGAAATTGATGTTTCTTTAAGAAGTACGATAAATTCATTAAATAAAGCAGGTAATACATTTCTTATAGCCTGAGGTAATATGAAATGTAACATTGTTTGAGTGTAATTAAAACCAAGACTTCTGCCAGCTTCAAACTGTCCTTCATCAATAGACATTATTCCTGACCTTACAATTTCTGCAATATAAGCCGAGGAGTTAAGTCCAAATGCTACTACGGCTACAAAAACTTTATCTACTGAACTTGAGGCAAATATTACATAGTAGATTATCAATAACTGTATCATTGCAGGTGTGCCACGGATAATTGTTAAGTAAGCCTTAAGAATAAGATTTATGATTTTAAATCTTCCTGTTTTATCACAAGATACTCTGCCTATTGCAATTAAAAATCCTAATATAATTCCTATAATAGCTGAGAACAAAGAAATCTTTAGAGTAGTGAGCAAACCATTTGCAAGGTATGTCCATCTATTATCTTCTAAAAAGTCATTTTTAAATTGCTCAATACTTACAAGAGGCGTGCTGTCACTATTTCCGTTACGTACAATAATAACCTGTTTTGCAGTAGTATACGAAACAGTAAAGTTAATATTCTTCTTTCGCTCTTCGGTAACTGTCATTCCTGAAACACCTATATCGGCTTTGCCTGATGATACGGCGGTAATTATAGAGTCAAATTCCATATCTTCAATTTTCAGTTCCATTCCCAATGAATCGGCAATAGCCTGAGAAATATCTATATCAATACCGCATACTTTGCCGTTTTCCATATACTCATAGGGTTCAAAAGAGGCATTTGTAGCTACTACTAAAGTACCATTGTTACGTTTTACATCTTTTGGGGAAGTGTACTGATAACTACCTTTTGTGCCGTCACCTATGTAGTTATCAATAATTTTTTGAATAGTCCCGTCTGCTTTAAGACCATTAATTATTTCGTTTACTTTGTCACAAAATTCAGTTTTATTCTTTGCAATACAAATAGCATATTCCTCTATTGTTAGCGGTTCTTCCAGTATTGATAAATCTGGATTTTGTTCAACAAAAGCCTTTGCAGGTTGTTCATCAATAATTACGCAATCTACCTTATTTTTTTTCAAAGCCTGAATAGCATCTGCACCCTTGTTATATTGAGTTATTGTCGCTCCACTTTCTTTATAATCAGATGCATATATATCACCTGTTGTTCCAAGCTGTACACCTATTTTGGCTGTTTTTAAATCATCAGAATTTTCTATTTTTAATTCTGATGTACTTTCACTGCTTGCACAAGAAGTAAAAGTTAAAAGCAATGTTAATGACAGCAAAATAAATACAAAAAATCTTGTTAACACCTTGTTGTCCTTTCTTAACAAATGTATAACCTCGCTTTCAAATTCTTGATTAAATAAATATTTTTACAAAATTCAGTTTAACATAATTGAAAGTTTTGTGCAAGTTAAAATGGGTTTTATCACTATCTGTGTGTATCAGTAAATTTTAGCAATAAATTGATAACAAATATTTTGTAGAATAAAGAAGTTTTCAACATTTATGTTAAAAATGTTGAAAACTTGGTTGAAAATTCATAATAAAAAACACCTGAAAAATGTACATCAGGTGTTTAAAATAATTATATATGATAAATTTATTTAAAAGGTAAAAATTATATTATTTACAACTTCGGTCTATTGTGGGGATAGGGGATCTGTCGATTTCGTCCAGATTACCAAGATAGTGCTTTGTATCATCTGCAATAACTTTATTAAGCATCCATATGGCGATAATATTCGGTATAGCCATAAGTGCATTTAATATATCCGCCATTGTCCATATAGCGTCAAGTGTTATAAGAGGCGATATTAATACAATCGCAATAAAAATAGCTCTATAAAATTTAAGTGCTTTTGTACCAAGAAGATAAACAACACATCTTTCGCCATAATAAGCCCAACCAAGAATTGTAGAGAAAGCAAACAGAACAATTCCAACTACTATAACTGCTACACCAATATATGGAATCTGACTGAAAGCCTTAAAAGTAAGATCGCCTCCGTTTTGTTCTGTTGATATCGCAGAATTTGCGTGCATACTGCTTATAAGAACTAAACCTGTCATCAGGCAAACTACAACAGTATCCCAGAATGTTCCAGTAGAAGAAATAAGTGCCTGTCTTACGGGATTTCGTGTTTGAGCTGCCGCAGCAACAATAGGTGCAGAACCCATACCGGATTCATTGGAGAACAGACCTCTTGCAATACCATAACGGCACGCCATCATCATACCTGCACCAATTCCACCTGCCGCAACTGATTTTATAGAAAATGCAGATTGAAAAATATCAACAATAGCAGGGATTATGTACTGATTATTATATATAAGTATGTAAATACAACCAAGTACATATAAAGCCGCCATAAGTGGAATAAGTTTTTCACATACTCTTGATATTGATTTAACACCACCATATAGAACTATTCCTACAAGAATAGCAGATATAACACCGCATACTAAACCTATAATGTCCATCTGGTAATTTCCAAGGTTAAATTTTAATCCTTCCTCCGGAGTAAATGCTTCATTAAATATGTTGGCAATAGCATTGACCTGCACACCATTACCTATACCAAAACTGGCAAGTACAGCAAATACAGCAAATAATATACCAAGCCATTTTAATCCCAAACCTCTCTCAAGAGCATACATAGCACCGCCAACCATTGTACCGTCTTTTGCTTTTACTCTGTATTTTACACCAATTAGAGATTCGGCATATTTTGTAGCAATACCGAGTACACCGGTAATCCAACACCAGAATACTGCACCCGGACCTCCAAGAGCAATAGCTGTACCTACACCAACAATATTTCCTGTGCCTATTGTAGAGGCAAGAGCTGTTGTTAAAGCCTGAAACTGACTTATATCACCGCTTGATTCTGAATCTTTTTTTACAGAAAGTTTTATACCTGTAAAAAGTTTTCTTTGAATAAATCCCGTTCTTGCTGTCATAAACAAATGTGTGCCAAGCAAAAGGATAATCATTGGCCAGCCCCACAAAAAGTCACTGACAGCTGTTAGTATGTCATTAAAGCTCAAGTTTTCACGTTCCTTTCAACAATATGGTATAATTTTAACATATTAACAAAAAATATACAATTTATTTAAATCAAAATTATCCTCTTTATTTGTTATCATTTTATGCTGGAACTTGTTTGAAAAATCAAAAGTACTGTCTATTTTGTAAAATAGTGGTGTTTTCTGCATTGAAAATCTTCAGAATACGTCAAGTATTCCTTGTAGTTTTCGTTTTAAAATCACCTGCTATTGAACAAAAAATCCAGTACTTTTTAAAGTATTATATAAAATTAAAAAACATTGTTTACGCTATTGTTTTGTAGTATTCTTCTGCAATATTTATAAGTTCACGTTCACTTTCGATATCTGATGTATAAGGGTAAGATACAGCACACTTTTCAAATTGTTGTTTTATTTTTTCAGCTTTAATACTATCATTTTCTAACAGTAGAGCACAAGCGTACTCTGTACGTATAATAGTTGGATTTTTTTTCATAGATTGCATAAAGCTCTTCTGTTGCTTATCAAGCATTTTTTCAATATCCTGACGATTTCCATTTCGGATAAGTTGGCAGAATATGTAGTCGCAGATTAACAAACTGCGATGTATGCCTACCATAGAAGTATCAACTTCAAGGTAATGTTTTATCAGATTTTCGGTTTCATCAAAGCGATGTTCATCCATCAAGCGGTTGCAGGCAAATACACCTATTACTGAAATCATACTGTTTTTCATTTCTTCATCTGTTGGAAGTGCAAACCATTCTTCAGGTATATCTTTTAGTCTGTCACCTTTTAAAATTAGGTCATTTATTTTCATCTGAATCCAAAATGAACGAAGTGCCTGAGGATTTTTACCAAGAGATAACGCATTATATCCATCATTATCAATAAGTCCTAGCCTTATAGGAACACCATTCATAATTGCAAAAGCAAAACCTACTATTGTTATCATTAACATAAATACTGAAAGTAAAGAATTATCTCTGAATAAAAAGAATATTGCTAATGCAATAACTCCTGTAATTATATTCATAATACAACCGCCAAGATTGTAAAGTACTATTGGAATTTTGTCATTAACCATATCAGGTGGACTCATAAGGCATTGACCGCCTGTTCCTGCAAGTGAGTATTTTTTTAGTTTAATTTTCCCGTTATCCTTTATCCACATAAAACTTCCAATTCGAAATGATGATAATTTATATCCGGTAAGGCTACCGAAAATAAAATGACCTGCTTCGTGAATAATCATTTGTATGAAAAATGATATGTACATTATTATAAGCAGAAATAATAAATGGAGCATTTTTTCTCCGAAATTTAGTTCTGTTGTTTCAAGTGAGTCCATATATTCTATGGTCAAAATACCGCATATCATACCTATAATGCTAAAGAATGCTATACCTATTAAATTTTGCCACTGAAATTTTTTCTTTTTACTTTTTTCCATTTACATCTTCCTTTCTAAAAATAAAAAAGCAAGTCACCTAAATAGGTGACTTGCTTTGGTGACCCGGACGGGAATCGAACCCGTGTTACCGCCGTGAAAGGGCGGTGTCTTAACCGCTTGACCACCGGGCCATTTATGGTAGCGGAAATAGGACTTGAACCTACGACACTTCGGGTATGAACCGAATGCTCTAGCCAGCTGAGCTATTCCGCCGTATCTATTGTTGCTTAACCAGTCAACGTTGTTTATTATATGATATAAGAGCAGAAAAGTCAATACCTTTTTTAAATTTTTTTTTAAAATTTTAATTATTCTCAGTTACTTTTTTAAATCAATTAACAAAATATCTATAAGTCAGTTTTATTATAAAAATTTTACAATATATCCATAATATATTGCTATATATTTTTTAGTGGTATCAGTTGCCCAAAAGAGATTTATGTGCTATTATTTCAGTTGAGTAGTATTCGTACAGAAACTGCATCAGAATGATATGTTGTCACTCTTTATACGGAGGTGATAGCATGAAAATTGGTATTATTGGTGCCGGTAGAGTAGGTACCTCTATCGGGAGGTATATTAAAGACCGTGTATCAAAGCACATTGTGTCTGGATTTTACAGCAGAACTTATAATGAAGCGATAAAATCCGCCAATTTTTGTAACACAGAAGCTTTTGACAGGCTTCAAGATTTAATTAAGTCAAGTGATACTCTTTTTATTACTGTAACAGACAGTGAGATAAAAAATGTATGGGATTGCATTGACAAAGATTTGGTTAATAATAAAATAATATGTCATTTTAGTGGCGCATTATCATCTGATGTTTTCACAGGTGCAGATGACTACGGTGTATATACAGGCAGTATTCATCCTGTATATGCTTTCAGCTCTAAGTTTGATTCATATAAAGGATTGAATAAGGCTGTATTTACAGCTGAGGGCGATAATGTATTTCTGCAAAATATACCTTGTCTTTTTTCAGAAATTGGTAATAAGGTATGTGTTATCAAAAAAGAGAAAAAACCATTTTACCACGCAGGAGCATCTATGGCGAGTAATCATCTTGTAGCATTGTTGCATACGGTGATTGAGATGTTTAAAGAATGTGGTTTTTCAGAGCCAGACGCATACACAGTTTTGGCTCCTTTGATGATGGATAACCTTAATAATGCACTGAAAAACGGTGTTAATCAGGCACTTACAGGGCCGATAGAACGTGGAGATGTCACTACAATAGAGAAACACCTTTCAGTGATTAGTGATGAACAAAAAAAGACCTATAAATCACTCGGTATACAGGTTTTAAGTATTGCAGAAAATAAAAACAAAAGCAATGAAATACTTGCAGAAAAATACAGATGTATTGAAAGGATGCTATTAGAATGAAAAATACAGTTTTGACATTCCAGCAACAAAAAGAAAGCGGAGAAAAAATCAGTATGCTTACAGCTTATGATTATTCCATTGCAAAGTTGATGGATGAATCAGGTATAAATTCAATACTGGTAGGCGATTCGCTTGGTAATGTTATACTTGGCTATGAAGATACAATATCTGTTACTATGGAAGATATGATACATCATACTTCCGCTGTGGCAAGAGGTGCAAAAAATGCACTTGTTGTGGCTGATTTACCTTTTATGTCTTATCAAACATCGGTATATGACGCTGTTGTGAATGCAGGCAGGCTTATGAAAGAAGGCAGAGCAAATGCCGTTAAGCTGGAGGGCGGAGAAGAAGTTTGCCCACAGATTACAGCTATTACAAAAGCAGGAATACCTGTAATGGCTCATCTTGGGTTAACTCCACAGTCTATAAATGCTTTTGGTGGCTTTAAAGTTCAGGGAAAAACTTCGCAAACAGCTCAAAAATTATTGGATAATGCCCGTGCAGTAGAAAAAGCAGGAGCATTTGCAGTTGTTCTCGAGTGTGTTCCATATAAACTTGCTGAAATTGTAACAAAAGAGCTTAGAATTCCAACCATTGGTATTGGTGCAGGTGCAGGCTGTGATGGTCAGGTACTTGTGTATCAAGATTTACTGGGAATGTTCTCTGATTTTACTCCAAAGTTTGTAAAAAGATATGCAGACCTCGGTAGCATTATCAAAGATGCTTTTAAAAGCTATATAGAAGATATTAATAAAGGTGAGTTCCCTAAGCAAGAGCACACATATAATATAGATGATGAAGTTATAGAGAAGCTTTATTGATGAGAAGAGGAGATTATTATGAAAATTTTAAGTACTGTTGAAGAAGTAAGAGAAGTTGTAAAAGCGTGGAAAAAAGAAGGACTTACAGTGGGGCTTGTACCTACTATGGGTTATCTTCACGAGGGTCATGCAAGTCTTATCAAAAAAGCAAGTCAAGAGAATGACAGAGTAGTTGTAAGTGATTTTGTAAATCCTATTCAGTTTGGTCCCAAAGAGGACTTGGCAAGCTATCCCAGAGATATTCAAAGAGATGCAGAGATTTGTGAAGTTTCGGGTGCAGATTTGATTTTCCACCCACAACCAGAGGATATGTATTCACCTGATTTTTCAACATTTGTTGACATTACAGGGCCTTCTGAAGAACTTTGTGGAAAAAGCAGACCAATACATTTCAGAGGTGTTTGTACAGTTGTGTCAAAGCTGTTTTTGATTACAGCTCCAGACAGAGCTTATTTTGGACAAAAAGATGCACAGCAGTTAGCTGTTATTAAAAGAATGGTAAGAGATCTGAATTTCGATATTGAAATTGTAGGCTGTCCTATTGTACGTGAGTCAGACGGTTTGGCTAAAAGCTCACGAAATACATATCTAAATGAAGAGGAACGTAAGGCGTCTGTTATACTGCACAAGGGGCTTGAAGAGGGAAAAAGACTTGTACTTAATGGAGAAAGAGATGCAAAGGTTGTTGTTAACAAGATAACAGAGATTATAAGCGGTGAACCTCTTGCGAAAATTGATTATGTACAGGTTGTAAGTTTTCCTGATGTAAAGATTGTTGATAAAATAGACGGAGATATTCTTACAGCGGTAGCTGTATATATTGGAAAAACAAGATTGATAGATAACTTTATTATTGAAAACGGTGCAGAAAAATAATAGAATAAAGGACTGAAATATATGCAAGTTACAATGTTAAAGGGAAAAATTCACCGGGCAGTAGTTAAACAAGCAGAGCTTAATTATATAGGAAGTATCACGGTTGATCCTGTGCTTATGGAAGCAGCAGGAATATATGAGTATGAAAAAGTTCAGATTGTAGATGTGGAAAACGGAAGTCGTTTTGAAACTTACACCATTGCAGGAGAGCCAAATTCCGGAATGATTTGTCTTAACGGTGCGGCGGCACGCTGTGTACAAAAGGGTGATCATATAATAATTATGGCTTACTGTCAGCTTGAAAATTCTGAAGTAAAAGACCACAAGCCAAAAGTTGTTTTTGTAAATGATGAAAATAAAATCATAAAAACAGCCAACTACGAAAAATATGGTGTTTTAAGCCAAAGTATGGTTGAGTAATAAAACATAAAGCTAATATAAAGCCCCTTTGTCACTATTATTTGACAAAGGGGCTTTGCAATGTTATTGTAGAAAAAGAAAATAAATCTGGAGAAATACTATGAGCGAATTTGTTATATTTCAATGGGATTGTATGGCTGAAAAGTATTTATAAATCATAAAACTAATCTGAATTTGTAACTTTAAATAAGGTTTATGACGGTAAGAATAAATCATTAGAATTTTCACTATTTTTTTGCTGAATTTAAAAAGTGAGGATGTTGTTGTAATTTCAGAATTTTAATTTCAGAAATTAATATTTAAGAGGAGAATAATATTGGATTACATAATAAGAAAAATGAAATTTTCAGAATATAGCTTGCTCAAAGATTTTTTGTACGAAGCGATTTTTCAGCCTGATGAAGCAAATCTGGCACCTAAAACAATTATAGAAAAACCTGAATTACAAGTATATATAAAAAACTTTGGTGATGAAAAAGATGATCACTGTTTTTGTGCAGAAGTACAGAACAAAATTGTTGGAGCTGTTTGGGTGAGAAATATTGAAGGTTATGGAAGTATTGATAATACTTCACCTGAATTTGCTATCTCTGTTTTGAAAGATTATAGAGGTTGTGGAATTGGAACAGAAATGATGAATAAAATGCTAGATCATCTCAAAAAATCAGGTTATAAAAAGACTTCATTATCTGTACAAAAAGAAAATTATGCGTTAAATATGTACTTAAACGTAGGTTTCGAAATTGTTGGCGAAACCTCATCTGAATATATAATGGAACACTACTTGAAATAAAGTATAATGGTATTAAGTTTATATGGAGGAGGTACAGGAATTGAAAGATAATGTTTTTGCAATACAAACTAATCATTGTCTAAGAAAAATCAGCGAATAATTTTTGTTAAAAAATGTTATATTGAGAATTAAGTGAAAAATTCGTTTTGTGGGGTGAATAAATGGATAAAGTGGAATTACTTAAAACCTACTGGGGTTACAGTGAATTTAAAGGGGCACAGGAAAAAGTAATTGAAAATATAATAGATGGCAAAGATGTCTTGTGTGTAATGCCAACAGGTGCAGGTAAATCGGTGTGCTATCAGTTGCCAGCACTTATGTTAGGTGGTGTAACTATTGTTATATCTCCACTTATTTCTCTTATGATAGACCAGGTAAAAGCATTGGTGAATATGGGAATAAAAGCGGCTTATATAAACAGTACTTTGACATTAAAACAGCAAAGCCTCGCAATAGAAAGAGCTTTAAATGGTGCTTATAAGATTATATATGTTGCTCCTGAAAAACTATTGACTGCAAATTTTATTAATTTGTGCAGGAATATGGATATTTCTATGATAGCTATTGACGAGGCACATTGTATATCTCAGTGGGGACAGGATTTCCGCCCAGATTATGTTAGAATAGTAGAGTTTATTCAAAAACTTAATAATCGTCCCGTTATATCAGCCTTTACAGCCACTGCCACAACAGAAGTAAAGGAGGATATTGAAAGAATTCTTAAACTCCAGAATCCATATGTTGTCACCACTGGTTTTGACCGCCCTAATCTTAGTTTTAAAGTACTTCATCCTCAAAATAAAGATACACAGTTATTGTCTATTGTAAAGGATAAGCCAGGTGAATGTGGTATTATATACTGCAATACTCGTTCGGGAGTAGAAGATGTGTGTGATATTTTATGTGAAAACGGAATAAAGGCACAACCATACCACGCAGGTATGCCAATGGAAGAGCGTAAGAAAAATCAGGAAGACTTTATCTATGACCGTTGCAGAGTAGTTGTAGCTACAAATGCCTTTGGAATGGGAATCGACAAATCTGATGTAACCTATGTTGTGCATTACAATATGCCCCAGAATATCGAAAGCTATTATCAGGAGGCAGGCAGAGCAGGACGTGATGGAAATAACGCAGAATGTATAATTATGTATAGCGGTAAAGATGTTGTAACAAATAAGTTCCTTATTGAAAAGTCACTTGAAAATGAAGATATGAACGAAGAGCTTTTACAGAGTGTAGTAGAGCATAAGCTCAGACAGCTGGACAGAATGTCCTATTATTGCAATACAACAGAGTGTTTACGTGGATATATACTGAAATATTTCGGACAACCTCACATCGAATACTGCGGTAACTGCTCAAACTGTAATGGAGATTTTGAAGAAATAGACATAACCACAGAAGCACAGAAAATACTTTCCTGTATAGCAAGAACCCGTCAGCACTATGGTATAAAGCTGATAACGGATATTTTGCGTGGTAGTAAAAACCAGAAACTTCTTGACTGGGGATTGAATAAGCAATCTACATATGGTATGCTCAAAAGTTATTCTGAGGCTGATGTAAAAAGAATGATAAACTTTTTGGTTATTAAAGAATATGCACTGCGTACACAAGAGAAATTTCCTATTATCAAGTTGAATAAAAAATCATTAGCGGTTCTTAATGGCGAAGAAAAGGTTATTATGAAGGTTCAAAAGGGTAGCGGAGTTAAGAAACAGAGTGCAAAAGCGTTGTTTGGCAAATCGGACAGCAACTACAATGAGGATATGTATAATTATTTACGTGATATACGCAATAAAGTTGCTGATGCTGAAAGAGTACCTGCCTATATCATATTTTCAAATACAGCTTTGCAGGATATGTGCGTAAAGAAACCTGTTACTATGTCAGAATTTCTTGGGATAAATGGTGTAGGAGAACACAAAATGGAACGCTACGGAAAAATATTTACCTGTGCAATAGGCAGATATATTGAGTATGAAAATGGCTTCTATACCAAAGAGGAAATTGACCTTACACCTCAGCAATTTGAAGAGGTTGCCAAAAGTTATAGCGTAGGTTCAAGAATTTTACACAAGTCTTTTGGCTTAGGAACAGTTGTTGCTTCAACAGAAAACAAGGGAGAATATATTGTAAAAATAAATTTTGACAGTGTTGGTGAAAAACTCTTAAAAACAACCTTTTATGGTATGAAAGTGGTTAATGAAAGTGTGAAGGGGTTATAATATGCATAATTATAAAATTCCAGAAGAAAAGAATAATTTTTCAGTTGTAATAAATATTGTTACGTGCTTTATTTGTGGCAGTTTGGGGTTGTTAGCTTTCTTAAAGTTGTTGCGAATGTTTAATTATGATGAATTATACAAAAGAGGATTTTTGCAACTGTCGGTGTTGATATTTATAATTACAATGGTAGCTGTCTTTTTCTTTGTGAGAAAGTTTGACATAGACTTTGAAAAGCCAACAGCTATTATACTACTTGTAATGTCATCAGCAGTAATAATATTTTCTGTTATATTATTTTTCAATGCTTCGGAGCTTCTTTTTTACATTCTGGCAGTGATACTATTAATTGGAAATTTACTCTTGTGTATTCTTACAAGATTGACTGTAAAGACCAAGATAATAGCAATAATCATAAGTGTATTGTCTTTAATTACAATAAATTCAGTTGCTTGCAGAAATTTAGAATACCAAGCAGAGCATTATTATTTTTCGCTAAATAATGTTTACGTAACCGGTGACTTTAGTGATAGAAACTGCTATAAGGGCAACATCGACGAGGGAGATTATAACAATATACAACAGATTGTAAACGATGTTTATACACATCAGATGATGCCAATAGCAAGTGTAAATCAATGGGAGGAAATGTTCAATCAGTTGTCAGTAAAAGAAAGTACAGAAAATACAATCAAAAGATTGATGGGTAGTGGCAAGGAATATAATGATTTATTTTTCAAGGATAAATCTCTGTTTCTTTGTTTGTTACCTCTTGAAAGTGCAAACGACTACATTAATATTGATGATATTGTTGTTGCAAATGGTATGACATCTTTGAGATATACATATTATAAAGATTTATCGGATCAAAATATGGGTCAAGGATTTATACTTACAGTTATAACAGTAGATAAAGAAAATGAGGAGCTACTAAGAAATGCCTCATATATTACTGACCTTAGCGGAGAAACAGTGTGTAGTAAGAAAAAAGTGGTTGAAGTATAATATGATTTAAGTAAATTTCAGATTATTTTAATGATTATTTAGTATTATGTTGTATACTGGAATTTATATAAGATGTGTGATATAATAAATACGAATTAAGTAAAAGAAGGCGTTTATCAATGAGTGATTTGAAAAATATAAAGCCTCTTTATAAAGGTATAGTTTTAATTATACTGTCGGCTTTTTTCTTTGCACTTATGAATATGTTTGTACAGTTGGCAGGGGATTTGCCATCAGTGCAGAAAAGTTTTTTCAGAAATTTAATTGCTTTTATTTTTGCAGGTGTAATTCTGATTAAAGAAAGAAAAGACTTATCTGTACCTAAAAATGCTATTGCACCGCTGGTGTTAAGGGCAATGTTTGGTACAGTGGGAATTCTGTGTAACTTCTATGCACTGGGTGAGCTAGATCTGGCAGATGCCTCTATCCTAAATAAGATGTCACCGTTTTTTGCAATAATATTTAGTATATTTTTATTAAAGGAAAAGATAAAACCGACACAGTTTTTTATAGTTCTTGGAGCATTTGTAGGTGCGATGTGTGTGGTTAAGCCGAGTTTTTCAAATACAGATGCTATTCCTGCTTTTATAGCACTGTGCGGTGGTATGTGTGCAGGACTTGCATATACATTTGTAAGAATGTTGGGACAAAAAGGTGTTAAAGGTTCTATCATAGTGTGCTTTTTCTCTTGTTTTTCTTGCCTGGTAACACTTCCCTTTTTGTTATTTGATTTTACCCCAATGACTGTGGCTCAATTTATATATTTACTTCTTGCCGGTCTTGCAGCAGCAGGAGGACAGTTTACAATAACATCTGCATATTGTTATGCACCTGCAAAAGAAGTATCAGTTTATGATTATTCTCAGATAATCTTTGCAGCATCTTTGGGATTTCTTGTGTTCGGACAAGTACCGGATTTACTTAGTTGGATAGGATATTTTATAATCTGTGCAATGGCAGTTGTAATGTTCTTTTATAATAAGAGAAAACATAATAAAAATAATCAGGGAGGAATTAATCTTGAAAAAAATAGCTAGTTTTACAATAAATCACGATACACTAACCGAAGGAATTTATACTTCGAGAATTGATGGAGATGTGGTTTCATATGATATTCGTATGAGAAAGCCTAATAAGGGTGACTTTCTTTCAACAGATACACTACATACAGTGGAACATCTATTTGCAACCTTTGTACGCAATAGTGAGTATGCAGATAGTATTATATATTTTGGCCCTATGGGTTGCAGAACAGGATGTTATTTCCTTGTTAGAGATATTCTAACACCTGCTCAGGTGATAGAACTTGTTAAGTCAGCATTTGAGTTTGTAAGTAATTTTGAGGGAGAAATCCCCGGCAGTAAAAAAGAAGAATGTGGAAATTACCTTGATCACAATTTACCACTCGCTAAAGAAGAAGGAGCAAAAATGTGCAAAATTCTTTCAAACTGGACTGTGTCTGATTTAAAATATAAGGATTAATTTTATATTAAATACCATTTAAAATATGGATATACTTGTGGTAGATTTTTCACTATACTTTACTTGTTTGGTAAAAATTTACTCAAAAATTTTATTTCGTTTTCAAATAGCCCCTAATATTAATGACAAAATTGGTGTCTATTTTTTGAAAACATAAAAAGACTTGACAAAAGGTATAGAATGTGCAAATGATTTTGTTTTGCCTTTTTATCAAAAAACACATCTTGTAAATTTACCAACTTACAAGATGTGTTTTTCTATTGTTTATTAGTTTCTTAACTTAATGATATGGTCTTTGTGAGCGACAGCTTTAGCCTAGTGGTTTATTCAATTTTAAAGGATAAAATCCTTTAACGAATAATAGTCAAATAATTATTATCCTAATATTTATTAAAAAACAATAGTGCTAGGAATTGTTTAACAAAATGTTTGATTTTTAATTTAGGATAATTACTGTCAGCTTTTATCTCTTTGCTTTGTTATAAGTGCAAAAATATAACCAAACACTATGGCAGATGCAATGCCTGCCGCAGCGGCTGATATACCCCCTGTAATAATACCTATGGGACCATCGTTGACTATTGCTTCTTTTACACCTTCAGCCATAGTATAACCGAATCCACATAATGGTACGGTTGCACCTGCTCCTGCAAATTCTACTATGGGTTTGTAAATACCAATAGCTGTAAGAAATACTCCAAGAACAACAAAGCTAACTAGTATCCTTGCAGGTGTAAACTTTGTTTTGTCAATAAATATCTGCCCTATAACACAAATCAATCCTCCAACCCAGAAGGCATTGACATAATCCATTATCATAATATATTTGCTCACTTTCTATGATGTTTACTTTTATTTTTTGCAATACAAGTGGAAATATACGGATAAAAATTTTTGAATACAATATTTTATTCATTTGTTTTGTAGAATAAAGAGTGATACAAATTATGACAATTATTATTTTACTTTAATGATATTTGTCACAATACCTTGTGGAGTAATATCAATAATGCCGTAAGTTCCGTAATATCCGTGAGCACTTCCCGGATTCATAATATATAAGCCATCATCATAATCGGTTACTCCTGTGTGAGTATGTCCAAAAAGTAGGATATCACAGTTATCACTTTTAGCTTCCTGAATAACTTGTGAATAGGTAAATTTTACATTGTACATATGTCCGTGGGTTACCATTATTTTTTTACCCTCAATTATAAATGTTTCTTTTATAGGTAATTTACTGCCCCAGTCGCAGTTGCCACGTACGAGTATAAACATTTTGTCAGGGTAGTTGAATTTTGCTTTTTCTATATCGTCTGCTCCATCACCACAAAAAAATACAATTTCTGCTTTTGGTTGCGATAAAAGTATTTTGTTTATATTTGTGTAGTCACCGTGAGAGTCGGATATAACTAAAATTCTCATAATATCCTCCTTAAAAATTTTTAAAGTGATTTGTAATAATTATACACTATATTTCATAAGAATTCTATATACAAGGTGGTGTTATTTATGACTGATAAAGAGAAGCAAATACAGGATATAATCAATTCTTTATCAAAAAGACTTGGTGAAAGTCCCGACACAATTAAAAAGAACGCACAGAGTGGAGATATTGGAAAAATTTTGAATCAGATGGACAGTAAACAGGCACAAAAGGTTCAAAATATACTCAATGACAAAGAGCAAACAGAGAAAATTCTGAAAACACCTCAGGCACAGGCACTACTGAAAAAACTGATGGGAGATAAGTAGAATGGACGATATAACAGGCAAAATTGGTCAGCTATTGAATGACCCTCAGGCTATGGAGCAAATAATGAGCCTGAAAAATCTTCTTTTATCTGATGATGATTCAGAGACTCCAAGTCAAAGTGAACCTCCCAGCTCCTCGCCTCCTGCTAAATCTGTGTTGCCATCATTTTCTGATGATGCAATGAGAACTATAATGAAAATAATGCCCTTATTATCAAATATTAAGCAGGACGATGATACCACAAGGCTTTTACAAGCATTGCGTCCTTTTCTGGGGCCAGAAAAGCAGACAAAGCTGGATGAGGCAACAAAAATTTTGCAGTTGATAAAAATTTTGCCTGTTATTAAACAACTTAACTTCTAATCTTAGGGAGTGCTGTTGTATGAGGAGATATAGTGGTGAGGATATGGATAAAATGCAACAAGAAGCGGTAAGGCGAATGCAAGAGATGCAAAACAGGGGCAGACCGTTACCGCCGTCTGAGAAAAAAACTATGGAAATGCCCTCTGTGCCTTGCCCACCTGAAACAACTGAAGAACAAAGATGTATTGAAAATCCTAAATCAAAAACGACCGGAAAATCTCAGAATTTTTTTGATGTTTTGTTTCAGGATAAAGAGCGAAGCCTTATTCTTTTGCTTTTGCTTTTGTTAAGTACAGAAAAAACAGACACCGGATTAATTCTGGCTCTGATATATTTATTGATATAGAGCAACATATGAAATACATAAAATGTGTTAAAAATTATTCATCTCCTTAACTTTTGTTGGATAAGGCAACACATAAAATCAGCCCAGTAGTAAAAATGGCTCTATACTAACGTGAGTTTGACAAAAATTAGCAATAAAAAGCAAAGAAAGTCTATCGCTAAAAAGTGTGATGTCCTTAGCGGAGAAAATATTTAGTAAATTACAACTGCCTGCACAGACCATTCGTAGGAGCTGTGCAGGCAGTTTACTTATGCAGTAGGATGGAGCGAAGGGGCTCCCTTGTGTAAAGGGAGCTATCAGCCGTCAGGCTGACTGAGGGATTGTTTGCAATAAGCATTGATACATACAATTTCTGCCTGTTCGACATATTGGAACTTGCTATTCTACTACAAATCCAGTCCATTCGATTTTGTTATACTGCATGACATCTGAAGATTTTTTCATGCCCAATTTCTCATAGAACCCGACCGCTTTCTCATTGGCGATCAAGTAAACTGCAATATCCCTTTCACCACCTGCGATGTTGTGGGCAATTCTCATCAACTGTCTGCCAATGCCTTGGCCTGTATATGCTCTGTCAACGCCTAAATCGGTTATATACAGCCAATAGGCGAAATCGGTCAAGCCAAACAAAACACCTACAACTGTCCCATTCTCATTTCGGGCAACAAGACTAATAGACACAGTCTTGACCAGCTTTGCAATTCTGTCAGTAAACCGCTCTTTTGGATATTGGGAGCCTAAGTCAGTTCTTTTCAAGAAATCAATATATTCTTTTGCCGAAATTCGTTCTTCTAAAATCTTTACCTTCTTGTTCATACTACATCTCCGTCAAATTCAAAGCTATCTCTCAGTTAAACACACTGGCTTACTGAAAGTTTCGAGTCTTAATACTACAAATTATTTTTTCTTATAATATACACACCATAAATTGCTAGTAAAACGTAAGACACAAGACAAGTCATCAAAGCTATTGCCGGGTACTGATTACTTGTTGAAAAACAAAATGGAATACCACATAAATTTATAATTAAGTGTAGTATGATTGGAACCCACAGGTTTTTACTTACAACATAAACTGCTCCAAAATAAACACCAAGCGCAGTTGCCCAAACGGTTTTAGCTATTACTGCTACAATTGGCTGTCCCAAAGCTCCAAAAATATGTCCTAAGCCAAATAATACAGAAGCAATTAAAATCGCATACAATGTTGAATTTTTTATTTCTCCAAACCACTTTTCAATAATATTCTGTAATAAACCTCTCAAATACAGTTCTTCCATAATACCTACACCTATGTAGTACACAATGCCTTCAACAACAACTCTCCATATCGTTGGTTTATTATCGAATGGTGTCAATCCGATACAGAAAGCAATTGTAACTATGACAGTCGCAATTACCGCAGGTAATCCATATTTTTTTAACCCCGATAATATTCCTTTAAACTGTAAACCAAACCACCAATCTTTGATAAAAATCTTTTTACACATCCAACAAATTGCAAAAGCAAATAAAAAATTCAACATCAAAGTAATGTAAATCGGATTGATGTCCTCAATTTTCACATTACAAAATAACGCTGCTGGCAAAGCGGACATTTCCATAAATGTCATTATAAGAGTTAATAAAACTACCACTGCTGTTGTACTTCTTTTTTTCATCATCTCACCACCAAATTCAAATCTTTGCGTGTATCCAGACTCAACAGAAGCCTGAAGGTTTCGTGTTCTCAAGAGAATAATCTCATTACAGCACTCATAATAAGTGCAATAA
>JAXJUM010000005.1:0-46137 GCA_036309045.1 Acutalibacteraceae bacterium
TCAGCAAATTCCTTCATTGCTGTATTTTTTGAACTGTAATATACTACTGGTCCATCATTAAGGAAAAAAGTATATTTATCTATACTGGTTACACTGTCTGGCACAAGTACACTTGGTACTTTGGGTATTTCTGAAAATGAACTATTTTCTAAAGTGGATACACCATCGGGAATTATCAAATCAACTTTTAAGTTTTTACATCCCTCAAATGCCTGAGCTTCGATTGTATTAACAGTACTTGGAATATTTATATATTCCAAGTCTCCACAGCAAGCAAATGCCATATATCCAAGTACAGTTATTCCCTCAGGTATAGTTACACGTGTCACGCCGCTAATCAACCAAAATGTTTCATAAATAGTCGTTACAGGTAAATTATCTATGGTAGAAGGTACTACCACCTCACTATTAGTGCCTAAATATTGGGTAACACAGATGTGATCACTATATTTAAGATATTCCCAATCTTCGTTTGAGAAGTATCCATAATTTTCCTTTGAAATCTGTGATTCAACAACCTGTGTATCAACTGCTGATGTGCTAACAGTTGTAGTTGATACTATTCCCTGTGCCATTACTACTGAAAGTAAAATAGCTAAAGTCTTTTTTAATCTATTTTTCTTCATAAAATAACCTTCTTTCTTATATTTTTTGTTAAAGCAAATAACATTGATTATAATGTTATTATATATCCGCAGTGATTTTTTTTCAATGCTAAAACTAGAAAAAATTTCTTTATTTTTTATATATCTTGCATAATTTTAGATATAAAGTGCTGTTACATTATTATTCAGTTGTACTATCGCTTGTTTCTGTAAGAGTGTATTGAGAACTATCCAGAATAAAAAACAATCTGGTAATCATACTGGGATAAGCACATTCAATATTAACTTGACCATCAGTAGTGATAGTGAATTTACACATACCACCTTCTGCCCCCGAGCCTCTATATCCGTAGGGTGCAATAATCTCTAAATCTTTTGTAGGCTTCATACCAGTTAAAGTTAGAATATTTGTTAATTTTCCACTTGTACCACTATCAGTATATAAACTGTAATCAAAATAAAGATATCCTTCTTTTGTCAGTGCTATATTATTACACTTAGTCTGAACATAAAAGCCCGAATTATTTTTATCAAGACTAACTGCTACTTTTTCAATTAAAGGATATTCTATTACTTCTTCCTTTGTTTGAGAAGTTGCACGAATAATATCAGCATCATTAATTGTTACATTAAAAGGTCTTCCACCAAGAAATTCAATACTGGGCAATAAGTCACACTTGTTAATAACAATTTGTGCAGGTACACCACTGTATGCACTATCGATAGGTGCATTAACATAATAGGTAGTATATCCGTTTGAAGAACCATCAGATAAAGCTACAACCTCAAAATCAGCATTATCTGGGGTTTCGTCCACCAAAATACAATTATATGTGTTTGTACTATTAGCACTGTGCAAAGTAGCATTTGTACTGTATGTCTTTTTGGTATATGCTGTCCTTGACTCCCACCAAACTGTAAAATTAATAAATGCAGTTGTATGTAAGCGTGCTTTAGAATTTGGTAAATTTTTCACTCTGAAAATAGGAGAATACTGTGTATTGCTATAATCAGAATCACGTACTCCTGTTTTTGTTGCAATCATAAATCTTCTCCTTTCCATTTGCGTACAACTTCGCCGATTTTTCCGCTTCCTAAAGAGGCAGTTGATGTGTACCAATAATTAACTTCTGTAATATAAGAAATATCCTTTAAATAATCAGTAACAGCGTCCATATATCTTGCTGTTGATTCATAATTACTGAATTCAGGGGCATCAGACTTATGACCGTCTTGATTTGTAGAACTATAACCTGTATTGATTTCAGGCTCTTTATACATATCCCACCATTTGCCACAACCAACTTCAGTGATTATAAAAGTTTTTGAAGTTTCTTCATTAATATAGTTTATATAATCCTTTAAGCCATACCAGCCAATAGCTTCAACCATTTCTTCGTGAGTAAGACTTTTTGCTTTTTCGATATTGACATAACCCACAGGAGGATATGTGTTAAACGCAATAAAATCGCAGGTATCAATTATTCCTGTATAAGTTGAGTCATTCGCTTTATTGGTTTTATCAAGTGCTAAAGTTTTATCCAAAGCATCTTTATTAAAAGAAATACCTACCTTATATTGAGATTTTAAGATATTCAAACATTCTTTTACAAAATCTGTATAATTCTCATCAGACAATAGAATACCGCTTTCGTTAAAATCTGTAATCCATTCGATACCTAAATTTGCTTCTACAATCTTCTCAAGATATCTTTTATGATGCTTCTCCCAAGTGTCTGCGTCAAAGATTGGTTCAGTACCTTCTTGAGCATTAGCATCTGTTTTAATCTGCTCAAGGGCATCAATTATATGTATTTTTACTGATGCAGATAGTCCCAACTCTTTAGCGTACTCTACAAAACAGCTTAATTCGTCAACTGTCTGAGAGAAAAACCACTTACAGTCGTGTTCTTTGGTTTTTAGTCTTCCTCTTGTTTCTGCTTCAGTTGAGTCGTAATAATCTCGCACACAGATTATCACTCTGTCAAAGCCTGCGTCAGCCACCGCTTTGATTTGCTCCTTGGCACCTTCAATAGATACACCGTCTGATTCCCAGGTTACACTGCCACCCATCATTTTGTTCATCCGTCTTTTCTGATTAACTTTACTATCTACTGTGGACTTAAAGTTATCAGAAAGAATTTCATTTGTAAGAAAACTCCGCACCTCCTCATTCACAATGCTGTACTCTCTTGTATTATCAGACATTAATAATATCAACTCCTTTTTATCCACTGTTTAATAAAAGATTAGTATAAATTTATTGTCCGATTAGTAATATTATTTTTTAGCTTTATTCTGACCTCACAAAAGCTATATATGAAGAGCTAAAAAATATACTTATTTTCACCCCTCATTTAATAGTAAAAAAAGCTAAGAAGTTGTACTCATTTGTACAAGGTTGTATATTAATTGAAAAAAATTTTTTATTATACCAAATATATCAATATTTTAAAGTCGCTTTTACATAGCATAATACAAGAAAAGCCCTAAAAAACAAAAACACAGACAATCTATCAAAGATTGTCTGTGCAATAAATTTCTAAATATATATTGTGACAAAATGTCATTATCAGATTGATATATCCAGTGCAATTTGATAAAGTTCATTATCAAATACTCTCTTCATATTAAGAGCTTCTGTAATATCGTAATCAACAATTTTGCCGTTTGTCATCGCAACAACTCTGTTACCAATTCCCTGTGAAAGCAAATCAACAGCCTTATGCCCCATAGCACTT
Source organism: Acutalibacteraceae bacterium (assembly GCA_036309045.1). Taxonomy (GTDB): domain Bacteria; phylum Bacillota; class Clostridia; order Oscillospirales; family Acutalibacteraceae; genus CAG-964. The sequence continues at coordinate 3,347 of JAXJUM010000005.1, forward strand.
GCAACAACTCTGTCACGCAATGTTGGCATACCGCCACGCTGAACGTGTCCAAGAACTGTAAGTCTTGTTTCAACACCTGTTTTTTCTTCGATATACTCTGCAATCTTATCAGAATTACCAACACCCTCAGCAACAATAACAATAAAGTGCTTTTTGCCAGTTTTCTGTGTAGCCATCATTCTCTGTATAACATCTGTATCAAGATTATATTCTCTTTCAGGTACAAGAATAGCTGTTGCACCAACTGCAATACCTGTCTGCAAAGCAATATCACCACAACGTCTACCCATTACCTCAATAACGCTACAACGGTCATGTGACTGTGCTGTATCACGAATACGGTCAATCATATCCATAGCAGTATTCATAGCTGTATCAAAACCAACTGTGTACTCACTGCAAGCAATATCATTATCAATAGTGCCAGGAATACCAACACAAAGAATACCTTCGCTTGTTAAATCTCTTGCACCACGGAACGAACCGTCACCACCAATTACAACAACACCTTCTACGCCAAGTTCACGGCAAGTATCTGCTGCTTTTTTAACACCAGCAGGTGTATTGTACTCTTCGCTTCTTGCTGTATATAAAATAGTACCGCCTCTGTGTATAATATCTGAAACTGAACGCAAGTTCATCTCAAATACATCGCCGTTTAACAAACCATTATAACCTCTGTGCACACCTATTACACGCATTCCCTTACACAGAGCAGCTCTTGCAACCGCACGAACCGCAGCGTTCATACCGGGTGCGTCACCGCCGCTTGTTAAAACTGCTATTGCTTTTTCTGACATTTAATTCAGCCCCCAATTTTGTTATTAATCATCTGTTATATATTATAGTTGTATAGCATACATTTTTCAAGTGTTTTTTTCAAACTGATATGAATATTATGTAAAATCAGCTTAAATTACACCGTGTTTTTTCAACAATCTGTTATGAAATAAATACATTTTCATTTCCAAGGAGATATCTGAGTTCATTTACCATAGGCTCATTCAACATAACCCACAAATTGCGAGGTGCTCTCATTCTTTTTCCGTTATCAGACAAGCTGAATACTACCTGAGTACTTCCTTCAAATATTTGCAAAAGATTTTTAACCTTTCGGAATTTTTCACTTTCAAGATTATCAATTCTCAGATATAACACCTTAGGTTTGTTTTGTTGGGAAATATTGTCGGCATATCCTTTTTCTCTATAAAATGGTATTGGTGACCTATTTTGAGTAACATTTACATTATTATTATCAGCTTTGTGCTTGTTAAGGTTTTCAACCACTTGTTTAATGGACGTAACCTCATTGCAAAGGATTTTAGGATTTTCATCTTCACGCATACTGATAGAACCAAAAATTTTGACAATACTACCATCTGCTATTAATCTTCCACTTTGATTTAAAACTTGCGGAAATATCAAAACCTCTATATTACCGCTTTTGTCCTCTATTATAGCCGTCGCCATTGTCTGGTTACTTTTAGTTGTGCGTATTTTCACATTTGACAAAACCCCAAGTACATTTACCCTGTCACCGTCTTTATATTTATGATTATCCTCCGCATTATTAATATTCATTATTTTGTCTGCTCTGATCACCTTTGAAATATCATCATATTCATTCATTGGATGACCTGAAAGATACATTCCAGCCATTTCTTTTTCCATTGCCAGTTTTTCTGATATAGTAAAATCATCAAGTCTGGCAATAATTTGTTCTGAAGGATTTTCGTCTAAAATATCATCAAAAAAGCTCATTTGTCCTGCACTGCTGTAACGATAATCACGTTCACAACTTTCGAGTACTGCCTTTACAGAATTAGCCATCTCTCGCCTATTGTTACCCAAATTATCAAACGCACCACATTTAACAAGGCTTTCAACTGCTCTGGAATTTATATTTTTACCATACATTCTCTTACAAAAATCATAGAATGAGATAAAAAGTCCGTTTTTACGCTCTTCTATTATGCTTTCGATAAAACCTTTTCCTAAATTTTTTATAGCCATAAGTCCAAAACGTATATTATCGCCGTGAACAGTAAAGGACTTATAACTATAATTTATATGAGGAGGCAAAACTTTTATATTAAGTCTTGCACATTCTTCAGTATAGTTTGACAGTTTGCTGAAATTGTCCAAAACAGAAGTAAGCAAAGCCGCCATATATTCCTTTGGATAGTGATATTTTAACCAAGCCGTTTTATATGACACATTTGCATATGCGGCAGCGTGGGACTTATTAAATGCATATGAAGCAAAACCTTCCATTTCTGAAAAAATAGAATCTGCCACTGCTCTGTCAACACCACGTCTTAAACAGCCTTCAACCTCAATATTGCCATTCTCATCTGTAAGACCATTTATGAAAATTTCACGTTCACGCTCCATAATGTCTTTTTTCTTTTTAGACATTGCACGTCTTACAATATCAGCTCTGCCAAGAGAGTAGCCTGCAAGACTTCTGAAAATCTGCATTACCTGCTCCTGATAAACTATACAACCATAAGTCACATCAAGAATATTCTTAAGCAATGGATGCTTGTATGTTATTTGGGCAGGATTATGTCTGTTTTCTATGAATTTAGGAATTGAATCCATAGGTCCCGGACGATAAAGTGAAATTGCGGCAATTAAGTCCTCTACGCTTTCAGGCTTAAGCTGCGTCAGCATACTTTTCATTCCACCACTTTCAAACTGAAATACCCCTTCTGAATATCCCTGAGAAAGCATTCTAAATACCTCTGGATCTTTTTCATTTATATTATCTTCACTGTATGAAGGATTATTCTTTTTTATCATAACCTCTGCATCTTTAATTACTGTAAGATTTCGCAAACCAAGGAAATCCATTTTAAGCAAGCCAAGCTCCTCAAGAGTAGTCATTGTATATTGAGTTACTACGGCATCATCGTTTTTCGCCAGAGGTACATATTCATTTACAGGCTTTTCGGTAATTACCACACCTGCGGCATGTTTAGAGGCGTGACGTGGTGTACCCTCAATAGCTATTGCAGTATCAATCAATTTATGCACTTCATAGTCGGTATCATAGCGAGTTTTTAATTCTCCTGACATTTCAAGTGCTTTTTTTAAAGTAATATGCAGTTCGTTTGGAACTAACTTAGCTACACTGTCTGCTACACTATAAGGCATAGCCATAGCTCTTGCTACATCTCTTATGGCAGCTTTTGCCGCCATAGTACCAAAGGTTATTATCTGTGCCACATGGTCATCACCATATTTTCGTACAACATAGTCAATAACCTCTTGTCTTCGTTCTGTACAGAAATCCACATCAAAATCCGGCATACTTACACGCTCAGGATTAAGAAAACGCTCAAACAACAAATTGTACTTGATAGGGTCAATCCCTGTTATTCCAATACAATATGCAGCCAAACTTCCTGCACCTGAACCTCTGCCCGGTCCCACAGGAATATTGTGACGTTTTGCATACTGAATAAAATCATTTACTATAAGATAATAATCTACATAGCCCATTTTCCTAACTATTTTTAGTTCATACTCCAGTCGTTCTATTATACTACTGTCGGGAGTATCACCATAATATTTATAAAGACCTTTGTAACATTCATTCCTGAAATATTCAAAATGATCTTGATTATCAGGCACATCAAAATGAGGCAGTTTGGTTTTTCCGAATTCAAAGTTAACATTACAGCGGTTAGCTATTAGTTGTGTATTATCCACAGCCTGAGGAACATCAGAAAACAGTTTACGCATTTCTTCCTCAGTTTTAAAATAGAATTCATCTGTCTGAAATTCCATTTTATCCTCATCATTTATTGTGTGGTTGGTTTGTATACACAAAAGAATATTATGAATCTCGCTGTCTGATTTGTTGATGTAGTGGCAGTCATTGGTTGCTACTAGAGGTATTCCTGTTTCTTCAGAAAGCTGAATAATCTGAGGCAAAACAATAAGCTGTTCTTTTATTTTATGATTTTGTACTTCAAGATAAAAATTACCTTTTCCGAAAAGCTCATTATAATAGTTAGCAACCTCTCTTGCCTTGGTATAATCTCCACGAAGTAGATTCTGGGGAATTTCTCCAGCCAAACAAGCAGAAAGACAAATAAGACCTTCGTGGTATTTTTCAAGTAACTCCCTGTCTATTCTTGGTTTGCTGTAAAAACCCTCTGTCCAGCTTTTTGAAACCAGTTTAATCAAATTGTTATAGCCTGTGTTGTTTTCACACAGTAAAACAAGGTGATAGTTATGTCTATCATATTCTGTGGACTTATCAAAACGGCTTCGTGATGCAATATAAACTTCACAACCAATTATAGGCTTTATTCCCTTTTTTACAGCTTCTTTATAAAAATCCACAGCACCATACATATTGCCGTGGTCAGTAATAGCAACAGCATTTGCACCATTATCAATAGCTGTATCAACAAGTTTGCTAATTCTGCAAGCACCGTCCAACAGGCTGTATTCACTATGAACGTGTAAATGTACAAAAGACATATACTTCACCCTCTTTCATAATATTTCTATAATATCACTATTTACCATCTGCAATTTCCAACAGCTTTTTTATTCTATGGTTTACTCCGCTTCTGCTTATAGGAGGATTGAGCATTTCACCTAAAGCACGAAGAGAAAGGTCAGGATTATTAAGTCTTAGTTGTGCAACTTCACGCAGTTCATCACTCAAATTCTCAAGTCCCACAGAATCACGAATTTTTTCAATAGCCTTAATCTGCTCCATTGCAGCAGTTATAGTTTTCTTCATATTTGCAACTTCCGAATTTATCTTACGGTTTGTATCATTACGAATTTCTTTTATTATTTTAGTTTCTATAATACTCATAGAGGATATGGGTGCATTTATAAAAGCAAGCAAGTCAGAAATCTGTTCACTATCCTTTAAATACGCTACATATGCACCTTTACGTTCTACTATTTTTAAAGAATATGTAAGTTGGTCAACATCGCTGATAGTTTTTATTAAATCTTTGCACAAATTTTTATAAGGTACTGCAAACTCAAGATGATAATCCTTTTCGGGATTATTAACAGAGCCACAGCATAAATATGCACCTCTTAAAAAAGCTGATATACAAAGTTCATCATCAAATACAGCACGATTAATTCTTCTGCTTATCTCGTTGCCTACATAACCAAAGTGTTTGTAAATCTTTTCACATTCACTTTCTATCGGAATAGTTATTGTAAAAACTTTTCCTCCACCGTGCCTGCCTGTAAGCACCGAAGTTTGTTCAACAATTACAGCAAAATTCTCACTTATAAGTTGGCAAAATCTGCTTGCCACAGCGTAACTTTCTGTATTGAATACAATTCTTTTAGCAGAAAAATGCTTGCAAAACAACAACAATCCATAACACTCTGAAATATTTTCTAAAACTGAATTGTTATTAACTTTACAAAGCTCTTTTTTAGTATCAGACGAAAATGACATTTATACTCTCCTGTTATATCTTGCGAATATCTCTGTGATGAATGATTGTTCTATAACCCTTTTCTGAAAGATGATTATACAGCATTATTGCAAAAGTTACACTTCTGTGATGTCCACCTGTACAACCCATACCAATAGTAAACTGACTTTTACCTTCTTTTTCATATAATGGAAGAGTATAGTCAACAAAGTCTATTATCTTATCATACATTTTTTTACTTTCTTCACTAGCCATTACATAATCACGAACCGGCTTATCAAGCCCTGTTTGATGCTTAAGCTCATCAATATAAAACGGATTTGGTAAACATCTTACATCAAATACAAGGTCTGCCTCTGTAAGAATTCCGTATTTAAAACCAAAAGACATACAGGCAACTGTTATACCTTTTTCCTGATTTTCAAGAAAAAGCTTTAAAATTCTTTCTTTAAGCTGTCCGGCATTTAAAAATGTACTGTCTATTATATAATCAGAACGCTGGCGTATATAAGAAAGTAAATCACGTTCTAATGCTACCGCTTCGGTAGTAGAACCATTACAAGCATCTATCAGAGGATGTTTTCTTCTTGTCTGCTTATAACGTGTAACAAGAATATCATCACGGCTGTCAAGAAAAAGAATTCTATATTTAGCACCATCAAGTTTTAATCGCTCCAGTGAACTGTTTAGTTCCTTATAATCATCAGTATCACGCACATTTGTTACCACTGCAATTTTTGACAGCTTACGATCTGAAGAGTTCTTGCTTAAATCGTAAAAAGTAGAAATCATTGCAGGAGGAATATTATCTACACAGTAATAGTTAATATCCTCCAGTGTATGTAACGCACTTGATTTTCCCGCTCCTGACAATCCTAATACAATAATAAAATCCATATTATCAACCTCATTTTTTACACTGTCTGTATAAAAATTATTTACAGTCTGCCAACAGGCTTAATCTCACATTCAAGCTCTATGCCTGAATTTTCCTTTACAGTATTTTTAATATATTCAATCAAGTCAAGAACATCTTTACAAGTTGCCCTTCCTTTATTGATAATAAATCCTGCGTGCTTTTCGCTAACCTGTGCATCGCCAATCTGTTTGCCTTTAAGACCCGCTTTTTGAATTAAAGTACCGGCAAAGTTGCCTTCAGGTCTTTTAAATACACTTCCCGCACTTGGAAACTCAACAGGTTGCTTTGTCTTGCGTCTATTCATATAGTCATCCATTCTCTTGCGTATTTCTATCGAAGAATCTTTATGAAGTCTAAGTACTGCACCGGTAATTACATAACCATTATCAGCGTATATACTATGTCTATATCCCAACTCCATCTGACACACACCAAAAGTACCCAATTTATTTTCTTTATCAATATGAGTACAACTTGAAAGCACATCTTTCATTTCTCCGCCATAAGCACCTGCATTCATATACACAGCACCACCTACACTGCCTGGTATTCCCCAAGCAAATTCAAGTCCACTAAGTCCATGCTCACAGGCATAACTGGAGAGTTTTGCAAGAGTTACCCCTGCTCCACAACTGATTGTTTCATCATCAAGCATTTTTATCTGTGCAAATACTCCGTCCAATTTAATAACAACGCCTTCTATTCCATTATCTGATACTAATAAATTAGAGCCTTTTCCCAATACAAATACAGATATTCCATACTCTTTACATTTTGCCAGTATATCAATAAGTCCCTCATTATTAGTAACTTTTATAATGACTCTTGCATTACCACCAATTTTAAAAGTGGTATATTTGCTCATTCTTTCGTTTTCTTTAATTTCAAAGCCATAATTTTGGGCAATTTGAATTACTTTGTTAATATTGTTCATAATGCCTCCGTTCTGAATAGATATAAATTTATCACATAAAACTGTTTGTGCACATTATTACTTCATTTTATTAGATTTACCATAATATTCAACATCAGAAAAATCCTTATTTTTTTCTTCTATATTAAATTCACTGTTTTTAAACATTCCGCTTCCTGCATTATAATCATTACTGGTATTTCTTGCAATAATTACTACACCAAAAGCAACCAATAGCAATGCCAATAATATCAACATATAACAGTTCTCCTTTTACATTAAAAAATTCCAGTATTTATAATAAATCGTTTATTTAATAATATATTCCTTGCTCTCTAAGGTAAATTTTAAAATTTTCAACACTGCCGTTTACAATCAAATGTTCCGGAAAATCAATATCCCTTAACATTTCAAGTACATTATCAAACACACCAACTGCAGTAGAAAAATGAGCATCAGAATTAACTATAATTCGTGTATTCGTTTTCTTACAGATTTTTGCTATTTCTGCACAGTTACCCATTGATGATTTACGATTTTTAAATGTATTATTGTTTATTTCTACCAATTTTCCATTTTTACCGAAAATCGGTATAACCTTTTCGTAATCATATTTAAAACAAGGTGTTCCGCTATGACCAATTACATTAACATAAGGGTTTTCTGCAATAGACAACCAAGCATTTGTACAGTTTTCTATATTAGCTTCGCCACTTATTGTTATCGAGTGCATAGATGCCACAGTCCACTCCAATTTTTTAAGAGTATCCTCGGGAATATCAAGATTGCCGTTATAATCACTTATATTGGCCTCAACCCCCTTTAATACACGCACATCATATAAATAAGCAGGAATTGCTCCAAGACACTCAAAAAACCATTCTCCTTCTTTAGGTGAACCTGGCATATTATAACCGTGGTCAGTAAGTGCAATAGCAAAAAGCTCTTTTTCACTTGCTGCTCGAATCATTTCCTGTGCTGTGGAAAAAGCGTGTGTTGACGCTATGGTGTGGGTGTGAGTATCTGCTATTATTTTCATTTTAAACACCTCTGATATGATTTTTTAATCTATTCAATTAATATATATTAACATAAACTGAAGTGAAGTATAAAAGCATTATACTTCACTTTTACAAATAAATCAGTGACAACATTGTTACCAATCAAGTATTTTTTTATTTTCTTCAACACCAATATCCATACCAAGATTAGTCAAAAGTTCTTGGGCTGCATTATAACCCATTTTCTTCTGTCTGTTATTCATTGCAGCAACCTCGATAATAATAGAAAGATTACGCCCTGGTTTAACGGGTATAGTAAGACAAGGAACCTCAACATCCAGAATTTCTGTGTATTCATTGTCTATTCCCATACGGTCATACACTTTTGACTTATCCCAGTTTTCCATTGTAATTACCATATCTATTTTTTCTGTAACCTTTACCGAACCCATACCAAAAATACGTCTTGCGTTAATTATACCAATACCTCTTAATTCAACAAAGTGACGTATATTTTCAGGAGAACTGCCCACCAGAGATTTACTGGAAACTTTTCGGATTTCTACTGCATCATCTGCAATCAAACGATGTCCACGCTTCATAAGTTCAATAGCTGTTTCACTTTTACCAACACCGCTGTCACCTGTAAGAAGAATACCTTCACCATACACCTCTACAAGGACACCGTGTCTTGTAATTCTGGGTGCAAGTTCGACATTAAGAAAAGATATCAAAGCAGCAATAAGACCGCAAGTATCCTCATCTGATCGCAATACAGGAACCTCACAAATCTTAGCTACTCTCATAAGTTCATCAAGCACCTCAAGGTTGCGTGCTACAATTACAGCAGGCGGTTTTCTCTGTAAAATATTGTTAAGAACATAAGTACGCTGTTCACTACCAAATCTTTTAAGATAAGCATATTCTGTGTTACCTAGCAGAATTAATCTATCATGGGCATAAAATTCTAAAAATCCTGTAAGCTCAATGCCGGGACGATTAACATTTGGTGATGTAACATATATTTCATTAGGATCAGACGGAGAATAAACAATTTCCATCTGTAATTCCTTTACAATTTTGGCAAGTGATACCTTAAATCCTATATTACCTTTCATATATAAACCACCTTTATATGAAGTTAAGATAATTATAACAAAACTTAGCCAAAAATTAAAGGACTTTTTTGCAAATTAATGTAAAATTTATAACACAAATATAAAATTCATCAAATCAAGTTACAGAAATATCACTCGAAACTGAATACACACCTTTTTCGATAAGTTTGCTCCAATCTTTGATTGTATTATAAACTTTACTGTCACTTTGTCTTAACATTTTTCCAAAATAAAACACATCACTTCCATTTTTTGCACAATCTGTAACAGAATCTTTAATTATTTTATTAACTCTCTCTTCTATTTTCTGCTCTATATTTTTTTCTGCTTCGGTATATTCATAAATCGTCGCTTCCCCGTTAATTTTTATATCACAATACAAAACACCATTTTCAATTTTTATTGTTGTATCTGTACTTTCGTAATCCAGGGCAAAACTTTTATTTTTACCATTTAACGGAATAACCTCTGCCGAAATATCGGATTCTCCTCTTATAAGCATTACACCTATACTCTGAGAGCTATTAAGACTATAACTAAATTTATCGTCTTTGAAAACTGCTATCCCATTTGATATAGGTGCATCATCTTTAACTGTAACCAAAGCTGTACAGGCAGAAGAAGTATTATTTAAAATATCAGATAGGAAAATATACATTGGTGTTGTAATAGTTCTACCCGTTGTATTATTCGATTCAGCTATCTTAGATATTGTTCCCGGAGTAATATCCTTTAATGTCATTATTTTTTCTGCATCACGATCCGCAACCAGAATATTTACAGTAGGACGACACTGATAATATCCAGCAAAAAACTCCAATGCTTCACCTACACCCTCATTGCAGATACTTTCACCAAGAAGAATAAAAGAATTATGACTATACAATGGCTCAAGACCATTTCTATTTACAATAGATGTTACCGCTTCAGTAACTGTTCTGCCCTTACCGGTAGCAGTTTTATGTGGTACATCCTGCTGACTTATATCTGTATTCATATACATAACTGTTACTTTATATTCATCTTGAGTATAATCAATACCCATCCCTTGTATAACCATTCTTTCATTAAGTTGTTTAGATGTACAACCACATAAAAGGCAAATAGTTATTAAAATAAGAAATAATGAAATAAATTTTTTCATTATTTTACCTCCATATCTTTTCACGTTACCTTTTTAATCTTATTAACGCAAGCAAGGAACAGCGGGATAATAACTGCTGTAACAAGTGTAAGAATAAGAAAGACATACTTATTAAATATTAGATCAAAAAGTCCTTCTGTTGCGGATATTCCCATTGATACCACAAGCACCAGAACACCGCTTATTAAAATTGACCATCTGGAAATAACTTCTCCAAAAATTCTTTTCACACACGCTGACAATAAATACATAAACAGAGAAATTTTGACAAACATTCCTGCTGTCCATACGCCAAGAAACAAACCGTCAAGTCTTTTAGTAACTCCCAATGATGCCACCGCAGTCAAAGAATACACTGGAAACACTTGAGTTTGAAGATAATCACCAAGTACAGCAATAATAAGAATGATTATAATCGCAGTAGAAATATATACAGCAACAGTCCACCAAACAACTCCCCAACGTGTATTACCCTTTGCAAAAGGTAACAAAATTGCCATTGCAGGAATACAGGAATTTTTCGCTATAAAATTAGTAACTGTTTTCATAATATCCTCTGAATTATCAATTTTTATAGGTTCTAAATTAAGCAAATCAGCTTTTGGCAACAGCGAACAAAAAAGTATTATTAATGCTACAACTACAAAAATAAAAATTATTGTGGATGCTCTTCCAAGTGCTTCTATCCCCTTATATGCTCCATACATTGATGCTACAACAATCGCCAGCGAAAGAATAAAAACTGATGCAGTTGGATTAAGAACATTGGTTACCATTATATTAAATTGTGATAATGTATTTATTAATACCCACAAAAAATACAAACCATATATTATTGCTATTATTGCTCCAAATTTTTTGAATAACAAATAACTATTATCCGTAACCGTTCTACCATTGTTTGTTTTAAACATCAGGTACACCGGTATAACCATAAGCAAAGTAATAACTAATGCTATTAATGACGCAACAACACCATATTGTAGACTATGAACATTTGATGTATGTCCGCTGTAAGTAACATTTACTACCATACGGCTTATATATAACATTATAAAAAGCTGACACACAGATACTCTGACAAATGATTTCATTTTTATCACTCTCCGTTTTGTATTCAGAGATTAATATATTGTAAAATTTTCATCTATACCGTAATTTTATAATAATCGCTTCACAATATATTATCAAGATACGGTAGCATTGAATAAATTACTACTTTTAGTGAAAGAACAGCTCTTTCACATTCAATAGGAAAATGTTCACTGTCATATTTTAGAGTACTTCTTGTCGCAGAAATTCTCTCTGCTATCTCTTCTACATTATCGTGATTTAAAAAAGCATCAAGAAATACAGTACTGTTGTTCCAAAGCTTATCCGCCTTTTTTAAACTTTCTTCGGCTTTTTCACTGTCACCATCGTTATATAATTCTAAAGCAGTGTTAAGTTGATATTTTACCTTTTCAGATACATTAATGGTATACGCACTTTCACAAACAGCTAATCCAATGACCAATAGAAATATTACAACAACAGTAATTATTCTGTTCATATTACCTCTCCTTTTTTATAATATTGTACTTATGGTCCGGAGTAACCGTCATAATGAATACTTCTTTAATATCGGTTTGATTTTTCTTAAGTATTTTATCAACCCAATCAACTGTAACACCACAAAACTGCATAGAATATTGAGCTAACTCACCGTCACTGATTACAACAACCTCAAAGTTCGCAGTAGGATTCTTAACATTCATTTGTTCAGCAGTAGCAGTATCTTTTAATGGTTTTTTCATAACACTTAGTTTTCCGTTTGTTTCAATAATTGCATATTTTACATCTTCTAATGCAAAAACCCCTGCCTGACGAAGTTGTTCGCTTAAATCTTCTGTACTCATACGAAGAAGCTTCATTTTTTTTTGATCAATTAGCCCATTTGAAATTATTATCTGCGGTTTTCCACATACTAATTTTCTAAATTTTGCATTTTTTAACATCAAAAAACTAAGGGTTATCTCACAACCTACTAAAAGCAAAATAGGCACAACACCACTTAACAGTGGCAGAGAAGTATCTTGCATCGGAATAACAGCAATATTGGAAATAAGTAATGTTACAACAAGTTCGCTCGTTTGCAATTCACTTATCTGCCTTTTGCCCATAAGCCTTACCATTATTAAAATCAAAATATAAAGTATAAGGGTTCTTATTACAGAAATAGTCATCTTTTCCACCTCGTATACTTAATATTTTCTTCCTCATTATAGAGAATATACATATAAGTACAAAAAAATCAGGAGTCATCTAATCGTATGACTCCTGACAAATACTCAGCAATTAAACGCACGTATTACACTGTAATATCGCATACCACCACAAGATATATACATATAATACAAAAAATACGCAAAATAACCTGCATAACAACAAAATTTCATTATTGATTTATTGTTATTATCAAAACAATTATTAATCAGCCATGGAAGAACTATAAAATTACCTAGCGAAAAATATACAGGTAATCTTCCAAAAAGAATTCCACTTGTAAAATTGCCTATAAGACTTACAGCTGTGGCAACACATGACATATTTATCATAACATCTATATACATAGGACGCTCTAACGTTAAAATAAATTTACGTTTCCAAAAAGCAATAATTACAGGAATTGCGTATATCAATGTAGTTATAGGATTTACACCATCATCTTCTTCAAACTGTTCAGTAGCACCAGCATAATTAGTATTTTCTAACGCACCAGTAAGCACATTTGTAAACGCATCTACAAAAACTACACATAATACAGCACCAATTATAGCAAAAATAACTTTTTTATTTAAAACTTCTCCTTGTACTATAAATGCAAAAACCAACCATATTATTGCCGTAGTATGTATATAAAATGCAATAATCACAAATAAACAAAAAATAATACGGCGTTTTTTAAATAAAAAATCTATTGCCAGTAAGATAACACAAGCTGCTGTAAACTGCCTTATACCATTTTGCATCCATGTAAACGCACCACTCGCTATAAACAAATAACTCGAAAAGCCAAAATCTTCGGAATATTTACCAAAAAAATGTGAAACAGCAAAACCATGAAATATTGCCAAAGACATAAGCCAATCAGTATAGTTGTTCGAAATACAATTTTTAAAAAATACCATATAGGCTTGAAATAATACCCCTTTTTCATCAGATCTTAAAATTGTAGGTATATCTGCTAATGTATTTACTGAATTTTCGAAAGAAAAAATATATGCAGATGTATCTGCTACATATGACCTTACACCTATAAAAAATATTAACACTGCAAACGAAAGTAAACCTCCTATAATCCCAACACGTTGCGAATTATAATACATATCATCAGATATTTTGCTATTATATTTATAACTATTCGATTTAGAGCATAAAAGTGATACAACAGTTGTATAAATAAAAATTGTCCAATAAACAGCCATCATATTACCACCAAAAATTTATTTATCTTTTAATTCTATCATTATTAAAATAGAATTTAATATATTAAATTTTTTAAATTATTATATATAACTTTAAACAATCTTTCATCGTTATTTTCAGACACAAAAGAATTATGTGGAGATATCAACAAATTCTTAACATTCCATAATCTGCTTTCTGAAGGCAACGGTTCAGTTTCAAAAACATCAATGGCTGCTGCCATTAGTTTTTCTTCCTTTAATACATCAACCAATACATTTTCATCAATAATTCCACCACGAGACATATTGACAATTATACTACCTTTTTTCATTTTCTCAAATCTTTTTAAATCAAACAGATTTCTGGTATCATTAGTTAAAGGAAGTGTAATTATCACAATATCACTAAAAGAAAGAATACTATTTAATTCTGATATATTATAATATTTATTAAAATATGGGGATTCGGGCTTCATTATATCAACTGCTAAAACATTGACATCAAACGCTGACAATCTTTTTGCAATTTGAGTGCCTATATCACCTGCACCAATTATAGTAGCAGTTTTTCCACTCAATTCTATTAGCCCCCTGTGTTTTTCCCATACACTATTTTCCTGATTTTTAATAAAAAAAACAGATTGTTTGTAAATATCTAAAATTTTACAAACACACCATTCAGCCATTGGAATGCTATAAACACCTTTTGCGTTTTTTAAGCAAATTTTATTTTTGGAAATATATTCTAAAGGCATTCTATCCAAACCTGCACTTGTTGCTTGTATAAACTTTAGTGAAGAAAACTTCTCGATAGGCGTATATAAAAATAAAGAATTACATACAACTGCATCAAATTCAGAGCAATCTAATTCGAGTGTCTTTCTCTCATCCTGTACAAAAGTTATACAATAACCCAATTTTTCAATTCTATGTAATTGTTCTTCATTATATTTAAAGGCACCTGTTAAAAGTAAATTCATAAATAGATACTCCATACAAAAAAATCATAAAAATAAACTTTTTAATTTTATGCTAAGATTTAATCTGCTCAACTATTTTCTTAACGCAATCACAGACCATACGTCTGTTATTTTCAAAAAATATATCATTTTCATTAACAAGAACTTTTTCATAACCTCTTATCTCTGAAAGACCTGTTAAAAAGTTTTGTGCAAACTCTTCCTTTGTATCAAAATTTTTCAAATTACAAAAACTTCTTGATAAAATAGCACAACCGGAGCCAAGACGATAATGTTCAGCTATTATGTATTCAGCAGGTAAAGTACCTTTGTTTAAAGCAGCAATACCACCAATTCCAAAAGGAATACTATATTTTTTAAACTTTTCACATAAATTTTCAACAACACCATTTGTTAGTAATTCAAACATAAATGTAAGTCCATATTCCAAATGCAAATCATTAAGTCCTATATGTACCTCATCTATACCAGTAAGCTGTAAGATTTCATCAGCTAACTTCACAGATTCAGGTGTTTCAAACAACAAGCAGGTTTTTACCCTTCCATTTACACAATCAAGAAATTTTTGTACTTCATTTACGCTTTTAAAAAATGGTAACATTATAATATCTGCACCATCATTTATAATTCTGTCTATTTCCTCCTGCATTGCACTATGCACTGGATTACATCTTACTAATAATTTACCCTTTTTTATTACTTTTCTCAATTTAGCTACATCATCAATAGAATGTCTTGAAATAACAGTATCAAGATGACCTTGACGTTCCACTTTACCAATTATTTCAAGGTCAAGAAAGATTCTGTCAACTCCAAAGTCATCAATTACAGATGCAATCTCTGCATCATTTGTAATATACATCAATTTCAAAGCCATCTCTACTAACCTCCCAATAATATGTGCATAAGCACATAGTAGATTAATTATACATAAAATCTACATAAAAATCAAGGAAATAACAGCATATACAAATTTGGGTTTATTCGTAAAATATTGATTGCTTATTATACCATTAATTAAGAAATAATGCACAGAAAAACAGGGTATTGCAATCACAATACCCTGTTAAATATATGGTAAAACAAATATTTTAAATTTACTTGTTTATACTCAGCTTTCTAAATGTCTCTTTTATATTTTGTCAAAATTTATAATCAAAAATTTTGACAAAATATAAATCCTTCTATTTCAGCAATTCAGCTTGCTTCTTTTTACTTAAACTGTTAATTACTAAATTGTACGATTTATCAAGCATATACTTCATTAATTCATCTGGTACACTTCCGTTAGATTTTATAGAGTTCCAATGGTCTTTATTCATATAATAACCTGGGATAATATCCTTATATTGTTTTCTAAGCATTTCTCCTTCCATTGGCTCCAGCTTTAAAGTAATATAGTAGGGTTCGTCGTTTTGGTCTAGACAAATTGCTGCAAACATCTTTCCACCAATTAGGTATCTAACCCAATTCCATTCTCGTTTCAAATCCTTTGAAACAAATTTCTTACTTAAAAGAAATTCATCAATCCATACATATTTCATAATTTATCTACTCTTTCAAAATTAAATCATAATGATAGCATTTTGGACCTACAATTTATATAAATTTCTTTTTATAGGAATACGAATAACAGTTTTTAATTTTTCAGGGTTGCATCTTCTTGCATCACTCAAATAAATTTCGTGGTGATACCTTGAGGAAGATAATTCAAGATCAATATTATATCCATTGTCTTCTGCAAACTTTTCCATTTTACATATGGTTTCTGGCTCATTATTGTATGAACCTATATGCATACATTGAACACACAATCCCTCTGTATGCGTTAAAAATTCTACCCTAGAAAAATCCGCTTTCTTTTTTGCTGTTGCCTCTGTAACCGCCCAGTTAAAATCCAACTTAGTAACAAACTCAGGAAGCCTGATAAGTGAAATCCACTCAAATCTTTCCTTATGCTTATAATCAATTCTTTTTACACCGCTTTGCCACCAAAAGCCCTCAAGTGGAGGAACAACATAATCATAAAAGCCATCAATTTTATGATTATTTTTGTAACTCATCTTTATAGTAAAAGCTATTGTGTAAAGAAGTGATAGAGCTTCTTTATATTCTCCTTTTTCGTCATTAGGATCGCCCTTTCCACGAACAGCAATAAAATTCATTTCTGGTATATCAACAATCTGAGGCTTTTGTGGAGGAAGATAAAATTCTTTATATTCTTTCTTAAAATCAAATTTTTCCGTTACTCTTTTTGAACTTTCCACTATTCCTTCTCCTCATTGTTTTGAATACCAATATAAATATGAATTTCAGCATTATCCATATCAGCATTCTGATATTCTTCAAAATCATATATAAACGTTCTTTGAAGATTCATTTGCCAAATTTTCTGCCAAGCATCAGCTACCGCTTTATACATATCGCCTTTGGCAACAAATTTTGCGTAATTACCTTCAGGTATTTTGCAAACAGTAAGGCTATTGTTATTTACAGAAACAGAAGCTGAATTGACTTCACAAGCAACCAAAACAGTATAGTTATCTTTTTCATCGCCTTCATAATCAGTATAAATACCAAGAGCTTTGTCATTTTTCTTATTCGATATAGAATCATAAATATTCTCACTATAAAAACGATTCCACAACTCACCTATTACTGTACTCATATTGGAATCATAATTATTAGTTCTTGCAGCAATACCAACCACAGTTTTTTCTTTTAACTTTACAATTTCATAATTCATAAAAATGTCTCCTTTCATTTTGACATATTTATTTTATCAAATCAAAGATGACACCTGTATGTCATGAATCATTATATTTTTTCTGCAAAGCCTGTCCGAATTCATATAAATTCTTTCTTAACTCTTTCGGTTCTAAAAGCTCAGCACCTTCACCAAAAGTCAATAACCAGCTTAATATACTGTTTTTATCTGTAAAGCCAAAGTTAAAAAGCAAATTTCCATCACTTTGTTCAACAAAACTATCAATTCCATATTCTTCTACAAGCCGCCATCTATATTCAGGTGCAAATAAAGCCTTAACATTATAGTTATGAGGAAACACTTTTTCGGCTGATAGATCAGGTAGTGGAGCTTTGCGTTTATTAAAAAATTCTCCTGTTTTCACTTCTGTCATACGGTTTAGCTTAAACAGTCGATAATCTTTTCTGTCCACACACCAACCCCAAACATACCAGCTTGACCATTGGAAAATTAAATAATATGGTTCAATGCTACGCACTGATTCTCCACGGGGCGAAAAATAGGAAAAGGAAATTATATTTGGCTTACCAATCGCACTGTGAATTAATTCTATTTTAGGTGATAAAGAGCATTTATACCAGGACGAAAGGTTTATCAGAATATCGCTGTCACCTGTAATAATATTGGAAGCCCCTACCGAGAGTTTTTCCATCAACTGTACATAACGATTAGTTCCGCTTACACTGTCAAGACTTCGTAAACCTGCCAGAATAGCCTGCATATCAGAAGATGTTAAAAGTGTTTTGTCGATTTTATAACCTTCTATAATTGAAATACCGCCATTCTGTCCTTGCGAAGTGACAATAGGAATACCTGCCTTACAAAGATTTTCAATATCTCTGTTTATTGTACGGCGTGAAACCTCGAATTTCTCCGCCAAATATGGTGCTGTTACTTTATCCTGCTGAAGCAGTATAGAAAGTATACCTATCATTCGATCAATTTTCATTTAATCACCCTTTTTTGCACATTATATCATACAATAACGACTAATTTATGTCTTGTTTAATAATCGTCCAATTCACATATTATTAAGAATTCACACCTAACTAAAATTTCTAAATAAGCTATAAAATTTTGATAAAAATAATCCGAACTTACTTCTTAATAAAGAAAGTTCGGATTTATTATCATTATTATATAAACGTTTGTTTATATTCCCAACAACGTTGTTGCAATTCCAAAATAAACTAAAAGTGAAATTGCATCTACCGCAGTTGTAATGAATGGACTTGCCATAACAGCAGGGTCAAAGCCAATTTTTTTAGCTAGTATAGGCAGAACACATCCAATTACCTTTGCACATAATACAGTAACTACCAATGTTAAAGATACTACCAGCGAAATCAAAACATCTAAACGATCAAAAATCATAAGTTTGGCAAAATTAGCAATACCAAGAGTAACACCGCACAAAATAGCAACTCTTGTTTCTTTCCATACAACCTTGAACATATCCTTAAACTGAATCTCATCAAGAGAAAGTCCTCTTATTACTGTAACAGATGACTGACTTCCCGAGTTACCACCCGTACCCATTAACATAGGTATAAACGCTGTAAGAGCGACCTGTGCTGCAAGAGCTTCCTCAAAGCCTGTTATAATCATCTGTGTAAAAGTTGATGAAATCATAAGTAGCAATAACCAAGGAATACGCTTGTACCAAGTTTCAAACACTCCTGTTTTCAGGTATGGTTTATCGGTTGGAGTAATAGCTGTCATCATTTCAATATCTTCTGTAACTTCATCTTCCATTACATCAATAGCATCATCAACTGTTACTATACCCACAAGTCTGAATTCTTTATCTACCACAGGTATTGCAAGAAAATCATACTTTTTAAACTGATTTGCAACTTCTTCCTTATCATCAAGAGTATTTACAGCAATAACATTAGTTTCCATTATATCTTTTACAACGTCATCATCATCACTTAATAATAATGTACGCATAGAGAGCATACCAACCAATGTTCGATTATTGTTTATAACATAACTGATATAGATTGTTTCTTTATCTACACCTGTACGTCTTATTCTTTTTATAGCATCACTTACAGTCATATCAGGACGTAATGTGACATACTCAGTTGTCATAATACTTCCTGCACTATCATCAGGATATTTTAATATATCATTGATAGCCTTTCTGGTTTCACTGTCTGCCGAAAGTAAAATTCGCTTAACTACATTGGCAGGCATTTCCTCCACAAGGTCAACCATATCGTCCACATAAAGCTCATCAACTACTTCTTTCAGTTCAGTATCACTGAAACCGTGAATCAAAAGTGTCTGAGCATCATCATCCATTTCTACAAATGTATCAGCCGCTAATTCCTTCGGAAGAAGCCTGAATAACAACGGAAGTTTGCTATCGTCCAATTCATTAAAAAGCGTTGCTATATCTACGGCTTGCATAGTTGTAAAAATATCACGAATGGTCACATATTTTTTTTGTTCAAGTAATAGCTCAATAGTTTGAATCATTGATGCTACAAGATTACTTTCCATGTTAACTTTCCTCCTAATCTCATTAAAATAATACTAATCTTCAATTAAAAAGATGGATAAACTCCATTTTTTATAACACAAACTTTGTGTTGAAGTTAGAATCAGATATTTAGAAGCATAGTAAACACAGCAGAAACTTTATCGGTTTTATTTATAAATTAGTGTAAAATGAACGCAAAAAGCGTTTTATAATAAAGCCAGATAAAGGTCCGGGGGCTGTGTTGTTACTACTTCCTGCGTCCATTTTTTTCACCTCTCATTTTCTATATAAATTAGATAATAAGTATTAAATATATCATTATCCATACTTATTAATTTTACAGCTAAAGAGTGAAACTGTCAACAATTTTAATTTGAAAAGTCTGTAAAAGTAATCGACTTTATTTTCATTGCGAATTAATTTTACAAGTTATACTTATATCATTAAAGATAGCTATAATAAAAATTTGAATTCTCACTTGGGGTATTTTAAAAGATTTAATAACTGTTATATTTTGTTATAGAAATCTCGTCAAACCATTGAAAACACTAAAGTTTTCTTGGGTGTCCTCTCTGTCACATCTTGTATCGTGTTATATCGTTTTACCCTTGGTTATGACCTCTGATAAGGGAAAAAACAAGGGAAAGAAAATCTGATAACAACTTATAAAATGGCAGTTGAAACTGGATGAAATGCTTATAATACATTTTTCACTGAATGCTTTGGCAATAGAAGAGCCATTGAAATATGCACGGCTTGCTTTAGATGAAGAAATGCAAGCTTGGCTGTCTGCAATTGATAGTTTGGATAGTTGGTGATTTTGATAAATGTTGGTAGAATACCTAGACTTAGTGTGTTAAAATAAGAGAAAAACTCGAATTTAGCATTCATTTATTGAATGGAGTATATGTGAAAATAGCATATACTCCATTTTTTTGTTGACAAAACATGAAATATAATGTATGTTATATAACAACGATTATAAAAGGAGGATATATATGCCACCAAAAGCAAAAATCACAAAAGAAATGATTGTAGATGCAGCTTTCGAAATTGTTCGGGAAGAAGGAGTAGATAAGGTTACTGCACGTAGAATTTCAGAGCAATTGAAATGTTCTACACAACCGGTACTGTATTATTTTCCAACAGTCGAAGAGATTAAGAAGATGGTATATGCAAAATCGGATGAATATCATGCGATTTACCTTATGAGTGGGGAAATGGATTATGGAAATCCCCTGTTAACAATGGGAATGAATTATATCAGGTTTGCAATAGAGGAAAGAAATCTCTTTCGATTTTTATTTCAAACTAATGAGCTTTTGGGAATAAGTTTGTTAGATTTGTTAGAATCCAAGGAATTATTACCAATGCTTACCGTCCTGCAAAATGAATTGAATATGTCGATGGAGGATACAAAGGATGTGTTTAGCACACTATTTATATTTATTCATGGATATGCCAGTTTATATGCGAATAATACAATGGTTTATGATGAGACAAATGTAATAAAAGCACTTGAAAAAATATTTGAAGGAGCAGTGTGTGCTACGAAAGGAGAAAAAAAATATGAAAAAGATAAGTAAATCCGTAATGATTTCATTAATAATTATGATAATGATATCCTTGCTATGTTTGTTAAAGATTGAGATTGGAGGAGAAAGGTTACAACTTGCATCCTTCACATTAATTATCGGTATTGTAGCATTTTTTGTTACAAGAAAAACGAATGAGGATAAAGATGAAGGATTGAACCATAAAACTATTTTAAGTTCATTGAAAAGTAAGAGTATGATTCTTTGGATTCTTATGCCAATGATAATGAATGTTATTAGTCTTTTGATTGCAAAATTATTTGTACCAGAGTTTGTGGAGCACCTTACAGCAAGAACAGATTTTCTTGCATTTAATATGATACCTGTGTTAATTGTTGAACTTGTGATTGCAGCATTGGGTGAAGAGATCGCATGGAGAGCTTTTTTTCAAAAGCAAATATCTAAGAGTTTGCCATTTGTGCCGTCACTTATTGTTTCATCAGCATTGTTTTCCATATGTCATTTTTACCAAGGGAGTGCAATCGTTGTAATATATGATTTGGTGTTTATATTTATAAATGCTATGATTTATGGAATTATTTTTAAGAAAACAGATAATGCTTTCATCAGTACAATAGCACATTTTCTTGCAAACTTATTTGGAACAATATCGATTATGTTTTTATAAACAGTTGATGGTAAAACAAGCGAAATTTCAGCTTTACGCATACTATGTATTTAAAATAGCCTCATCCATTATGTGTATGGATAGGGTTGTTTTTGAGGTAGGGACGATTATCTCGCCCATTATCTTTCGGTAAGGTTGGCTGACATTCTGTCTGTCAATAGCTGATAATCCGGCTTTGAGGGTTCGGATTTCTTTGGTTTTGGTGGTAATCCTGCCACGGCCATTATGGAGTTTCTCCATTCGTATAAATGAATTTCTTTCGGTAGTGCTTCGTCCTCGCGTAAATGTTACTTAGGGAAAGAGGTGGAAGGATTATATAAGTGGGTGGATAGCTTAGGCTGTCCGGATACGAACACTATGCCGTATTCGGCACTAAAAGCTCGATGCGATCGCGAAATACACAGAGTACAAATCGAAGATTTGTGCGAAGGGTGTATTTCGCTCTGCGAGGCAAAAAAGCTATCTTCCAGAATCATGAGATGATAGGGTTTTATCTGTATCTCCTCAGATTGGCAAGGACAAGCGTCCTTTTCTTGGAGTTATTGTTATTTGTAATGAGTATAAATATTGTGTTCCATATCTAAGCCAAAGAAAAAACATGAAAAGATGAGGGAGAAGATTGATTTCAAGAAGATTGTAATATCATGAGGAATTGATAAGTGTTTTAAACTTTAATCTTATGATACCGCTTGAGGATGCATTAATCCAAAAGATGGGACACCAAGATTCGCAAGCACGATAATACAGACACGAGAAAGAAAAAGGAATTACTGATAATAGAATTGGAATGGTGTAATGAGCACGCCAGAGATTTGACAAATACAGTAAATGTCTTATATGCGAAATATGTATCAGGTAAGAAATTCGCCGCAAGAGAGCAGTGCTTGGATTTTAAAAGAATGGAAATAGAATGTAAAAGATTTACAGAAAAGAAAAAGTAGTATTTCCCTAAAGTTTCTTTGCAAGGGAAAATATAAGGGAAAAGTGGAGAATATATAAATGTCTGCGGACAGGAAAACCCGTAAATACTGGAGATTTAGAGAAATACACATATATATTTGAATTTTATTTAAGAAAAAAATTCAAATTTCAAAAAGATGAATAGACTTTTTAATGCTAAAAAGTCAGTTGTGTGTTTATATTTTCATACAGCTATTTTTTTGAAAAATTAATTTTTATTAAACTCTTTCATAAGACAGTGCTGTATGATATAATACTAATATGTATACAATTATATAGTATAAATTTATAAATGAAAGGAAAAATGAAATGAGTAGTATAGTCAGAAAATCTATTGCGAATGGCGTTTCATTTAACAGTATAAAAGAGGAACGCTTTAAAACAGCTAAAATATCTGTAACTATGTTTGTGCCTTTAAACAAAAAAACTGCGGCAGCTTATACACTTTTACCTTCTGTACTAGCTTACAGTTGCAAAAAGTATCCTACAACAATAAGTCTTAATCGTGCTTTAAGTAACTTATATGGTGCAAATATAAGTAGTGAATGTAAAAAAATGGGAGAATCTCTTGCCTTAACTTTAACTGTTACAGGTATAGATGACAGATACACTATGAATAAAGAAAAGATTTCTCCTGAACTTGTAAAACTGCTTTGCGAGATTATCTTTAATCCAAATGTAGAAAACAATGCTTTTGTTGAAAACAACTTCGAGCAATGTAAACGTCAACTTCTTGAAGCTATTGAAGGTGAGTTTAATGAAAAACGTACCTATGCAATTTCTCAGATGTTAGGTGAAATGTGCAAAGACGAGGCATATGGAATTAAAAGATATGGCACCAAAGAAGACGTTGAAAAACTTACTTCTCAAGAACTTTATAAAGTATGGAAAGATATTCTTGTTAATTCAAGAATAGAAGTAATGATGATAGGAAGCAGTGATACTTCACTTGCTGAAAAAATTATAGAGGACAACTTCTCTTCATTTGAGCGTACACAACCTGAAATAAAAACCGAAGTTAAAACTACTGTTGAAAATATCAAAGAAAAGACTGAAAGTTCTGACATTGCACAGGCTAAACTTGTAATGGGTTTTAGAACAGCAACAGCACAACCTGAAAATGATAGCACAGCTATGTCGCTGACAGTTGCTATTTTAGGAGGAACTCCAAGTTCTAAATTTTTTGTTAATGTACGTGAAAAGTTAAGTTTATGTTATTACTGTGCTGCACGTTATTACAAACTTAAAGGTATTGTTATTGTTGACAGCGGTGTTGAAAAGAAAAACATCAATCGTACAATAGAAGAGATTAAAAATCAGCTTGACGAAATGAAAAAAGGCAATATAACTGACTTTGAAATTGAATCTGCAAAACTATCTCTTATAAATAGCTACAAGAGTGTACAAGATACAGTAGCCGGTACAGAATCTTGGTATATTAACCAGATGTTGGATAATGAAATTCTTACTGTTGAACAAGCTGTTGAAAAACTCAATGCTGTTGATAAGGACACAATAGTAGAACTTGCAAACACTATTACTCTTGATACTGTTTATCTGTTACAACCAAAAGATAGTAAGGAGGAGCAATAATATGAGTACTAACAATATAGAGGAAATAAAATGCAATATTACAGGTGACAAATATTATAAAGTTCAACACAAAAGCGGACTTACAATTTATATTTATCCCAAAGAAGGATATAAGTCCACCTATGCCCTATTCGGAACAAAATATGGTTCAATAAATACTACATTCAAAAAAGATAATGGTGAACAAGTAGTTGTACCTGATGGCATAGCTCATTATCTTGAACACAAGATGTTTGAATGTGAGGACGGTGACGCATTTGTAAAATACGCAAAAACAGGTGCTTCTGCCAATGCATACACTTCATTTGATAAAACCTGCTATCTTTTCTCTTGTGCAGATAATTTTGATGAATCCCTTAAGATACTGTTGGAATTTGTACAAGAACCTTATTTTACAGATGAAACTGTACGAAAAGAACAGGGAATTATTGGTCAGGAAATAAGAATGTATGATGATGACCCTGACTGGAGAGTTATGTTTAATCTTCTTGGAGCATTATACCAAAACCATCCCGTTAAAATTGACATTGCAGGTACCGTTGAAAGTATAGCAGAAATCACACCTGAAAAACTATACGACTGTTACAACGGTTTTTATAACCTACACAATATGGCTTTAGTTGTGGTTGGTGGCAATGCACAGCTTGACAGAATATTAGCTATGGCTGACAAATATACTAAAGATTGTCCTGAAAAAGATGTTGAAAGCACCTTTCCCGAAGAGCCGGAAGAAGTTACAACCGAATATGTAGAGCAAAAATTCCCTGTATCTGTGCCATTATTTTACCTTGGCTTTAAGGAAAATGTAAAAAAGGAAAGACTTACTGACAAGGAAATGGCTGAAAGTGAAATCCTTCTTTCTATAATCGCTTCCAGCTCATCACAACTTTACAAAGAACTTGAAGATAAGGGACTTATAAATAGTACCTTTGAATATGAACATTTTGAAGGCCCTTATTATAGCAGTGTGTTGTTTGGTGGTGAATCAAAAAATCCTAAAGAAGTAGCAAAGATTATAAAAGAATATGTAGACAAAATACGAGAAACAGGAGTATCTCCCGAAGATTTTGAAATAGCTAAAAAAGCTGTATACGGTGATAATATTTCTTCCTTAAACAGTAATAAAACTATTGCCGGTATTATTATGGACAGCGAATTCTCAGGCAGAGAAATTTTTAATTATATTGAGTGTATAAAAAATACAACTATTGAAGATGTGAACAGAAGACTTATAGAACAACTAAACAGTAAAAATTCTGCACTATCTGTAATTATGCCACTATAACAAGGGAGGGTTACAATATGTATCATGTATCTTTTCCTGGACTTGGACTTAACTTTGATATAAACAATACTATTCAAATTTTCGGATTACAAATTTACTGGTATGGAATAATAATTGCCACAGGACTGATTCTTGCAGTAATCTATGGTAGTTTAAATTCAAAACGTCTTGGTATATCAGCAGATAAATTATTAAATTGTGTTATTGTAGGCGTAATAACAGGTATATTAGGAGCAAGACTTTATTATGTTATTTTTAACTGGGATTATTATGGTGCAAATCCTATAAAAATTCTTGCGATTAACGAAGGTGGACTTGCCATTTACGGCGGAATTATTGGTGCTTTAATCGGTGGTCTGATTGTTGCAAAAATAAGTAAGATGAATATTCCTGCTCTTCTTGATGTTGCAGCAATAGGTTTTCTGATAGGACAAGGTATCGGAAGATGGGGTAACTTCTTTAATCAGGAGGCCTATGGAACAGCAACAAACCTCCCCTGGGGTATGGTAAGCGAGGGTACAAACAATATTGCTGTTCATCCTTGCTTTTTGTATGAATCACTTTGGTGCCTGCTTGGTGTCTTAATTTTACACCTTTTTTCACATACTAAACTGAGAAAATATCATGGACAAATGGCATTGATATACCTTGTATGGTATGGCACTGAACGTGCAGTTGTTGAAGGATTACGTACTGACAGCCTGTATATTCCAAACACAGAAATAAGAGTTTCGCAGGCTCTTTCTATTTTGATAGCAATAATAGGCTTAATCTCACTTATCGTTTTATATATCAAAAAATATGAAAACTTAAAGCCATATACAGAGTTTGTTAAAACAGTAGATCAGAAAAGTATAATTTCTTCACCTATAATAGAAGAAACAAACAACGTGTCTGAAACGACAAAAGAAATATCTTCCGAAATTGAAAACGAGTATACAGAAAAAAACTCTGCAAATAAAGAAAACAATATCAAAGATTCAGATGATAATACAGAAACATCAGATAATTCTGAAGATGATTCTGAAAATTCAAAAATTGAAAACAAAGGAGAAAAATGAAATGGCACAGATTATTGATGGAAAAATTGTTTCAGCTAGTGTTAAACAAAGTGTAGCGGATGAATGTGCAGCTTTGTTAAAAAAAACAGGTAAAAAACCCGGATTAGCTGTTATTATTGTTGGTGATGATCCTGCTTCAAGAGTTTATGTTAATAACAAGAAAAAGGCTTGCGAACTTGTAGGATTTCTTTCCAGAGAGTATGCACTACCTGCTGAAACAACTCAGGAAGGACTTACAGAATTAGTTAAAAAACTTAATACTGACAACGAAATTAACGGAATTCTCTGTCAATTACCTCTACCAAAGCATCTTAATGAAAAAGCGGTAATTGAACTTATCGCACCTGAAAAAGATGTTGACGCATTCCACGCTGCTAATGTAGGAAAAATTATGATTGGTGATTATGATTTTCTTCCCTGTACTCCTGCTGGTGTAATGGAAATGCTAAATTATTACAATATAGAAATCTCAGGCAAAGAATGTGTAGTTCTGGGAAGAAGTAATATAGTGGGCAAGCCTATGGCTATGCTACTGTTACATAAAAACGGTACTGTTACAATCTGCCATAGCCGTACAAAAGACCTTAAGGAAGTTTGCAGACGTGCAGATATTCTTGTTGCTGCGGTAGGTATTCCAAAGTTTGTTACAGAGGATATGATAAAAGACGGAGCAGTCGTTATTGATGTAGGTATAAACCGACTGGATAATGGGAAACTATGTGGCGACGTTGATTTTGAACAAGCGGAGAAAAAAGCTTCTTATATAACCCCTGTTCCAGGTGGTGTTGGTCCTATGACTATTGCAACACTAATGAAAAACACACTTACAGCTTTTAAAATACAAAACAATATAAAAAAATAATTAATTAAGAGTAACAGACCATTTGGAAAAATTCCAAATGGTCTGTTACTTTAATAAATATTATATTTTTAGTATTACCAAGTTGCTACGTTATAATGTCCTTTTGAATCGGTTGTTGATATTGGATAATAACGTACTTCACCGCCAGCATATGGTATATCAACTGTTTGATAACTGCCATTTGTAAAGATTATATAAGTTGCATCTTCAGGTACTTCAAAAGTATACATTTTTTCGCCATAGCTATTAGTCTTTAAATAAGTCATAGCCTTACCTGGCCATGTAGTCATAGATGTATTTGAAGATGACCAATAATAGCAGGAGATTGTACCACTCCAGTTAAAAGAATTAGTAAATGTTACAATATTTTCTTCAACTTCGGTTGGAGGCTCTGTAATTGGCTCTGTAATTGGTTCTGTTGCTGTGGTTGGTTCTGTTGGTGGTTCCTTATAATTTACACTACCTACATTTGAAGAATTTTTAATCGCAAGAAGATATTTCTGAATATAAACTGCGTCTTTAATGTCTACATTACCGTCATTATTACAGTCAGCAAGATATGTCCAAATTCCTGAAGAATCAACAAGTCCTACAATATATCTCATTATAATAACTGGATCTGCAATAGTGATTTTTTTATCATTATTTGCATCACCAACTAAAGTTCCGTTATATTCTGCAACATCAAAGTTAATTGTTTTTTCAGCATATTCCCCATCACCCTCGGTAGATGAAATTGTAATAGAATAACTTCCTGAATATGTTGGTGTCCAAGATAGAAGTATTGTACTTGTCATACCACCTATATCATATTTATCAGATAAAATAGTTGTAGTATAACACACTTCATCTTCTCTTTTTATTGTAAAGTTATATTTGTTATTCAGACCGCCCCAGGCTTTTATATGCTCAAAGTTTGTAATTGCTGAAAAATTCAACGCCTGTCCAACTACAATTTTACCATTCGGTTTTACATTAAATTCGGTAAATTCAAAAGGAAATTCCTCAACAGTCACAATCATTGAATCAGATGCTACATTATCAGCAAAATCTTTAACATTTACTGTAACCTTATAATCTCCAACCTCTCTGAAATAGTAACCGTCATTGGAATAATCATCATAATCATAAACTTTTTCTTCACCTGTTGTAAGATTTTCATATATAAACTGATATTGATACGGAACATAACCGCCACTTGCTTCTGCATAAAAATTTCCACATTTGTCTACATCTGCAATACTATTAAAATCATTTGTCAATTTTACAACAATAGGGTCACAAACATTTTCTGTTACATAATAATTCAAACCTTTGCTTGCTATAAAATATTGACCATTATTATTGTCTATATTGTCATTACCGTCACTGAAATAAAAAGTTGTTTCCGAAGAATCTGCAAGCTCTATAACATATTTATGTGTATATCCACGTCTTTCCATATTTTTAGTCATTGGCTCTCCGGCTGATGACGTCCATGAACCATTGCCAACCTTATAATGAATATAAGGATTTTCATAGCCTCTGTAATAAATTACCGCATTGTTTAATGCTGTTTTTGAGATTTCTAATGTTTTTTCTTCACCATCTAAAGTAAATGGATAAATATTTTCAGGTTTATATGTTTTATTTGTATTTTCATCAATTATTTCAGCAGTTTTTACTGTAAGTACAGTACTATCCGCTGTATTATCCTCAAATTTGACACTCCATGTATATTCACTATAATTATCTGAGCTTATATCAGGAATTATATTATTAAGTGCAAATATCATTGTTCCGTCATTTGAACTTGTTGTGCCATCATAAGAATAAACACCAGTTTGACCAAACATAACATGTGGATAAACAGAAGAATAATATTCTGTTCCGTTTTTTTCTGCAATAACATAACCTTTTACCTGTGTTCTGTCCGATGTGTTTAAAGTATATTTCAGATATAAATCTGTATCTGTATCATATGGTTGAACATCTATTCTTGCAACACTGCAAATAGGTTTACTTCTATTCGTTGCATTTTCTGCATTTGTAACAGAAGAAATTTGATTCAAAGAATCATATGATACCCATATAAAACCATCATTTGCATAGTTAGAACCCCAAGAATTTGCGATCTTGAATGCTCCCATTTCACCATCATCAACTATATCATTATTATTAATATCCGTCCAAATATTATCGTTGTAACCAACAATAGTCATTCTATGACCACCTAATGAACCATTCTGAGCAATTACAACTACTTCACCATTATAATTACTATTTTCAGGAGCATTAGAATTAGTTTTTAAATTACTGGTTTTCCAGCTTCTGATATGAGTAGAAAAAGTAAGCACATCACCATTACTTAGTGCCGTTTTTATAGGTTCCAAATCAATATCATCAGCAGATGTTATCATCGAATTTTCCTTATAACCAATATCCTTAAAAAACTGATAATCCTTTATTCTATATTTAATAGCAGTTTTCCATATATCTTCTACCGGACTCCAACTAAGGTAATCATCATCATAAGGCACCATACTCCAAGGTACGTTTCCTTGTGCTTTCATAATCTCATAAACATCATCGCTAACAGAACCCTCATCTTCACCACCATTAGCTAGATTATATGTCCACTTAGGTGAAAAAGTATTCTCAGATGTTGTCTCAACATTCATTGTCTTATTCATTGTATAAGTGAACTGATAATATGTCTCTGCCCAGGCAACACACGAACCTATTGACCCCTGACTTTTTACCTCTGGAAAGTATTTACTATTACTATTATCAACACTATCAGGCAAATCATTATCCGCTTTCATACGAAGATCATCTTCGCTAATATTGCTATCCTGTTCAGCTATTTGATAATATTCATAAACTGAATCAATAACTGTTGCGGATTCGGGTATCCCTCCATTTTCAAGAGAACGGTCACCCGTTGCTCCATAAAATTGATTACTACTTTCTTCTTCTGCCATACTAACTTCTGAACTTTGGCTTTGAGTGTTAACAGATACCTCAGCCGCATTTGGTGTTAGAATGGGGAGTGATGACATAAGCGTAGTTATTGACAACACTGCTGAATATAGCTTTAATGTACGTTTTTCCAAACTAAATCCCTCCTGATTTTTTCAAGTTTCCTCATTCTATACAAGAAACAGTATTCTATTAAACAGATATGCGAATTTATATAAGTATTTGATATCAATAAAATTATTTTATCATTATTACAAAATGTTTATATTTTTACAAAAATATAAACATTTTGTTGAATTCCGCTGAATTACAGAAAAAATTTTGAAATAATTTCCTAAAATAACATATGGTTAACAAAAATTAGCAAGAAAAAGGCAAAGAAAGGCTACTATTTAAGCAACCCCTAATATTAGTTAATGCCAACTATTTTTCTTTGGAGCAACACAAGATCTTTCAATGTAATTGTATTAGACATATCTATATCTGATGATTTCATTTGCGAATCGGTGAATTTACTGATTCCAATCATAAATCTTATTGTTTTTACTACATCAGCTACACCTAATTTGCCGTCATTATTTACATCACCAATCATAATGTCAGCGTATGTATTAATTGTTATATTCAGTGTAATTTTGTATTTACCAAACTTCTCAGGTGCTTTTACATTTGTAAGAACATCTTGTAGGCTCTTGGTTTTAATTTCTCGTGTATATACATTGTTGCTATCACTTACATCTGCGAATGTTACTGTAACTATAAATTCATCCTGTAATGAATTTATTTCTGTAAGTTGATTTCCGTTCTTATCAAGTAGTTTTGAAATTGAAAGATTTACGTTTTCTCCTTCATTTACTTCGTTGTTTATTGCTGTTACTTCACCTGAAAAGCTATTACTTATTTCATTTGTAACATTATTATCAGCTATACTTACTTCTTTATATATATCAAATACACAGTTATCAGACTTCAAAGTATAGTATACATCATAGGTATCAGCTGATAGCCTTGAAACATTACCGGAAATTACATTTTCATCAACCAATGCCGTACCCAATTTTTGAATATTCATTGTTGCACCATTGCTATATGCATATGCCCAGTTAGAATTTAAATTATGCTTATTACTGGATGTACTTATAGCTTTTGATGTACTCATACTCAAGGCTTTTGATGTAATGGTATCCAACTTGGTATTTGCTGCTGATGTTATTGGACTATACAAATTACTTTGATCTAGCTTTATTGCATTATTCAAGGATTCTACACGCTTTGAATTATTTATAAGTTGTAATTTATACACAACGTTACTTGTTGTAACAAGAACCATATATGCATTATTACAACTGTTGTATAATGCATAATTTTCATTGCTTAGATAAAATACCTGTTCGCTACCATTATTTAGAATATTATATGGTATTTGCTGATAATAATTTGAACCATTATTTTTAATATATAAATTAGCAAACTTTAGGTAATAAGGGCTTATGTTAACCTTAAAGGTGTTCTGTACCTTTGTATTGTCAACTGAGATATTACCTGCGGTTAGGCTGGTTACATACACTCCATTTCCAGTATATACAGCTAGCTTATAAGCATCTCTGTTATTATACATATCTGCATTGTACATAATTGTGATAATGCCGTTTGAATCCGGTTTATATGTAGAGTCAATGCTGTTATTTCTATAAACAACCGCTGATGTATTGCTTGTAGAAGTATTTTTAGCAATAACAGTTGAAGAACTCTCTTTACTAATAACATTGATGTCTATTATTTTCTCAAGAGTTCCAGTAGCATTGCCTGCTTTATCATAGGTGATAATATACTTTAGTTTATGGTTACCTGCTGACAAGCCCTTAACACTTGCCCAATATTTAATACCCTTGCTATAATCATTTGCACTTGAAAGTTTTTGTTCTTCATCATCAATGTAGCAAGCTACATTTTTAACATTCTGATAATCTAAAGTGTGTGTATATACTGAAAAATCTCTGCCTTCAAGTGCTATTGAATTATCAGTTTCACCAAAACTTGGCTCAATATATTCGTTGGCTTTCATATTTCTTTCAGCCTTATTATTTGTGAGATCTGCTTCTTTTATTGATGTGCATTTATTTGTCAACTCAACAGTAATTGCATTTTCTCTTGCTTTTGGGGTCCAAGGTATATCCAGTGTTTTTTCAGAGAACATTCCCATCCAAGTGTTAGTTTCAGAGTATATTACCTCTTCGCCGTCTTTAACAACTATATCTACCCAACCGCCAGATGCATTTCGGTTGTAAATACTGCAATGAAGGGTGGTTTCTTCATTTACATAAAATTCAGAGTCTGTATAAATATTTTCTTCAAAAATAGAGAAGTCCGGGTGCAAAGTAACATCAGGGTAATAGTCTATATCACCTATGTAGTTTACAATAGTATCAGCAGGATAATATGTAACAATTTGCATATCAGATACTGTTCTGTAATGTGTAGGAGTTGTTGAATATTTAGCTGTAATAGTATTTGTTCCGTTCTTTACGTTTTCACTTGTAGCATCTATAACAGCCATAGAAAGCTGTGCGTGACCGTTGTTTGTAATAGTTCCGGCATTTACTCCATTAATAAGATATTGAGTAGTCATATTGTCATCATTTGCTGACCTATCGCCGGCAGCTAAACGACTTGTAACAAAAATAGACGGGGAAGTTCTGTTAAAGTATCCATTTAAACAAGTATTTGTAACATATATAATATTAGTTGCTGTGTATGAAATAGCTTTAGAATCTTTATACCTTATTAAGCAACGTAATTTATAGGTATTTGCATTATTAAAACTTATGTGCCATACAGGATAGTCAGTATATTCACTGTAATCTGACCATAGTGGATAATTTTCTGTTTTATATTGTAGCTTATATTCCCATTGGTCGGTTTCACCGGTAATTCCATTTGTTCTAATCCAAGCTTTTACAGTTTCACGGGTGTTAACTGTATTTTTATCCATAAGTAAAACAAATCTATCATCTTGACCAAGTGATGGATTGCCATTACCTGTTGTTCCCTCCGTAGGTGATGTTGGACTTGTTGCGTCTGTAGGTGATGTAGGATTAGTTGGATTTTCATTACCACCCTGAGATGATGTAGGATTCGTTGGATTTTCATTACCACCCTGAGATGATGTTGGAGCCGTTGGATTTTCATTACCACCCTGAGATGATGTTGGAGCCGTTGGATTTTCATCTCCGCCAGATCCAGTATTTCCACCAGTATTTCCTCCGGTGTTTCCACCAGTGCTTCCACCGGTACTACTTGGGAAATTATATGGATTGTTAAAATCACCTTCTATTTTTCCGGCATTAGTACATTGGTTACGCTTATTGTCAGTGGTGCTTTGTCCGCCGTCTCCGCCTTCACCATCACCAATGCCTGCTTTTGCTTCAAGCTCCGCTTTACGCTTCTCCATACGTGCTCTATCAAGATGATCGATAAGCACAATACCTAATCCAACTGCAATACCTAACCCGCCGGAAAAAGCAAATCCTGCTAAAATGCCTAAAACAGGTACACCAACACCCTTTTGATCTTGCTGATTACATAAATCTGAATACTCTTTTTTTTCTGCTTCTGTTAGATTTGGTGATTGAGTAACCGCGTCTTCATGTTTGTGGTTGG
Organism: Acutalibacteraceae bacterium; assembly: GCA_036309045.1. GTDB lineage: Bacteria > Bacillota > Clostridia > Oscillospirales > Acutalibacteraceae > CAG-964. The sequence goes on from JAXJUM010000005.1 coordinate 38,166, forward strand.
CACCGGTTGCCCAATCATAGGCACCTTTACCTGCGCCAAGAACATTATATCCGTTTCCAATTACAGAACCAACTTTAGAGGTTCCTCCAACTACAACACTTCCAACATCGGCTGGCCAACTTCCGTTTACATCATCCCAATAACCATCTGATTGTGCAACATTTCCAATGGCTCTTCCGCTGGGAATTGCAGTTAACTTTGAAGTCACCGTGCTGGTTGTATTGTCTTGATTTACTAAATTGTAGAAATCTTCGTCTAGTGTTGCTGCAAACTCTTTCAGGTCATCAATATTTATGAACATTTTATATTCATAAATAATATCTTCACCATCTTGATAATATTTATTTTCCAGCATATCACCGGTTTTTAAATCATCACCGGTATAGCTTTCTACAGTATACGAATTTTCAAGGCGAGTTATCTCTTTGTCAGTATTCTTATCTATTAATGGTACAGAATAGCTTATTTTATAGTCAATATTGTTATTTGTACTGTTATCTGTGATTTTAACAGTATCCGTTACAGAGGAAATATCAGCATTAAGGTTATAATATTCCTTATTTCCCTTTTGATAAGCTACAAGCTCGCCCATTGTAATAGAATAAATTTCTTTGCCTTCAGTATCTATGGTAACAGCAAAGCTTTGCTGCTTACCTACGGCACTTACTACAAGATTGCCCTTAACCAAGCTTACATTATTATCTTTTAATGCTGTATAGTTAGGGGTTACGGTAATATTAAGGCTTTCTCCGCTTTTTACAGGAGTGTCTGAAACTGTTGGATTTAATGTTACATACTCGGCAAGGTCACTGTCTGCTGTAACTGAAACACAGTTCAGATCGTCACCCATATTTATAAGCATAAAGTTTTGCTCTAGTGTGTCTGTATTGGTAGAAACCAGATCACAAGCAAAGTTCAGGTCTGCCTCTTTGAAGTTAAGAATTACCTCTGTTTCTGTGTCTAAAACATAATTTGTATCCTCAACTATGTATGACTTTACAGGAAGATTATACTTATTTTTTCCTGCTTTTTGTGCAAATACAGAAAGCTTTACCTTTACACTTGAGCCTGCTGTTACCAATGTAGGCTGATCAGGCGAGCCTGCACCTACAAATCCCAAGAAAATGTCATCATAATCATTGGTAATATCCAGGAAAAATTCAACATCATTTGTTCCTGTATTTTTAACTGTTACATATCCGCTTTGATCAAAATCTCTGTCTATATCAAACTCAACGTCTGTTATCTCAAGCTGTTTAACGTGTTCCTCATTGTTAGTGTTCAGAACGTTTAACAGTGCATCAGATACAGCACTTACATTAATGCTTCTGCTATTATCTTTTTTAATATCATCTGCTGCAACTGTTGGTGTAACAATGCCAACAAGCAGAGTAAGAGTTAATATTAAAGAGATAACTTTTAAATGTAATTTATACTTCATCGCTTTCTCCTTATCCTACATAAATGTTTAAATATGTTTCTGAGGTAGCACCTACGCTATCGGTAGCTATTACCCTAACTTTATATGTACCCTTAGCCTCAAATGTAGCCACAGCAACACTTCCGTTTGAATTATCAGCAAAGCTGTACCATATATCAGAGCCTTCTGCACAATAGCTATATCTAAAAGTTTTGTTATTTGTACCTCCAATAGTGTCACAAATAATTACAGTGCTTGAGCCAGCTGTAATATAATCCGGTAGGGCAGAGGCAAATAGCTGCATAGCTTCATTTACAGTAACGGTTGTAGTTGCAACCTTTTCTATTCCTTCGCTGTTTTTAGCAGTTACTCTTACTTCATAAACACCACTGTCAGCAAAATTTGCATTAAGTGTTTTATTGTCGCTAAATTCCTGAATAGTAGTCCAATTTGAGTCCAGCTTATTTCTGTATTCATATTTAAAAGTATATGTGTCATCAATATACGTATTTGTTAAAGTAGGGTCAAGGTTCACCGTAATATTTTCAGTGGTAGCATAACTTTTAAAGAAAGTAACACTATAATATATTACATTTATTGTGCGGGTAGTTGTAATCTCCTTGCCGCTGCTGTCTTTTGCATAAACAGTAACTTGATATGTTCCTTCTGATTTTGGTGTATAGTCAAGTTTATTATTTTCGTTATAATCCTGTAAAACTTTTTCGGTTGTAGATTTTACATCGCTTATTGTAAACTTGTATGTATAGTCACCGCTACCATTGCCGGCTTCAGCAATAAAATTACATTTCTGGTTTACGTTAACTTTGCCGGGTACTGATAAAGTACAATAAAATACAGGGTCCACAGGCTTGGCTACCTTTAATGTCATAATATTCTGGTCTGCACCTGTACCTGTGTTTACAAATGTACCTGTCGAATCTTTGGCTGTTACTCTTATTCTATATGTACCCTCTGCTGAGAACTTAAATTTAATTTCATTATATGAAACATAGTTTGTATAAACAAGTGGCTGCCAATCTCCGTTATTTCTACTGTACTCATACAGGTATTTAACTTCTCCAAAGCCGCCTGTTACATTAACCTTAGCTGTAACTTCTGTGCCGGGTTCTACATTGGTATTTGACAGTGAATACGACATTTTCATTTTTTGAGGAGTAATTTTTACACCGTCTGAAACAGTAATGTTTCCGCTTTCATCCTTAGCGATAGCTCTTATTTCAAAGGCACCTGCATAATTTGCGTATTCATCAGGCACAGCGGATGTTTTTCCGACAAATTCAGTGTATGAAAGTTCACTGTAATCCTGCAGGGTATGCCACGTTGAAGAAATTAGTTCTCTGTATTCAAATTTGTATTCAAGGTTGGTTCCCTCTGCAAGAAAGCCTTTAGCCTCAGCAACAATAACCGAAGTTTCGCCTACAAATGGTGTTGTATTTTCTACATTCAGGTCTATATACATACCTCTTACTTCTACATTTTTTTCAGTTGTAACACTGTTGCCCACAGAGTCAGTTACAATAGCTCTTATAGTAAATGTACCGCCCTGCATTAGCTTTAAAGTAGCTATACTGTTTTCAGACTCCTGTATAGTATTCCACTGTGCATTTTCTCCAACCTTATACTGGAATTTGTATGTAACACCATTGCCAAAATTAGTTGCTGTTGCACCAATGTCAATAGTATCTCCGGCTTCAGCATTTGTTACAGTATTTATTACTACCGCAGGCTCTTGAATTTTATAAGTTTTTGTGCTTGATATAATTAAACTGCTGTCCTCAGTGCTTTTAGCGGTTACCTTAACAACATATTCTCCGGCTTCAGTAAATTTAACCTTTTGCGATTGTGAATCTGTATAATTACTAAGAGTTGTCCAAGTGCTGTCATTTTTATTTTTATATTGATATTTATACTTAAACTCCTTATATGTGGTTTTATCAACACCTGCATTAATGGTAAATTCCTGATTTTTTACAGTTGTAGGACCTTCAGCATTAATTGTTACAGTTGGTTTGGCAATGTTAAATGTCAAGGTTTTTTCGGCAATATTTTCTGAACTATCCTTAATAGTAACTTTTAAATAGAATGTTCCTACCTTGTTAAAACGTATATCAACATTTTGAGTTTCCGTGCTGTAATCGCTTAAAACAGTCCAATCTTCGTCCTCGGCTGATTTGTATTCAAACTTATATTGCTTGTTTACATTAAAGTTTGTACCGGTAGCCACAACATTTATACTCTCACCGTAAACAGGCTTTGTATTTGTCGCCTTAAGATTTGCTCTTGGTGCAGTTACAACAACCTCTGTGGTAGCTACTGCCGTATCACCCATATCATCAGTAACAGTAGTGCGTACTTTAAAAGTGCCGTCCTCTTCAAAATAATATGAAAGCTGTGACAAATTGTCAGGGTTTTCAATTTCTGTCCATTTCTCTTCAGTTGTTCCAACAAGCTCCTTGTTAATATACTCAAATTTGTATTTGTAATCTCCAATACCATTGCTTGCTGTTGAAGTAATGGTATATATAGCCGCACCGGTTCGCTTATATGAAATCTGGCTGGATACTGGACGATAAATAGTATATTGTCCGGAAACGTGTCCACCATATTCACCCATGCCATATATTTCAATAGTTGCTGTACCAGTATAATAATTATTATTGTAAAAAGCCTTATAGTCAGTATCCTTTACCAGAACAGCACCGGTTTCGGGGTTAGTTATGGTTAAGTTTGCATAAGTATAGGAGCCTGTATATTTTACATAGCTATCATATGTAACAGTACAATTATTGATCTGGGTACGTGTATCTACAATGGTTTCATATGTAATGGAGTTATTTTTACAATATGTTTCCATATATGAGCCTTCAATAACATATGCTTTAAAGTTTGTTTTATCAATATTATAAAAAGCACTGCTTCCTACTGAAAATACATTGCCATACTCTTTAATTGATGTTAATTTTTTTGCATCTCTGAAGGCATCAGAGCTGATTGTATTAACAGTGTCAGGAATAATAAAATCGCCTGATTTTTGTGCAGGATATTTCATTAGGTTTGTAAGGTCTTTGTTAAATAATACACCATTATATGAAGCGTAGGTAGTGTTTTCGTCTGCAACCGTTATAGACTCTAATGCTGTACAACCATATAGCTCATAAGGAAAGCTGGTTGTTCCTCTTCCGATTTTTACGCTTTTCAATGCACTGCAATTATAAAATGCACTACCTCCAACATTGGTTACTGCATCAGGTATCTCTATACTTTCAAGAGAGGTACAGTATTCAAAAGCCCAAGTACCTATAGTTTTTAAGCCACTTCCTAATTTTACTGATTTTAATGATGTACAATAATAAAATGCCTCGCTATTTATAGTTGTTACGGTATCAGGTAAGACAACCGATGGCAAATTACTACAATTATAAAATGCCCAGCCCCCAATAGAGGTTAATGACTTACCAAAATCAATACTCTCAATAGAGGTACAACCGCTAAAGGCATAACCATCTATTGTTTTTGTGTTTATACCTAACTTAACACTTGTTAATCCTGAACAATTTGTGAAAGATTGATAACCAATAGTATTTAAATTATCACCAAATTCCAGTGAGGTTATAGCAGTACATCCGATAAAGCCATAACTTTCAATTGTAGTTAAAGCCTTACTCATTGTTACTGCTGTCATTGCTTTACAATCCTCAAATGCATAGCTTCCAATGGTAACAACAGTATCAGGCATTTTATATTCACCTGCTTTTGCTCTTGGATAGCTTATAAGCTTAGTCATATCTTTATTAAACAGAACGCCATTCAGTGAAGCAAATACAGTGTTTTCACCTGAAACGTTTATGCTTGTCAATGACGGAGTATCATCCACAACACTTACATTTAATGTTGTTACACCGCTGCCAATATTTAAAGTAGTTAGTTTGTCACAATATGCAAAGACACGATCACCGATGGTTTTTACATTATCCGGTATATCAACCACTGTAAGAGCATCACAGTTGTTAAAAGCTTCATAGTTTATTTGTGTTAATTTGCTGTTAAATTTAATATTAGATAGTGCCGAACAATTTTTAAATGCATAGTTACTAATTGTTTCTACATTTTCAGGTATAGTAATTTCCTTTAATGCTTTGCAATTATAAGCAAAAGAGTATGGTATGGTTTTTATACCTAAGCCTAAGGTAATTTCCTCTAATGCGTAGCAATATTCAAATGTATAACTACCTAAAGTTGTAACAGAATTAGGTATATCAATGGATTTCAAGGAATAGCAATTATAAAAAGCCTCTTCTTCAATAGTAGCAAGATTACAGCTTAATTGTATACTTGTTAATCCACTACAATTATGAAAACCATATCTCTTTATCACTGTTACTGTATCCGGTAATTCAACTGTTTCCAGACTGCTGCAATTAGCAAAGCTGTATTCACCAATGTTGGTTAGATTTTTACCCAAATCAATACTTTTTAGTGCTGTACAATAATAAAAAGCATAATCTCCTAAATATTCTACTTCATCGCCAATATCTAAACTTGTTAATTTTGTACAACGTTGAAAAGCATATCTTTCAATAGAAACGATATTATCCGTAAGAGTTATGCTTGGGAGCTTTTGACAATATGAAAAAGCATATTCACCAATTACTGTAACACTATAAGGCAATACAAAGTCTTTTTCATATCCTCTTCCCACTCTGATAAGTTTGGTTAAATCCTTACTATATAAGCAACCATCTATTGTAGCATAATATACGCTGTCTTTTGAAGCATTTATATTAACAAGGTTGCTGGAATTCGTAATAGTATCAGGGGTAAAATTATCAACGTCCTTACCAATATTAAGAGTAACAAGCTTACTGCAATTACCAAAGGTATAGTTTCCAACCTTTACTACAGTATCCGGAATGGTAAACTCTGTAAATCCATCACAGTCAGCAAAAGCATAGTCACCTATTTCCTTTAAACCTGTACCCCAATTTATATTTAATAACTTATCACAATCTTGAAATGCATTATTTTTTATAAATAGAATATTATCCGGAATGTTCAAAGTTTCTATTGCAGAATATCTAAAGGCATTAGCCGGAATTGTTGTTATGCCTTCACCAATCACAATAGAAGATAAAGCACTACAATAATAAAAAGCACCATCTCCTAACGAAGTTACTGAATCTGGTATTACTACGGATGTTAATTTGTAAGCACGTTCGAATGCGTAGCTTCCTATAGTTTGTATTCCTTTTCCTAAATCAACAGAGGTTAATCCTGTACAATATTCAAAGGAAGAATAACCAATAGATAAACAACTGTCAGGAATTTTTATAGATGACAAAGAATAGCAATCATAAAAGGCATAACCGCCTATTTCTTCCAATCCTTCATTTAAATTAACATTTGTAAGTGCTGTACAATAATTAAAAGCAGAATCCGAAATCTTTTTAACCGTACTTGGCAATGTAACTGATGTAATATTACGGTTATAATAAAAAGCACTGCTGCCAATTTCAACAACTGAATAACCATTGAAGTCCTCAGGAATAACAATTTCTTTATCAGTGCCGTTATACTTTTTAATAATAACCTCGTCATTATCATTCAGTTCATAGTCAAAGTCGTAAATACTTGTTTCTGTTGTACTGGATTTTACTGAATAATCTAAAATACTTTTGTTTTTAGAAAAAGCTGTTGATGATTTTAGAATGTCTGTAACATCAGCAGTACTTTCTGCTTCATTTGCAACAACTTCAATAGCAGGCTTCTCAGCTATTATATCATTACTGCCGGTACTTTCTTCCGTATCAGTACTTTTTTCGCTGTCACCTATTTGTACAGCTTTTGAGGTTTCACTAACAGTTGGTGTATCTGTTGTGTCGTTTGTGTCTGGATTTTCTTCCACAGGCTTATTAGCTAAATTTTGTTTGTTTGTCTGCAAAGCTGTATTATTATTTTTTAATTCAGATTGCAGTGCTGTTTTAGCATAGTCGCATCCAACACTTAAGGCAAAGGTAGCTGAAAGCACCATACTTAATGTCAGCTTAGTAGCCAGCTTTGGAAAATCTTTTTTTGAATTTTTGAGATTGTCCATATTTTCCTCCTATAAAATAATTTTTGTAATGGATGATGTACCCCAAAAAATTAACCAATATTTATAGTTGATAATAAATTAATACAAATTATAAATATATTTGATGTAACACATTTTATAATGTGTTTAAATAATCAACTTAAAATATCGGTATGTCAATACCTTTCTTCAGGAATATTTTGACATTTTAATTTTAACATTAAAATATATACTTTTCAATATATAATAATATAACTTGGAGCTTAAAATGAATAACTAAAATTACTTGGTACTATTACCAAGTTGCTACGTTATAACGTCCTTTTGAATCGGTTGTTGATATTGGATAATAACGTACTTCACCACCAGCATATAGTATATTAACTGTTTGATAACTGCCATTTGTAAAGATTATATAAGTTGCATCTTCAGGTACTTCAAAAGTATACATTTTTTCGCCA
>JAXJUM010000006.1:0-70120 GCA_036309045.1 Acutalibacteraceae bacterium
GTATAAATCTTTTACTTCTGTTAAACTCAGTTTGAAAGCTAAACGCTTTAAATGCTCTTTTGATGACGACTTTTTATACGATGTCATTTTTAACAAATTTCTTTGATTTTTTCGTGCGGTTGCCCTGAATAACTTTACACGCTTGTTTCATAAAAACGTAGTAAGATAAAACGGTTACTGCATATTAGAAAATTGCAATAACCGTTTATATATTATATTTTATTATCTATTTATATTTATTACTGAAATTCAGTAGTATAAAAATACCTATTTATCAGCGTACACCATACAGTAGTTCACCATATGAAGGGTAAGGCCAGTAGTCAGCTGCTGTTGAAACTTCCATTTCATCGCCCACTGCTCTCAGTTCGTTCATTGCACCAACCACTTCTTCACCGTAGAACAATGCCTGCTTTGCAACATCACTAATTTCTTTAGCTTCATTAACCTTAGCTTCAAGTATTTCAATTTTGCTGTTGAATGAACAGAGAAGTTTAGACAGTTTTTCAATCAATGATATTTCAGCGTCACAAGGAATTGAAGCACTCAATGATTTTTTAGCATTGCAAGCTTCAGCTAACTCGTGAACATAGGCTGATACAGATGGGAAAATGTCCTTTCGTGCCATATCAATCATAGTAAGAGCCTCTATATTGATAATCTTACCATATTCCTCCTGCTGAATTTCGTATCTTGAGTACATTTCTCTCTCAGTATGTACCTTATGCTTTGTAAACAACTCAATATTCTTCTTGTCAATGAAGTGAGGCATAGCAATAGGCATTGAACGAAGATTCAACAAGCCTCTTTTTTCTGCCTCAACAATCCACTCTGCTGAATAGTTATCGCCGTTGAATACTATATCCTTATATTCTGTGAACACTCTCTTAATAAGAGCCTTAATTGCTGTATCCTTATCTTCAGCCTTTTCAAGCTCATCTGCAAACTGGCTCAATTCCTCTGCAACTATTGTGTTTAGCATAATATTAGGGCAAGCAATGTTAAGTGAAGAACCAAGTGAACGGAATTCAAATTTGTTACCTGTAAATGCAAATGGTGAAGTACGGTTACGGTCTGTTGTATCTTTCTTAAAGTCAGGAAGAACATCAACACCAAGTTGCATTTTTCCTGCATCGTTTTTAGCAATCTCTTTACCCTCAATAATAGCATTCATAACAGCTTCAAGGTCATCACCAATAAACATTGAGATGATCGCAGGAGGTGCTTCGTTTGCACCCAAACGGTGATCATTACCTGCACTTGCAACTGATACTCTCAACAAATCCTGATATTCATAAACACCCTTTATAATAGCAGCTAGGAATAAAAGAAACTCTGTGTTCTGAATTGGATTTTTGCCAGGTGAAAGAAGATTTCTGCCTGTGTTAGTAGAAAGTGACCAGTTGTTATGCTTACCACTACCGTTAACACCTGCAAAAGGCTTTTCGTGCAACAAGCAAACCAAACCGTGTTTATGAGCAACTTTCTTCATAACCTCCATAGTAAGCTGGTTGTGGTCAGTTGCAAGGTTTGTTGTTGTAAAAACAGGTGCCATTTCGTGCTGTGCAGGAGCAACCTCGTTATGTCTTGTTTTTGAGTAAATTCCCAATTTCCATAGTTCTTCGTCAAGATCCTGCATATATGCCATAACTCTTGGCTTGATTGTGCCAAAGTAATGATCCTCAAGTTCCTGACCCTTTGGAGCCTTTGCTCCAAATAATGTTCTGCCTGTATATATAAGGTCTTTTCTCTGGTTGTAAAGTTCTTCATCAATCAGGAAATACTCCTGTTCAGGGCCAACAGTTGTAACAACTCTTGTTGTTTCCTTGTCACCAAGAATTCTCAAAACTCTTACAGCCTCTTCGCTGATTCTTTCCATAGAACGTAACAAAGGAGTTTTCTTATCCAGTGCCTCACCTGTATATGAACAGAAAGCTGTTGGAATACAAAGTGTTTCATTTTTAACAAAAGCATAAGATGTAGGGTCCCATGCTGTGTAGCCTCTGGCTTCAAATGTAGCTCTGATACCGCCTGAAGGGAAGGAGGAAGCATCAGGTTCACCTTTGATAAGCTCTTTACCGGAGAATTCCATAATAACTTTACCATCATCAGTAGGGTTAATAAAGCTGTCGTGCTTTTCAGCTGTTACACCGGTCATTGGCTGGAACCAGTGAGTATAGTGTGTAGCACCCTTTTCAAGTGCCCAATCTTTCATAGCATTAGCTACAATATTAGCAACATTAATGTCTAGTGGAGCACCATTCTTTATTGTCTTTTTTAATGCTTTATATGTTTCCTTTGGTAGTCTTTCTTTCATTGTAGCATCATCAAATACCATGCTACCAAACAGTTCAGGTACGCTTGTCATTGTAAAACTCTCCTATCCAAATTAATTTTAGGTTTAAAGTTTACACAAACAAAAAGGCACCGTAGGTACAGCAATTCTGCCAACCTACAGCACCCTTGCTGTGTTGTGCTTATAGTATATACTCTTAAAGCAGTTTTGTCAACAGTAAACTTGCAAATTTATTGTATTTTGCAATTATTGCATATTATAGCTAAACATAACTTATTTTTATGGTAAACTTGCTTGAACACCTGATTGATTATATGCTTGAAACCATTATAAATTACTGATTTAGTCTTTTTGGACAAGTATATGTTTTGATTTTTGTGCTTGAGTTTAATTTAATTTTATTGAATAATAAAAAAGATTTTTAAAACATCAAAGATTTATATGATAAATATGGAAATTTTGCAATTTTTTACTGCTTGTCCTTCATTTTGCAAAAAAATTTTTTAATATAAATAATAATACTGTCACCAAAAAGGCTGTTTTGTAATATTATGTAGTGTACCACTTGAAAGGAGGAAAAGATGTATGTGCTTAAACAATGTTTTTGGTAACAACAGCTGCTGCTGGATTATCATCCTTATCATAATCCTTATGGTTTGCTGCAATAATGGTGAGGAAAACAATAGCTGTGGCTGTGGCTGCTAGTTCTCAGATTTTTTAAATAACTCTGATAATAAAATAAACTAAGTATAAACATTCACAGCCGATGTCTGTTTTTAGACATCGGCTGTGTTTTGTGTTATTATTTGAATTTTTAATCTGTTATAAATAAAGATTATTTTACAACAACAGTGCAAGTAGCTGTTTTGCCATTGCTACTGGTTACTGTTATGGTAGCTGTACCAACACCCACAGCAGTTACGTTGCCAAATTTATTTACAGTTGCAACACTTTCGTCACTACTTGTCCAGGTATATGTATCAACTAGATTAACCGGATTGATTGTTGCTAAATGCCCTCGGGGATTATTACTTTAGTTAATGTTTTGTTGTCACTGAAAACACTACTTCCTAGGTAAACAACGTTATGACTGCCAATGGTAGTTGGTATGGTTACTTCTGTACTATTGCCATTATATTTTGTTATCTTAATCTTTCCGTTCATTATTGTATAGGAGAAATCACTTGTAGAAGATTCTACTTGTTCCGTTTTAACTGCCAAAGACTCTGCTTGTTGTGTTTAAACTGCTGAGGTCGTCACAACTGAAGCTGTAACCACACTTTGTGCCATAAGCAATGTGAGAATAATTGCCATAGCACGTTTTAAATTGTTTTTCTTCATAATTAACCTTCTTTCGGTAAATTTTATAATTTTTGAGTATAAATCTATTAATTTTATAACAATTATATATCTTGTAACATACTATTTTTAATAGTTATATTTAACAATTATTTCTATATGTATATGTCTATTTAATACAAAAACAGTCAGTATGAATAGGAATTGATATTAATAGGAGGGAAGAGAGAAAATTAAATACAAAAAACCGTCTGACTTTAGTCAAACGGTTTTAAAAAGCATTTATTATCAGTCGCTTGAATATGGTAGCAAAGCAAGATGTCTTGCACGCTTAATAGCAACTGTCAGCTCACGCTGATGATGTGCACAAGTACCTGTTACTCTTCTTGGAAGAATCTTAGCTCTCTCAGAAACATAACGGCGAAGTCTTGCAACATCTTTATAGTCGATATTCTCAACTTTATCTACGCAAAAAGCACAAACTTTTCTACGGCCTTTGCGTCCGCCACGGCGGTTGTCCTTCTCTGGTCTCTCAGCCATGTCAATCTCTCCTTTATATAGTATACAGCCTAAGCTGTTTTAATCAAAAATCAGAACGGCAAATCATCGTCTTCAGGTAGTTCCTCAAAATCTTCAGGTACACCGCTTGAGTAAGTTCCTGCTGAAACAGGAGAACTGTGCTGTACCGGAGCATCCTGGGGCATAGGCACACCATAGTTGCCGTAGCTACCACTTGAAGCTCTATCTCTTCTGTCGCCTGTAAAGAATACATTGTCTGCAACAACTTCAGTTACAGAACGGTTGTTACCGTCCTTGTCCTGATAAGTTCTGCTTTGCAATGAACCCTCAAGAGCTATAAGCTGACCTTTGCCGAAATATCTGCATAAAAATTCGGCAGTTTGTCGCCAAGCCACTACATTAATAAAGTCTGTCTGACGCTCTGTACCTTGTTTTACATAATTACGATCAACCGCAACACAAAAGCTACACACAGAAATTCCTGAACCAGTTGTTTTAAGCTCAGGCTCTGCAACCAGACGACCCATAATAACTACTCTATTCAACATAAGTAATCATCTCTTTCTCAACCGTACACATATTCGTAAAGCCTACCATACGTTCAAAATTACTGCTCGTCCTTTTTGATGATAAGTGTTCTTAGAACACCGTCTGTAATCTTGTAACGTCTGTCTAACTCAGCAGGGAAATCTGCTGTACTTGTAAAGTTAAACAATACATAGTATGCTTCTGACTCTTTGTTGATCTGATAAGCAAGTCTACGCTTACCCCATTCATCAACGCTGTCAAGTGTAGCATTTTCAGAGATTAGAGTCTTGAACTTTTCGATAAGAGTCTGAATACCCTCATCACCAAGCTTTAGTGAAATAACCATCACTGACTCATAAGCACTTGTAATTTCTGACATTTCGTTGCACCTCCTTCTGGACATTTGGCCCTGATACTCAGGGCAAGGATTTGTTACACCTACACGCATAACAAAATTATAATAACAGATTTTTCATTTTTTGTCAATGTAGATTTTTTACTATTTTCAAATAAAATGCTGAAATTAATTATAATTTTATCTGTCACCTCAACTTCTAAAAGGTTATATAAATTAATTTTACTTTATTGTAGGTATAAAAGCAAAAGATAACATTATATAAAATATTTGCAACATATAGGTAAAGTTATATTCAAAATAAAAGCACTTGAATTTTATTATCAAAAATTACTATCGTTTTTACATAAAATTTGTTACAAAAGTTTGTACAATAAAAGAATATATTATTATATATAAAAATGGTATAATTACATTGTGTAATGTTATGTATATTTCTCAAATTGGATCAATGAGAAATATATGGTTGCAAGAATTTTCTTAGGAGGTAAGATTTATGGTTAAGAAAAAGACAGCCCGTATAGGTGCATCTTTGTTAAGCTGTGTTGTAGCTGTAACAAGTACATTCTGTATGGGAACATTTGCAGCTTCTGCGGCAAATTCTGATGTGCAGTCCAGTGGTGGCACAAGTGCAACAGCAGTTCTTAATAATGAGGCTGGCTGGTCTACTTGTAATGTTTACTATTGGGGTAATGGCGGCGGCTCAAAGAATAATACCTGGCCGGGTGTTGCATTGACAGATGCAGACAAAAATGCTGATGGCTATTATGAGGTTGAAATCAGCTCAGATTATCTGGTTGAGAGCAACGGTGTTATATTTAACAACGGCTCTGAGCAGAGTGCAGACCTTGATATTGCAGCAGGCGAATGCAAAATTTATAACAATAAGACAAAAACATGGGAAGATTATGATTCAAACTCTTTAAAACTGTCACTTACAACTGATGTGGCTTCTCCACAGTACAATGGCACAGATATTGTTTTAAATGCTACAACATCAGGCGGTAGTGGTGAGTATACTTACACATTTAAAGCAAACTCAACTACACTATATACAGGCAGTAATAACACATATACCTGGACACCCGATACAGCAGGAACATATACACTTTCTGTAAGTGTTTCTGACACAGCAGGTAACAGTAATTCAAAGTCACTTACATATGAAATTAAGGACGATACAAATGCTACTGAGCCTGTTCTAAAGGGTATTACAATAGGTAGTAGCGGTTACGGTGTTGTTAACAGTGAAACTGCTGTAAATGTTAATGCTTCAGGCGGTAAAGTAGGTACTAACTTACTATTCTATAAGGTTGCTGTTACTGATCCAAGCGGTAACCCTGTAAATACAGTTTATTATAAGCAAAGCAACATTCTTAACTTTACACCAACAACAACAGGGGACTATAAGGCTACTGTAACTGTACAGAACAGTTACAATAAAACTGTTGAAAAGTCTTATACTATACCAGTTAAATCTATTGGCGATATTACATTGCCTTCAATTACAAGCTTTACAACAAGTGCTTCAACTGTAACAGCAGGCAGTGCAGTTACACTTAAGACAGTAGTAAGCGGTGGTACAGCTAATTATACATACAAGTATTATGTTAACGGAACAGTTGTTTCTACAAAAACATCATCTTCAACAACAAGTTCATATTCATGGACACCTTCAACAGCAGGCACATATACATTGAAGGTTACAGTTACAGATGCTAATAGTAACACTGTTACAAAGACAATCAGTAACTATACTGTAACAGAGCCTAGTACAACTACAGTAGACCCTGTAATTTCATCATTTACAACAAGTGCTTCAACAGTATCAGCAAATACACCTGTTACTCTTACAACAAAGATTAAATCAGGTACAGGTACAGCTAACTTTACTTACACATTCAAAGTTAACGGAACATCTGTTAATGTACAGAAATTGTCTTCAAGAACAGCTTCTTATACTTGGACACCAACAGAAGCTGGTACATATACACTTAAGGTTGTTGTAAAGGATGCAAACGGTGTTGTAGTAGCTAAGACAATCAGTGACTATGTTGTAACATCAGCAAGCGATATTGTTAAGGGTGATGTTACAGGTGACGGCAAGGTTAATGTAGCAGATTCACTTTATGTATTGAAGAGTGTTACAAATATAAGTGGTTACACTATTACAAAGGGAACAGACAAGTTTACTGCTGCTGATATGGATGGCAACGGTTCAATAACTATTGCAGACGCAGTTTTGATTACAAGAGCGTACCTGAGTGCTTAATATCAGCACTGAACCCGTAATCTTATGGGTAAGGAGGACACAAAATGAGAAAATTAAATAAAATACTAGCAATTTTATTAGCTGTCCTGATAATTGTTACCACCGGAGTTGTAGGAGTAAGTGCTGCAACAACATCTGAGGAAAAATCGGGGGCTAGTGCAACAGGTATAACTGTACATTATAAGTCAGCAGGAACTTCTACTCCTACTATTTACTACTGGAACAGTTTGCCTAAGAATATAACTGAACCTGCATACCCAGGTAAGGCTATGAAATTGGATTCAGCCGAAGGCGAAGGTTGGTATACATACACATTCTCTGATGTTACAAAAATTAATATGCTTTTTATCGAAAACGGTAAGCAATCTAAAGAATTAACAAGAGGTAACGCAGGAGAGTATTGGTATAAGGACGGTATATGGTATACTACAAACCCTGAAGAGCTTGATCCTCTTACAACTGATTTGAGAGAGGACACAATCTATTTTGTAATTACAACACGTTTTTATGACGGTGATACAGGTAACAATGTTCATTGTTGGGACGATTCAAAGGCTAATAACCCCGACAGTGATCCGGCATGGCGTGGCGACTTTAAGGGCCTTATTGAAAAGTTGGATTATATCAAGGCACTCGGCTTTAGTGCAATCTGGATTACACCTGTTGTAACAAATGCCAGCGGATATGACTACCACGGATATCACGCATTTGACTTCTCGACAGTTGATGTACGTTATGAGAGCGATGGTGCTACATATCAAGACTTGATTAATGCAGCTCACGCTAAGGGTATGAAGATTGTGCAGGACGTAGTTTTCCAACACACAGGTAACTTTGGTGAAGCAACATTTGCACCGCTATTTGAAAAGCGATACAACACACTTCAGGATTTAGCTAATATTGAAACATCAATGATTCCTACAGATACATTGCTTAACGCTTTTGGTCTTAACTCAGCCGAAGAGTATTATGCACAACTTCCGGGTGTACAGTATGACCAAAGACTTCTTATGATGAAGCAGACTAATGTATCAGCAAACAACAGCACATCTTCTCCATTGGAAGATGTAAACAGCACAGATAAGGTTTCAAATGACCCTGTGTATAACTCAAATAACTATTATCACAATGGTTATTGGCAGAGCCTTAACTGGGATGACTGGACCTGTAAATATGCACAGATAGCAGGTGACTGTGTAGACCTTAACACTGAAAACCCTGCTGTTGCTGAAAAACTTGTAGAGCTTTACGGCAATTACATTGGAATGGGCGTTGATGCATTCCGTGTAGATACTGCAAGACATATTTCAAGACTCTCGCTTAATACAATGTTCAATAAGCAACTAAATGCTATTGGCGGTGACAGCTTCTATATGTTTGGCGAAGTTTGTTGTAGATTCTCACAGGTTTGGTATAGAGATCACGCAAGTGAATCTGTTCCGTTCTATACTTGGGACGAGCCTGATGATTCCTATACAAGCCAGTGGAAGTGGAGTACTGATGCTGACAGTGTAAATCACAATATGAATCTCACACTTCAGCATTGGAAAGAGTATGATGATACATCAAATCAGCCTACAAGTGATAATGCTTTTCTTAATGGAAATGAATATCATACACCTGATTACAGTGAGTCTTCAGGTATGGGTGCTATTGACTTCCTAATGCACTGGCAGTTTGACTCTGCAAGCGGTGCATTCGGTAGTGCTTTGGCTGAGGATAAATACTTTAACGATTCTACTTGGAATGTAGTTTATGTTGATTCCCACGACTATGCTCCTGACCGAAATCAAAAGGAAAGATTTACTGGAGGTACACAGACTTGGGCAGAAAATATGTGCCTGATGTTTACATTCCGTGGAATTCCTTGTCTATATTATGGCAGTGAGGTTGAATTCCAAAAGGGTATGGTTATTGACGTTGGTCCAAATGCTCCGTTAAGTACAACAGGACGTGCGTACTTTGGTGACTATCTTGAGGGTGATGTAAGTACAACTGATTTTGGTGAATACACAGCAAGTGGTACTGTTGCTGATACTCTTAATAGTACACTTTCACAGCAGTTGGTTAAACTGAACAAAATCAGACGTGCAATTCCTGCACTCCAGAAGGGTCAGTATTCAGTAACAGGTGTAACAGGAGATATGGCATTTAAGCGTGGCTATACAGACCCTGACTCAGGCGAAAAGAGCTTTGCTTGTGTTGCTGTTACAAATGCTGCTACATTTAAGAATATTCCTAACGGTACATATATTGACGCTGTAACAGGAGATACAAAAACAGTTACAAACGGTACTTTGACCGTTTCTGCATCAGGTAAAGGTAACTGCCGTGTATATGTACTAAGTTCAAACGGCTACACAGGAATTGACGGACAGATTGGCGGAACAACAAATTATCTGAAATAATTTAATTTTTATAAAAGTTTGTGAAACTGTACCCTTGAGTAAAGGGTACAGTTTAGCAATATTAAAAATAAAAAAGGAGGTAAGCAGACAATGAACGGCTTTAAACGAGTGATATCTATTGTGGTAGCTGTAATGTTGGTTGTTACCTGTGGTATTTTCACGGTAAATGCAGCAACAACAGATGAACAGACATCTGAAGCGGGTAGCGGAATTAAAATTCACTACTACGGAAGTTCAACTGTGCCCAATATTTATTATTGGAACAGTCTGCCGACTAATATTAATTCTCCCACATATCCGGGACCTAAAATGACAGCAGATTCTTCAGCTGCTGGCCCTAACTGTTATACATACAGCTTTAGCAATGTTACAAAAATAAACTTTATGTTTGTTGAAAACGGCGTGCAGTCAAAAGAATTAACAAGAGAGTACACAGAAAAGTCACAGGGCGAATGGTGGTACAAAGACGGAAAGTGGTACACAAGTGACCCTTACTGCCTTGACGACTATGAGCGTACAGATTTGAGAGAAGATACAATTTATTTTGTAATTACAACACGTTTCTATGATGGTGATACAGGCAACAATGTTCACTGCTGGGACGACACAAAGGCTAATAACCCTGACAGCGACCCTGCTTGGCGTGGCGACTTTAAGGGTTTGATTGAAAAACTTGATTACATTAAAGCTCTTGGTTTTAGTGCAATCTGGATTACACCAGTAGTTTCAAATGCCAGTGGATATGACTATCACGGTTATCACTCATTTGATATGGCAACAGTAGATCCACGTTATGAGAGTAGTGATGTTACATACGAGGATCTAATTGCAGCAGCTCACGAAAAGGGTATGAAGATTGTTCAGGACGTAGTTTGGAACCACACAGGTAACTTCGGTGATCCTTTCCTAGCTCCAATGTTCACAAAGGAATACAGTTCTATTCAGGATCTTGGAACAGCTGACTGTATGCAGGTTATTCCTGGTTCAGACCTAGCTAAAAATTATCCTGACTATGAGAATCTCACCCCTGACGCTCAGTTCCAGGCAAGACTTGACTGTATGAAGGCACACGTTACAAGTTCTTTGAATTCTAATGAATATTATCACAGAGAGAAGAATATGGGTTATGAGTCTTCGATTGAGCAGCAGGGTTCTATGGCAGGTGACTGCGTTGATATTAACACAGAAAACCCCGTAGTTGCAAAGTATATCACAGATACTTATGTTTCATATGCTGAACTAGGTGTTGATGCTTTCCGTCTTGATACAGAAAAGCACATCAACCGTTGGACACTTAACAGTGCATATTTCCCTATGTTTAGTGAATTAAAGGCAGAGAATTTCCACATCTTCGGTGAGGTTTGCTCTCGTGTACGTGAAACATGGAACCACAACATTCCATCAAGTTCACCTGCATTCTTTACATGGGCAGAAACTGAAAGTGCATGGCAGGGCAACTGGGATACTTCTAGTCCAACTGCTAACATTCAGAAATCTATTGACCATTATGATTCACATAGAGATCCAAGTGGATGTCCTACAAGTAACAATGCTTTCTTAGATGGTATTTCTTACCATAATCCAGATTATTCAAAGGCTAATGGTACAAGTGTTATCGACTTTACAATGCACTGGAACTTTGAAAATGCTGGCAATGCTTATAGAGCAGGTCTTACTGAGGATCAGTATATGAATGACTCAACATGGAACGTAATGTATGTTGACTCACACGACTACGGTCCTGATGGTATGGAGAAGACACGTTACAGTGAGGGTACACAGGCTTGGGCTGAAAACCTCAACCTTATCTTCACATTCCGTGGTATTCCTTGTCTTTACTACGGTAGTGAAATAGAGTTTGCTAAGGGTAACCCTATTGATGTTGGCCCTAACGCTCCTCTATCAACAACAGGTCGTGCTTACTATGGTGATAACATTGAGGGTACAGTTACAGCTACTGATTTCTCCGAGTATACAGCATCAGGTACTGTTGCAGACACTCTTAATTATCCACTTGCTAAGCATATCCAGAAGCTAAACGCTATCAGACGTGCTGTTCCTGCTCTACAAAAGGGTCAGTATACAAATTCTTCTAACTACGTAGATGGTAATATGGCATACATCAGAAGATACACAGGTGAGGGTGTAGACTCTCTTGCACTTGTTACAATTACAGATAGTGCTACATTTAAGAATATTCCTAACGGTACATATATTGATGCTGTTACAGGCGATACAAAGACAGTTACAAACGGAACTCTTTCAGTTTCTTCTGTTGGTAAGGGTAACTGCCGTGTATATGTACTAAGCTCAAATGGCTATACAGGTATTAGTGGTAAAATCGGTGAAACAACAACATATCTAAAGTAATAACTTTTGATTTGTTATAGTGAAACTTAAATAATACTAATGGAAGGCTCCAACCTATTTTGTGTGGGTTGGAGCCTTTTTGCTTTTTATTTTTCAAACAAGCCCTAGTATAAAAAGATTGTATAAGACGTGCTGTGCGTAGCACAGTATAATCTGTGTAACAGGCGTACCCTATTTAAAACTTTTTAAGTTTTTAAATAGGGTTTAGTATTAATTGCAGAAACCAAAATGATAATATACCAAAGGCAACATCGAGCGAGCCATAAAATTTGGATTCAGCCTTTTTAAAGGCTGAGGAAAATGTTGCACAAATTATACTATTTTATTTTGCTGTTATCACGAAAAAATGACTTTTAATTGACTTTTATACCAAAAAAATATATAATTATCCTGTTATGGCTGTATTGAAATTATAATGAAAAGTTTAACCCATTCGTTAAAATTGAATACAGTGGATTTAAAAATTCCTTTATGGAGGTAATACGAGTGAAAAGAGTTGCAAAACCGGTGTTTTTCGTCATTGCCATCCTTATACTTATCCTGAGTTACTTTGCAACCTTTGGTTTGCATACTCAGTACGGTGATGTGGATACCACCGTAATTAAGGGTATTGGTGACATACGATGGGGTATTGACATCAAGGGCGGTGTAGAAGCTACTTTTAAGCCTGCCGATGGTATTGATGCTTCAGACGAAGAAATTGAAACTGCAAAGGCTGTTATTGAAACTAGACTTGTTTCAAATAACATTACAGACTATGAATTGTATGCTGATGCATCAAGTGACAGAATTATTGTAAGATTCCCTTGGAAAGAAGATGAAACATCTTTTGATGCTAAAAATGCTATTGAAGAAATTTCGGCAACAGCACAGCTTACATTCCGTCCCGGTAATTCATATTCTACAACAGATGTGAATTCTAAGGGAGAAACAGTTTACAAAACTCCAACCGGAGATACTGAAACTATTCTTATGGATGGTAGTAATGTTGCATCTGCACAGGCTGGTGTTAATGGAACAGAGTATGTTGTAGGGCTGAAACTGAAGGATGCTAAAGTTTTTGAGAATATTACAACAGAGTATAACGGTCAGACGGTATCTATCTGGCTTGATGATGAAATGATATCTGCACCTACTGTACAGACAGTTATTACAAACGGAGAGGCTTCAATTACAGGTCTTACAAGTGCAGATGAGGCACAAAGCCTTGCTACAAAAATTAATGCAGGTGCTTTGCCTTTTAAACTTGAAACAACAAGCTTTGGTTCAGTTGACCCTACATTGGGTGAATCTGCTCTTGTTGCAATGGCATATGCCGCTGTTGTTGCACTTATATTTATGACCATATTCCTTATTGTTATGTACAGACTTCCGGGTTTTGTTGCAGTTATTGCACTTTTGGGACAACTTGCATTGTCAGTTGCTTCGGTATCAGGTTTGTTCACTGTTATACCAAGTTTCACAATGACACTTCCCGGTATTGCAGGTATGATTTTGTCTATTGGTATGGGTGCTGATGCGAATATTATTACAGCTGAACGCATACGTGAAGAAATCAGGGCAGGAAAGACTATTGACGGTGCTATTATGGCAGGTACAAAGGGTTCTTTCTGGGCGATTTTTGATGGTAATGTAACAGTAATTATAGTATCTATAATTTTGTTGCTGGTATTCGGTCCTGTAAATATTCTTTCTGGTATTTTTGGGCCATCAACAACAGGTTCAATATACTCATTTGGTTATACACTTCTTGTTGGTGTAATTTCTAACTTTATAATGGGAATAGGTGCCTCAAGATTAATGCTGAAATCAGTTTCAGGCTTAAAGCCTTTGCGTAAAAAATGGTTGTTTGGGGGTGCCGATAAATAATGAAAAAGTTAATAGACTTTACAGGAAAATCTAAAATTTTCTTTGGCATTTCTATCGCAATAATTGTTATAGGTATTATCTGTAACTGTATTTTTGGTGTTACTCTTGATATTCAGTTTACAGGCGGTACAATTTTGCAATATAACTATGTTGGCGATATTGACACAGACGCTATGAAGTCGCTTATTCAGTCAGAAACAACCGACACAGTATCATTTAATATTAGCGAAAACATTACGGTAACAGAGGACGGTAACCAGTTGCAGAATGGTTATCTATTGGCTGTACAGTTCTCTGGTAAAGAAACAATTACACCTGATATTATGGATAATGTAACAAGTAAGCTTCAGGAAAAGTTCCCCGATAATGAGTTTAAGGTATTGGACTCTCAGTCAGTTGAATCCTCAATGGGTTGGAAGTTCTTCCTTAAGTGTATTGTTGCCGTTGCTGTTGCTTGTGTTCTGATGGTTGTATATGTAGCTTTCAGATTTAAGAAGATTGGTGGTTTATCCGCTGGTGTAATGGCATTGGTTGCACTTTTCCACGATGTTATTATGATTTATTTCACATTCATAATCTTCAGAATGCCTATTGACAGTAACTTTATTGCTGTTACATTGATGATTTTGGGTTATTCATTGAATGATACAATCGTTATCTATGACCGTGTACGTGAAAATAGAAAACATATGGGCGGAAAGAAAGTTGACTATTCAATGTTGTTCAACACAAGTGCTACGCAGGTATTCAGAAGAACTCTTTGCACATCAATTACAACTCTAACCGCTATTGTATCGGTATTTGCATTTGCAATAGCATTCAACATTCAGTCTGTTGTAAGTTTTGCTTTACCGATGATGGTTGGTATAATTTCAGGTTGTTATTCGTCAATTTGCATTGCAGGTCCATTATGGGTAATGTGGCAAAATCATAAGAAAAATAAAAAATCTTGATTTTATAATACTAAGTCCGTTCTCTCAACTTAATGGTTGAAGAGAGCGGATTTTTTAGTATTAAATCTCACACCTGTACATATATTTGTATGTAAATAAAAAGGCAGGTGTCGGATATGAAAAGGTTTGTCGGCGTTGTTGTTGCTGTATGTGTTATGATTGGTATTTTTATGGTGTTTACAGGTGTGTCATCTACGGAAAAGGATTTTATTAAATATGCTGAATTCAATGTTTGTTACGATGCCCTTGAAAAAGCGTTAGAATACGATATTCAGTCACATAAATCTGATGATAAAATAAAAATTGACTGGGTACAGGTTCTTGCTTATCTTGGTGCTAAATATGGTGGTGATTTTACTCAGTATAAAGAAAAGGATATGGAAGATGTCATTGAAAGACTTAAAAATGGTGAAAAAATTGAGGATATATGTGCTAAAATGAAATACTATGATTATTATAATCAGGTGTATGATGCAGTTTTGGGTGGATTTACAGGATGGTATACTGAAGAAAAGAATAATGAAATTGTTGAAAGTGAGAGTACTACCGAGGAAAGTTCAGCTAAAAAAGAGAATAATCAAAATACCACTGAGAATAGCTCAGTGAGTGATAAAAATAGCGAAAGTACAACAAAAGCGAGCGAAGATAATTCTGACACAGAGATACAGAAGGATTACGGTCTTTGTGTTTTTTCACCTATTGCGAAAACTTTTCCCTTTTCTCATTATGATGATTTTGGAACAGGCAGAACCTATGGATATACCAGAAGACATCTGGGTCACGACCTTATGGCTGCAACAGGAACTCCTGTAATTGCTATTGAAACAGGTACAGTGGAGATTATGGGGTGGAACCAGTACGGCGGTTGGCGTATCGGCATAAGAAGTCTGGATAAAAAAAGATATTACTACTATGCTCATCTAAGGCAAAATCGTCCTTTTCATCCTGATATTGCTGAAGGAAAAACTGTTAACGCAGGACAGGTGATAGGTTATGTTGGGCGTACCGGATACAGTACTACTGAAAATACCAATAATATAGATACGAGTCATTTGCATTTGGGTCTTGAACTTATTTTTGATGAAAGTCAAAAGGAATGTGATAACGAAATCTGGGTTGATTTGTATGCTATAACAAAGTTGTTGGAAAAGCATAAAAGCGAGGTTTACAGAGTGAGCGAAACCAAGGAATTTTACAGTGTCAATAATTTTACAAAGTTTGAAGAAAAGACATAAGATAATAAAAAATAACAAAAATAGTAAAGTAAGGTGAAAATATAAGAGGCATAAAATTGATATTTTATTGTAATTTCATTGACATACGTTTTTTATTTTATTAGAATAATATTTATAGATAATTTGTAAAGAAGCTAAAAATGAAGAATTATGACTGATATAGCCTGTGTAACAGCTCCTAGTATTAGTGATAATAAGAAATGTTTAATAATGCTGTAATGGCTAAGATGGAGGTAAAATGACAAGTTTTGTTTATCGCAGAGGAATTTTGTTTTTATTTTGTTTGATTTTGATATTTGTATCTTGTGGATGTAGTTTTGTAAGCAAAGGTACGACATCAGATTCTTCGGAAATAGTGTCGGATATAACTGAAAAAACCTCTGTGCCGGAGAAGATTGTTAACGAAATAAAGCAGAAGTGTAATCTGCCTGAGATGGAAGAACTCTCGCTGTATCAGCTTGGAGAGATATATGGTATAAAGGAAAAGGACGTTGCCTATTTTTCGGCATTAAAGGCAAGTGATTCTCTTGTCAGAGATGAAATCATAGTTGTTCAAGCTATGGATGAAGGAGAGGCTTGTTCTGTGCGTGACCGTTTGCAAGAATATTATGAAAATGTGCTTGAAGAAAGTAAAGAATATTTGCCAGATGAATACGAAAAAGTAAAAAATTGTACAGTTGTAAAGGACGGCGTCTATGTAAGACTTTTTATCTCTGATAACACAGAGGTAATGGAGAAAATTTACGAATCGTACAATAAATAATTGATGTTAATTATGTTGTTGATAACCTCAATACCGATATAAATGTAATATTTCTTAAGTGATTTTGCACAATAATATAAAAATAAATTATAACCATTTCACAAAGAAATGGTTATAATTTTATATAAAAAAATTTTTTATTTTGTTACAAAATAATATAAACGTACGAATTTATATGGATATCATATAGTGGTGCTTGACCTTTACTTTTTTGTGTATTAAAGTATATTCAGTATCATAGTGAATAATTATCAGAAATTTATAATGAGGGGATTAGTATGGGTTACGAAATTATTGTTCTTGATATTGACGGTACACTGGTGAACTCAAAAAAGGAGGTTACACCTCAGACATTAAAGGTGTTAACAAGTCTGCAAAGACAGGGGAAAAAGGTTGTTCTTGCTTCGGGCAGACCTGTACAGGGGATTTCAGGGTATGCAAAAACATTAATGCTGAATTGTTACGGTGGCTACATTTTGGCTTACAATGGTGGTGCAGTTATTGATGCACGCAATGATGAAGTTATATACAGCAAGTATTTCCCGAATGAAATAATACCTGAAATTTGCAAAGAAATTGCCGGTACAAATGTAACTGTAAATACATATCAGGGTGATAGAATTATAGAAGGAAATGCTTTGAATGAATATTCCGATATTGAAGCTAAAATTGTAGGTCTTGAAACAAAGTTTGTAAATAATTTTGCTTACTATGTAAAATTTGATGTGAATAAGCTACTGCTTGCAGGTGATCCTGCGGAAATTTTACGTCTTGAAAAGACATTAAGTGAAAAATATAAGGGTGTTATAGGTGTGTTCAGATCTGAGGAGTTTTTCCTGGAACTTGTTCCTCTTGGAATTGATAAGGCAAAATCTATTGATGTTCTGCTGAATAAACTAGGTCTTGATCGAAGCCAGTGTATAGCTTGTGGTGACGGCTATAATGATATAACGATGATTCAGTATGCAGGACTTGGTGTTGCTATGGAGAATGCCGCTGAAGAGGTGAAAGAAGCAGCTGATATAATTACTGATACCAACGATAATGACGGTGTTGCAAAAATTATAACAGAATATATGCTTTGATATTTGTATAAAAAGCAAAGTATAAAATAATATAAAATCTCCCTAAATCAGATAATTTTCATCTAATTTAGGGAGATTTTAATAAAGACTATAACAAATATTTGTCAGTACCAAGTTGATAGATTTTATTATAGAAAAATTTATCAAGCGAGCTAAGAAGTTTGGATTCCGCTTTTTTAAACACGGAGAATCAATCGTATGAAAGTTGAACTTGAATTATTTTTTGTTCTTCATAGGTTATAACTGAAAGACTATCGCCTATTTTGTAATCAGTTTCAAGCTGATTGTTAACGTCTGCTGTGTATTCAAAAAATTCATAAGGGTCTTTATAGAATAATTGGTCTGCAATTTTATTAAAGTCTGCTTTTTCATCTACCATCAAATAGAACACATCTGATTTATCTGATGCAGATTCATATAACTTTTCTACAATATTGCTGTATTCGTCATAATTTGTAATATCTGAAATTTTTGCACCATTTATATTGCAATAGCTGTTTTCTTCTGATGTGCAATCGGGCAAAGGTAGATTAAATAAAACAGCAGACTTATTATCATCTTTACCACAAAGCTCATCATCTGTAAGGTTTGTATATTTTTTTGCAATAGTGTGGTCAGATTTAATAAAAGCATCTGTTACATTAAAGTATAAGTATATAATGCTTTCGTCATCTTCTTTGTCATTCCAGGTGGGATCAAGATGATACCAGTTATCGTCAATATTAACCATACACCATTGATGAAGTTCGTTTTTACTGTATCCGTTTACAGAAATGGTTTCAATGCCAACCATTTTCAACAGATATTGCATAGCTCTGGTATATCCTTCACAAACTGCATTATTTTCTACCAAAGCACCATAAATTGTGAAAGCGTTGGGATTGTCCTTTGAATTATCTGTATTTTTTGCATAGGAACAGTTTTTCAGAAGTTTATCATGAATGAATTTTTCACGGTCATATTCAGATAAATCTTTTGGAAATTCATTCATAAAATTTTTAATTGCAGTATTCAGCTTTTTTTGCATAGAAGAAATTTCATCACCGCTAAAGACTGAATAAAGATGAACCACTGTAATATCCTTGTCAGTATAGTATCCAAAAGTATTGGATATCCAGAAAATTTCGGGATGATCACAGTTGAATGCCTCAATAACAACTCTTATACTGCTCTCGGTTAGATTTATGTCTTTCATTTCTATAACATCTATGGGGTATAAGCCATCTTCGTCCTTTTCGCTACTTACATTTCTAATAACATTTTCAAATTCCTTATAAAGCTGTTTTTCGGCTTGATTTGAAAGAGCATAGTAGCCGTAGTTTAGGTTTATATCTTCATATTCAGATTTAATATCAATTTTAGGAATATTGCTGTTGCTGGAATTTTGACTTTTAACAGATTGACTTTCAGTTTTACTGTTGCCGGAATTACTGTTGTTGTTTGATAATTCCATACATCCTGCTGATGATATACATAATGCCAAAGCAATAGCAATGGCGGTAATTTTTAGTGCATTTTTTCTCACAGTACACTCTCCTAAATTAAATAATTAACAAAAAAATTATACCACATAAGTGTTATTTTAACAATAAATTTTATGTGGTATGATATAATTTCTTTTATTTAAAGTCTGGGCAAAGAAAACAGCGGAATACATTGCAAATGTATCCCGCTGTTTTCTTTGATTTTATCCTAAAAACCATAGGCGTAGTCGTCAGAATCGTCATAGTCACACAGGTCATCATAAAAGTCAATATCATCGTCTTCTCCGTTAAGTGGAAGATGACTAAAGCCTGAAAATTCAACTTTATGATTGATTTCGCTTCCTGTGTGAATGATAAAATCAAATATACCTACCAAAAAATTGTCAGCCATTACAAAAACCTCCTTACTGTATATTGCAGGCTGATTTGTAATACTATACCTAAATAAAAAACGATAAAATATCTGTTTTTATTCAGAATTAGTTGACTTTCTTCATAATAAGAGTATAACATTTCTAATATATGAAAGAGCGAATTTTTTGTTAACATTAGATGAAATTTTTAGAATAAAGTAACTTAAATAATCTGTATATTATTTACAAAAACAGATGAAAAATATTGTTACTTGGTTGCTTTATATTTTTGCAGGTGTTATAATTAATATGTATAATTTTCGCCTTCTGGAAAATACTTTTTTCAGGAGGTGCATTGCAGTGGGAAGCAAAAACAATAAAAGCAATAAAAATAATAAAAGTAATGCTAAAAACAGTAGTGCAAAAAATAATGAGAGATGTGAAATTGATACTGAGGAACAGGAGGATTTTTCACAGGATGAAAGCCCTATAAGCAGTGATACCCTTGAACAGATAAGAGAGTGTGGTTCAATCATTGCTGTGGGAGGTCATATAATACATTGTCTTACTGTAATAGGGCAGATAGAGGGCCATAATGTTCTGCCCCCGCAGAATAAAACAACTAAGTATGAGCATGTAATTCCACAACTTGTAGCAATAGAAGAAAGTCCTGATATTGAAGGTGTCTTGGTGCTTTTGAATACAGCTGGTGGGGATGTTGAAGCCGGACTGGCTATTGCAGAGGTGCTTGCAGGTATGAAAAAACCTACTGTTTCTATTGTTTTGGGCGGTGGACACTCCATAGGTATACCATTAGCGGTAGCTACGAAATATTCCTATATAGCACGTTCAGCATCAATGACGGTTCACCCTGTGCGTTCCAATGGTTTAACCCTTGGTGTACCACAGGCTTTTGAGTATTTCAGAAAAATGCAGGATAGAATAAATACTTTTGTAAGCAGTAATTCTAATATTCCAAGCAGAAGATATAATGAGCTTGCAATGAATACTCAGGAACTTGTGCTTGATGTTGGTACAATTCTTGAGGGTGAAGAGGCTGTTGAAGAGGGTCTGATTGACGAGGTAGGCACAATAAGAGATGCTCTCGATCGTCTTTATAGTATGATTGAAGAAAACAATCCTCGCAAAAAGAAGAAAAAGCCGGATAGCCAGCAAGATGATAAGTAATATTTCAGTGATGCTAGGGACTGTTTGAAAAATCAAAAGTACTGTTTATGTTGCCCAAAAATCCAGCACTTTTTTATTTTCAAATAAGCCCTAATATTGAGGTAACTTTTTAGAGTCGGCTTTTTTAGCAAATTATTGCAAAGAAGCTGTTGTATAATAGTTGCATAATAAATGTATACTAATTGCTAAAGAGTAATTATTTTTTAATTAGTTGACATTTACAGCTTTTTGCGAATTATAATTCCTAAGTTAATTAACGCTGACAGCTCCCCTTTCAGGGGAGCCAAAGGCGGTAGTGGGGTACACCGACATAACATATATATTCCAGATATAAGGAGGATTTTACATATGAGTATTTTAGAAGCTATTATTCAGGGCATAGTACAGGGTCTTACGGAGTTTTTACCCGTGTCAAGCAGTGGTCATCTTGCTATTTCACAGCATATTATGGGGGTTAATGATAGTAATCTATTTTTTAATGTAATGTTACATATAGGAACACTACTTGCGGTGGTTATTGTATATTATAAACTTATAGGAAGACTTTTTACTGCTTTGGTTAAAATGATAAAAAGTATAGTAACAGGAAAATATAAGTGGAATAAAATGGACGAGGATCAGAATCTTGTTATTATGTTAGTGGTAGGTCTGATTCCATTATTTTTATTGTTTCTTCCACTACCTTTTGCACACGGATTGACCGCAAAAGACCTTGCAGAAATATGGTCTGGAAAAAGTGGATACCTTATTGTGGTGGGGATATCTCTTATAGTTACAAGTGTTTTGCTTACACTTGGAAATTTTGCAAATAAAATTACAGAAAGGGAATATAAAGCTAAGGGTATTGTTAAAAAAATCGGTGGAGGTAGATATCATCTCAATGTTATTGATGCTTTGAGTATTGGTGTGGCACAAATGTTTGCAGCAATCTTCCCTGGTATTTCACGCTCAGGTTCAACACTGGCTGTTGGAGAATTGCGTGGAATTA
This sequence comes from Acutalibacteraceae bacterium, assembly GCA_036309045.1. Classification (GTDB taxonomy): domain Bacteria; phylum Bacillota; class Clostridia; order Oscillospirales; family Acutalibacteraceae; genus CAG-964. The sequence goes on from JAXJUM010000006.1 coordinate 21,966, forward strand.
ACAAGCAGAAGGCTTTGGATTATACTTTTGTATTGGGTATTCCGTCCATTCTGGCAGCAGCTTTGCTTGAGGGTAAAGAAGCAGCTGAGGCAGGACATATAACTGGTGATATGGTTTTGCCTGTTATATTTGGTGTGGTTGTATCTGCTGTGGTAGGTTTTGTGGCTATATTATTGTTTAAATGGATGTTAAGAAAAGACAGAATGTACATATTTGCAATTTATACAGCTGTGGTAGGAATTATCATTGTTGTTATTAGTTGCATTGAGCTTAACTGTGGTGTGAATATATTTACAGGAGAGTCCCTTGTATTTGTATAATTTTTGTATCTGCCAAGTCGTTCTTTTTGTGATAACGGCTTGGCAGGACATTTCTGTATAAAAATATGTTGAAATAATTTTGATGTGTAAATAAGGAGATAAAAGTGGCGATTAGAAAAAAGAAAAATGAGGGTAATAAGCCTGCCGAAAATAAGGCAGGGGCAGAGGGCGAAGTTAAACTTGCCCCTCAAGCTAAAGCTATAATATTTTTTGGAAGTGCCATATTGCTTTTTGCGTTAATGCTCTATCCGGGTGAAAATGTGTGGAATATGGTGTATAAATTTTTTAAAGGTGTTTTTGGTTGTCTTGCATTTTTATGGCCTTGCCTTCTTACATATCTGGGTGTTATAACGGCAAAGGAAAAGGAAATAAGCGGTAAAACTATTAACAAGCTGGTACTATTTGGTCTGGCTATTGTTATGTTGTCCAGCTGTATGTTTTTATTTGGATATGGTCAACCCAAAATTCAAGGCAATTATTTTGAATGTCTTGGTCAGTTATATATATATGGTATGAAGGATTTTTCAAACGGTTCGGCAGCAGGTTTGTTTGGTGGTTTGCTTGGGTATCCTCTGGTGGCTTTGTGTGGATTTACAGCGGCAGAGATTCTGTGTGTTCTGATATTGATAATTGACCTTATGTTTTTCTTTGGAATTACAGTTAAAGATGTATATGTTTTTGCAAGTAAACCCTTTAAAGCAATTAAAAAGAGTATGGCACAGGCTGATTTTGAAAAAAAGCCAAAGGACAACAGTATAATGAAGCAAATTTCAGCTACTATTGAGGAAAGAAAAAAACGTTCTCAGAACCGCAAGAAGATTTTGAATAAAAATTCAAAGAATCCAGAAATTATTGGAAAAAACATTGAAAGCAAAATAGATAAAATTACCGAATCCGACAATGATTTTGATGATGGTTTTGAAAGTGATTATATTGATATATCTAGTCTGAAAAATCAGGTAAATGCTGTAAAGGCGGCTAAAGATGCACAAAAACCTGAAACTATTGTTAATGAGTATGAAGATATATCCTCAAATGAGACATTATCCTCAGAGGATAATTTTTATTCATCAAGTAGTCGTGATAAACTTCTTAATGTTGCCAGAAATATGAATTCTGAAAATAGCGATAGAGCAGATAAAAACGGTATACTTGACAAAGTTGTTATGCCAAAATTTGATGACGAACATAAGTCAAGTAATAAAAAACTGAGTAAAAAAGAAGAGCTTGAACAGGCTCAATATGAAATCTCAAAACAAATCAGCGAAAGTCTGGAAGATGGTGGCGAAACCTGTAATTATCATTATCCACCTGTGGAACTTTTGTATCCGTCAGGAAGCAGAGAAGATACGCAAAAAGCAATGGAAGAGCTTGAACGAAACGGAAACAAATTAGAGTCTACTCTTAAAAGTTTTGGTGTAAATGCCAGCATTGTAAATATATGCCGAGGTCCTTCTGTTACACGATTTGAGGTTCAGCCTGCACCGGGTGTTAAGATAAGTAAAATTACAAATCTTTCTGATGATATAGCCCTCAATCTTGCCGCAAGTGGTGTGCGTATAGAAGCTCCAATTCCCGGTAAGGCGGCTGTTGGTATAGAGGTACCAAATAAGGTTGTTACTATGGTAAGTATGAGAGAGCTTATTGATTCTAATAAGTTTAAATCTGCACAAAGTAAGCTGTCGGTAGTATTAGGTAAAGACATTTCAGGAAATACGATTGTTACTGACCTTTCCAAAATGCCTCACTTGCTTATTGCAGGTACAACCGGTTCTGGTAAGTCAGTATGTGTTAACTCTATTCTTATCAGTCTTTTGTATAAGGCAAATCCAGATGAAGTAAAAATGTTGCTTATAGATCCAAAGATGGTAGAATTTTCAAAATACAAAGGAATTCCACATTTGCTTATTCCTGTGGTTACTGACCCTAAAAAGGCTGCTGGTGCTTTAAACTGGGCGGTTAATGAAATGGAAAATCGCTACAAGACTTTTTCTGCTTTTGGTGTAAGAGATATTGCAGGCTATAACAGTATGATTGATTCTTATAATAAGATAAGGAGTGAGAAAACTCCAGAGGAACTTGAAGAAGAACCATTGGTAAACAGTGAAGGAATCCCTATACCTGAGGAGAAAATGGCAAGTATTGTTATTGCTATTGACGAGTTTGCAGATTTGATGATGACTGCACCAAATGAAGTTGAAGATTCTATATGCCGTCTTGCACAGAAAGCCCGTGCAGCTGGTATGCATTTGGTGGTTGCAACTCAGCGACCGACTGTAAATGTAATTACAGGTGTTATTAAAGCTAATATTCCAAGCCGAATCTCTCTTAAGGTTTCATCACAGCTTGATTCACGAACAATTCTTGATGTGGGTGGTGCAGAAAAGCTGATTGGTAGAGGTGATATGTTGTTTGCTCCTATTGGTGCGGCTAAACCTCTGCGTGTACAAGGCTGTTATGCGTCAGATTCAGAGATTGAAAATGTAACAAGCTATGTAAAGAAGGATAATTCCTCACAGTATAATATGGAAATTCAGGAAGAAATTGAAAAAATCACTGAGATGGAACTTACCAAGGGCAAAGATAAAGACAGCGACAGCAATGACAGCGGTAGCTTTAGTGATGATGAAATGATGGAAGAAGCTATAAAATTGGTTGTAGAAAATGGACAAGCATCAACATCGCTGTTGCAAAGACGTTTGCGATTGGGTTATGCCCGTGCAGGTAGACTTATTGACGAAATGGAACAGATGGGGATTGTAGGTCCACACGTTGGTTCCAAGTCCAGAGAAGTTCTTATGAGTTATCAGCAATGGCTTGAAAGACAAAATAATATGAGTTAATAAAACTTTCCAATAAAAATTTTAAAACAACACCGCACAGCCTATTGTGCGGTGTTAAATTTATTGGTAGAATATATAGATACTATATAAATTTATTTTTATAGATATTGACTTTATGTATGAATTTTATCGAGTGTATATCCTAAAAGTTGTTGTGTATAGGGTTTTAATTTGTGGAGGTTTTTATGAAGTTTTTAGAATGGAATATACACGGAATGGGTGGATATGGAAACTATTCTATTCCGTGTTTTGTGGCAGATCAAATTATTTTAAAAAATGTGGATATAGCAGTTTTGGTAGAGTTCTTTACCGGATGCAACTGGAATTATATAAGAGGAATCCTTGAGAAAAAGTATATTTTAATAGTATCTCCTTATATAGAAGGTTATAATCAGGTGTTAATTGCATTGAAAAAGGAAATTTTTGAAATTAAAAATGTTATAACTTTGAATCCAATAGATAAAAACAAACCTGAATTTTTACAAGTTAGTACAGATGTAAATGGTAAAAGTTTAGAGGTTATAGGCACAAGATTAAAAACAGTAAGTGGCACTAAAAATGAGCAACTAAGATTTTTAAAAAATTATTTTGATAAATTGAATAATTTTATTTGTCTGGGTGATTTTAATGGAAATGTAAACTTTCTGCAAAAAGAACTAGGAAAAAATTGTATATACTCTCCACGAGTAGTTCCTAAAGGAAATAATGAGATACTACGATGGAGTTATATACATAAAAATAAAACGAGAATAAATGTAGACCATATTATATCAAATGTAAATATATTAAGAAATATTTCGGATAGTTTAAGTGAAAAGGAAGGTTATAAAATGTATGCAAAATATGATTGGGGTTTTGTAAATAAAAATAATGGTTATGGAAAATTAAATTCCGAAAGTCACTTATCTCATTTAATAGGCTTACCAGATCACGCTATTCTTTTAGGTGAATTTGAAATATAATAGTTACATCTGCTCGTTTGTTTATCATAGATAAATTTTAGCTATATAGAAACCAATGTTAATAATTCAATATAAATCTGAAAGGAGAAAACAATGGCTTTTTTACCTATCACGAGAGAAGAAATGAATAGCCGAGGGTGGGAATGTGTAGACTTTGTGTTTGTTACAGGAGATTCTTATGTGGATCACCCCAGCTTTGGTGTAAGTATACTTTCAAGAGTGCTTGAGGCTAAGGGATATAAAGTGGCAATTCTTCCACAGCCCAACTGGCACAATACAGATGATTTTAAACACTTTGGAAAACCAAGACTTGGTTTTCTGGTAACATCAGGCAATATAGACAGTATGGTGGCTCATTATACAGCCGCAAAACGTAAAAGAAGTGACGATGCGTACACAGCAGGTGGTAAAGCAGGAAGTCGCCCAGACAGAGCTGTAATTGTTTATTCAAAGCTGATAAAAGAGTTATATCCTGATTCTCCTGTAATTATAGGAGGATTGGAAGCGTCTTTGCGTAGATTTGCCCATTATGATTACTGGGACGATGCTGTAAGACCGTCTATTCTTTTTGACAGCGGTGCGGATATTCTCACATACGGAATGGGAGAAAACCAAACAATAGAAATTGCACGAAGACTTGATGAGGGTTGCAGTATTGAGGAACTTCACGATATAAGGGGTATTTGCTATGCTGTAAAAACACAGGATTATGTACCAATGGCGGCAACTGAGTGTGCAAGTTATGAAGTTGTAAAAGAAAATAAAAAGGAATATGCTGTTGCTTGTCGAAAGCAAATGGAGGAGCAGGACGCAGTGCGTGGTAAAAAACTTATTCAACGTCACGGCAAATATATTCTGGTGCAGAATCAACCAATGCCACCTCTTACTCAACAAGAACTTGATTGGGTGTATTCATTGCCATATGAGAGAATGTATCATCCATCTTATGAGGCTTTTGGCGGTGTTCCCGGTATAGAAGAAGTTGAATTTTCAATAACTCATAACCGTGGTTGTTTTGGTGCCTGTAATTTTTGTTCCATTGCTTTTCATCAGGGCAGAGTGGTTACAACACGCAGTCAGCAATCTGTAATTAATGAGGCTGTTTCACTTACAAAAAATCCACGATTTAAGGGATATATTCACGACGTAGGAGGACCTACTGCTAACTTCCGTCAGCCATCCTGCAAAATTCAGGAAAAAGTTGGAATGTGCAAAAGTAAAAAATGCCTTGCACCGACTCCTTGTAAAAATCTACAAGTTGATCACAGAGAATATCTTGAACTTTTACGCAAGTTAAGAGGACTTGAAAAGGTTAAGAAGGTATTTATTCGCTCAGGAATTCGTTTTGACTATATGATGGAGGACGAAAAAGACGAATTTTTTAATGAGCTTGTACAGTATCATGTAAGCGGACAACTTAAAGTTGCACCCGAGCATTGTTCGGCGGCTGTGCTTGACAAAATGGGAAAGCCACACATTGAAACATATAAAAAATTTGCTGATAAGTTCTACAAAATAACTAAACAGGTAGGCAAGGAGCAATATCTGGTGCCATATTTAATGTCATCGCACCCTGGTTCAACTCTTAAAGATGCAGTAGAATTGGCACTGTTTCTAAAAAAAGAGCGTATTCGACCTGAACAGGTTCAAGATTTTTATCCGACTCCCGGTACAGTGTCGACCTGTATGTTTTATACAGGAATTGACCCATATACTATGCAGGAAGTATATGTTCCCAAAACATCAAATGAAAAAGCTATGCAACGTGCCCTTTTGCAGTATTTCAATCCTAAGAATAAGGATATTGTAGTCAAAGCACTGATTGCTGCTGGTAGACCTGACCTTATAGGCACAGGAAAAAATTGTCTTGTAACACCACCGCCCGGATTTATTTTGCATAGTGCAAAAAGTAAGGAGAAGGGCAAAAAAGGTAAGCCTAACAGCAGAAAAAGAGCGGTTGCAAAAGCCACAAAAGGGAAGAGTTATAACTCAAGTAACCGAACTAACAGCCATAACTCAGTTTCAAAGAGCAGGAACGGTAAAAGTTATAAAGGTAGAACTTGATTATCTGTATGTTTGTATAGATAACAAGATTTAAGGAGGAAATAGCAATGAAAACTTTAATTATAGACAGATTTGAAAATGGATATGCAATTTGCGAAGATAAGGACAAGAGCTTTTTTGGCATTGAGCTTTCAGAACTTCCAAAGGGAGTAAAGTCGGGCGATGTTCTTGATATTGATGACAATAGTAAAATAAAGATAAATCTTGAAGAAACTCAAAGAAGAAAAAGCCGTATGCAGGGCAAGATGAAGAAGCTATTTTAAGGTAGTTTTAATATAAATATAAAACTCCTTCTTGAGAATAAACTTAGAATTTATTCTTAAGAAGGAGTTTAGTATTATACTGTATTTTTAGAAATATCACTATTTTTCTTTTTACTTATTCCTAACAGTAAAAATCTTATCACAGGAATTCTACTTAGTATTTCATATGATATAGGTAAAATTATTATTTCTGCAACAAGAAGAATTATGTAGTTGAATATCATTGGTAAATCTAAATAAGTTGTAAGCAGGTAAGCCATCAGCGAAAGAGGAGGGTAATGGATAAGATAAAAACTAAAACTACGTTTTGTCATATATCTTGTAAATTTATTTTCTTTGTTGAACCACGCTTTGAAGCAACCAATTAAAGCAAGTATCATAATCCAGGCGTAAGCATTGGTGAAGAAGCTCTGTAAACATTCCTGAGAAGAATAGTTTGTTCCAAAATAATATATACTATAAGCAATACCTGTTATAACTGCTATAATAAGTAACGGTATTTTAAATTTGACAAGTCTGTCAGTTACTTCTTCGTGTGAGAAAACAAAGTAACCCAGTAAAAACATAAATATATAAAAGCCGTTACGATAAACCTCAATAAACGGAGTATTTAAAATCATTGAACTGCCCCATACTGGAATAACCAGCAAAAGAAGTACCCATATATTTGCTTTTTTGCAAAAGTTATAGAGCTTATCTTTTTTATCAAAAAGACGAACAATTAAAAGTACTATACAGGCAAGAAAAAGCTCACGAGCAAACCACGTAACGCCTATTCCACAAAGGCAGTATATAAGGTATTTAAAAAAACCAGGCATAGTGTCGCCACCGATTGCAGACATATCGGTATATTGATTTGTAACCCAACCGGAAATCCAGCCAAGCAGAAAAATTACTGCAATAGACGGAATGAGAAGTTTTTTTGCACGTTCCTTTGCGAATTCCTTACCACTTCTCTTTTGCAGTGCATATCTTGCACTCATACCAGCAACTACAAACATCAGAGCCATAAACCACGGATAAACAAAATACAGAGGATAATCCATTTCTTTAATGCCTGGCACATCTATGTTGGTTATTACTCCTGCACTATTAAACAGATAAATTATATGGTATACAATCACAAGTGATACCACAGACCATCGTATATTATCAATGTAAGCTTTTCTTGAGGATATAGTATTCATAATGTCACCTTATTTCCTTCCATCGGGATTTGTATGATTAAGAGCATCAAATAAAAAATTGGCATTTATAAGTGCAAGTCCTTGTTCAATGTCACCCAAAACCATTATTGAGTCACCAGGCTTAATGTTAAAAATCTTACGTGCTTTTGCAGGAATAACTATCTGTCCTTTTTCACCCACAGTAACGGTTCCAAAAATGTATTTTCCATTTGGGCCAATAGGTAGTCCGTAGTTTGTCTTGCTATCGTAATTTACGAATTCATCCAAAGTGACATTAAATAAATTGGCAAGAGCAATACAGTTGTTTATATCAGGTACAGTATCGCCTGTCTCCCATTTGGCAACAGCCTGACGAGAGACTCCGATTGCCTCAGCTACCTGTTCCTGAGATAATTTTTTGTTTTTTCGTAAAGTATATATGTTTTCACTTATCATACATTTCACACCTTTCATATATATTATAATTAATATGAATAAAAAGAACAACCAACTATCATTTACAATTTCAAGAAATTTTGTTACAAGTAGTTGCGTTTTGTGTTGTGCAGTATGTTGAGGTATATTAAAATCAAAATTTATTTTTAACGTGAAATATAATTACTTATAGAGTTGGAAAATAAACGCAAAGTTTAATTTATAGATGCATATATTTATTTAATGTAAATGATATCCTTACGTATTAGAGCAAAATTAGACAAATAGCCAAAATTATAAAAAATACTATCCAAACTCCAGAAATTGTGGTATCATAATCAAGATAAAATTGAGTTATATATTTTAGAAGTAAAAATGATTTGTGTACAAAGCCGCAGTTTATCTGTATTGTGTTTGCATTTGCAGATTGTGCGGCTATGCTGATGTATTCAGCTGAATATATTGGAGTTTTGGAGGATTATGGAATATTATGAATGTAGAAAGCAGGATAGGAAAGTTTAATCTGAGAAAGTTAGTGCTTGCAGTTGCGGATATGTTTATAATTTCTGTTTCAGCTTTACTTGCAAATTTTCTTTTACCTCTTTCCGGAAATTTACCGATAAGTACATCCAGAATGGTAATGCAGACCAGTCTAGCAGTTTTAGTGGGATTTTTAGGATTACTTGCTTGCGGTGCTTATTCCAAAATGTGGAGATATTTTAAAGCGAGTGACTATATATCCTGTTTGCTTGGAGTAACCTTTGGTATGGTTATTGTGCTGTTGATTGCCATAATGGGGTTATTTCATTTTGAAACAAGTGGCTTTTTTATTTTCTGGATTATGGAATATATTTTTTCGGTTGCCGGTGTAATGGTGTTCAGACTTGCATTTAGAAAGACCTTTTTAACTTTGGTAAAGGTCGGAGAGGATAGTTATCGTAAAAGAACTTTGGTGATTGGTGCAGGAAGAGCAGGAAAAATTATTATAAAAGAAATAATAGGTGCTTCAGAAAATGATGAAAATGCAAGACAATATAAAATTGTAGGTGTGGTTGACGACAATCCTCAACTTACAGGAACTAAAATAAGAAATATTCCTATTATTGGAAAAACAGACAAAATAGTAAGTTTTTGTAGAGATGAAAATATTGATACTATTCTTATGGCTATTCCTTCTTGTAGTGAAGAAGATAGAAGAAGAATTCTTGAGGAATGTTCAAAAACCAGTTGTAAAATTAAGGTTATTCCTTATGTAGGAAATCTTATTTTTGACGAATATGACGGAAGTAAAAAAAGTGCTGAAAGTAAAACTGTTATCAGCCAGCTTAACGATATTAATGTTAACGATTTGTTAGGTCGTCCGCCTATTTCTTTTGATAAAAGTGAAATTCACAAACTTATAAAAGGTAAGGTCTGTATGATTACAGGCGGTGGTGGTTCAATCGGCTCTGAACTTGTAAGACAGATTGCATCTTTTGAGCCAGAACAGGTTATTATAGTAGATATTTACGAAAATAATGCCTATGACATTCAGCAGGAACTTGTAATGGAATATGGTGACAAGTTGAATCTTGTAACACTTATTGCTTCAGTAAGAGATTACAATAAGATGAAGCTGATATTTGAAATCTATAAACCAGAAATTGTTTTTCACGCTGCTGCTCATAAGCACGTTCCTCTTATGGAAGATGTACCCGAAGAGGCGGTAAAAAACAATGTTGTAGGAACTTTTAATGTAGCAAAACTGTCGGCAGATTTGGGTGTTAAGAAATTTATTATGATTTCCACTGACAAGGCTGTTAACCCAACTAATGTTATGGGTGCTACAAAGCGTTGCTGTGAAATGCTTGTACAGTATATGGCACAGTCGGGTACAAAAACAGAATTTGTAACAACAAGATTTGGTAATGTTCTTGGTTCTAATGGTTCTGTTATTCCTTTGTTTAAAAGGCAGATAGAAACAGGTAAACCTGTAACAGTTACAGACCCTAATATTATAAGGTACTTTATGACGATTCCTGAGGCAGTTTCACTTGTTCTTGAGGCAGGTGCAATGGCTAAGGGTGGTGAGATTTTTGTGCTTGATATGGGTGCCCCTGTTAAAATAGTTTCACTTGCCGAGAACCTTATCAGAATGTATGGAAAGGTTCCATACAAGGATGTTGAAATTAAATTTACAGGACTTCGCCCCGGCGAGAAGTTATATGAAGAGCTGTTGATGGATGAAGAGGGACTTAAGAAAACAGCTAATCAGAAAATTTTCACAGGTAAGCAAATTGAAATTGACCCAGAAAATTTTATGCGTGAATATGAACATCTGAAAAATGCAGCACAAAATAATGATTCAGAAAAAACGCTGGAGCTTTTAGAGAAGATTGTTCCTACATTTAAACATAAAACAAACAGATAATTTTTATAAATTAAGGAGGATATACTATGTGTGGTATTGTTGGATATTGTGGATATAGAGATTGCAGTGATGTGTTGGTAGACGCACTTACAAAACTGGAGTATAGAGGATATGACTCAGCCGGTATTGCTGTGTTTGAAGATGGTAAAATTCAGGTTGCAAAGTCTAAAGGAAGATTGGATGATTTAAGAAATAAAATGAAAACAGAGGGCAAGCCTCAGGGCTTTGCGGGTATAGGTCATACAAGATGGGCAACACACGGTGAACCGTCAGATGTAAATTCCCATCCACACAGTGGTGAGAAGGTTACAATCGTACATAATGGTATTATTGAAAATTATAAAGAGCTTAAAGAGTTTTTGACAGAACACGGTGAAGTGTTTTTAAGTGACACTGATACAGAGGTTGTTGCAAAATTGCTTGGCTACTATTACAAAAAGAATCCGATGAATCCTCTTTCTACCATTGAGCGTACTATAAAAGACCTTGAGGGTTCTTTTGCACTGGGTATTGTATTTGAAGATTTCCCAGAAGTGGTTTATGCTACAAGACGTGAAAGCCCATTAATTGTAGGTGTTGGTAAAGATGAATATTTTATTGCATCTGATGTTCCTGCAATTATTAATTATACAAAGGATTACTACCTGTTGGAACACGATGAGATTGTTAAGCTGGAGAAAACAGGTGTTACAATTTATGATGACCACGGTGATATTGAAGAGAAACAGCTTATGACAGCTGACTGGGATATGACAGCGGCAGAAAAAGGCGGTTATCCTCACTTTATGATTAAAGAAATCCACGAGCAACCTCAGGCTATAAATACTACAATAAAGCCAAGAATTACAGACGGTATGCCTAATCTTGAAGAATGTGGCATTACACTGGATAAAATAAAAAGTTTTAAGCAGATATATATAGTAGCATGTGGTACTGCAATGCACGCAGGAATGGTAGGCAAATATGTAATTGAAAAACTTGCTAGGGTTCCGGTTATTGTTGACATAGCTTCTGAGTTCCGTTACAGAAATCCTCTTGTTGGTGAGGGAGATTTGGTTATCATTATTTCTCAGTCAGGAGAAACAGCTGATAGTCTTGCTGCGATGCGTTTGTCAAAGCAACTTGGAGCAACAACATTGGCTATTGTTAATGCAAAAGGAAGTTCTATCGCAAGAGAAGCAGATATGCTTATCTATACACACGCAGGCCCTGAAATTGCAGTTGCTTCAACAAAAGCATATATTGTACAGGTTTCTGTTATGTATCTTTTTGCTTTTGAGTTGGCACTTGCTAAGGGAGAAATTGATGAGGCAGAGTGTAAAAGATTGACGGGAGCATTATTGAAAACCCCCGATATTATTTCTGAAATACTTGAAAAAGACCTTGAAATTACACAGTATGTTTCAACAAAACTGCTTTCAGCCGATAGCCTGCTTTATATAGGCAGAGGTTTGGATTATGCGTTGAGTATGGAAGGTTCTCTGAAACTTAAAGAGATTTCATACATTCACAGTGAGTCTTATGCAGCAGGTGAGCTTAAGCACGGCACGATATCTCTTATCACAGAGGATATGCCTGTAATTGCAGTGGCAACACAGGCTGATTTACTTGAAAAAACTGTAAGTAATATAAAGGAAGTTAAAGCAAGAGGAGCTAAGGTAATTCTTGTTGCAAGAGAAGATTTTAAAATTGACAGTGAAGCCTATAATTACCTGGTATCTGTGCCTCGGATTGATGATATACTTATGCCAATACCTGCGGCTATACCTTTACAGTTGATTGCTTACTATACATCAGTAAACAGAGGTAACGATGTTGATAAACCACGAAATCTCGCAAAATCTGTTACTGTTGAATAACTTTAAATGTAACGTATTAGTACTTTTTACTATATATGTTAAGTGATTATTGTAACTAAGCACGAAAAATGTTTTTAAATATTGAATTATTTTTTGCAAAGTATTATAATGATTTAAAAATTGAAAGTATATAATTGAGGAGGATATTTATAATGAAAAAGTTAACAAGTGTTCTTATGGCTGGTATGCTTGCTACAACAGGTTGTATCTGTGCAGTTACTGCATCTGCTACCGATGAAACAAAGGCTACAATTACTGTTGTTGATGCTTCAGGCGGTGAGTCTGTAACTTGCGAAGCAAATGTAGGAGATAAGATTGAGTGTACTGTAACAGGATATTCTGATAAGTCTGTTACTGCTTTGTTGGGTTCTACTTATTTTAATCAGGCAGATTCTGATAATCTTGTTGAATATAGCGATATTGATATTCTTAGCTATTCTGATGGTTATTATACTGAAACAGGCTTGTTTTATGATACAGGTATTTTCAGTACAATGGCTGTAAGACCAGAAGATTCTTCAGAGTATGACAGAGATGCTTTTGGTTATTGTTACATTCTTGGCAGACCAGCTGGTGACTATGCAGCTGAAGATGGTCAGGTAATTGTAAAGTTTGCTCTTGATGTTAAGGCAGCAGGTGAGTGTACAATTAAGACAGTTCTTGAAGATGTTACATATGACGATACTAATAGCGAAATTGTAAGTGATGTTTCTGCTGTTAAGACAAAGACAACTGTTAATGTAATTTCAACAGGTGAAGAGTCCACAGAAGCAACAGAGGCTACTGAAGCTACTGAGGCTACTGAGGCGACAGAAGCTACTGAGGCTACTGAAGCAACAGTTCCAACAGAAGCAACAGAGGTAACAGCTCCTTCAACAGAAGCTCCTACAAATGCAACAAATGCTACAACTGCAATAGTTGCAACAAATGCTACAAGTTCAACAACTGCAACAAGTGCTACCAATGCTACAAGCAAGTCTTCTACAAGCACAAGTACAAGCAACACTACTTCAAGTACAACAGGTAAGGTTGCAACAGGTGACAGTACATCAGTTGCTTTAGTATTAGCAGTTTTATTTGCTGCTTCAGGTGTATTTGTAGTTGCAAGAAGAAAAATTAACGGATAATTTTTTATGATTTATCAACAGACCTCTTTTTAAGGGGTCTGTTTTTTATGTTTTTATCAAAAAAATCTTAATTTTTTACAATATTAAACTTGAATTTTTTGGTAATTAAATGTATAATTAAACTAAAATAATAAACAGTAGGAGGTAATTTTATGAAGATTAGAAAATTTGTTGCGGTGTTTATGTCGGTTATTATACTTTGTACAGTTATTTTCTCTGTACCTGCTTCTGCCACAGATACAAATATATATTATAACATTAACTCGTGTGATTTTGAAATTCAACCGTTAAATTCATCAGATGCTGAAATAGTGAGTATAACATTATATCGTTCTGATTATTATTATCAACATTATTATGTACCAAATTCTCCAATAATTTCCATTACTACGATTGAAATTCCTTCATCTATTAGAGGTTATAATATAACTTCAATCGCAAAGGATGTAGTAATTTCAAAAGATGGAATGGATTTCTCATATGAACCAGTTGAAATTATACTACCTGATACTATTTCTACCTTAGAGAGTGAAACATTTTACAATTATCAAAATATTACTAAAGTTTATATTCCACCAACGATTTCGGTTGTAAATGAAAATGCATTTTATCCTTATTCTGAGTATTTTACGATTTATGGAGAAAAAGATTCATCAGCTTATTTATATGCAGTTGAAAATGATATTCCTTTTGTTGAATTTCCTCAAGAAAATTCAACGGTTGAACTTGGTTATTGGATTGATCGTGCTAATATTTTAATATCATACTCTGAATCAGCCCCTTTGTATTATTATTGTGAGAGTATAAAAGATTTAAGAAATGAATATATGAATGCTGTTTATATCAGAGATGATTTTTTTACATTACAAAGTGATATAGATACGTCGGCATATAATCTTGAATTAGCTTATAAACGTTCAATTCTTGAATTAACAATAAATTATGTAGATTATATTATGTATGATTATAATTATACTAATTCATATACTCTTGAGCTTTCAATATATTCAGCGAAGAATCTTCTTGAAGAAACGAGTGTTACACCAAGTGCGTTAGATACTGCTATTTCTGATATAAATGAGAATGTAGATAATTTGGTTTTGCAATCTGAGGAAAATTTAAAGACACTTATAGCTTATTGTGAGGGTTGTTACAGCCCATTATCTAAAGTATGTGCAACAGATACGTATTCACAACTATATGATACAATAATGTCTTCAAATTCGCTTTTGTACAGTCTTAGTTTTGAAAATTCAGATTATCAGGATGAAATTTTAGAAATTAGAGCCATAGATGCAAAAAATAATTTTTATTACAAGGATCCATTGTATCAAGATGAAATTGCAAAAATTATGGATGCACAAAATAATCTTCGTCTTGCTAATTATGATACACTTAAAGATACTGTAACAACTTTGCAAGAATTTTTAGATAATGAGAGTTATAAATATTTTTCAGATAATGGATTTTGGGAGAATACGATTAATGAGGCGAATAATATTTTTTCTGAATATGAATCAATAATTTGTAATCCAATCACTGATAATTATTGGTATACTTCTCCTTATAGTAGTATTTATGAAGCGATACGTGATAGAGGTACTAAATTAGTTGAATTGAATGAGCAATTTGTGTCAATGAATAATGAGATAAATTATATGAGTGCAGAAGACCCTTATACAGGATGTAAATATGGACTTATGCCTATTGAATTAGGTAATGTTGATATGGATTATTCTAATAAGACTACTTTAAGTGATATAGTATATGTATTACGAAATATTTTAGGAACAACTACTTTTGATAAAAGACAACAATATGCTGGTGATATGAACGAAGACGGTACAATATCATTAAAAGATGCAATTTTAATGCAAAGAAAAGTTCTTGGAGTTTAGAATTTATGAGAGAAATTTTTAAATTCAATAAAAATTAAATCAACACCAATATTTATTCCCCTTCAAAAGCAAACAAAACTACTTTTGGAGGGGGATTTGTAAAATAATATTATTTGTAAGTTTTGCTTTTGTAAATAAATATTTGTATCTTTTTTGGTATTTAATCACAAATTTAATGAAAATGTTACGAAAATATGACCTTTGTATTGACTTTTAAAAAAAGGTTGGTGTATAATACATACACTGAGGTTTAAACTTCGGATAATATTACTTTTTAGGAGGACAATCCAATGAAAAAAATCACAAGCGTGCTGCTTACAGGATGTATGGCAGCATCAATGTGTGCAGTAGGTGCTTTTTCAGCTTCTGCTGAAGTAACAGAGCTTCCAGCAGATTGGGATCCTACGGCATACAATTACACAGTTGTTGGTGATGCTAATCTATTTGGTGACGCTGATCAGTGGAACCCTGAGAACGATGCATACAACATGGAGTATGACGAGGCAGCAGGTATCTGGTACTTCAACTTCACAGGTGTTGGTAACGATGGTGCAACAGATATTAACTATGGTGCACAGTACAAGGTAGTTGTAAGAGATTATCTTGAGGGTAGCCCTTGGGAGTTCTCATTCAATGAGAGCGGTGTAGCTTATGGCTATGATTCAAACTCACTTGTAAGTTTCCCTGATGATATTGATGCAGCTTCTACTGTAACAATTATGTTTGACGGTCAGGTAACTTCTAGCCGTGTTAACGATCCATACACACCTGCAACAACAGAGCATACATACTTTGCAGTAGGTGACGCTAACCTATTTACAGACGATCCTTGGAATCCATCAGCTTCTCAGTATCAGATGACAAAGGGCGAAGATGGTATCTATTCTGTATCAATTCCTGTAACAGAGGCTCAGTGGGAAGCAGCTTTCGAGTATAAGGTTGCTGAAGATGGTACATGGGATGTAAGCTACAACGATCAGGGTCCTGCACTAGGCGATGGTACAAATGCTATTGGCTTTATTGATGTTGATTCAACAGCTGTTGTAATTACATTTGATCCTACAACACAGAAGACAGATGCTTACTGTGTTGTTGCTACTGAAGATGAGACAAAGGCTACTGAGGCTACTGAAGCAACAGAAGCAACAGATGCTACTGAGGCTACTGAAGCAACAGATGCAACTGATGCAACTGAGGTAGCTACAACAGATGCTACATCAGCAACATCTGCTACAACAGCTACATCAGCAGCTACAACAACAGCTACATCTGCAACATCTGCAACATCTGCAAAATCTAGCAGTTCTTCAACAACTTCTTCTTCAACAACTTCTTCAACAGCAACAGGTAAGGTTGCAACAGGCGATAGCACATCAGTTGCTATTCTTCTTAGCATTCTTATGATGGCTGGTGCTGCAGTAGTAGTTGCTAAAAAGAGAATTGCTGACTAATTCTTATTTTTAAATTAATTTTCAGCCGCTCACTTAGGTGGGTGGCTGTTTTTATTAGTATTTGTGCATATATTTATTATTAAAATATTATGCAAATCAACGGTCTAATTTGTATTAGAAAAATTAATTTCAATAAATATTGTACATAATTACGAAAATATAAATAAAATTTTAAATTTATTGAAAATATGTTGACAATGCGGTATAATAACTCTGCGAAGATAATCTTCGAATATGTAATTAAAAGGAGGAAAATAAAATGTCCAAGAAAAAAGTTCTTAGCGTTATTCTTGCAGCTTCTATGATTGCATCAGTTGCAGTTACTTCTGCTGTAACATCATACGCTGATGACAACATTCGTGGTACACTGTATTTTGATGCCACAGGTCCACTGGAGGGTGCTAGTCGTAACACATATTATTGCTATGCATGGGCTAGCGATGGTTCAGGTTCTATTGCTGAATGGAATACAACACCACTAAAAATGAAGAAGGTTGATGGTCAGGAGAATCTATATTCATATGATATGCCTAAAACAAATACTAGCGGTACTGCTATAAATGCTGACCTAGTAATTTTCTCAGCTCTTGGTAAGGGCCAGACATATGATACAACTTTTAGTGATTCTTGTTTTGGTGACACAGCATATGTTACAGAAAATCTTCTTGAGAACCCAGTAGATAGCGCTCAGACAGCTCTTGAGTGTGCGTGGAAAAACAACCCTCAGGAGGGTGCACACATTGCTATTACATCAACAGGTAAGGTTCAGGGTGTAGGTATCCTTTCAACTGAAACACCTGAGTCTATTACTGATGCTTTTATCGCACAGTATGAGGCTGGTATGGCAGAGGGTAAAACAGGCTATGATAACCCTGATTTGATAACAGATGAAGCTCGTCAGGGCTACATTGATGAGATCAACAGAATTATTGCTTCTCAGCCTACAAGACCAACAGCTGATCCTAATGCAACAGAGCCTACATCAGCTACTTCTGCAACAGAAGCTACAACTTCTGAGCAGCCAACAGTACCTGCTGAGGTTCCAACAGAGGCTACTACAAAAGAAGCTGATGTATATGGTCGTATCCCTGGTCTACCACTTCCTGAGGATATGAACGTTCCTGCAAAGGATACTAATCCTGATGCTACATACCAGGGTTGGGACGGTTACTACAATGTTTACTATTTCGCAGCTCCACAGGAGTGGATTGACGAGCATAAGGATGCTAAAGAGAAAGACGAAAACGGCGAGTCTTGGGATATCGGTTTCTACTGGTACACAGGTTCAATCAACAATGGCGACTGGCCTGGTGTAAAGGCTCAGAAGCTTTCAGTTCTTGATGAAAATGGTAACGATATCTACGCTGACAAGAACATCTACTACGGATTTGCTCCTACATATGCAAGTAGCATTATCTGGAACAACGGAATCAGCGACAAGGTTGCTGAGAACAAGAAGTACAAGTTACAGACATCTGATATTAAAGTTGATGATCCTGCTTTAAACAATCTTGCTGATATCGTATATGAGGGTTCAAACTATGAAATAGACGGTGTTTCTGTTGCAGGTTGTCTATCATATGTTTCAGAGATTGAACATACAGTAAATGGTTTGACAGGCGATGAAATGGACGTTTACAAGTGTAGCTGGAAATTCTTCAACCCTCGTACAGGTGAAACAACTGAAGAGGCTCTTAAGGATGCTGACGGTAACTATGTAACAGTTTCTGGTGAGGCTTTCGGCTACAATAAGTTGGCTGTTAACCCATACTATGATATGGATTATACATATGTAAACAGCAATGCTGAGCAACCAACAGGTACTCCAGCAGCTACATTGCCAGTTTCTTCCACAGAAGCACAGAAGCAGACAGCTACAACAGCTACAAATGCTACAACAGCTAACAGTAATTCAGGTAAGGGTACAGTAGATACATCTGAGAGTGCTACTGTTGCAGTTCTTGGTACAGTTCTTGTTGCTGCTATGGGTGTTGTATTTGTATCTCGCAAGAGAAAGGCTTCAGAAGAAGCATAATTAAGTATTTAATTACACATTAGTGTTTTTCAAATTGGGTGTACACTCTTTTGGTGTGCACCCTTTTTATTGTGGCTTTATGTCAATAGTTGATATAACCCTAAAATCTTTTTAACTTCAAAGGGGATTTAAAGAGCTAAAAAAATAGCAATCCCATTATTTATATGGGATTGCTGTAAAATTTTTTATTATTCAGAATAAAGCTCTTACTTTTATTGGATAATATATTAATCTTGCTGAGCAGATGCAGATGGTTTCTGTACAGCTGGAGCTGATGCTGGTCTTTGACTAGCTTTGATATTCTGTCTGGTCTTTTTAATCTCGTTAACCTGTGCAGTAAGCATTTCATCTGACTTTCTCAGCATTTCATCTACATATTCATTAACTGCTCTTCTCATATCTCTTGACTTTGCCTTAGCATCTGTAATAATCTCATTAGCTTCAGCCTGAGCTTGTCTTACTATTTCGTTTTGAGTTACCAAAGATTTTTTCTTATCCTCAGCAGAACGGATAATACTTTCTGCTTCAGCCTTTGCGTCAGCAATTATTTTCTGTCTGTCAGCAACAATAGCTTTTGCCTGACGAACCTCTTGAGGGAGTGTATCTTCAATATCATCTAAAAGTTCTTTAATACTTTCAACATCAATAAGACACTTACCACCTGATAGTGGTACAACTTTAGCGTCTTCAACAGTTTCTCTTAATTCCAGTAACAAATCTTCTACTTTCATCTTAACCATCCTTTTCTCAGACCTTAAATATGTAATGGATTACCTGTAAACCACAGGGCGACATTATATATTTCTGGCAAGTCTTTTTTTAATTTCGTCATGAATACATTCCGGAACAAAATTGGTAATGTCGCCATTTAATGTGGCAATCTGTTTTACAATGCTTGAGCTTAAAAACATATATTCTGCACGGGATGTTAAAAAAATAGTTTCCAAATCGGGATTCAGTTTTTTGTTTGTAAGTGACATCTGAAATTCATATTCAAAGTCAGACATAACTCGCAAACCTCTTACAACAGCATCTGCACCCGTGTTCTTTGCGTATTCGGCAAGCAGACCATCGAAACTACGAATTTCAATATTATCGAAATCTTCAAATACTTTTTCTAAAAAAGCTATACGTTCTTCTGTTGTAAAACTGGGTTTTTTGGAAGAATTTATAAGTACTGCAACTATAACTTTATCAAACATTGCAGCCGCACGACTGATAATATCAACGTGCCCCAATGTCACAGGGTCAAAACTACCCGGACATATTACGGTTTTTTTCATTCTTCAGTCACATCCTCATAGTGATATGTACTTATCATAATTTTACCATAACGATAATTTCTGTCAAGTACAAAACCGTTAATTTTTTCGGGTATCTCTTCATTTAAAGGTCTTTCGCATATAATTGTACCCGTTTGCTTCATTTGAAGTGATACAAGTGGCAGAGTTTTCTGCAAAATTCCTGTGCCATAAGGCGGATCTATAAATGCAATATCAAATTTCTCTGATTGGGGACGACTGATAAATGCAATCGAGTCGGTATTAAGAACCTTAGCATTTTCTAAAAGTCCCGTAGAAGTAAGGTTTTGTTTTATAACATTTATAGAATTTCTTGCAGAATCCACAAATACAGCACCCTTTGCACCTCGGCTTAATGCCTCTATGCCCATTTGTCCGCTACCTGCAAACAAATCAAGAAAAAGTCTGCCTTCTATATCAAACTGGATTATGCTGAATACAGCTTCTTTAACTCTTTCGGTGGTAGGTCTTACATCTTGTCCTTCAAGAGTTTTAAGTCGTTTACCTCTTGCACTGCCGGTTATAACTCTCATAATACACCTGCTTTCATTTATATACATATATTATCCATTATACAAACGTAATTGTCAACTACTAATAAAACAATATCAACAACAATATATGTCGCATTTTGGAAGATTTGACAATATTATTATTGTTATCCTATAAATTGACCGTTATTTTCAAAAAATAAAATCAAAATATTGGAAAAATGCTGTGTCTTTATGAATAATAATTCAAGTAAATTTTTAAGATAATGTGCTTTATTTGCAAAATAAAATCAAAACACTTTACTTTTATACAAGGATAAATTATAATTAATAATAATGACTTTTTAAGGATTGGTAAAATTTATGATACAATTTGAAGAATTAAGGCTTGAGCTTGAAAGGACAAAACCAGAAATAGATGACCTTGCAGACGCTTTGGGACTTAAAGCAATGGAGTCTGAAATCCAACAGCTTGAAAACAAGGCAACAGAACCGGGGTTCTGGGATGATATGGAAAAATCTCAGGTTATTTTACAACGTACAAGCGTTCTCAAAGGTAAAGTAGAGGGTTATAATAATCTTGTTGCAAAATATGATGACGCTATGGCTTTGATTGAACTTGCAAACGAAGACGAGGACTTGTCTTTGCTTGAAGAAGCACAGAGCGAAGTTGACGGTATTAAGGAGCAACTTGAAAAACAGCGTTTACAGACTTTGCTGACAGGTGAGTATGACGGCAGAAATGCAATTTTGACATTCCACGCAGGTTCAGGTGGAACAGAGGCTCAGGACTGGGCAGAGATGTTGTACCGTATGTATAACCGTTGGGCTGAGAAAATGGGCTTTAAAGTTAAAACAGTTGATTATCTTGACGGTGATGAGGCAGGTCTGAAAAGTGCAACAATTCTTGTTGAAGGTGTCAATGCCTACGGATATTTAAAGAGTGAAGCCGGTGTACACAGACTTGTAAGAGTATCGCCTTTTGACTCCTCGGGTAGACGACATACATCATTTGCATCACTGGAGGTTATGCCTGAGATTGATGATAACATTAAGGTAGATATAAACCCAGAGGACATAAAAATGGATGTTTACCGTGCCAGCGGTGCAGGTGGACAGAAGGTTAATAAAACTTCATCTGCTGTACGTCTTACTCATATCCCAACAGGTATTGTTGTTGCTTGTCAGGTAGAGCGAAGCCAGCACCAAAACCGTGAAGTTGCTATGAAAATGCTTATGTCAAAGTTGATGGAAATTAAAGAGAGAGAACATCTTGATAAAATTGAGGATATCAAGGGTGTGCAAAAGGAAATTACCTGGGGTTCACAGATACGTTCGTATGTATTTATGCCGTATACTCTTGTTAAGGATCACCGTACAAGCTATGAAACAGGTAACATAAGTGCTGTTATGGATGGTGATATTGACGGCTTTATCAATGCTTATCTAAAGGCACTAAGCCAGAATGCCCTTGAAAATAACGGTGGAGATATTTGAT
This sequence comes from Acutalibacteraceae bacterium, assembly GCA_036309045.1. Classification (GTDB taxonomy): domain Bacteria; phylum Bacillota; class Clostridia; order Oscillospirales; family Acutalibacteraceae; genus CAG-964. The sequence goes on from JAXJUM010000006.1 coordinate 44,089, forward strand.
TTAATAACACAAGTTAATATAACAAAACAAGCGGTAGGGTTTTATCCTTACCGCTTGTTTTGTTATAGACAGACTATTCAAATATCTGTTGTTCTTTTTTTAATTTTCTCTTTTTCTGATAAACCTTGAAAAATCCTATTGTAGTTAACAGAACAATTGATAAATTGATTAAACCAATTATATTTAAGTAACTGTTCAAAAAGAAATAGATAAACAAGTTATACACACCTATATACAGATTTAAAACTATAATCCAGCCCAGCAATATTAAAATACGGTTAAGGTATTTAATGCGAGATTGTTTATCAGAGTATAAATCAAATGCTCCGTTTGTTGCTTTCTTACTGAAATACACCCAATTTATAACAGAGCCGATATACGTTGCTCCAGTTTCTTCCACAAATTCAATATATTGTTTACTATCTGCGTGTTTTATATTATTTTCAAGCAGTTCAAGACGAATGCTATATTCTCCTGGTAAACATTCCTCAAACTCATATTTGCAAAAACTTACAGAAGTAAGGCACAATCCTTTTGTCGCCATTTCATTCAACCATTTTTCTTCCTTATCAAATTCCCAAGCCCAAAACAATTTATGTATAATCTTTTTCATTTAGTTTTTGCCTCCCAAAATATAATTTCCGTTTTCTAAAAGCTCTGATAAACGAATAATTTCGTTCTTCAGAACCTGCTTTCCCAAATCTGTTATTAAATATTCTTTTTTGCGACTATCCTTTATTTCAGGTAATGCCTTAATCCAGCCTTTTTTCAACAATGTATTGATTGCCCCATACAAAGTTCCTGCTGCTAAACGAACACGACCTTTTGATAACTGTTCAACATTTTGGATGATTCCATATCCGTGTCTGGGTTGCATAAGTGAAAGTAAAATGTAATATACAGACTCTGTTAATGCAAGACTTGACATTATTATACCTTCTTTCTTTTATCGTCTAACGATATATCGGTCAACGATATAGTTATTATATCGTTGACCGATATAATTGTCAATATCTTTTATAAAAAATATAGTTGATAATAAAAATTTATTTAATCCTCAACATATTCAGCAATATCTTCAAGTCGGCAACTTAAAGCATAACACAGTTTATTCAGGGTTTTAGTTTCTATATTTTCGTTGGCTTTCAGTCGCCTTATTGTTTTGCTGTCTATTCCGCATTTTTCTCTTAGCTGATATGTGGATACGCTTTTTTTCTTCATAGTTTTCCATAGATTATCATATATAATCATAAATCATACCTCCTATATTGACATTTACAATTATGGGGGTTATAATTTTGGTTATTAAGGGGATATAATCCCCATAATATTAATGTGAGGTTGCTTATGGAGTTATACAAAGAAATTCTTACCAACATTTTGGCAAATGAAGAAATTTAAGTTATCTTTCCAAACTTGAAAATTGATGGAAGTAAAATAGTAGAATTGGAATCTTATAAAGCACTGCAAAAAATTAAGACTATAATTGAAGATGATAGTCTTGAAGATAAAGAATGTTTTATGAAAATAGAAGAGATTGTATGTTTATTTGAAGCGTTGGGCAGTGACGGAGGAAACAGGCACGATTTTGGTTGATAAAAATTTATTCAGAATAAATCTGTAAAGCGATCAATTTGACAAAAAGGGGTAAGAGTGATATAATTTTGGCTACAAATGATTTGCATATTATGCAAAAAAGTTGAAAAAAGCCTTGACTATGCCGATTTTATATGGTATAGTATATACACCTCGGAAAAAAGGGGCTTATTTTTTTGTGCCAATTTTTGAGGGAGGCTAAATTTACCGCAATATCGGAGGTGCCGTTAATGAGAGTAAAAGTAACACTAGCTTGTACAGAGTGCAAACAGCGCAACTACAACACAATGAAGAACAAAAAGAATGATCCAGAAAGACTGGAAATGAAGAAGCATTGCAGATTTTGCAACAAGCACACTCTTCACAAGGAGACAAAATAATCACACGGAGGTATAGGTTATGGCTGATAAGGTCGATATAAAGGTTGCTAAGAAGGCTGATAAGGCTGACAAGGCTGCCGGTAAAAAGACTGGTAAGAAAAATAATAAGAAGCCTAACATCTTTGCGAGAATTGCAAAATACTTTCGTGAATGCAAAGCAGAAGTAAAAAAGATTACTTGGCCTGCCCCCAAAGCAGTATTTAAGAATTTTGGTATTGTATTGGTGATTATGGTAGTAATGGGATTATTTATTTTTGCATTGGATCAAGGTCTTTTCGCATTGCTGAGTCTTGTTATGGAAACATCAGCAAGCTAAATTGCGTGAGAGGATGATGTGCAATGTCAGAAGAAGCAAAATGGTATGTTGTTCACACCTATTCAGGTTATGAGAACAAGGTAGCTTCTACGTTGGAGAAAACTGTTGAAAACAGAAATCTTCAGGACGTTATCCAGGGAGTTAAGGTTCCTACTGAGCTTGTTACAGAAATTGGTGACAATGGTGTAGCTAAGGAAGTGGAACGTAAACTGTATCCGGGATATGTATTTATTAAGATGGTTTATACAGATGAAACATGGTATGTTGTAAGAAACATCCGTGGCTGTACAGGTTTTGTAGGGCCATCTTCTAAGCCCGTTCCTCTTACTGACGATGAAGTAATCAAGATGGGCGTAGAAATTAAGAGTGTTGAGGTTTCGTACAGCGTTGGTGATTCGGTAAGAATTATTGATGGTCCGCTGGAGGACTTTGTAGGCGTTGTAGAAGAAATTGATACAGAAAAGAACATAGTGAAGGTGACTGTGTCTATGTTCGGTAGAGAAACTCCCGTAGACCTGGAGCTTAACCAGGCTGAAATTTTGGAGTAAAACACACTGATAATCTGTAATTTACAGTTATTATTAATTGAGGGGCGGATAATGTCCCTTGTGGGAGGAATGTTAAATTTTTTAAAACATTCCGCCATTTACCACGAACTATGGAGGTGCAAAAATAATGGCTCAAAAGGTTGTTGGCTTTATAAAGCTACAAATACCTGCCGGTAAAGCTACCCCGGCACCACCTGTTGGTCCTGCATTGGGTCAGCACGGTGTAAACATTATGGCGTTCACAAAGGAATTTAATGAGCGTACTAAAAATGACATCGGTATGATTATCCCCGTTGTTATCACAGTATACGCAGATCGTTCTTTCACATTTATTACAAAGACACCACCTGCTGCTGTACTGATTAAGAAGGCTTGTAACATTCAGAGCGGTTCTGGTGTGCCTAATAAGAATAAGGTTGCAAAAATTACCCGTGAGCAGGTTAAGCAGATTGCAGAGCAGAAAATGCCTGATTTGAATGCTGCTAATATCGATACAGCGATCAGTATGATTGCTGGTACAGCTCGTAGTATGGGCGTAGAAGTAGTCGATTGATCTAACTACCCAGGTGGGAGGAAAAGATCCGATTTTACCACTTTACAGGGAGGAAAACAATGAAACACGGAAAGAAATATGTTGACAGTGCTAAGCTGATTGACAGATCAAAATTTTACGATGCTGACGAAGCATTGGATTTAGTTGTAAAGACATCAACTGCTAAGTTTGACGAAACAGTTGAAGTACATGTAAAGCTTGGCGTAGACAGCCGTCACGCTGACCAGCAGGTTAGAGGTGCTATCGTTCTGCCAAACGGTACAGGTAAAAGCGTTAAAGTTCTTGCAATTTGTAAGGGCGACAATGTTCAGCTTGCTCAGGAGGCAGGTGCTGACTTTGTAGGTGCTGAAGATATGACACAGAAGATTCAGTCAGAAGGTTGGATGGATTTTGATGTTCTTATTACAACACCTGATATGATGGGTCTTGTAGGTCGTCTTGGTAAAATCCTTGGACCTCGTGGCTTAATGCCTAACCCTAAGGCTGGTACTGTAACACCTGACATTGCTAAGGCTATTAAAGAGGCTAAGGCAGGTAAGATTGAGTACCGTCTTGATAAAACAAATATTATTCACTGCCCTATCGGTAAGTCATCATTTGGCACAGAGAAGTTACTTGAAAACTTCAACACTTTGCTTGAGGCTATCGTAAAAGCTAAGCCAGCTGCTGCGAAGGGTCAGTATATTAAATCTTGTGCTGTAACAAGCACAATGGGTCCTGGCGTTCGTATCAATCCTAACAAGGTTGGCGGACAGGCTACTCAGGGCTAATAAAAAACAAATCCTTTACTTTATGTAATGGTATATATGCTGTTCAAAGACAGCAGGTGTGTTAAGTAAAAGGGAATCCTACCTGCCGAGGACGGTTTAGTAAGACATTATATAGTCATACTGTGCCTTTCCTTGCAGACAGGAGGGGCACTTTTTATTTACACGATTACTTTATGGAGGTGAACTACTTTGGCAAGTGAAAAAGTTCTTGAACAAAAGAAGGCACAGGTTGTAGAGCTTACAGAAAGATTACAGAACTCAATTTCAGGTGTTGTAGTTAAGTATGAAGGTATTACAGTTGAGGACGACACAAAGCTTCGTAAAGAATTGAGAGAAGCAGGTGTTAAATATACTGTTGTAAAGAACACAATGCTGTCAAGAGCTGCTGATAACGCAGGTCTTGGTGATATGAAGAGTGCTCTTGAGGGCACAACTGCTCTTGCTACTTGCGAAGATGATTATGTTGCTCCTGCACGTATTCTTTGTAAATTCGCAGATTCTCACGATAACTTTGAGGTTAAGACAGGTTTTATGGATGATGCTATCATTGATATGGCTAAAATCCAGAGCTTGGCTAAATTGCCTTCTCGTGAGGTATTGTTGGCAAATGTACTTGGTGCATTCCAGGCACCTATTGCAAGCTTTGCTCGTGCTGTACAGGCTATTGTTGATAAGGGCGGAGTAGAAGCATGTGCTGCTGATGCTGCACCTGCAGAAGAAGCTGCTGAATAATTTGGCAGATTTGAATTTTGAAAATTAATTATTTTTATAACACGGAGGTTTATTATCATGGCATCTGAGAAAATTACTGCTATTATTGAAGAATTAAAGACTCTTACAGTTTTGGAGCTTTCTGAGCTTGTACACGCTGTTGAGGATGAGTTTGGTGTATCCGCTGCTGCTGCTGTTGCTGTTGCTGCTCCTGGTGAGGCTGCTGCTGCTGCTGAGCAGACAGAGTTTGACGTAATTCTTAAGTCATTCGGTTCAAGCAAGATGAACGTTATCAAGGTTGTTCGTGCTATCACAGGTCTTGGTCTTAAAGAGTCTAAGGAGCTTGTTGAGGGTGCTCCTAAGGCTATTAAAGAGGCTGTATCTAAAGATGAGGCTGAGGATCTTAAGAAGCAGCTTGAAGAGGCTGGCGCTGAGGTTGAAGTTAAGTAATTTTGCTTTTAAAGCATTTACTTACAATTCAAATATAGCTATTATGAGAGGCTGTCGTTTTGACAGCCTCTTTTTTCTGTTGTATTTGCAAGAAGTATGTATTATACTTGAAATATAATTGTAGTAATTTTAAGGAGATAGACAGGTATGAGTTTAATCAGAATATCCGCTAATGTATATAATGTGGGGGTTATTAATCCATTTATACGCTTAAGACATATAAATAAAAAATGTGAGTATGGTACAGCAAATAATTCTTATTTTATAGATGACAGAAAAACTGCCTTGATAGACATAGTTGATGGTGAGCTATTTGATGATTTTTTGTACAATCTTGGATTGATAAGTGATATTGGTAATATAGATTATCTTATACTGAACAGAATTGCTCCACAGAAGGGTGAAAGTATTAGAAGAATGTTGGAGATAAGTCCTAAGACTGTGATAGTATGTACCCAGGAAGGCAAAAGGCTTTTGGATAATGTGCTTAACAAAGGATATAATTGTGTAGTTGCAGGAAACGGAGATAAACTAAAACTTGGTAACAGTATACTTGAGTTTATTACTACACCAATGCTACCATCTCCTGACAGTATGGCTACATACTTTGAAAATGACAGTGTACTATTCAGTGGTGCTATGTTTGGTTCTGATTTTTGCCAGCCCAGTGGTATTGATGAAGATATAATTTATGTTGATGAATATATGGATGAAGTAAAAAATTATTTTGATTATTACTTAATGCCATTTAAAGAATATGTTAAAAAAGCATTAGAAACTTTTGCAGAAAAAGCTATCTATTGTATAGCACCACAATACGGTGTTGTGATAACAGAAAAAATAGAGGAGATTACGGAAAAATATACACAATGGTGTTTGCCTTGTGAAAAGAAAGGTGCTGTCGTACTGTATTTGTCAACGTCAGGCTATACTAAGGAAATGGCAGAGGTTGTTGCAAGTTCTTTTGAAAACAATAATATTAATGTTACAATAGTAGATATAAAAAATATTACTCCTAAAGAGTGTGCAAAATTGGTAAGGTCATCTGAATATGTAGCAGTTGGTTCATCTACGTTTAATAAAGGATTGCCTGATGTAATGGTAAAGACTCTTTCTAAAATAGGTTGTATTAATAATGAAAATAAAAAGTTCTTTGCATTTGGTTCTTATGGCTGGTCCGGAGAAGGTGTAGATATTATTGCAGTATTTTTACAACTGTGTGGAATGAAACAGCTTTCAAAGCCTTTTAAAGTATGTATGAAACCAACAGAGGATGACCTTAAAACTATTGGTGAAATTATTAAAAAAAATATATGAACGTATTAAAATCCCCAAAAGGCTTAACATAAATTTTAATTATTATCACTAAGATTTAATATAGAACCAGTAAATTATAATAACGATGTTGCCTAAATAAATATAAAAAATCCGTCCGCTAAAACATTTAAGAGGACGGATTTTGTACATATTTAAGTTGATAATATACCTAACCCTTGTTCAATGATTTTTCAAAGAAAAATCATTGAACAAGCCATAAAGTTTAGTTCAGCATTTAAAAAGGAGGTAAAGCTGAAAGATTAAAATTCGATGCCTCGACGGGCTTTTATACCGCTGTCATAGGGATGTTTAATCTTTGACATATAGGTGGCATAATCTGCATATACAAGTACACTTTTGTCAAGATTGTGACCTGTTAATATAAGCTCTTTTTCTTTTGGATATTTAGTTATTAAATCTATAACGTCAGGAAGAGTTATAAAACCGACGTCAACTGCAGAAAAAATTTCATCGGCAATTATCATATCATAGTTGTTAATCTCTTCGTTTATTTGTTTAAAAAGTTCTGATATATTTTTCTTATATTCAATATGTTCCTCAGGACTTAGGTCAAAAACAAATTTAATGTGTTCAGGTAAAGGAGGCATAGTTATTGTTGGTATGCACTCCAGTATTCTGCGTTCTCCACTGAGATCACTTTTTAAAAACTGGGTAAAGAGAACAGTTTTTCCGCTGCCACTGGCACGAATAGCCAGTCCAACCGCAGCAGTGGTTTTTCCTTTGCCATCTCCGTAATATATATGAACCATTACAACCACTCCTTTATTTAAAAATTATACCATAATTATTATATTGTTTTCAATTATTTAAGTTGAAATAAGTCTAAATTTATAATATAATGATTTTATTATAAAAATACGAATATAAAAGGTGATATTATGAATTATAACAAGAAACGTTCGTTAATTGTCAGAATAGTAGCTATTGTATGTGCTGTGCTTATTGTAGGCTCTGTACTATTGTCAGCATTCGCCTTTAGATAATCGGTTGAGATGAGTTGGAAAATATATTGTATTTCACATTATAATTTTTTGTTCTTTTGGTTATCACATATATTATGGCATTTTTTAAAGACAATATAATATATAGTTAGATTAAAAATTGTATACTTATTTATTTAGTTACTGTTGTTTTCCCCTGCCTTTTGGCAGGGGATTTGTTTTGCATAATAAAGAAAATTTTAAAATAAAATGAACCTAACGCTGTGTTTAAGTATCTAATAAGTGTAGAAATAAATTTGATAGGAGGAAAATTTAATGAAAGAAAAGGAGTTAAAGGAAATATATTCAAATCCGCCAAAAAGTTTTCATTATGCTTTAACAGATGCTTTAAATAAGATAGAGGAGCAGGAAAATAAAAAAGTTTGTAGCAGAATTTTAAAAATAGCACTTGTATGTGCATTGGTAGGGATTATTGGTGTAACTTGTATAATGGCAGGTTCTGCAATTTATCCAATGCTTGCAAATTCTGTAAATAAATATGGGTTAGATATTGAGGTTGAACCAATGAATGACAGTAAAGTGGATTACGTAAAACTTAGGCTTAATTATTTACCCGAAAATGTTGAAGAAATGCCAAATACAGGGGGCAGAAAATACAGCCAAAAGGGTGACTATAACAAGTCAGTTTTTTCTTTTATACTCTATAAGGTGGATGAAAAAACAAAATTTACAAATAAATATATAACGTCATATGAGGAATTTGAGGTTAATGGAAATAAAGCACTTATTACAAATGCCTCGCTTATTAATCCTAATAGTAATATAAGTAAGCATTTTTATATATTCTTTGAGAATAAGGGTATGTTTTTATCCTGCTATGTTTCTGATGATGTTTCTAATGATGAAATTAAAAAGGTTATGGGTGGTATTGAACTAGAAAAGGGCAATGTTGATGATTATTTTGAATATTCTTTATTATCAGACGAAGAAGAGAACATTAATCCTGTAAAAGATGTTATAAATAATATCTTTAATAATTTTTCAAATAAATATAAATATGAACAAATATATGATATAGGTCAGACAATAGCTTACAAAGATACGGATTATTTCAACGGACATATAACAATAGACAAAATTGAAGTTCGTGATAATATAGAAGGGCTTGATGAAAATAATTTTTATATTCCTGCCTTTAACAGTATTAGAGATATAACAGATGAAAATGGAAATATTACCCCATATGAAAGATATACATATGTCTGCGGTGACGGCGAAACAGATCTTGATAAAATAGAAAAAGTTGATTACATTAACCGAAAACTTGTATATGTAACCACTACAGTTAGCAATGACACATCAGAACCCCAAATACTAAATATTAACGAAATTATGATAGAATGGCTGAAGGAGAAAGAGGGAAAACTGGACTCTGCATATTTATGTGATGAATCATTGCCGGAAACCACACTTTCAACAGAGATAAATTATATTGATAACAACGAGTCTGATTCAATGGGAATGAAATCAGGTTATTATCAATTAAAGATTGATGCAAACAGCCGTGAAACAATACATTTGGGTTATTTTGTTGATGAGGATACACTTGATGAACTATATATAACAATAGATGCCGATGGAGAACTTGATGAACATAATTACAGCTGTGTAAAGGTTAGGTAAACAATATGATGGATAAGGAAATATTTACAACAAGAGTATTGGAAAACGAAAAAACCTTTTATAGCATTGCTATGTCTATGCTAAAAAATGAAAAAGATTGTGAGGATGTTGTGCAGGATACTATACTTACAGCGTATAGCAAGCTATCAAGTCTTAAAAATGATGAGTATTTCAAAACTTGGTTTATACGCATACTTATTAATAAATGTAAACATATGCTTCATAATCGTAAAAGAAGTGTAGTAATAAGTGAAATTTCTGAAGAAAGTGTAGATATATCCGATGTACATACAGAAATAAAGCTGGCTTTAGAAAACCTTAAACCAAAAATAAGAATTGTTATGGTAATGTACTATATAGAAGATTTTTCCATAAAAGAAATACATAGTGTTCTTAAAATTCCGGAGGGAACAGTAAAAAGTCGCTTGTCGAAGGGCAGGCAACTTATGAGGCTTGAACTGGAATAGTTTGATTTTTTATTGAATAATGGTTATAATAATCACCGTTTACAATTTATATTTGCAGACGGTGATTATATTTTTGCAATCTGTTTTATGTTTAAGGAATATGTATAAAATATACAAAAAAATAAAATAATTTATTAAAAAGTTTTATATTTAAAGCGTCTGCAAATGTTGACGAAAACTTGCAAAACAGGTATTCATATGCTATAATAATACCTGCGTGACTGCGACAGATATGCGATGAAGCGGGAGGTTGCGACTGAAACAGGTCGGTTTTTCCGTGGAGTATGTCCGATTTTAAACCGGGCGACAGATGATATGTTATTACAGGTATGTGTTTACGGCACACTTAGGGTTGCTGTGTGCAAAATTGTGCCTGGACGCTTTTCGACTATTACCCGGGTTGACTTATGTCTACTCGGTTTTTAAATGGAAAGAGAGGAAACACCCGGCAGGGTGTGAAATCTTTCGAGAAGGGTTGCCCGCCAACTCAAAAATTTTTAAGGAGGCGATGATTGTGGCAGTCAAGGAAAAGATTAGAATCAGATTAAAGGGTTATGACCATCAGTTGGTAGACCAGTCAGCAGAGAGAATTGTTGCTACTGCTAAGAAGACAGGTGCTAGAGTATCAGGTCCTGTACCTCTACCAACAGAGAAGCAGGTTGTAACAATTCTGAGAGCTGTTCATAAATATAAGGACAGCCGTGAGCAGTTTGAGATTAGAACTCATAAAAGACTAATCGATATTCTGAGACCGTCAAATAAGACGGTTGAAGCTTTAATGAGCTTAGAACTCCCTGCCGGTGTTGAAATCGAGATTAAGTTATAATCTCTTCAACCAACCGTTCAGTTGGGGTCAAGTTGGCAAAGCCAACCAATAACCTTATAGGAGGCATTATAAATGCAGAAAGCACTAATCGGTAAGAAAATCGGTATGACACAGATTTTCGACGAAAAGGGAAATGTCGTTCCCGTAACAGTTGTAGAAGCAGGCCCTTGTGTTGTTTCTCAGATTAAGACTGTTGAAAACGACGGTTATGCATCAGTTCAGATCGGCTATGGCGATATGAAGGCTCACAAGGTTAATAAGCCTATGAAGGGTCACTTTGACAAGGCTAATGTAGCTCCAAAGAAGACACTTCGTGAGTTTCGTTTTGATGATACAAGCGCTTATGAGCTTGGTCAGATTCTAAAGGCAGATGTATTTGCAACAGGAGATAAGGTAGATGTTACCGGTACAAGTAAAGGTAAGGGCTACGCCGGCGTAATTAAGCGTTGGAATTTCCAGAGATTAAAAGAAACACACGGTTCTGGTCCTGTGGCAAGACACGGTGGTTCTATGGGTGCTTGCTCAAGTCCATCAAGAGTATGGAAGGGTAAGAAAATGGCAGGTCACCTGGGTGCAGAAAGAGTTACAGTACAGAACCTGGCAGTAGTAAAGGTTGATGTAGAAAACAACCTAATCGCTATTAAGGGCGCTGTTCCAGGCCCTAACGGTGGAATCGTTGTAATTCGTGACACCGTAAAGGCGTAAGAAAGGAGGAGTTTAAATGCCTAACGTAGCAGTACTAGATATGGCTGGTAAGGAAGTATCAACTATTGAGCTTTCAGAGGCTATATTCGGAATTGAGCCAAACGCTGCAGTAATGCACCATATGGTAGTTAACTATCTTGCAAATCAGCGTCAGGGCACACAGTCAGCATTAACAAGAGCTGAGGTTTCAGGCGGTGGCAGAAAGCCATGGAGACAGAAGGGTACAGGTCACGCAAGACAGGGTTCAACAAGAGCTCCACAGTGGACACACGGCGGTATCGTATTTGCTCCAAAGCCAAGAGATTACAGCTATACAGTAAATAAAAAGGTTAGAAGACTTGCTATGAAGTCAGCTTTCTCAGCTAAGGCACAGGCTAGCGATATTATCGTAATTGACAACATTGCTACTGAAAACTTCAGCACAAAGACAATCGCTGCAATGCTAAAGGCAGTTGGCAGTGAGAAGAAAGCTCTAATCGTTCTTCCAACAGTTGATAAGAAGGTTATCAACTCTGCAAGAAATATTCCTGGTGTTAAAACAGCTCAGGTAAACGAACTTAATGTTTACGATATGCTTAACGCAGACAAGCTGATTATCGCTAAGGAAGCAGTTGAGAAAATTCAGGAGGTGTACGCATAATGCTAGCACAGGACATTATCATCAGACCTATCGTAACAGAGAAGAGTATGATGGGCATTGCAGCTAAGAAGTACACTTTTGAGGTAGCTAAGGCTGCAAATAAAATTGAAATTGCTAAGGCAGTTGAAGAGTTGTTCAAGGTAAAGGTCGCTAAGGTTAACACAGTTAACGTAAGAGGCAAACTTCGCCGTCAGGGCAGATATGAGGGTTACACAAGAGCTTGGAAAAAGGCTTATGTAACACTTACTGAGGACAGCAAGGCAATCGAATTTTTTGAAGGCATGATGTAAGCCTGTTAAAAATTTAAAAAACAGGCAGAATGTATGGGGATGCCATTTCCCCGCAAAGCCATCATGAGGAGAGTGAAATACAATGGCTATTAAAGTATATAAACCTACCACAAATGCCAGACGTAATATGTCAGTTACTGACTATTCAAAACTTTCAAAGGTAGCACCAGAGAAGAGCTTGCTTGCTCCTCTTAAGAAGAAGTCTGGCCGTAACAGTTATGGTAGAATTACTGTTCGTCACAGAGGTGGCGGTAACAGAAGAAAATACCGTATTATAGATTTTAAAAGACAGAAGTTTGATGTACCAGGCACAGTTAAGACAATCGAGTACGATCCTAACCGTTCAGCATTCATCGCTCTTGTTGAATATGCAGACGGCGATAAGAGCTATATCGTAGCTCCTAACGACCTTAAGGTTGGAGATACAGTTGTTTCAGGTGCAAACGCAGATATCAAACCTGGTAACGCACTTCCACTTGAGAGTATTCCAACAGGTACATTTATTCACAATGTAGAGCTTTATCCAGGCAGAGGTGCTCAGCTTGCTAGATCAGCAGGTAATATGGCACAGCTAATGGCTAAGGAGAACGGTCTTGCATTACTAAGACTTCCTTCAGGTGAGTTAAGAAATGTACCTATAAACTGTATGGCTACTATTGGTCAGGTAAGTAACACAGACCACAACAACGTTAAGATTGGTAAAGCTGGTCGTAAGCGTAATATGGGCTGGAGACCAACAGTAAGAGGTTCTGTTATGAACCCTAACGATCACCCTCACGGTGGTGGTGAAGGTAAGAGCCCTATCGGACGTCCAGGTCCTGTTACTCCTTGGGGTAAACCTGCACTTGGTTACAAGACCAGAAAGAAGAAGAACCGTTCAGACAAGCTTATTGTAAAGCGTAGAAACGGTAAATAATAGGCATACAGAAAGGAGCTTTATAAATGGGAAGAAGCATTAAAAAGGGCCCTTACGTACAGCCTGTACTATATAAAAGGGTAGAAGCAATGAACGAAGCCGGCGAAAAGAAGATTCTCAAAACTTGGAGCAGATCTTCAACAATTTTCCCTGCTTTTGTAGGTCATACATTTGCTGTTCATGACGGACGCAAGCATGTACCGGTTTATGTTACTGAGGATATGGTTGGTCACAAGCTAGGTGAGTTTGCACCAACAAGAACATTCAGAGGTCACGCCGGTTCTAAGACATCTAAGAAATAAGGCGGAAGGAGATAATAAAAATGGCAGAATCAAGGGCTTATTTAAAGTATGTCCGTATTTCACCACGCAAGGTTCAGATTGTTCTGGATTTAATCAGAAACAAGCCTGCTGACTTGGCAATGGCTATTCTAAAGCACACTCCTAAGGCCGCTTGCGAGCCGCTGGAAAAGCTGTTGAAATCAGCTGTTGCAAATGCTGAAAATAACCACAATATGGACGTATCAAAACTATATGTAGCAGAATGCTCAGTAAGTCAGGGTCCAACCCTAAAACGTATTCGTCCAAGAGCACAGGGTCGTGCATACAGAATCAATAAAAAGACTTCTCACATTACCCTTGTGCTTAAAGAAGCTGAATAACGACAGGAGGTATAGTAATGGGCCAGAAAGTAAATCCACACGGTATGCGTGTTGGCGTTATTAAAGATTGGGACTCACGTTGGTTTGCAGGCAAGAAGAACTTCGGTGATCAGCTTGTAGAGGATTACAACCTTCGTAAAACACTGAAGAAGCAGCTTTATGCAGCAGGCGTACCCAAGATTGAGATTGAGCGTGACGCTACCAGAGTAAGAATTCACATTCACTGTGCTAAGCCAGGTCTTGTTATCGGTAAGCAGGGCAGTGAGATTGAAAAGCTTCGCAAGCAGTGCGAGGCAATGCTGGGTAAACCAGTTAATATAAATGTAGTAGAGGTTAAATCACCTGACCTTAATGCACAGCTAGTTGCTGAGAACATTGCAGCACAGCTTGAAAACAGAATTTCATTCCGTCGTGCTATGAAGCAGTCAATCGGTAGAGCAATGAAGTTTGGTGCAAAAGGTATCAAGATTATGTGTTCAGGTCGTTTGGGCGGTGCAGAAATTGCTCGTTCAGAGACATATCACGAGGGTACAATTCCTCTACAAACACTAAGAGCAGACATTGACTACGGCTTTGCAGAGGCTGCAACAACTTACGGTCGTATCGGCGTAAAGGTATGGCTGTACAGAGGCGAGGTTCTTAATGTAAATACAAACGAGAACAACAATCGTCGCAGCAGAAAGCCACGTAGGGAAGGAGGCAGTAAATAATGCTGTTACCTAAGCGTGTTAAATACAGAAGAGTACACAGAGGCCGTATGACAGGTAAGGCTTACCGTGGTAACAAGGTAACTTACGGTGATTTCGGTTTGCAGGCATTAGAGCCTTCTTGGATTACATCTAATCAGATAGAGGCTGCCCGTGTAGCTATGACAAGATATTGTAAGAGATTTGGTAAAGTTTGGATTAAAATTTTCCCTGATAAGCCAATTACTGAGAAGCCTGCTGAAACTCGAATGGGTTCTGGTAAAGGTTCACCTGAGTACTGGGTTGCAGTTGTTAAGCCAGGCAGAGTTATGTTTGAGCTTGGCGGTGTATCAGAGGAAACAGCTAGAGAGGCTATGCGTCTTGCTGCCAACAAGCTACCAATCAAGTGTAAATTTGTAAAGAAAGAAACGGAGGGTGAGCAGTAATGAAGGCTTCAGAGCTAAGAGAACTAACTAACGAAGAGCTTCAGGAGAAGCTCAAAAGCCTTAAAGAGGAACTATTTAACCTTCGTTTCCAGTTGGCTATAAATCAGCTAGAAAACCCTATGCGTATAAGTGCTGTTAAAAAGGATATCGCAAGAGTACAGACTGTACTTACTGAGCTTGAAAACAGCACAAACGCGTAAGTAGAAGGAGGTTTGAGCCATGAGTGAAAGAAACTTGAGAAAAACCAATGTTGGTAAAGTTATAAGCAACAAAATGGACAAGACAATCGTTGTTGCTATTGAGGATAGTGTTAAGCATCCTCTATATGGCAAAATCGTTAAGAGAACAGCTAAGCTAAAGGTTCACGACGAGAACAACGAGTGTAACATTGGCGACAGAGTAAAAATTATGCAAACTCGTCCTCTTTCTAAGGATAAGAGATGGAGACTAGTCGAGATTATTGAGAAGGCTAAATAATTTAGCCCATATAAAAAGGAGGAATTACTGTGATTCAACAGCAGACCTACCTAAAGGTTGCCGATAACACTGGAGCAAAAGAGTTAATGTGCATCCGAGTTCTCGGCGGTACCAGAAGGAGATACGCAAACATCGGTGACGTTGTGGTTGCTTCTGTTAAAAAAGCAGCACCCGGCGGAGTTGTAAAAAAAGGCGATGTAGTTAAAGCAGTTATCGTACGTTCTGCAAAGGGCGTGCGTCGTGAAGATGGCACATATATTCGTTTTGACGAAAATGCTGCTGTTATTATTAAGGAAGACAAGAATCCAAAGGGCACACGTATCTTTGGACCGGTTGCAAGAGAGCTTCGTGATAAAGATTATATGAAGATTCTGAGCCTTGCTCCCGAAGTTCTTTAATGGAGGTGCTCACTATGATAAAAAAGGTTCATGTTAAAACAGGTGACACTGTTGTAGTTCTGAGTGGTAAGAACAAGGGTAAAAAAGGCAAGGTTATGGCTGTTAGCCCTAAAGAAGGCAAGGTTATTGTTGAAGGCGTTAACATGGTTTCTAAGCACGTTAAGCCTAAGAGAATGGGCGAAGCAGGCGGCATTGTAAAGGCTGAGGGTGCTATGTATGCATCTAAGGTTCAGATTGTTTGCCCTCGTTGCAAAAAGCCTACTCGTATCGGCCACAAGATTAACGAGGACGGTACAAAGAACCGTACTTGCGTTAAGTGCGGCGAGATTTTGTAAGGAGGATATAAGAAATGGCAAGACTAAAAGACTTTTATAAAAGCGATGTTGCACCAGCACTTATGAACAAGTTCTCCTACAAAAGTGTAATGGAGATTCCTAAGCTGGATAAAATTGTTGTAAACGTTGGTGCCGGCGAGGCTAGAGAGAACTCAAAGGTTATCGACGCTATCGTAAGAGATCTTGGTATTATCACAGGTCAGAAGCCTCACGTTTGTAGAGCTAAGAAGTCAGTTGCTAACTTTAAGCTCCGTGAAGGTATGCCTATCGGTGCTAAGGTTACTTTGAGAGGCGAGAGAATGTATGAGTTCCTTGACAGACTTTTCAATGTTGCACTGCCAAGAGTTCGTGACTTCAGAGGCATTAATGCTAATGGCTTTGATGGACGTGGTAACTACAATATGGGTCTGAAAGAGCAGCTCATTTTCCCTGAAATTGAGTACGATAAGATTGACAAGGTTAGAGGTATGGACATTTGTTTTGTTACTACCGCTAAGACAGACGAGGAGGCTCGTGAGTTGCTGACACTTATGGGTGCTCCATTTGCGAAATAAGGAGGGATTTTCGTGGCTAAGACAGCAATGAAAGTTAAGCAGCAGAGAACACAGAAGTTCTCTACAAGAGAATATAACAGATGCAAAATCTGTGGTAGACCACACGCTTATCTTCGTAAATACGGAGTATGCCGTATTTGTTTCAGAGAATTAGCTTATAAGGGCGAAATTCCCGGCGTTAAAAAGGCAAGCTGGTAAACGAAGGAGGTTAATGTTATGCAGATTACTGATCCAATAGCAGATTTGCTTACAAGAATTCGTAACGCAAGCTCTGCGAAGCATGATTCTGTGGAGATTCCTGCTTCAAATATGAAGAAGGCTATATGCCAGATTTTGTTAGACGAAGGCTACATTAAAGATTTTACTGTAGTTGAAGATGGCAAGCAGGGTGTTATCACTGTTACTCTTAAGTATCTTGAGGGTAAGAAGCCTGTTATCACAGGTTTGAGAAGAGTTTCTAAGCCCGGTTTGCGTAGATATAGTAATGTAGAGGATATGCCAAAGGTTATTAAAGGCTTGGGCGTAGCTATCGTTTCAACTTCTAAGGGTGTTATGACAGACCGTCAGGCACGCAAAGAGAACGTAGGCGGAGAAATCCTTGCATTCGTTTGGTAAGGAGGTGCGAGAATGGCTGAGACAGAAATCAAATTATCTCGAATTGGAAGAAAACCTGTAAATATTCCCGCTGGTGTTGAAGCTAAGTTTGACAACGGTGTATTGACTGTAAAAGGACCTAAGGGTACACTTACTCAGAATGTTCATCCTAATATGATCGTTGAGGTTAACGCTGATGCAATCGTAATTAAGGTGCCAGATGATAAGTCACCTAAGGCTATTAAGAAGAACAGAGCTCTTCACGGCTTGACTCGTTCACTTGTTGCTAATATGGTTACAGGTGTTACAGAGGGCTATCAGAAGAAGCTAGAGGTTAAGGGCGTAGGTTACCGTGTTCAGAAGAAGGGCAAAGACCTTGTTATGAACCTTGGTTATTCACACCAGGTAATCGTTAGTGATACAGACGATGTTAAGATCGACGCTCCAGACCCTAACACAATCATTATCTCAGGCATCGACAAGCAAAAGGTTGGTCAGTTTGCTGCTGAGGTAAGAGAGAAGCGTCCACCAGAGCCTTATAAGGGTAAAGGTATTAAGTACGCAGACGAAGTTATCCGTCGTAAAGAAGGTAAAGCCGGTAAGGGCGGCAAGAAATAATTAAGGAGTGTGAAACATTATGGTATCAAAGGCAGATAAAAATAAAGCCCGTTTAAAGCGTCACACAAGAGTACGCAGCAAGATCAGCGGTACAGCAGAATGCCCACGCCTTAACGTGTTCCGCTCTAACACAAATATTTACGCTCAGATTATTGATGATGTAAATGGTGTTACTCTTGTTACTGCTTCTTCACTTGAGATTGAAGGCAATGGCGGAAACAAAGAGGCAGCTTTTAAGGTTGGCGAGGCTATCGCTAAAAAGGCTGCTGACAAAGGCATCACCGAGGTAGTTTTTGACCGCGGTGGATATATCTATCACGGCCGTGTCAAGGAATTGGCCGAAGGTGCCCGCCAGGGCGGCCTCAAGTTCTAAGAAGGGGAGGAAATTACTTTGGCTATTATTGACGCATCAACATTAGATTTACAAGAGCGTGTTGTTACTATCAACCGTGTATCAAAAACAGTTAAGGGTGGCCGTATCTTCAAGTTTGCTGCTCTTGTAGTAGTAGGCGACGGAAACGGAATCGTAGGCTTCGGTATTGGTAAAGCAGGCGAAGTTCCTGACGCTATTCGTAAGGGTATTGAAGACGCTAAGAAGAACCTTATTAAGGTTTCTCTTAAAGGCACAACAATCCCTCATGAGGTTATCGGCGAGTTTGGCGCAGGTCGAGTTCTTATGAAGCCAGCAGCAGCAGGTACCGGTGTTATTGCCGGCGGTCCTGTTCGTGCAGTTATCGAGGCTGTGGGCATTAAGGATATTCGTACAAAGGCGTTACGTTCAAATAACCCTTGCAACGTAGTACGTGCAACACTGGCTGGTCTTGCATCACTGCGTTCAGCAGAAGAGATTGCTGCTATTCGTGGCAAATCTGTAAAAGAGATTTTATAATAGGAGGGCAGCAAGATGGCAAATGTTAATATTAAGCTTGTAAAAAGTCTTATAGGCAGTAAAAAAGACCAAATTGCAACAGCCCAGGCACTTGGTTTGAAGAAGATAGGCGATGTTACAACTCAGCCTGATAATCCTCAGACTAAAGGTAAGGTTGCTAAAATAGCTCACCTTATCGAGGTAAGTGAAGCGTAAGCAAGGAGGTGCTAAAGATGAAATTGCACGAACTTTCACCGGTAGAGGGTTCTAAGAAAGCTGTTAAGCGTATTGGCCGTGGACACGGTTCTGGTCAGGGTAAAACAGCAGGTAAAGGACACAAGGGACAGAAGGCAAGATCAGGCGGCGGTGTAAGACCAGGCTTTGAAGGCGGTCAGATGCCAATGCAGAGACGTCTGCCAAAGAGAGGCTTTAACAACATTTTTGCTAAGACAGTAGTTGCTGTTAATGTTGGTAGCCTTGAAAAGTTTGAAGATGGTGCCGTAGTTGATACACAGGCACTTATCGATGCAGGACTCGTTAAGAATTCTTTCGATTCAATTAAAATTTTGGGTAACGGAAATCTTACTAAGAAATTAGAAGTTAAGGTTGCTGCATATTCCGCATCTGCGAAGGAGAAGATTGAAGCAGCTGGCGGAAAGGCAGAGGTGGTTTAATGTTTAAAACCATTCGCAACGCATGGCAAGTACCTGATCTTCGTAAAAAGATTTTATTTACTCTGCTAATTATAGTTGTATTCAGAATCGGTTCGGTTATCCCCGTACCGTTTCTGAATATGGAAGCACTTCAGTCAGCAATGAATAATCTGACAAATAACGGTTCAATGTTTGCATATTTGGATACATTGTCCGGTGGTGCTTTTTCAAACGCTACATTGTTTGCAATGGGCGTTACTCCATACATCAACAGTTCCATTATTATTCAGCTTTTAACAGTTGCAATTCCTGCTCTTGAGCGTATGGCTAAAGAGGGTGAGGAAGGAAGAAAGAAGATTGCAACCATTACAAGATATGTAACGGTTGGCCTTGGTTTGATTCAGGGTATTGCATACTTCCTTTTCTTAAAGAAGAGCGGTGTTCTTGATTATACAGAAGGCTTTGATTTCTTCTTCTCAGCAGTTGTTATAGTACTTGTATTTACAGCAGGTACAGCACTTATGATGTGGCTGGGTGAGCAGATTAACCAGTTCGGTATAGGAAATGGTATTTCAATCCTGTTGTTTGCGGGTATTGTTGCGAGATTCCCTCTTATTGTTACAGAACTTGTTAACTTCTTTAATATGGCACTTGAAGGCAGTACACAGTATTTTGTACTTGTTCCACTGTTTGTTCTTATCTTCCTCGCTGTTATGTGGGTTATTACTTTTATGCAGGACGCAGAGAGAAGAATTCCTATTCAGTATGCCAAGAGAGTAGTTGGCAGAAAGATGTATGGCGGTCAGAGCAGCCACTTGCCTATTAAGGTAAGTTTGGGTGGTGTTCTACCTATTATCTTTGCAAGCTCAATTCTTTCTATTCCTACAACAATCAAGTTGTTCTTACCTAATATTACAGGATTCTGGAACGACTTTATTATGTTGTTTGATCAGAGCAGTTGGGTTTATGCAGTACTCTACTTTATTTTGATTATACTATTTGCATATTTCTACACATCAATTCAGTATAATCCAATAGAAATGTCCAATAATCTTCGTCAGAACAACGGTACAATTCCTGGTATTCGTCCAGGTAAGCCTACCACTGACTTTATTGCAAAGATTCTGTCAAGAATAACACTCATTGGTGCTTTGTTCCTGGCTGTAATTGCATTGGTTCCAATTATCTACTCTAATCTTACAGGTATGTCAAGTATGTCACTTGGTGGTACATCAATTATTATCGTAGTAGGTGTATGTTTGGATACAATTAAGCAGATGGAATCTCAGATGATGATGCGTCATTACAAAGGATTCCTTGACTGATGAATTGGAGGAGAATATAATGAATATAATTTTATTAGGTGCTCCCGGTGCCGGCAAAGGTACTCAGGCGGAGAAGATTTGTGAATTTCTGAAAATTCCTACAATTTCTACGGGTAATATTATCCGTGCTGCGTTGAAAAGCGGTACAGAGATGGGTCTTAAGGCTAAGTCTTTTATGGATGCTGGTAAGTTGGTTCCGGATGATGTTGTAATAGGCATTATTAAGGACAGACTGGCTGAAAGCGATTGTCAGAATGGTTTTATTCTTGACGGTTTTCCAAGAACCATCCCCCAGGCCGAGGCTCTGGATGCAATGGGCGTTGTAATTGATAAGGTAATTGATATCGAAGTACCTGACGAGAACATCGTTAAAAGAATGTCCGGACGCCGTGTTTGTGAAAAGTGTGGTGCAAGCTACCATCTTGAGTATAAAAAGCCAAGTAAGGAAGGCGTGTGCAACCTTTGTACAGGTGCCCTTGTTCAGCGTAAGGATGACCACCCTGATACAGTACTATCAAGACTAAAGGTTTACCACGAGGAAACCGAGCCTCTAAAGGACTACTACGGAAAGCAGGGTAAACTTGCTATTGTAGAGGGTCAGGAAGAGATTGCAGACACAACTGCACTTGTTCTCAAAGAGTTAGAGGATTAATAGAATGATTGTACTTAAAACAAAGCGTGAATTGGATCTGATGCGAGAGGCTTGCAGAATATCCGCTAACGCACTTAAGGTGGCAGGCAAGGCGGTAGAGCCTGGTGTGTCAACTTGGGAAATTGATAATGTAGTACGCAAATATATTCAGGAACAGGGTGCAACACCCTCGTTCCTGGGTTATGGCGGTTTTCCTGCGAGTGCGTGTATTTCTGTAAACAACGTGGTTATCCATGGCATACCAAGTAAAAAGCAAATCCTTAAAAGCGGCGATATTGTCAGTGTGGATGTGGGAGCCTTTATAGAGGGTTTTCACGGTGACAATGCCTATACCTTTGCCTGCGGTGATATTTCAGCAGAGGCTAGGGCGTTGCTTGATGCAACTGAAGAGTGCCTATATTTGGGTATTAAACAGGCTGTGGCAGGCAACAGAATAGGTGATATAGGAAATGCTGTACAAAGCTATGCTGAAGAGCGCAGTTACTCGGTGGTACGAGATTTTGTCGGCCATGGAGTAGGTGCGAAGTTACACGAAGATCCCAGTGTACCCAATTACGGTACTGCGGGCAGGGGGGTTCGACTTTTGCCCGGTATGACTATTGCAATAGAACCGATGATTACTGCAGGAAATTATGCGGTTAAGGTTCTGGATGATGACTGGACTACTGTTACAGTAGACGGAAGTTTGGCGGCTCACTTTGAGCACACAATAGCCATCACGCCAAATGGGCCTGTTATTATGACAATTTCTGACTAAGAGGTGCATAATATGAAGGCTGGACAGATAGTTAAATCTATTGCAGGCAGAGATAAAAATTCCTTTTTTGTTGTTACACAGGTTGATGAAAAATTTGCAATGATTTGTGACGGAAAACACAGACCTGTGGAAAGGCAAAAGAGAAAAAAGCTTATTCATTTAAGCCCAACAAATTATTTTGCCGACCTTAATGAAGTGAAAACCAACAGGGAATTTAAAAAAGTTTTACATCGATTTAATTATGAGTAATTACCGTAAGGAGGATTTAAGAATATGTCTAAACAAGACGTAATCGAAATAGAGGGTACAGTAACAGAAGCACTGCCCAATGCACAATTTAAGGTAGAGCTTCCAAATGGTCACATAATATTGGCACACATTTCGGGTAAACTGAGAATGAATTTTATAAGAATTCTTCCAGGTGATAAGGTAACAGTTGAAATGTCACCTTATGATTTAACCCGTGGCCGTATTACATGGCGTAGTAAATAATTTAAGACTTTTATTTAAAAGAAAGGAATGATTACACAATGAAAGTCAGACCTTCAGTAAAGAAAATCTGTGATAAGTGCAAAGTTATTAAGCGTAAAGGTAAGGTAATGGTTATCTGCGAAAACCCTAAGCACAAGCAGCGTCAGGGTTAATAAAACCATTGACAAATTAAGGAAAATACACTATAATAAAAATATTGACTAATTATAATGGAGGTGCAACATATGGCTCGTATAGCAGGTGTAGAC
This sequence comes from Acutalibacteraceae bacterium, assembly GCA_036309045.1. Classification (GTDB taxonomy): domain Bacteria; phylum Bacillota; class Clostridia; order Oscillospirales; family Acutalibacteraceae; genus CAG-964. The sequence goes on from JAXJUM010000006.1 coordinate 66,983, forward strand.
TTGCCAAGAGATAAGAGAGTTGAAATCGGCTTGACTTATATTTTTGGTATTGGACGTAAGACTGCAAGTGACATAATTGCTGCAACAGGTATTAACCCTGATACTCGTGTCAGAGATTTGACAGAGGATGAGGTTTCTAAGCTAAGAGAATATATTGACCACAACTGCGTTGTTGAGGGTGACCTCAGACGTGACGTTGCTTTTGATATTAAAAGACTTATCGAAATCGGATGCTACCGTGGTGTTCGTCACCGCAAGAGCTTGCCAGTAAGAGGCCAGCGTTCAAAGACAAACGCTCGTACTCGTAAGGGTCCGAGAAAGACAATGGCTAACAAGAAGAAGTAAGGAGGGGAATGAACTATGGCAGCACCTAAGGGTAAGAAGACTGCAGTGCGTAGACGTCGTGAAAGAAAGAACATTGAGCGTGGTGCAGCACACATTCAGTCAACATTCAATAATACAATCGTAACAATTACAGATACACAGGGCAATGCTGTATCATGGGCAAGTGCCGGTGAATTAGGCTTCAGAGGTTCAAGAAAATCTACTCCTTTCGCAGCTCAGTCAGCAGCTGAAACAGCAGCTAAGGCAGCTATGGAGCACGGTATGAAGACAGTTGAGGTTTATGTAAAGGGACCTGGTGCAGGTAGAGAAGCTGCAATTAGAGCTTTGCAGTCTGCTGGTCTTGAGGTTAACATGATTAAAGATGTTACCCCAATTCCTCACAATGGATGTCGTCCTCCAAAGAGAAGACGTGTATAACAGAAAAGGGAGGAAATTTTTATGGCAAAGAATATGCAGCCAATCGCAAAGCGTTGCAGAACACTTGGCATAGAGCCTTCAGTTATGGGTTACAATAAGAAAACTTCTAATAGAAACCCTAACGGCAACGCAAGAAGAAAGAAAAGTGAATATAGCCTTCAGTTAACAGAAAAGCAGAAGGTTAAGTTTATATATGGTATTATGGAGAAGCAGTTCCGTCATTATTATGACCAAGCTGCTAAGGCAGAGGGCAAAACAGGTACAGTTCTGCTTACAACAATCGAGCGTCGTCTTGATAATGTTGTTTTCAGACTTGGACTTGCTGCTACAAGACGTGAAGCTAGACAGCTTGTTAACCACGCTCACTTTACAGTAAATGGTAAGAAGGTTAACATTCCTTCATATCTTGTTAAGGTTGGCGACGTTATTAAGGTTAGCGACAAGAGCCGTTCAACAACAAGATTCAAGGCTATTGCTGATGGCGAAACAAAGTCTATTGCTGCTCCAAAGTGGTTAGAGAAGGATGCTGATTTGTTGGGTGGTAAGATTGTTGCTGCTCCTGAGAGAGAAGACATCGACTTCCCTGTTGAAGAGCACCTCATCGTTGAGTTGTACTCCAAGTAATCCTGAATTTAATATATTTAATATATTTTTTGTAGGTTTACACACGTTGGCGGCTTAATTGCCGCCCAATGCCAATAGGAGGTTCGCTGATGATAGAGATTGAAAAGCCAAGAATTGAAACTGAAAATTTATCCGAGGATGGTTCCTTTGGAAGATTTGTTGTTGAACCTCTTGAAAGAGGCTTTGGCAACACACTTGGTAATAGCCTTAGAAGAGTTCTGCTTTCTTCACTGGAAGGTGTAGCTGTTAAGTCTATCAAGATTAACGGCGTGTTGCACGAGTTTTCAACAATTCCGGGTGTAAAGGAAGATGTTACTCAGATCGTTCTTAATATGAAGGGTCTGATCGCTAAGCTGCACTGCAATGGTGAAAAAACAGTTGAAATTAACGCTGAGGGCCCTTGTGTGGTTACTGCTGCGTCTATATCTGCTGACAGCGAAGTAGAAATTCTAAATCCTGATATGCATATTGCTACTCTTGATGAGGATGCAAAGCTTTATATGGAAATTACTCTTGATAAGGGTAGAGGTTATGTTCCGGGAGAACGTAATAAAGCTCTTATGGGCAATAACGTAATCGGTTTGTTGCCTATTGACTCAATTTACACACCTGTATTAAAGGTGAATTATACAGTTGAGAACACTCGTGTTGGTCAAATTACTGACTACGATAAGCTATCATTAGACGTTTGGACAAACGGTGTTATTACTGCTCAAGAAGCAGTATCACTGGCAGCTAAGGTTCTGACTGAGCACCTTAACTTGTTTGTTGACCTTGATGACAAGGGTTTAACAACCGAGATTATGGTAGAAAAAGACGACAAGGGTAAGGAAAAGGTTCTTGAAATGACTATTGAAGAGCTTGACCTTTCTGTTCGTTCTTTCAACTGCCTAAAGCGTGCAGGTATCAATACAGTTGAGGATCTGATAAACAAGTCTGAGGACGATATGATGAAGGTTCGTAACCTTGGACGTAAGTCACTGGAAGAAGTTATTGATAAGCTCGAATCATTGGGTTTTTCACTTCAGAGTGACGAAGAATAATCAAAATATATTTATCTTACTATATAAATGTAAAGGAGTGAATTACGATGCCAGGTACAAGAAAACTGGGAAGAACTACTTCTCACAGAACAGCAATGCTAAGAGGCATGGTTACTTTCCTTTTTGAGAACGGAAAAATCGAAACCACTTTAACTCGTGCCAAAGAAGTTAGAGCTATGGCAGAGAAAATGATTACTATCGCAAAGGTTGACAGCTTGCACAACAAGCGTTTGGTTATGTCATTTGTAACTAAAGAGGACGTTACAGCTAAGTTGTTTAAGGAGATTGCTCCTAAATATGCTGACAAGAACGGTGGTTACACACGTATTACAAAGCTAGGACCACGTCGTGGCGATGCAGCTGAGATGGCTATTATCGAGCTTCTGTAATTTTTGTTGCAATACTTTCGGGCGATGCTATTGCGTCGCCCGTTTTTGTAAATTGATCTTTATATACTTCCGCTTGTAGCAAACTGGATAATGCACCGGATTCCGATTCCGGCATAAGCAGGTTCGACTCCTGTCAAGCGGACCACAAAATCAACCTCTTTTGCCTGTTAGGTAGAAGAGGTTGATTTTATAAGTTATATATAGGAAAAGTTATATATAGGAAAAGTTATATATAGGAAAAGTTATATATAGGAAAAGTTATATATAGGAAAAGTTATATATAGGAAAAGTTATATATAGGAAAAGTTATATATAGGAAA
>JAXJUM010000007.1:0-122064 GCA_036309045.1 Acutalibacteraceae bacterium
AATCAACAGAAGCTCCGAGTGAAATTCCAACAGAAGAATCAACAGAAGCTCCGAGTGAAATTTCAACAGTAAAGCCAACTGAAGCACCAAGTGAAGTTCCAACAGAAGAATCAACTGAAACTACAAGTGAAGTTTCAACACAAACATCAACGGAAAAATCAACCGAAATTTCAACCAATACAACAACTAATAATCAAACACAAAATTCAACCCAAAGTCAGATACAGAATTCTAATCAGAATCAATCTTCTGATGCACCAAAGACAGGTGACGATGGTGTAAATATGTGTATATATTTGATGTTTGCAGCTTCTTTTGCTGTAATTGTGTTTATATTTTTCAAAAGAAAAAATTCACACAATAATTACTAAAATCTTAAAGCGATAGCCGTTTATTGGCTATCGCTATACCCATTTTTAGGAGGAATGAAAATGAACCGATTTCGCAAGATTTTTAAGTTAATAGTACCATCACTGATACTCGTTTTATGTGTAATTGGTTCATTTGTTTTTGGAACAATTCAGCAAACTGCCTTACCTGATAATCCACTGCTTTCAGATGTAAACGCATCACATATGTTCTTAAATATAGGTGGAAGTTTAAATATTTCAGATGATGCTTTAGATTCAGAACAAGCAGATATTAATAAGGCAGAGGAAAGTACAGATAACGAAAATACAACAGAAGTAGAAACGGAAACAACAACTGAGCCTGTTACACAACAGCAAGAAACAGAGCAACAAATAACCTATCCTGAAATTTACGAATCAACTTACAATTTTCCAATTATAGATACAAAAGAACAGAATAAAATCAGCGATAATAAACAAAGCAATAATAAAATATACACAGATAAAGACAGTGAAAATAATGTTAATCATAATGAAAGTAATGTTGATGGTAATGATAATGAGCTAAATATAAACATCAATTTATCCGGAGAAAATAATGAACCTTCCAAAGATAACACAGATGTTATCTATTTTACTACAACGATAAAAAACGGAGAAACAGTAAACAGCAGGGGTTATTCTTTTGAAATTTATCATAAGCAACCCAAGTTGACTGTAAAATCTGAAAAAATATATGTTAATGGCATTGAACAAATCCAATTTAAGGGAAATGTACTGCTTGAAGAGGGAAGCAATGTTATTCGCATTGTTGTGAAATATGCTGGCGAAGACGGAAAAACAATTTCTGCATACAGCGATTATACAGTATATGTTGACCTTGGTGAAATCACAATTTTTACAAACCTGAGCGATCAGACCATAGAAACTAACATACTTACATTTAATGCGTCAGCTTCCTTTGATGAAAATGAATTACCTGTAAAAGTTCTTTGTAACAATGAAGCAATAGCAGGTGAAAATGGCAGTTTTACTGCTAATTTGAAAAATGGTCAAAACACGATCTCAATTTCTGCACAGAGTGGAGAACATATATCAAACCGCAATTTTACAATAAACTGTACAGCACCCGAAGATTTTGCTATATATACTGACCTTTCAAATTGCACTGTTCACAGCGATAACCTGAGTTTTACAGCATACATATTGAACGGAAGTGAGCGTTCAAAACTTACCGTAGTTGTAAACGGAAAAACCGTGTCGGGTAATACAAATTATACAGCAAACTTAAGTATCGGAAATAATGTTATTCGTCTAAAAGTTACAGACAAAATAAACGGAGAAACACAGACTATTAACAATAGCTTTACAATAAAATATGTTCCGCTTTCAGCAGTTGAAACTGCACCAAAGCTCAGTTATATAAACGTTACAGACGGTATGACGGTTATAGGTTCTGATTTTACATTAGACCTTGCCCCTGTTGACTATCTTGGGAACAGAATTTATTACAACGGAATTACTGTTTGTCTTAATGGAATGTTATATCCGTATAAGTGGGCATCAGAATATACAAGTTACCAGCTGTGGCTTGAAAACGGTGCGAATACACTTGATATTCGTATTACAGACAATGATGGAAGATATGCTGATTATACATATACTATCAACTGTAATGCAGTAGCAGACGGAGATAAAATAGGAGAAATTACAATTAGCATTGATGCCAATGTGCTTGGACTTGGAAATATTATTGAACCTGTGAATGTTCCGATATATCAGGGTGAGAGTGGTGCTGATGTTGTAACAAGAGTTCTTGAAGAAAATGGTTTTACTTATTCATATTCAGGTTCGCTTGAAGAAGGATTTTACTTATCACGCATAAGTAAAGCAGGAGTAGGAACAGGGGTTTCAATTCCACAGGAACTTGTAAATTATATCAACGAAGACGGTCTTGAATGGAAATCGCAGAGATACGATAACAGCATAGGCGAGTTTGATTATTGCCAAGGTTCTGGTTGGATGTACTCGATAAATGATAGTTTCCCGAATTTTGGATTGTCAGATGCTAAATTTAAAGACGGAGATACAGTTAAAATCCGCTATACTCTTGCATACGGTAAGGATATTGGCGGTTTTGTAGCAACAGGAAATGTAGGAGGTAAGAATTACGATACAACTTGGTAATATAAAACGCATTTCAGTACTTATACTATCTATAATCATTTGCTTGTTATCTGTTATTCCTGTTTATGCAGAAAATACAGATTACGATAATGCTGATATTGCAAAGATTATGCAGGATATAGTTTTATGGAAAAAAAGTTCAGAGAAAATCAAAGTGGACAAGCTGTTTGCTACCGACTTTGTATCAAATGCCGGTAACTCATCAGCTGACTGGTATGCAATAGCAATGGGCAGAACAGGTTTTGATGATGATTACTTTTCTTATCTTGCTGTGCTTAAAAATAATGTTCAAAGCAAATACAAAACTGATGAAAAGCTCGATAATCAAAAAGCAACCGAATGGCATAGAATTTCACTTGCTGTTTTGGCTGTTGGTGGAGATCCTACAAATATGGGCGAGGACGGTAGCGGCAATATTATAAATTTAATAAAAGACGGTACATATGACCGTGGAAAAACAACTTCTCTTGATGCTCAGGGGATAAATGGCTATATCTGGGGTCTTATAACACTAGACAGTATGAGATATGTTGTGTCGGATAATGCTGCTGATACACGAGAGGATATAATCATTGCAATATTGAAAAATCAGATGGAAAACGGAAGTTTTACACTTGATGGTGATAATCCAGACACTGATATTACCGCTATGGCTATACAGGCACTTTCACCGTATTACAATGATGAAAAAGAATATGAGTATAAATGCGGATATGATTCAAAAATTTACACGGAAAAGGTGAGAATGGTTATAGACAGAGCAGTAGATTGGTTGTCATCAGTTCAAAATGATGAAGGTGATTTTTCAGCATGGGGGCAGAATAATGCAGAAAGCACTGCACAGGTAATGACTGCACTTTGCTGTCTTGGTATAGACCCTGATAATGATACACGATTTATCAAAAACGGATACAGTGTAGTGGACGGACTGATGAAATACCGTACAAATGACGGAGGCTTTGCACACAGCTATTCTTATGATGAAGAAAATCCCTCTGCCCAGGCGGGCAAATCAAACTCAATGGCAAGCGAACAGACGTTATGTGCTTTGTGTGCACTGTATCGTTACCGTAACAGTTTCAGAAGTTTGTATGATTTTCGTCAGGAAATGGATGAAAATACAAAACAGCAGATAAGTAGTTTGAATGACAATTTAAAAACAATACCAACAGATGCTGATACTGCAAAGAATTTATTTGAAAAGTATCTTGAAATTCCAATAACTGAAAGGTGCTATGTTTACAATTATAGTAATCTTGCAAGTGCAATGGAGAGGCTTGGCATTGAAAACACATCGCCGTTTCTTGGGGATTATATGGATGAAAATATCAATGGAAACGGAACAGTTACGGATATACTGAATAACCGTAACTTATCGTCAGGACTAAAATTTAATTCAAGTGATTTGGAGGAATATAATTCACTTCCGAAAACGCTGACAAGTGAGAATTACACAACTGTATTACGCTTGTACGAAAAGCTGATGCAATCAGAAAACTTTTCAGAATATGCTGATATATCTGATGATTTAGGTAAAAAAATGAACGAAGTCAATGCAATACGTTCTGAGATTGACAGCATAAACGGCGAAATAGCCGGAAAGTTGTATCCTTTTGATGCAATTACAAAAGATGATAAAGATGTAGTATATGAGCTTGTTAAAAGAACGGAGAAACTAAGTGAATATGATCGAAACCAGATATTAGGATATGAAGATCTGCTCAAAGCAAAGGCACAAATTGACAGTTCTGATCGAGCAATATGGATAACAGCGATAGTTGTGATTTTGGTGGTTATTTGCTTGTCTGCACTTGTTTTGCGTGTTAGAAAAAAACGCAGAATAAAAAGAATGAATGAAATGACAGAAGAAAACGAAGATTGGTAAGGAGAAAATTTTATGCAAAATAAAACTAATGAGATTTTATCTGAAATTCAAAAAGTAATTATCGGAAAAGACAAAGTTATCTCAAAGGTGCTTACGGCAATTTTATCAGGTGGTCATATATTACTTGAAGATGTACCCGGAGTAGGAAAAACTACGTTGGCTCTTGCGTTTAGCCGTGCGTTAGGCTTAGATTACAAACGCATACAATTCACCTCCGATACAATGCCTTCAGATATTATCGGTTTTTCACTGTATAATAAATTGCGAAGTTCCTTTGTGTTCCAACCCGGCCCTGTAATGACAAATCTGTTGCTTGCAGATGAAATTAACCGTACATCAAGTAAAACCCAAGCAGCACTTCTTGAAGTTATGGAAGAAAGAAAAGTTACTGTGGACGGTGAAACTCACTTGCTTCCTCAGCCGTTTATCGTGCTTGCAACGCAAAATCCTGTTGGTTCGGCAGGAACACAAATGTTACCTTCCTCACAGCTTGACCGTTTTATGATAAAGCTTGAAATGGGCTATCCTGATTTCAAAAGTCAGGTTGATATTCTTAAAGACAGGCATACAGAAAATCCTCTGGATTCTGTTTGTGCGGTAGTAGATGTTAAACAGCTTATGGCAATGCAACAAGAAGTAACAGAAGTTTATATTTCTGACAAAATATATGAATATGTCACACATCTTGCCGAAGCAACAAGAAATAGTGAAAACATAGAGCTTGGAATAAGTCCTCGTGGAGCATTGGCTGTATGTCGTTTTGCAAAAGCTACTGCTTTTCTTCAAAATCGTGATTATGTTATTCCCGAAGATGTAAAAAATACTTTTTCAGATGTATGTGCACATCGTTTGGTTATGAACAGAAAAGCTCGTATTGCTGAATATACTGCTAAAAGTGTGATTGAAGAGATTTTGCAAACAGTTGATATGCCCGCTGTTTCGGCAGAGAAGAGGAAAGGCTAATGATAAGCGTATGGGTAACGTGGTTTTTACTACTTGTATGTTTAATTGTGTATTCTCTGCTCGCTTGTGATGTTTTTAGCGTTGTTATACTTGCTATAATGATCATTTTGCCGATTACGATAATGCTTTTTAATCGAGTAATTAAAGCAAAAGTATCAGCAGAAGCTGATATAGTAAATGCTTGCGAGAAGAATCAAACCGTTGTAGTTAAATTAAAAATAAAAAATGACTCGCTTGTATCTTATCGCAGAGTCAAATCAATAGTATGTATTAAAAATATCCTTACAGGTGAGTGCAGTGAAGAAATAGTTAAGTCAGTGATGTATGCCAAAAATGCAGTTGAATTTTCGGTGAAATTTAAAAGTCATTATTGCGGAAAAATACAAGTTTCTTTTAAAGATATTCGATTGTATGACTATTTTGGTTTTACTTACCGCAATTTAGAGATTGATGAAAGTTATTGTGTTACAGTCCTTCCTGATATTTATTCTGTTCATATTACATTACAAAGTTTAGATAAACTTAATTCTGAAATTGAAACATATTCCGAGGATAAAATAGGAACAGATATAAGCGAAGTTTATGATTTTCGTGATTATGCTCCCGGTGACAGTCCGAAACAGATACAATGGAAGCTATCTCAGAAATATGACCGTTTTATCGTTAGGCAAGGAAGTTTGCCTGTACAAAATTCAGTTTTACTTATTTTTGCTCCCGGAAAAGGAGAGGCATCTGCAATTTCAACTGCGACTGAAATTGCAGTATCGGTTGCGCAATCTTTTTGTGAAAGTGGAGTAAGATTTCAGCTGTTGTGGAAAGATGGTATCCGTCATCAGGTTTGCAGTTATTCTATTGAAAATGAAGAAGATTTATCCGCAGTTTTATCAGCCTTACTTTGTGCAGAAACAGCAGAACTGTCTGATTTATTATCGGTAGAAACAGAACTTGAAAACATTATTTGTGTAACATCAGATGAAAGCATAGTGACTAATGCATTGTCATATCAGGCAATCGTACTTTTTTCAGGAGAGCTTATGGATTATGCGAATGTAATAAGTTTTACTCCCAAAACTCTTGCAGAAGATTTGTGCGAAATAAATATTTGAAAGGAGCGGAAAATATGAATTCAACCCCAAAATCAGGACTGAAAAGTGCAGTGATTTTACCTGACCGAAATTACACTGTATCGCAAAGTATATGGGACGGACTCATCTCTTTTTTGTTCTTAAGCGGACTGATTTTATCAGCAATTAAGGCAATAAATATTGAATGTTTTTTATGGTTAGTTTTGGTTTTGAGTGCAGTTATCCCTGTTTGTATGCTTTTGTTGTCAAAAAAGCCTTTTCACGGTGGATTGTTTTGGGCGTTGCCGATAATAGGTATTATCATATGTATTCTTATTTCTCCGATAGGTACAGCCAACGGTTTTATATCAGTTTGTAATGGGATTTTTGACAGCATAGGTGCCTATACAGGTGAAATCACCACTAAGTTTGTTTTGCTTAAAAGCTCATCATTTGATAATACATTGTTTTTAATTGTTTCAATACTATCGTTATCTTTACCCATAACCTTGAGCGTGAAAAACGACAGTGTTTTTTTGACGTGTGTTTTATCTGTGATTGTGCTTTTTTTCTGCTTTTTCGTCGATAATTTATCTGCAAGCGGATTTATATTTTTAATATGTGCGATTACAGCTCTTGTATTGAAAAAATTATCGGGAGAACTTTTTACATCAACAAAAAAAGCCTTACTTGTGAGGATAGTATCCCTTGCCTGTTGTGTATCTCTTACAGTTCTGATAATCTTATCAGGCATATCTGACAAGTCCGTTGATTTTCTAAATAACACCCGTGAAAGTGCCGAAAAAACTATTGATAAAATCCGTTATGGAAGTGGCTATGTTTTACCGCAAGGTGATTTTACCTCGCTTGGCAATTTTGCACCTTCTGATAACCCACAGCTTGAAGTGGTTATGAGTAATCCGGATTCGTACTATCTGCGTGGTTTTGTTGGAGAGATATATACAGGAAATGGCTGGAAGCAGATTGAAAATGATAAATTGTATGAGAGTGCAGATTTATTTTATTGGTTGCATCAGGAGAACTTTTACGGACAAACACAGCTTGGAAAAATTGCTGAACTTACAAACTCTGCTCTTGAAGAAAATCGTATTATCATAAAAAATATAGGAGCATCTTCAAAATATACTTATCTGCCATATGAAGTAATATCTGCCGAAAACAGAATTATTTCACCCAATAGTATAGGTGACAGTTCGTTTGTCAGCAGTGATTTTTTTGGAACAAAAAGCTATTCTTTTACTGCTGTACCAAATCAGGTAAAATGCTACACATCAATTTCAGCCCAGTTATATGAAGCCGAAAAAAACGGAGATAATATTTACAGCGGTTATCTTAATAATGAAGCTCATTATAATGAGTATGTCTATCAAAATTATCTTGAAGTTCCTGAAAGTGCAGAACATATAATAGAAACTTTGCTTGGCACATATAAAACAGATGAAGTACATCTTGATTACGGAACAGCAAAGCAAAATATTCTTGCTTATCTAAGCTCAAATATTACATACAATGAAGAAGCCGAAGTAAGCAACAGGGATTTTTTAAGCTGTTTTTTACAGGAAACTAAAAGTGGGTATAGCGTACATTTTGCAACGGCGGCAACATTGATGTTCCGCTATTACAAAATCCCTGCACGATATGTAGAGGGTTATCTGATAACTCCCGAAGATGTGGAGAATGTATCAACAAATTCAGCTATAATTATAGATGAAACTCATGCCCACGCATGGACTGAATTTTATCAGGATGGTGTGGGTTGGATACCGTTTGAAACAACAACTCCATATTTTGATGTTATGGAAAAGGCTGATGATCTGACAGGTGTACAAACTCAGAATGATGACAATAATTCAGATGAACAAGGCAGTGATTTGTATAAAGATGATTTATCGCAACAAGGTGAGGCTGAAATGACACAACAACAGATGTATGATATTTTGCATATTGTTATAACTGTTGTTTTAATTTTACTTACAGTTACAGTTTTGGTAGTTTTATTTTTACTGTTAAAACGAATCAGGCAAAAGAAATTATTAAAGAGAGAATTTGAAAGTGCTAATGTAAATTTCGCTGTAATAAGTATGTTTTCTTATAGCATAAAATTGCTCTGTAAAATGAAAGTTTTTAGTACAGTCAATGAAATCTATGACGGACAGAAAAAGCTCAGAAAACTGTTTGGAGAAGAGTATGAACAGCAATTTTTAAAGGCTTTTTCTGTGTATAAAGAAGCAGAATTCAGCAATCATTTATTGACAGAAAAAGACAGAAATTGTGTAAGTGATTTTAAAATGCAGACAGAAAAGTATTTTAAACACCGTCGAAACCTTGATTTTCCTAAAAATAAAAAGGGGTAATAACGAATATGAAAAAAGATATACTTATTGTTTTTTCAGTAATTTTATTAATTTCAGTTTTGATAATGGGGACAAATATTCAGTCAGTAGACGAATATTATTTGACACATATTGATGATATTACTCCTGAATCCGAAACGATTACTGTTTCTATTCGTTGTGACTCTGTGCTTGATAATTACAACAAACTTGATAAAAACCTGCAATCTGAAAAATATGTACCCTCCGATGGCGTAATCCTTGAAAAAACTGAGTATGTACTTCGTGAAGGTGACACAGTTTTTGACGTGCTTTACAGAGCTGTTAGATATAACAAAATTCAGTTTGAGTATCAGGGAGCTGACGAAAATCCATTTGGCAGTGTGTATATTCAGGGAATTAATTATCTGTATGAATTTTCATGTGGAAGTACATCAGGGTGGGTTTATAAGGTTAACGGAGAGTTTCCGAATTACGGCTGTTCAAAATATGAACTTGATGATGGAGATGTTGTTGAATGGGTATATACCTGTGATTTGGGACAGGATGTAGGATACTCAATGCAGAACAATTTAGGAGGTTGATTATGAAGGCTTTTTCAAATGTACATCCTATTGTTTTAATGGTGTATTTTGTATCTGTGCTGTCAATTACAATGTTTATAACCAATCCGCTTATAGAACTTCTGGCACTTTCAGGCAGTATCTTTTTTTGTGTTATATTAACAGGAAGAAAAGAAAGGAGAGAGGATTTAAAGTTTTATCTTCCACTATTGATTTTAATTACAATTACAAATCCATTGTTTTCTCACAATGGTCAAACTCCTTTGTTTTTTATGAACGGAAATGCTGTCACATTAGAAGCAATCGTATATGGTGTGGCTATCGCTGTAATGGTAATAGCAGTTATGCTATGGTGTAAAAGCTACAGTCATATAATGACGAGTGATAAATTTGTATATTTATTCGCTCGTGCAATACCCAAATTATCTTTGGTACTGTCTATGGCATTAAGATATATTCCAATGCTTAAAAGACAGTCGCATAAGGTTAACAGGACTCAAAAGGCTATGGGGTTATATACCTCGAAAAGTTATGCTGATCGTGTCCGTTCTGTATTAAGAGTTTTTTCGGTTCTTATAGGTTGGTCACTGGAAAATGCAGTTGAAACAGGAAAGTCAATGAAAGCAAGAGGATATGGACTTAAAGGACGTACAAATTATTCAAACTTTAAATTCCAAAAATCTGACGGATTACTTTTAGGAGAAAATGTTATTTTGTTATTTGTGACTGTTATGGGAATTATATCAGGTGAACTTGATTTTGCATATTATCCTGAAATTTCACAGTTACAGTTTGGTGTGATGGCAGTAATTTCGTATATCAGCTTTGCAATGCTTGCATATCTGCCGTTTTTTATTGAAGTTGAGGAGGCAATAAGATGGAAATTTTACAGATCAAAAATTTAAGTTTTACATATCCAAAAAGCAAAACTTCTGCTCTTGAAGATATATCCATAGACATTAAAAAAGGTAGTTTTGGACTTATATTTGGTGCGTCAGGCTGTGGTAAAACTACTTTACTTCGTTTACTTAAACAAGAGATTGCTCCCTTCGGCACAAAGAAAGGTGAGATTTTATATAGTGGTATATCTATCTATGAACTAGATGCTCGCACAAGTGCTTCACAAATCGGTTTTGTAGGACAGAATCCTGATGAGCAAATTGTAACTGACAAGGTGTGGCACGAGCTTGCGTTCGGACTTGAAAATCTTGGAATAAAAAACGATGTAATACGACGAAGAGTAGGGGAAATGGCAAGTTATTTTGGTATTCAGGATTGGTATCATAAAAATACCGATGAGTTATCAGGAGGTCAAAAACAACTGCTTAACCTTGCATCAGTAATGGTAATGCAACCAAAGCTTTTATTGCTTGATGAACCAACAAGTCAGCTTGATCCGATAGCAGCGGCAGATTTTATTGCAACACTTCAAAAGCTCAATCGTGAACTCGGGCTTACAATACTTTTGGTAGAACATCGACTGGAAGAAGTTTTTCCTATTTCTGATTATGTAATAGCAATGGAGAAAGGAAAGATCTTGTTTTCAGACATTCCAAGAAAGGTTTGTGCTAAAATGAAAAATCATCCCTTAAATTTAGGTATGCCGAGTGCAGCAAGAATTTGGGGTGGGTTATCTGTTTCCTGTAACTGTCCGTTAACAGTAAAAGAAGGACGAGCATTTTTAGAGGAACATTTTAGTGATAGAGCAGGTTCTTCGTTTACTACTTGTGTTAAAAATGAAAATCAGCCAATTATTGACGCAAAGGACATTTGGTTCAGATACGAAAAGAATTCTCCTGATGTACTTTGTGGAGTGAACATTACTGTCGGACAAGGTGAAATCTATGGTATTCTTGGAGGAAACGGCACAGGAAAGACAACAATGCTGAATGTTTTGTCAGGACTTGACCGACCATATAAAGGTAAAGCAAAAATCAGAGGGAAAAAGATAAGTGAATATAAAAATGCTTCACTTTACAGAAAAAATCTTGCACTACTTCCACAGAATCCCAAGACAGTATTTTTAAAGAATACTGTTTTTGAAGATTATGTAGAGATACTTCGTGCAATGGACATCTCTAAAACGGAATATGAAGAAAAAATAAAAAATATTGCAGATAAGTTTGAAATAACTCAATTACTTGAAAGACATCCGTACGATTTAAGCGGAGGCGAACAACAGAAGTGTGCGCTTGTAAAATTAATGCTTACTGAACCTGAAATTTTACTTTTAGATGAACCAACTAAAGGTCTTGATGCTTTTTCAAAAGCGAGATTTGCAAAAATCTTAAAGGGTTTGCAGAATGACGGGAAAACAATTTTAATGGTAACACATGATGTAGAATTTGCTGCATCGGTATCCGATAAATGTGCGTTGTTTTTTGATGGACAAATAATATCATCAGGAACTCCAAATGAATTTTTCTCAGGTAATAATTTTTATACCACAGCGGCAAGCCGTATTTCACGAGAATTGTTTTCTAACGCTGTGTTGTGTGAGGAGGTAGTTGCATTGTGCAAGGAAAAAGTATTAAAAGAATAATTTCTTATGTAATTTTAATTTTGTGTATACCTGCAGTAATTTTTTTGGGAAATGTTATATTCAAGGATAAGCAGTATGCGTTTATCAGCCTTACGGTTGCGTTGCTTTCGTGTGTTCCGTTCTTTTTATCTTTTGAACAACGTGGGCAAAATACAACAAAATTGATTTTAATTGCAGTAATGACAGCTCTTTCGGTTGTCGGGCGTCTTTTGTTTTCTGTATTACCGGGATTTAAACCTGTAACAGCAATGGTTATAATAACAGCAATGTATTTTGGAAGTGAAGCCGGGTTTATGACAGGTGCATTAACCGCTATTATTTCAAATTTCTACTTTGGTCAGGGACCATGGACTCCGTTTCAGATGTTTACATGGGGATTGATAGGTTTATTAGCGGGATTAATGTCTGAACGACTTAAAAAAAGCAAGATTGTGCTTTTTACATTTGGTGCAGTTGCCGGAATACTTTTTTCATTGCTTATGGATGTATGGACTGTACTTTGGTGGGACGGTACTTTTAATTTTTCTCGCTATGGTGCTACTGTTATTTCTTCTTCCGGATACACGATTTTATATGCTATATCTAATGTAATATTTTTGTTGCTTCTGGCTAAACCAATAGGCACAAAATTAGAACGAATAAAAGATAAATACGGAATTTAAAGTGTAGGATAATTAATTTAACGTGAGTTCGACAAAAATTAGAAAGAAAAGGACAGATTTTCTATTTGTTTTTTATTTTTTATTTTTTCATCGAACTCACGTTATATTACTTAAGAATATACAGTATAACCCAATATGCGTCGCCATCGGATGTTTTGTATTTACCTACACCTACACTATCAAAATAATAATCTCCAAGAACTTCATAGTGATATTCTGAGGCTATCCATTCGTCAAAAAGTTCCTGATCACTTACATATAAATCATTATTATAAGCAAATGTTTCATATACATTCTCATATTCAATTCCTTTTTTATCCATAATCTCAGTAACATATGTTCCATCAGGTCTTATATAATCAAATTTCTCAGAAAGCTCTTTTGCCCTTATATTAGCAACATCGCACAGAACATTATTTCTTGGCAGTTGTGGCATTCCTAAAGAATATCTTGTTCGATTTATAGTGTGAATGAGTTCATCTGCGTAGCTATATTTGTCTTTTACAACAGTAACTTTACAGGTAGCGGTTTTACCATTGTAGGTCTTAATAGTAATAGTAGCTGTACCTACACTTTTTGCTGTAATAATAGCCTTATTAGCAATAGTCTTTTTTACGGTGGCTATGCTGTTGTTTGAACTTGACCAAGTAAATGTACCTGCATAAGAACCTGAGTTAGTACTTTCGGAGATAATAAAACTTTCTCCAACACCCAGAGTTTTACTTGTAGCACTTACTTTAACACTGGTGGGAGCTGATTTAACAGTAACCTTACAGGTAGCAATTTTGCCATTGTTAATCTTAACTGTGATAGTTGCAGTACCGGCTGATTTAGCTGTTATTTTACCGTTACTGTTTACAGTGGCTACGTTTGTGTTACTGCTACTCCATATATATGTTGATGATGAATTGGAAGGTGTAGCAGTTGCGGTTAAAGTAGTTATTTCTCCAGCACCTAGAGTTAAAGACGTTTTATTAAGCTGTACTGATGTAACTTCATTAACAAGTCCTAATTCAGTTGCAACTTTTGTTTTTGCTTCTGCCCAGGTTATTCCTGTTTCAACACCTACTGTTGACTCCCATATCTTAGAATCATCTTCATATAAATTCAAAAAGTTATTATAAAGGTCTTGGTTTGTTTCTCCTGGTAAATAGGTATTACCAACAACATTTCCAAAAGAAGTTACCATTTTATGTGGACCACAATCAGGATTGTTTTTCCATAAAAGGGTAGAAAGTGTTCTTCCATAAACGATAGGATCCTCAAACTTTTTGTCAGTAACATAGCAGATATCGCCTATACAATTTTTATTGAATACAGTATCAAATGTCTGAATACCGCTGTCGCCTGAAATTATAATAAGGTTCCATTCACCTTGTGGAATATTGTAGGTTGCCTTTGTTTCATTAGCATTTACTGTCATTTTTTCCGCAGAGGTTTGCCATTGATATAGGCTACCGCCTTGAGGTAAGCCGTTCCAAATATGAGCATAATAATTAGCATTATCATTACGCCAGTTATCAGGAATTTCAAATGTGATAATACCTGATAAATTTTCGTTGCTTTCGGTGACATTATTTATAGCCTGTGATGTTACCGATATGTCTTGCTTATTGCTTTCATCAGTAAATACATTGTTTGCTGTATTGTTTTCTGTTTCAATATCAGAAATTATGATATTTTCAGAACTACTTTCCGTTTGCTGTTGCTCTTCTGCACCGGCTGTGATTGGTGTAATTGTTGTTGCTATTATTAGTGAAGACAACAATGTAGTTAATATTTTTTTAGAAATTTTCATATGCTTCCCTCCAAATTTTAAAACTATTTTTATTATGCAAATAATATGTATAGTGCATATTATTGTAACGAAATTATATAATAACATAGGTGTGGAGTCAATAATATTTGTTGATTTGATATAATTTTGTAAACAAATTTCTCAATTAGAAAATTATCCACGATATTATCATAAACTGTGATTTTTAATCTCTTAGTATTATTTTTGAAAAAATAAGTTTTATTAATTTTACCCATAATCCACAAAATGCCACACAAGGTTCTAAAAAAGTTGCTCATATAGCGACAGGATATTATGAGGACAGGCTGTATAATTTTAATTGAAATGAAGGAACCGCTTGGGGGTATAAAAATGAAAGAACCAGTTATAGCAAAAACAAAGAAAGGGTTGCAGGATGCAATTTCTTCAAAAACTACTCGTGCAATAGTATCGCAGATAATATATGCTGTGGCAGGATTTATGTTATCAGGCGGTGCTGTATTTGGTTCATATGCTCCATTTGGAGCATCCTTGGTGTCCGCTGTACCATTTAACCGTTTGATAGCTACTCTTATTGGTACAGTATCAGGTTATTTGGTTATAATGCCTGGCAGTAGCTTCCGTTACATAGCTACGGTGCTTGCAATAAGTGCTGTTCGCTGGACTCTTAGTGATTTAAAGAAAATAACAAAAAGTATAATATATCCTGTTCTTCTTGCAGGATTGCCTATGCTTGCCACAGGATTTGTGTTGGCGGTAATTGGCAATTATCAGGTGAATTTAATTGTTATGGCTGTTATAGAAGCATTGCTATCTTCGGTAGGAGCTTATTTCTATTTTAAATCAATAAACATTATTAACAGTACAAGAGGAATATCAACTCTTAATCAACAGGAAATAGCTTGTCTTGTTATGAGTGGTTGTATATTATTGCTTGCTTTAACCGCCATTGAATTTGGTGGGGTGTCAGCTGGCAGAATATGTGCGGTTTTGATTATATTGGTATGTGCAAGATATGGTGCTGTAAGTGGTGGTTGTATTTCAGGTGTATCTACGGGAGTTATATTTAGTATGGCAAATGGAACACTCAGCTTTATCGCAGGGGGATATGCCTTTGGTGGAATAATGGCAGGCTTGTTTTCATACATAGGAAAAACCGCCACGGCATTGGTGTTTTTAACTTGTAATGTAATAATGTCGTTTCAGTCGCAGGATATGCACCTGATTATAGCCTCATTATACGAAAGTGTTATAGCAAGTATATTTTTTATGCTTTTACCTAAAGATTTAGGTAATTTTGTATCTCAAGTGTTTACACCGCCTGTTGATAAAACTCGCTCTGAGGGACTTAGAAAGAATGTTATTATGCGTTTAGGTTACGCTTCAAAAGCATTGCAAGGAGTATCTGCTTCTGTTGACAGCGTGGCTGACAAAATGAAGGAGCTGTATTCATATAACATAAATAATGTTTTTGCAAAATCTGTGGACAAGGTTTGTGGTGGTTGTGGTTTACGTTCTTATTGTTGGGACAAGGATAAAGATAAAAGTTTCAGCGATTTTGAAAATCTTACTCCTGTCATTATAAAAAATGGTAGCCTTACCGTTGAGGACTTTACAAAATATTATGGTAAAAAGTGCTGTAAAGCACCTGAACTTGTGGGAGTTGTAAATAGAAATTATGATTCTTATATGGCATATCTTTCTGCTGAACGCAGAGTAGGGGAGATACGCTCAGTAGTTGCAGGACAATTTTCAGGGTTGGGAGAAATTCTCTCAGAAATGGCAGAGGAATTTGAAAATTATACTCAATTTGATATTTCAGTATCCGAGAGGGTAAGTACACTGTTAAAAATGCAGGGCTTTACTCCTTTGGAGGTAAGTTGTCGAACTGATAGAATGAATCGTATGACTGTTGAAATAGAGGTACAAGACACGGATAAGGGACTTATAAAAAAGGCACAGCTTGTAAAAGAAGTTTCAAAGGCTTGTGGGCGATATATGGATACTCCTTGTATAAGTATGGTTCCAGGAAAATGCAGAATACAGATGAGTGAAAGGCCCCTGTATGATGTACAGATTGGCAGTGCCCAGCATATAAGCGGACGTGGCAGACTTTGCGGAGATTGTCTGAATTATTTTACAGATGGTCTTGGAAGAATGGTAGCACTTATCAGTGACGGTATGGGAACAGGAGGTAGAGCAGCAGTAGACGGAAGTATGGCTGAAGGTATAATGACAAAACTTATTAAAGCCGGTTTAGGTTTTGACTGTGCCTTGCAAGTAGTTAACTCTGCACTTATGGTAAAATCAGGGGATGAATCTTTGGCAACACTTGACATCATTTGCATAGATTTATTTACAGGTATCGCAGACCTTATGAAAGCGGGTGCACCTGCAACATATGTAAAAAAGGGAGGTGTTGTTGAAAGGGTAGATTTTCCTTCTTTACCTGTGGGTATTCTTACAGATGTTAAGCTTATACATAAATCATTACATCTTGAGGACACCGACTGGATTTTAATGGTGTCTGATGGTGCAATTTCATCAGGTGACCGCTGGGTAATGGATATTATGAAGCATTGGAAGGGAGGAAGTGCCCAAGAGATGGCACAGGTAATTATTACAGAAGCCAAAAATAACCGTGATGATGGTTATGATGATGATATTACCGCCATAGCAATGAATATGATGAGCAATATTAAAGAATAAGAATTTATAATTTATAATTGTTTGGAAGTGATAATAGTAAAAAGATAACCGCCTTCTTCTCAATCTGAGAGGAAGGCGGTTAGTATTATTCTTTCATTCTTCTGTTATCAGGTTCAATAAATTTATAGGGAAGTTTTACTTCTTCATTTGTGGCTTGCTTAAATTTCTTAGTGTAAAAATAAAGGATATTCTTTGTGGAAATAATAACATTTTTTAAGTATCCATTAAAGTTTTTTCGTTGTAGATGAAGTCGGAATAAATTTGCTATATTTGCACCAAACATAGCAAATCCTAGTCTAATAAAAGGAAATTCAAGTTTTTTAAGTTCATTTTTATCTGTAAAAAAGCGTCTTAATATTCCAAGTGATAATATGTAGTCGCTTATATTTTGCAGTGATACCGTTTGCACAATACTGCCATCTCTTATAGTATAGTAGTAAAGATATTTATTAAGAATTACGCCTTTATTAGCGTAGTACATAAGACGTGATACTGTTGCAATGTCCTCAAACTTCATTTCAGGGAAGGTAATGTTGTATTCGGTAAAAAGACTGCGTCGCCATAGTTTATTCCACAGATATGACCTCATATAAAAGTCAGATATAGTCTTTCTCACCATTTTTGTACTTGTCATAATTCCCTTGCGTGGTTTGCGTATTCTTACAGAATGGAGAAAACCTGAGTCTATATTGTAAAGTATATAATTACAGTGGGCAATGTCAGCATTATTCTGAGATGCGGCGGTATATAGCCTTAACAGATAATTAGGGTCTATGTAATCATCACTGTCAACAAAAGCTATGTATTCTCCCTGTGCAAGAGATATGCCAAGATTTCTTGCTGATGACACACCTTTGTTTGGATTATGTACCAATTTAAAATTGGAGAAATTATTTGCAAAGTCACCTGCTATCAGTGGACTTTCGTCTGTTGAGCCGTCATTTATAAGTATAGCTTCGTAGTCCTTAAAAGTCTGGCAGGCTACTGAAGAAAGACACCTGTACAAGTATTCTCCCACATTGTATATGGGAATTATAATGCTTATGGAGGGAACACGTTTATCCAAAAAAACATTCCTTTCTGCAAAATTTTACACTTAATATTTAAAAATGTATCTAGTTTTAAATAGAGTTTAGGGTTTATTTGAAAATAAAAAAGTGCTGGTTTTTTATTTCAAAACGAGTGATTTCAAAGCAAAAACTGCAGAAAGCACCGCTTTTGGGGCAAAATAGACAGTGGTTTTGATTTTTCAAACAGCCCCTAGTATTATATATAATTGCGTAACAACAGCAATGCAGGATTATGTGCATTGCTGTTGTTTGTGTTATTCATTGTCAATGCTTTGATTAACACTGACATTTTCCTTGATATTTTCAAGATTGCTATTTTCTGCATTTTGACTCTTCTTATTTTTAGTAAGAAGAGAAAATGGTGCACATACAAGAATAACTCCATAGTATGTTATTACTCGCCACATTAGTAGTGCTGATTTCAGTATTGCTACTCCGAAGAACATATTGTAGAATACTGAGAATGCCAGTTCGGCTGCACCTGTTGCCCCCGGTAATGGTATCATTGCAGATGCAAGACTTACAAATGCCTGTGAGCATACCATATCCACAGGTGAAGCACTATCCATAGAAAATCCTCTGTATACGCAATATGGTACAACCATAATAAGAAAAACCTGTACAAAAACAAGGGCATAAGAAACAACCAGAAGTTTTGGCTGATGGAGAAGTTTTTTATTTCCTTCGTGGAACAGTGCAACCTGATCATCAAGTTGTTTTATATACTTTTCAGGTTCTTTTATAAATTTTAGTTTTTTCAGTAACTTGTCTGCCATTTTTACAACCCAGGCAGAAAGACGTTTGTTAAAGGAAATAACAATAAATCCGCTAGTAACTACAACCTGAGAGAAAAAGCCTGCTACTACAAATACCCACAGTATAGGTGTGTCTATTACATCTAAAAAAAAGTTAAATCTAAATACCAGTGCAAATATGCTGAAAAATGTTGAGGTTATCTGAAATACAAGAAATTTTTGAAGCATACAGGATGTTGAATACCCTGGGTCTACTTTCTTTTTTGAAAGAAAGAGAACTTGCATAGGCTGTCCACCTGTGGAAGATGGGGTTATTGCACTGAAAAAGCTACCTATACAGGAACATTTTATTCCGTCAAAAAGATTAAAACTGCGATATTCACGCCTTACATACAGATATGTCATTATTGAATCAATAAACATATTTCCCAGTTGGCAAATGATAGCCATAACTATCCAGAATACATCGATTTTTACATCGGAATTTATCAGGTCAATAAGACCATTGTCAGAAACACAGAAATATGTTATTAATGCTATTGAAATTGCAATTACAACGATATTGAAAATAAGAGTCCAATTAATTTTTTTCATTATTACGTCCTCATAATAAAAGTAATTGTTATATAAAGTTCCGCAGTGTGTTATACAAAATGCTGACTGTTTTTATTCAGTTTGTGATGTTTGCGGATTGTTAACCGTACCTATTATTATAGGAGCATAGCTCTCATTGTCAATTACTGCATAAATGAATGGTCTGTTAAAGATAATGTTGTTATTAACTTTTGTTGTTGGTGTTTTATCATTACTTTCTGATTTTGAAGAGCATATACCATTTCTGTTTATCTCAATTTGTACAGACTGAGTCAAATCATTTACAAAAATATCGTCGGCAAAACCTTTGGAGAAATCAGCTTCCGTAGAGAAAATATCATCTATACCAATCTGAGTTAAGCTGTTTTTCAGACTTTTGCTTTCTGATATTGAAAATTCCGGTATGCTGACTTCAGCAAAATCTGTTGCAGATATGCTATAAGGCATATCGAGTAATTTATCACCTGTTAGTTTGTTTACATAATCCTTCAATGAATAATTCTCATTGGGAAGAATACAGATTAATTTACAGGGAACATCCTTCATATCTTTTATAAAACCTTGTGCATCATCGGTTTTAAATGAACGCTCAACGCTTGTAAGATATGTTACTGAGGTTTTGCTATCGGCGTTTGTTGTAAAATCACCTGTTTTTATAGCATCATCGCTATAACTTTTAAGCCATTGGTCGCTTATCGCCATTGAACAGTCCAGATACAGACTGTAATCGTCTTTTATACTTATTCCGCCATCAGGAATAAGAGAGTTTGAGTTATCGGTCAGTAAGTTATTCATTACAAGGTTGGTGTTTTCTTTTGAGAAATCTGTTTTGTAAACAAAGGAATCATAGAAATTATCATATTTCTGTAAAAAACTACGTTTAGGTGAATAACTGTCAGATACCCACACAGAATTTACGTTAAAAACACCGCTTTCTTCATTGTTGAAAAAGCTCATTCTTTGTGTAATATATGAACTGCACTGATTGAATGTGTCAGTACTGTTGCTGTTGTTTCCCAGAAAAGTTTTAAGTTCTTTGAGTGTATTTTGGTTTGCTCCATTTGCCAGTGCAGACAGAGAAACTGATACAGATAGTGGTGCAATAGCTGTGTTTTCTGTGTCATATTTTTCCGACTTAAGCATTTTTACAGCTAGATTACTACTATTATTTATAAAGGTATCATAGCTTTCGGGTTTTGTTGTTGAATCATTAAAATCATACACAGGAGCATTGTCACTTTTTTGAACACTGGCAAGAAGATCATCGGCATCATTTACCCTGTTTTCATCGTTTTGATTGTTGCAACCACATAGTCCTGTTGCAACAGTTGTTATACCCATTAAAAATGCAAGACCTTTTTTGATAAGTTTATTCTTCATAGTCGTTCTCCGATTTATTTTCTTCTGTAATAGCTTTAGCAATTACATTTTCATCATATTTCTTGTTTTTTGAGTGGTAGCTTATTACAAGACTTTCAGCAAGTTCTGCAATTTTTCCGGCTGAATTTTCTCTGAAATTCATTTTACAGGCTTCTTTCATCTTGGCTAACCTTTCAGGATCTAGTAGTAAGTCGTGTACTACCTTTCCACAGTTTTTCTTTGGTAGACGTATAGCCATACCACTATGTTCAAGGTAGAGGGCATTGTCCTCTTCTTGTCCCGGATACGCACTGAAAATTGCCATAGGTAGTCCTGAAGCAATCGCTTCGCTTATAGTTAAACCGCCCGGTTTTGTAACGATAAGGTCAGCTATTGACATATATTCATTTATATTATTTACGAAGTACAGTAATCTGGTTGGTTTGATACCGTGATGACCTGCATATACCTTGTTGGATATTCGATTTTCGGTGATGTTTTCATCTTCAGCGAGAGCTTCGTCACCATATTCGTCATATTTACCGCTTTTTAAATTCTTATCATTTTCTTCATAGGTATTATCAAGCATAGCGTCAAATTCATCAAATAGTCTTTTGTTTTTACCTGTAATAAGGACAACCTGAAAATCTATGTCAGTTTCTACTATGTCACGGTAAATCTTAAAAATATCCCTTACACCAAAGCTACCTGCCATAAGGAGTAATGTTTTTAAGTTAGGGTTTAGTCCCATCTTAATCATAAGTTCGTGTTTACCAGGGCGGTTGTAAAATGCAGAATCAACAGGGATTCCGCTCATCTGGACATCATTGCGGTTTACTCCGAATTTCTCAAGTGCGTCTACCATTTCGCTGTTAGATACTACATAGGCATCAACACCCTCTTGTACATACATTTTATGAGGAGCAAAATCGGTTATAAGTGCAATTATCGGTATATCCATTTTATATTTTATTTTCAGAGATGATGCCATATCTATACAAAAAGCGTGTACACCTATCATAACGTCAGGACGGAATTCTACCATCAGAGGTAATAGTTTGTGTGCCAGGGATTTTTGAAATTTGGTTGCAAGGTCTGTCATTTTAGTATCTTTATTTGTGTGGTTGTAAACTGAACCATAAAATCTTGGAGCTGTTTTTGCAATTATTTCATATCCTTCAGACACAGTTTTGTTATATAAATGACCAATTTCTTCTAGAGTATCTACTACTCTTACAACATCGTTTGGTCTGTTTTCTTCAAAATATTTTTTCATCGCAGCAGAGGTTCTCATATGACCGCCGCCTGTGGATGCAGATAAAATTAAAACACGCATATATTTTATTTCCTCCTTACGTTATTACGTTGTTTAATATAATCAAATTAAATTCATTAAGTGCAGAAATATTCAATTTAATTATATCATATATTATAAAAGTAATGCAATGTAAAAACACCATATATTTGTCAACTTACTGTAAACAAATGGAAACAAAAACTATTAGCATACATTAACTTTACAATCCAATTACAATATTTAATATTTATTTAAGAAATTTGTAGCACTTTTGTTAATGATTTTTTAACGAGGTTGTGTTATAATATAAAATAAATAATACTGTGAATGTTTTATCGGAATATTTTCTTCAATAAGGAGTAATTAAGTATGGCGGAAAAAGAAAATATAAATGTAAACAATTCAGAAAATTCAGATGCTATGAAAAATGAATCTGTAACAGAAAATGAAACTGTGAACGATAAAAAAGCAGTTGTTGATACTGTGAATGTTGGCAGTGAAAATGAAGAGAAAAATATAACAGAAGAAAAAAAGCAACAGGATATAGATGATGATATTGCTGATATTATCAACGAGGTTCGTAAACAGTCAGGGGTTGTGGATACTGCAGTTGTACAGGAAGAAGCGGAAGACGAAATGGTTGACATTACCGCACTTACTCATACAACAGTTTTTCCAAAGGTAACAAAGGAGCAGTCACCTGATGATACAGAAGAGATTTCTGAAAAGATTGAATCAAAAACGTCTGTTTCAAAACCTGTTGTATCTAATAAGCCTGCCAAAGAAAAAAAGAAGAAAAACGCTTTGTTTTCAAAAATCCTTTGTGGATTGATTGTATCAATAGTTGTTGTAGGCGGAGCTTTTGTCTGTTTATATAGCTTTAATCCTGATGTTATACCTGTTGCTGCCGGAGTTGATGTTCCTGGTGGCACAGTAGATGTACCTGAGGAAGAGGTAGTTTTTCTTAAAGGAATACAGATAGAAGGTTATGATGTAGGCGGAAAAACTATTGATGAGGCAAAATCGCTTTTGGCATTAAAGGGGACTACTCTTTTACCTGATATTAATCTGACAGTTGAATATGAAGGAAGTAACTATTCGTATAAAAGAGATGACTTTGATTTTACATATGATGTTAATAGTGCTGTTGATAAGGCATATGAATATAACCAGAAGGTATTAAAATCTGAGTCAAATGATATTCTTGCTAATGCTCCAGATGACAGTAGTGTTAAAGTGGATACTGACAAGGGTACAGTAAATTTTAATGTTGACTATAAAGTAACACAGGCATCTGTACAGAAGGTTATAAAAAGAGTAGCAAAAAAGGTTGATGTTCCTTGTGTTGAACCTCACGTTTCAAAGTTTGATACTTCTCAGTCAAAAAACTCCAAGCGTTATACATTTAAAGAGGGGTCAAACGGTAAGGCTATTGATCAGGATAAGCTGATTACAGCGGCTATGGAGGAATTTAACAAAGGTTCAACAAGTGTATCACTTACCGCTGAAAGTTATGAGAGCAAACCAACTCTTAAAATGGCTGATGTTAAAAATGCAACAAAGCTAATTGGCAAATTCAGTACCATTACTACTAACACATATAATGCAAATCAGAATATGGCAACTGCACTTAAGGCTATAAATGGTACAATACTAGAGCCCGGTGATACTTTATCTTTTAATGAGTGTACAGGAAACAGTAATCTGGAGTCAAACGGTTATCTTCCTGCGGGTGTTATCTCCAGAGGAGAAATGACAACCGGTGTAGGTGGTGGTATTTGTCAGGCGGCTACCACTCTTTACAATGCTGCTATTATGGCTAATATGGAAATTGTAGAGAGAGAACCACATCTATGGTGTTCATATTATGTATATGGCGGTCTGGATGCAACTATTGACTGGGGTAATATTGATCTAAAGGTTAAAAACAATTCAAAGTATCAGATGTTCTTCCGTTGTTGGATGGATGGTGTAGAGTTAAATGTAGAAATATATGGCTGGCAGTCGTCAGAATTTGATGAAGTGCGTACTGAAACTGAGCTTGATTGGAGTTCAAGTGAGTCATATGGATATAATTCTTATAGAGTGTTCTATAAAAACGGAAAGAAAGTAAAAACAGAGGAACTGCCATATTCTGTATACAGTCTGTCTAATGGAGGCGGTATACGAGGTGCAGATCCGGGTAATGTTTCAACAAAGCTGAAACAACCCGAATAAATATTTCAAACAAAATAATAATCATAAGAATACTCCCTGTAAATACAGAATAAACTGTATTACAGGGGGTATTTAATATTGCATAGTTTGTATTTTTATAAACAAAACGTATATTTTATATAATGCTTATGAGAAAATTTATGTAAATTGATTAAAAAAAGTTGTTAAAATAAGGTTTGTGTGTTATGATATGTATAAGTTTTACAGATTTGCTTGTTTATTATAATGGCAAAAACATTAAAGGCGGTGAACACGGTGGCAAATTTGTTTGTAAAAGGTTCTGTTGGCTCGGACATTGGAATAAGCAGAAGCAATAATGAGGACAACTACTACCTTAATGGCAAAATAGCCGAGTACGAACCGGAGGATCAGAATGCAACAGCATTTCAGCCACCTGTAACAGATGGTGTATTTGCAGTGTTTGACGGTATGGGTGGACAGAGTCGTGGTGAATTTGCTTCTTTATGTGCTACGCAAACTCTTGATAAGTACAAAGGTGACATACTACGTAATGGAGTAAAAAAAGTTAATGAATATATTGTGGATGTAAACCGACAGATTTGTGACGAAATGAAAAAAAATAACGAGCGTATAGGTAGTACAGCCGCTGTCCTTACTATTACAGACGGAGTTGCACAGGCCTATAATCTGGGTGACAGTAGTATTTATCATTTATCCAAAAATAAAATAACTAAATTAACCCGTGATCATACCGTTGCTGAACAATTATACCGAATGAAGGCACTTACTGAGGAAGAGGCAAAGCGAGATGTACGTAAACACAGGCTTACAAAGCATTTTGGAATGGAAAATGAAGATGAGTTGCGACCTTATGTTAGTGGAAATATTAGAATTGCAAATGGTGATATGTTTCTGCTTTGTACAGATGGTATAACAAATTCTGTAAATGAGAAAGAACTGAAGAAAATTATATATATGTTTGATGGTCGTTGTAAAAAAACTGTTAACGCATTGATAGAAAAAGCCATCGAAAACGGCAGTGATGATAATATAACGGCAATGGTACTTCGTATTGTAAACAGCACTAACAGTAGTACAATAAAGCGTGGATTAATGCATCAACTTGGACTGTTCCAATTTTTGTTGGGGCTGGGTGTTTCGGCTGTTGTATTTGCTATTATAATTGTAATAATTCTTATAAACCTTAATTAGTTTTTAGCTTTTACCGGATTTTCCTCTAAATAAATACAAAAGCAACAGCAACGTCTTTCAATGGGCGTTGCTGTTGCTTTTGTTAGCGTATTATTGCATTTTTATAGCTAATTAATATATGTGAGAATGAAAAAAGTATAGCTGTAATGATTAGCGGAATATTAAGGGTGATAATTGCACTAAATAAGAACATTATAGATGGTAGTATAGACAATATAAGTGATTTTGTGATTCCGTTTTTATTCCAAAGGATAATCCATATAAAACAATATGATAAACATAATATTCCATTTATTGTTATGTAGATAAGTTCTGCATTATCAAACCAGTAGCCTAATGTCATTACAGGAATATTAACAACCATTAAGGCGAAAGAACCAAATCGGCCAAATTGTTCTGTTATTTCAACTATTTTGTTATTATACTTATTTTCAAATCCTTCTTTATGTGTTATTCCAAAGATAATATTAGGAACTAAGATAACACACATTATTATTAAACCGTATATATTAAACCATTCCAAAGCGATATCCTCCATCTTTTTCTTATTATTTATAATATCATTATTATTACAAAAAAACAATGTCCGCCGAAATCATAATTATTTTCGGCGGACATTAATATATAAGCAACTAACAGTTTATTCAAGTACTTTTTGCAGTTGCTGTTTCGGTGGAAGTGCTACTCTTTTCTGTAAGATGCATTCTTCCTTCGTGGTCAGTATAGTACTCTCCTTTTGGTAATAGCTCAGATATTGGAACTATGGTATATCCCTCATTTTTTATAGTATCAATTATCATAGGAAGTGCCTCAGGGGTATTTTTTGCACCGTTATGTAAAAGGATTATACTACCGTTTTTTAAGTTGTTTTTAATGCGTTCAACCATTTGCTGTGGAGTAGGGTCTTTCCAGTCTAGACTATCAATATCCCATTGCACACAGTACATATTTATACTGTTGGTAACAGATACTACATTGTTGTTATAGTCACCATAAGGGGGTCTAAAGAGTGTAGGACATTTGCCTGTGATTTTTTTTATTTTTTCGTTGCAGTCCACAAGCTCCTTCTTGATTCCGTCATCGGTTAACTGGGGCAGATGTGCGTGGGTATCAGAGTGATTTCCTACATCGTGACCCTTTTCTGCAATTTTCTTTACAGATTCAGGATATTTATCAACCCAGGCTCCTACCAGAAAAAATGTAGTTTTAACCTTCTTTTCATCAAGTATTTCCAAAAGAGTGTCAGTTTGCTCATTACCCCAGGCAGCATCAAAAGAAATACTAACTTTTTTTTCGTCTTCTTCAACACAATAAATCGGAATTTTCCTTTCGCTGGTAGATGCTGTTGCCACCTGTGCGTAGCTACTGCTGAATATACCTACACCAAGTACGCAGGCTAAAATGGCACTAAACATTATAAACAGCTTTTGTTTTGTAAAAACAAAGAATTTCACCTGCTTCACCCTCCTGACATTATGTTAATATATATGTAGTATATAAAAAAATATGACAAAATATATGATGTATTTGCACGGTCTGGTTATGATATATTTGCTTTTTGGTTTTTTATATGTATAATATATATTGGATTAAAAGATATATTGGACTAAAAGTTGCCCGATAATAAATTTTAACAACTTGATAAATTTGTTAATGAGGTTATAAAAAATTAAGACAAACTAAAACAAACGAATAATAGCTTTGTTAAGAATTTACTGCTTTATTTATTATTTCCTATTTGATATAATTAATGTCGGACAGATTATTTAAACAGAATCAGGGGTGGCAGTTATTATGAAGACAGTTGATTTGGTTGTACCGTGCTATAATGAAGAAGAAGGTCTGAAGATTTTTGTAAGAGAAACAACAAAAGTTACAGATAATATTCAAGGATATGATTTTACTTTTATACTTGTAAATGACGGGAGTAAAGATAATACATATAAGGTTATGAAACAGCTTGCAAAGCAGTATGAAAATGTGAAATATATTTCTTTTTCCCGTAATTTCGGCAAGGAATCTGCGATGTATGCAGGTTTAAAGTATTCTAACGCTGATTATGTGGTAGTTATGGATGCTGACTTACAACATCCTCCCAAAATGCTTGTAGATATGTGCAAAGCAATGGAAGAGGGATATGACTGTTGTGCGGCTAGAAGAGTAAATCGTGAGGGTGAGTCAAAGATACGAAGTTTCTTTTCCCAGAGTTTTTACAAGATAAGTAATAAAATTTCTGATGTAAAGATGCCCTATGGTGCTGTTGATTATCGAATGATGACAAGACAGATGGTTGACGCTGTTGTTTCATTGAGCGAAGTTCAGAGATTTTCAAAGGGATTATTCTGCTGGGTAGGTTTTGATACCAAATGGATACCATATCAGAATGTGGAACGTGCAGTTGGTACTACCAAATGGAGTTTCTGGGGATTATTTAAATATGCAATAGATGGCTTTGCATCATTTACTGTTTCACCTCTTAGATGGTTATCTGCAATAGGTTCTATAATTTCATTTGTTGCTTTTATTTATATTATAATAACTTTATTGCAAACATTATTTTTTGGAATAACGGTTGAGGGGTATGTAACAACCTTATGTGCAATTTTGTTTTTAGGTGGAATTATAGAGTTGTCCATAGGTGTTTTAGGAGAATATATAAGCAGAATTTATATGGAAAGTAAACATCGCCCAATTTTTCTTGTTAAGGACACTAATATGGATAATAATTGCCCAGACAAAAATGATAAATGTGAAAAAGATAAAAACCTGCAAATTAAAAATATATCAGGTGTAAAGAATGAAAAATCTGATAGTATAAAAAAGGTTTCAGAAAAGATAGTTAAGCAAGAGAGCGAAAAAATTAATATAGATAAAAATTTAATTAAAAATACCAAGGAAGAAAAAAATGTTGATAATCAACAACATTCTGAGAATGAATCTGAAAAGGTTGAATATGACCTAAGCTATTTTGAGTGATTGAGGTAAGATAATGGGAGAGTTTTTAAAAAAGTTTTTTGATATTAAGTTTTGGAAATTTGTAATGGTAGGTTTACTTAATACTATTGTAGGCACGGGTTTACAGTTTGTACTTTATAATTGTACACCATTAAAGGATATGGCTGAAACCGGCACATGGATTGCTTCAGGAACATCATATTTTCTTGCAAGTATAATGAGCTATTTTCTGAATAAGTATTTTACATTTAAAAATACTGAAAAAGGCTGGAAACCTATTGCAAGATTTGCAATCAATATTGCTGTATGCTATACTATTGCCTATGGTTTAGCTATTCCACTTACATCATATGTATGTACAACTAACAACATTACTATGTTTGGTTGGAGTGTAGAAACTTTTGCATCAAATGCTTCTATGATTATAGGAAGTGGTTTGTTTGTAGTACTTAACTATGTTGGTCAAAGATTTTTTGCCTTTAAGAGTAAAGAATAATTATAGCTTATGCTTTATGAATGTCCGTGCTTTTGTAAGTGCGGACATTTTATTTTTTATGAAATATATTCCAGATAACATTTAAAGTTTTTCAAGGTTTATTCAAGGATTATTTAATAGAATGACATAGTAATAGTAATCTTCATTTAAACAGTGGATAAAATCCGCTGTTTAAATGAAGATTGTATTAAATAGGGCTTAGTATAAGATGCTGTTTTGTGCTTTTATATGTTTTTATTGTGCAAATTGCATAAATACGGTAATATTATTTTATTGATAGTAACATATATTTGACAAATAGTATCGTTTAGGCTATATTATGTCTGTAAAATAATTTAAGGGGAGTGACTTTTTAATTATGGTAGAGGTTAAGAACCTTGTAAAGCGTTACGGTGATAAATTGGCTGTTAACAATGTCAGCTTTTCCGTAGGTGAGGGTGAAATTCTTGGTTTTCTTGGGCCTAACGGTGCAGGTAAATCAACAACTATGAATATTATAACGGGTTATTTGTCATCAACATCTGGTACAGTAACTATTGACGGATGTGAAATTCTTGAAGATCCAAAGGGTGCAAAGTCTAAAATAGGCTATCTGCCTGAATTACCTCCTTTGTATCAGGATATGACAGTAAAAAGATATCTGGAATTTGTTTATGATCTGAAAAAGGTCACATTGCCACGTCAGGAACATCTGGCTGAAGTGTGTAAGGTAACTAAAATTACAGATGTGTATAACAGAGTAATTAAGAATCTATCGAAAGGTTATCGTCAGAGAGTTGGTCTTGCACAGGCTTTAATCGGAAATCCGCCAGTTATTATTCTTGACGAGCCTACCGTTGGTCTTGATCCTAAACAGATTATCGAAATGCGTAATCTTATCAGAGGTTTGGGTAAGAAGCATACTGTTATTTTGTCATCACACGTTTTGTCAGAAATTCAAGCTGTGTGTGACAGAATTGTGGTTATCAACGAAGGCAAACTTGTAGCCGATGAAAATACAGAGTCAATTACCACAAGTTTTTCAGGTGTTAAAAGAATACAGTTGCATATTGATGGCAACGAAAATGTTATTCTTCCTGCATTACGTGGTGTTGATGGTGTTACAAGAGTACGCAAAGTTATGAGAACTATTGACGGATTTGGAGAATACATAGTAGAATCATCCGCAGATGTAGATATTAGACGTGGAGTATTCAACACAATGGCTAAAATTAGCTGTCCTATTGTTATGATGAGAAATGCAGAGATGTCATTGGAGGATGCATTCCTCAGAATTACAAGCGGAGAAACATCAGCAAAAGGAGGCAAAAAATAATGTTTGCAATTTTAAAAAGAGAGTTGAACGCATATTTTACATCTCCTATTGCGTATGTAGTTTATGCAGTGGCTTCATTTTTTGGCGGTATGTTCTTTATGGGTATCGTATTAAATGGTGATACATCAGATATGACATATGTTTTTCTTAATATGACAACAGTTGTTATTATACTTATTCCTATTTTAACAATGAAGTTATTCAGTGAAGAGAAAAACAAGAAGACAGAGCAGGGGTTACTTACTGCTCCTGTTAACCTTTTGCAAATAGTAATGGGCAAATTCTTAGCAGCTGTTATAGTTTATGCGTTGCTGATGCTTTTGTTTGTTATATATGGAATTATTATAAGCACTTTTGTTGCACCTTCTTGGATTACAATTTTTAGTAATATATTGGGTCTTTTCCTGTTTGGTACAGCACTTATTTCTATTGGTACATTTATTTCAACACTTACAGAAAGCCAGATTGTTGCGGCTATTATTTCAATAGGTGCGGGTTTGCTTATTTCTTATCTTGATACATTTGCAAGTTCTATTGGTATAGAGTTTATTCAAAATATTCTGTCAGCACTTTCATTCACTACACCTTACCGGAATTTTGCGGTGGGTATTATCAAGCTGTCAGATGTTATATTCTTCCTGAGTGTTCCTGTACTGTTTGTTTTCCTTACAGTAAGGGTACTTGAGAGAAGACGCTGGAACTAAGGAGGTGCCACAGTGAGTAAAGATAAAATGAACTTTGATGGAGAAATGAATAATAATGTTGAGGTTCAGGCTGATAATGCCAAAGATAATGAAGCAATTAACACAGTAAGCGATATAGCTGAGGAAAATCAGGTAAGCGAAACATCTGAAAATGAGAAGAGAAAAATAGTTTCTGATGACAACATCACAGAAAAAAAGGAAGGCAAATTAAAAACTTTGTTCAAAAGCAGAAAGCTGAGAAAGGGCGGTTTATCAATAGCATTTACAGCAGTATTTATTGTGCTTGTTATTGTTGTAAATATGATTGCAAATCTTGTTACAACAAAGGTTCCTGCACTTACATTTGACCTTTCAGCTTCAAAAACATATGAACTTTCTCAGGATACTATTGATTTTGTTGAAACAATAGATAAAGAAGTAACTGTTTCAATTCTTGCCCCTGAAAGCAAGTACATAGGTGCTTCTGAGGATTATCTAATGGCAAGTACTCTTTTAAATCAATATAAGAACTACAATGATAAAATTAAAATAAAATATGTTGATATTACAGCTAATCCTACATATGTAAATAACTATCCTGAGGAAACATTATATCAGGGCAACTACATTGTAGAATGTGGTGACAAATACAGAGTGCTTACATTCGATGACCTGTTTGAAACTA
This sequence comes from Acutalibacteraceae bacterium, assembly GCA_036309045.1. Taxonomy (GTDB): domain Bacteria; phylum Bacillota; class Clostridia; order Oscillospirales; family Acutalibacteraceae; genus CAG-964. Next base: position 31,656 of record JAXJUM010000007.1, read on the forward strand.
CAACAGATACCTATGGTTCTACTCAAGTTGTAGGGCTTCAAGTTGAGCCTGCTGTTACAACAGCTATTCTTAATGTAACAGCAGAAAACCAAATTAAAGTACAGTTTATTGACGGCTTTGGTGATTATGATGCAGGGGCTTTAAAGAAACTATTAGAACAGAATAATTATGATGTAAGCAGTGTTTCAACACTTACACAGGAAATTGATGAATCTGCCGAAGCGGTAGTTTTATTTACACCTTCAGTTGACCTCGATGATGCTTCAGTTAAGAAGATTAAGGACTTTTTGAACAATAATGGCAATTACGGTAAAGACCTTATATATGTTGCAAACCCAACTGAGATTGAATCCCCTAACCTTGAAGCTTTGCTGGAAGAGTGGGGTATGAAGATAGGCGAAGGTGTGGTAGCTGAAACAGATCCTTCTAAGTTGCCTTATTCACAGGATTACTATACATCTATATTAGATTACAGTAATACAGAGTATACTGAGGGACTTAAAGACTCAACATTGAGCCTTATCGGTGGTGAAATTGTTCCTGTTGAGATTACAAATGAAAATACTGCAACAACTTTGTTACAAACATCAACTTCAGCAAAGCTACGTCTGTTTAGCACAGCTAACGATGAAAACTTTGACTTTGCAAATGTTGAACCACAGCAGTATAACGCAGCAGCAGTAGGAACAAAAACATCGGGAGATGAAACATCTTCAAATGTTATTGTATTTGGTTCTAATCTTGTGTTTAATTCATATGCTATAAAGTTACCTACATACAATAATGGTTCATATATTGTAAATATGTTTAACAAACTTACAGACAACACAGATGAAGGCATTACAATAGACGGAAAAGACCTTGAAGAGCCTTCACTCGGCATTACAACCGATCAGATTAACTTGTGGACAATAGTTTGTATGGGTGTAATTCCTGTAATAATTATTATTGTTGCTATTGTAATCTGGGTTCGCAGGAGGAACAGATAATGGCAGGTAAAAGAAATAATTTAAAAAATAAATCCGAAAAAAGTTCATCAGTCGTAAAACCGACTGATGAAACACAGGAAATAACCGGAATAAATACAGCTGTTGATGAGGACTCTATGTTCTACGACAACACCGCTGGTACTATATTTTCAGCTGATTCAGATGCAGAAACTGGTAACACAAAAACTGCACAGAAAACCGCCAAAAAGTCACAGAAAGAAAAAAACAGTGAAAAGCCTGTAAAAAATAAAAAGCCAATTCTTATTGTTGTGGGAGTTCTTGTAGCTGTGGCAGCACTGATAGGTGTGTATTTTCTGATACAGAATTTTGTTCCTGATGATACTGGTGATACTACTGCAACATATCCTACTGACGAAAACGGTGAGCAGTATGCAGTAGACCTTAAGGGTAACAAAATTGATTCTGAAAAGGATAAGGACGGAAATATACTTAGTGCAGGTGTTGAGGAACTTATAAGCCACGTACCTGCTGATATTAAGACGGTAGAGGTTACAAATAAGCACGGAACTTTTGAAATTTCTGCTGAAACTCCTATCGAAAAAACAACAGATGCAGACGGAAAAGAAACAACCAGCACAGGTGAAACTGTTTATACCCTAAAAGGTTATGAGGATGCTCCACTTGCTTCAGGTATGCCTGATGCAGTTGCAAATGATGCTGCTGCGGTTACAACAACAAATATTGTTGATATTACAGGTGCAAATCCTGAGGAATATGGTCTTAAAGATCCTCGTGCTACTGCTAAAGTAACATTTACCAATGGCAACACCAGAACAATTACTGTTGGTAATGATGCACCAAGTGATGCAGGTACATACATTATGGTGAACGGTGACAAGGCAATTTATCTTGTATCAACAGATGCCGTTGACGCATTTCTCTACAAAACTATGGCATTATTTGATACCACAGTTACCGAAGCGGCAGAAGGGGACGGAAGTTCGGCTCCTGAAAGTGTAAAAATCAGCGGAACAAATTTTGGTAAAACTATGGAATTTGTGCCTAATAATGATACAACCGTATCAACAGCATACTATAAGATGACCTCTCCCGTAGAGTGTTTTGTAAATGTTACAAATGGCTCTACTGTGCTAGAGTCTCTACGTTCAGTATCAGCCGACGAGGTTATTGCCTATAAGCCTGATGAAAAAACTCTTTCTAAGTATGGAATTAATACAAAAGAACCTTATGCAGAGATTACTGCAAAGTTCTCAGATACAACAGTTCATCTTTATGCGGCAAAGCCTGTTTTAAATAGTACAGACAATAGTGATGGAAGTGATGAAAGTTCTTCTCAGACATCTACAAGTTCAACATACGTTTATAGTCCTGACAAGAAGATGTTATTTTCTGTTACAACATCAAGGGTTGCCTGGGTTACCACTTCTTATGAAGATATGGTATTTGAGTATGTGATGAAGTCAGACCTCACATCTATTAAAAATATTGATGTAACTACGGGTGGAAAGACATATTCATTTGATATTTCTACAAAAACCAATACTGACAAGGAGGGTAACGAAACCTCAACAACCGTTGTAAAGTGCGGTGATAAGACTATTGATACAGAAAAATTTGATATTTTCTTCCAGAATCTTGAATCAGCACAAGTTAACAGTGTAAAGAGCGGAAATGTTAGTGGAAATGCAGAACTTACCGTGAAGTTTACATATAATACAGATAAAGACGCTGACATATATACTTTCTATAAGGGTGATACCAGTAAATATAATTTCTCATTTGATGGAAGTACAATTATAGGTGATGTATTTGATACTTATGTTGAGAAGATTATAGAAGACGCTCCTAAAATTGCAAAGGGAGAAGACGTTACTTCAATTTGATAATACTAAACTATAATTAAATAGAAATGCACATCATATCGAACATATGATGTGCATTTTGTTGTTTATAAAAAATTACTTATCCTGATAATAGTTGTTGAATATTTTTATGGCTGACTCCCCGTCGGACAAAATAGAGGCTTTAAGTTCGACAATACTGTTGAACTTTTTTTCACCTCTTATAAAATCAAGAATTTCAAATTCAATAACTTTACCGTAAAGCTCACCGCAGTTATAGTGTGGTAACCAGGTCTCTGCAAGAGGTGCATCTGAACCAACGGTAGGTTTTATGCCTATATTTGTTACACCACAAACTCTTGTACCGTTGTCCATAATTACCGCTGTTGCATAAACCCCAAAGCGAGGTAATATAAGATTTTCTGGTATAGGTTGATTAAAAGTAGGGGTTCCCATACGTCTGCCTAATTGTTTGCCTTTGCAAACAGGAAGTTTGTAGGAATACTCTCTGCCAAGCATTTTTGTAACGTCAGTAATTCTGCCCTGTTTCATATAATGTCGTATTCTTGTGGAACTTATGGGTTCGTCATTAAACATTGCAGGAGGTAGTGCCACTACTTCTATATTGTAATTAGAGCATAAATCTCGCAGAACCTCACTGTTAGCATCGCCCCCACTTCCAAAGTGGTAGTTAAATCCGCAGTATACACGTTTGGCATTGAGTTGATTGTGCAGTATTTTTGTAACAAAATCTTCAGCTGAAATATCCATAATACTTTCAAAATCCAGATTGAACAGATGCTCAACCCCTAGTTTTTCAATAAATGAATTTTTTGTAGGATTATCCAGTAGGTAGGGAACCTTTTTGCCTGTAAGCACACAGGTTGGATTTTGTTTAAAAGTCAGTACAGCGGGAGAAAGTCCTTGCTTTTTGCATTTTACAGAGTTACCTATAACGAGCTGATGACCTGTGTGAAGTCCGTCAAAATGCCCCAAAGCCACAGCAGTGTGACATTCCAGTTTTTCTATTTTATCATATATTATCATTTTTCAACCTCATGCTTTACTTTATTGTTTTTAAATAATACTCTCATTTCCAGTACAGATATAATTACAGAAAGTATAATAAGAGATATATCTATAATACAGAAGGTGTCATAGCTTTCTTGTAAAAGTTGTTTAGAGGGGGTACTTTCCATAGTAACAAAGGCTGTCAGAGCTTTAAAGATATTGTTTTCTGTATGCAATACTGTACCGGTAGACGAAAGTTCAACATTAATTGCAAATGTAAATAAAACGCTTATCAACAGCAAAATAAGAAATACACCTGTAAATAAAGGCTTTTTTGGATTATTAAAGATATAAAGAAATGCTGTTGCTATAAGTACAGCAGACACAATTATTATCAATATAGGGCTTACAACCATTGTTAATACCTGCCTTTACAAAATTATATTAATTATAGCATATTATATAGGTTTATAAAACACCTTTTTTTAAAAGCATTGCAGTTTTGAGTACAGCAGTCTGAGTTTTGCTGTCTTTTATTTTGTTGTTAAGCACCATTTCCACTGCTTTGTCTATATGAATGGTTTCTACTTGTAAAAATTCATCTTCATCAGGGCAAACATCTCCAAAAGAGTCTATACGGCAAAAGTAAAGATAAATAATTTCTGCACAATATCCGGGAGAAGGGTAAAGTTCACCTAAAAATTTATAATCTTTACCTATTGCACCAACCTCTTCTTTTAGTTCTCTTATGCCATTTTCCAGAGGAGTTGAACCTTTTTCCAACTTTCCAGCAGGAAGTTCAAGTACAACCTCGTGGTAAGGATATCTGTATTGGCGTACAAAATATAGATTGTCTTTATCATCTAAAGCTGCTACACATACACCACCGGGATGTCCTACAACTTCTCGTGTTGATGTGTGTCCGTTAGGAAGTTCAATCTTATCAAAAGTAACGTGGATTACTCTGCCGTCAAAAATATTTTCACTGCTTAATGTTTTTTCATAAAGTTCCATATTATTTTCCTTCCTTTGTATGATAAATATATATTGATAATCATAGATATTAAATATGTGAGGAGTGATATAATGTACCACAGCTATTTTGAAGAAATGTTTACTAAGAAGTGTGATGAGAATCTACGTAATAAATTTAAAAAGGCGATAAATGATTCTTTCTTTTTTGTGAATACAGGGGTTATTGGCAGAAGCGTTTTAAACCGCCCCATAGACTGTTACACCATAGGAAATAAACCCGAGAAAATTTTTCTTTGTGGTGGTGTACACGGTATGGAGTGGATAACATCTCACATTCTTTATATGTTTATTATAAATATTAGTTATTCAATAATCAACCATAAACCTATATTAAACCTAAATTTATGGAAATATTTTACTGAAAAATCACTTGTTGTGGTTCCTTGTGTCAATCCCGATGGTGTAGAAATAAGCATAAATGGTAGTGATTCAGCAAAATCATTGAAGAATTTTGTCGAGAAAATAAGTAATGGCGATACCTTACATTGGCAGAGTAACGTACTGGGTGTGGATATAAACCATAATTTCAATGCAGGTTGGAGTGTGGTAAAAGAAAAGGAAATTGCAAAAGGTATTACTTCTCCTGCAAAAACAAGATATGGTGGTGAGTGCCCAGAAAGCCAGCCTGAAACGATAGCTTTAACAGAATTTTGCAGAAATAATCGTATTTCTGCTGCTGTTGCTTTTCATAGTCAAGGGGAGGAAATTTACTGGGACTATGGTGAAAATACCCCTCCGCAAAGCCTTGGAATAGCAAATAAAATGGCAGAACTAAGTGGATATACTGTTGCAGAGCCGGAAGATATAGCAGTAGGAGGAGGATTTAAAGACTGGGTAATAGAAGAATTACATATTCCTGCCTTTACCATAGAAGTTGGTAAAGGTAAAAATCCTCTTGATATATCACAGCTTTTACCTATATATGCTAAAATAGAAAAAATGTTGATTTATATGCTGACAATTTAACAATAAAAATACTGTATAATGTGCTTGAACACAACTATGATATAAGATATTACACTACTGAAATTTTTTTGTTATAGATTTGTTGTTGCAAATTTTGTAACATAATGATAAAATACAGATGTTACAGAAATTGTGACAAAATATTTATTTGATTATTACTTTGTTAACTTTTATATTTGGACTCCTCCAGAAAAAACTACAGTTACGGCTGTAGTTTTTTTATTATAAAGTTTATACTAAGGATTATTTGAACAGTAGATAAAAGTAAAATAAGAATAGCCGCACAATTTATATGTGCGGCATCATTTTTATAAAGATATTATAATATAATTACAATAAACTTATTGTATTGAACAGTCGAGGTATTCGTCCAGTTCTTTTTCTTCTTTCTTTTTCTTCTTTTCCCTAATTACCAACAGGGCTGTTATAGTTGCTACAATAGCAGTAAGAGTTGCAACAGCCGAAATGATTATCATTAACTTGTTATGGCAGTCCATACTATTCTTTTTCATTATAATTACCTCCTGATTCTTATATTTACACAAAATGTACACTATTATAATAACCAAAATAATTATAAATGTCAATGAGTTTTTTATCAACAAATATGCAAATATTGTACAAATAAAAAAAGAACCCTGACACTTAGTCGTGGCTCTTTTTGTAAGCTGTTTAAAACAACTTATTAATCTTTTATTCTAAAGATTGTGCTGAATTAAGCTGAAGCATTTAGCTTTTTAACAAGAGCAGATTTGCTTCTTGCAGCAGTGTTCTTGTGAAGAATACCCTTGCTAACTGCAGTATCAATCTTCTTAACAGCTAGACGAACAGTCTCTGCCTTGTCGGCTGAGTTTGTGTCGATAGCAATGTAAGCGTTTTTAACTGATGTTCTTAGAGCTGACTTGAAAGCCTTGTTTCTTGCATTCTTTGTAGCAGTAACCTTAACTCTCTTCTTAGCTGACTTAATGTTTGGCATCTAGTGCACCTCCTCTAACCATACTCATGTACTAATTATATTAGCATTATTTTTGATGAATTTCAAGTGTTTTTTTAAAAAAATAAAAATAAACTGACATTTTTATAATAAATATATGTTATGCCCCGGTTTTTAAATTGATTTGTTTAAAATACACATATAATTATTTTTATTTTTTGCATAAGACTTAATTTTGGTTTTGTACTTTTTTGTATTTAAAGTAGTATATAAGCCCTGTAATTGCAAGAACAACGGCAGAAACACCTCTTAATATCCAAGCATAAACTCCGCCTAACAGGTCTACATCAGGGATAAGCTCATTTGCAAGCCACCATCCACTTAGGAATATAAAGTATATTCCTGGTAACAATAAAAAACGAAAATCTTTTATAGCGCTATATATAAGGTATATGCCCAACAAAGCAAAACCTGCAGTGTATAAATAACCCATTATATGTCCTCCGTAGCATTAAAATCTGTTGTTAAGGTTTACACGTTTAGTTTTTAGTTTTTTGTTGTTTTTACCTTTATTGCGTCTACTATGTTTTTCTTTTTTAGGTCTGCTAAAGAACAGACATAATGCTAGGTAACCTCCAAAAACAATAACTCCTGCATAGTGAACCCACTGCATAGCCTCTGTACCTGGCCATATCTGGGTTATAATGTATTCACACATTATCCACACACCTTCAAAAATAAAAAACAGTGCTACCGGTCTGAATAAAACAAGATGGCGGAACATAGGGGTAAAAAGTACGATTGCAATAATAAGGCATATCACCGCTGCTATTATGGCTATTAACATAAAAGTCTCCCCTTATAACATCTTTTCACAACATATAGTATAAATAAAAATCTGTTTGTAGTCAATAAGGTATTATTTGTTTTATAGATATAAGTTTGTGTAGAAGAATTTCACATATTAATATGTATAATTAATATTAAGTATTGTAATAAAAAGATTTCCAAAAAATGTTGCATTAACAATTATTTTACAAATACTTATATTGACAAATAGGCGAATTGGTGGTACATTATAATTACATTAGCACTCAAGGTTACGGAGTGCTAATACAAAAATAAACAAGAGGTGGTACGGATGGAACTGCCGGTAAGGAAAAGTAAAATTCTTAATGCAATTATTAAGCAATATATAGAAACAGGTGAACCTATGGGTTCAAAAGCCTTGCTTGATTTCCTTGATTTTTCGGTTTCTTCCGCAACAATCCGTAATGAGATGGCAACGCTGTCAGAGATGGGATATCTTGTTCAACCCCATACGTCGGCAGGCAGAATTCCTACTCAGTTAGGGTACAGATATTATCTTGATCATCTGATTGAACCTGTGCAGATAAGTCTTCGTGAAAGACGTGCTATTGACGATGTTTTGACAGCGGCGGCAGATGATCCTGAACATATACTGAATAAAGGGGCAGAGGTTCTCTCTCAGCTTACGGGATATGTCGCTATAAGCACCACACCGCCCACTGACGATACGGCAATTCAGCGTATAAGAATTTTGCAGGTAAGTAAACATACATCTATGATGGTTATGATAACGTCTAAAGGAATGGTTAAAAACCGACTTTTCAGGTGCGATTATAATGTTACCGATGATGTACTTCAGATTTTTGAACGTGCCCTTAATGAAATGCTTTCGGGGGTAAAGTTAAGCAGTATAACACCTGCCTTTGTGCAGACAGTTGCAGTGGCTATGGGTGACGTAATGATTCTTATGCCACAGGCTTTACTTGCTATTATGGAGGCATCAAAGGAAGCGTCAGTAATCAATATTGTAAATTATGGTCTTTCAAATTTGCTTCAAACAGGTGAATTTGATGTTGCACAGCTTAAAGGAATTTACAGATTTTTGCAGGATTCCTTAAGTCAGGAAGAGCTTCTTCTTAAAAAGCATAACAGAATTACAAGTTATATCGGAACTGAATCGGGTATTCCTGATATTTCGTCAACAGGTATGGTTGTAGCACGTTATCCTGTACAAGGTAATGAGTCTGGTGCATTAGCTGTGATAGGGCCGTTGAGAATGAATTATACTACATCTGTTGCATACACAGATTATATTGCCCAGATGTGTGGAAAGCTAATTACAGAACTTTTGGAATAAAATAAAAAAGTACCTTATAAAAGGATTGGTGATAAAATTGAGTAAAAAAGAGGAAAAGAAAAATAAGACTAAGGCAACCAAAGAGGAAGCCAAGGTAAAAGAGGAAGAAACAACAGAGGAAGAAGTTGTTGAAAAAAAGGAAGAGGTAAAAGAGGAAACCGCTGAAAGCAAATTGGAAAAAGAGCTTAAAGCGAAAACTGATGCTTACCTAAGACTTGCAGCTGAGTATGAAAATTATCGCAGACGTACAACAGCAGATAAGGCTAATATTTATTCTGATGCAACAGCAAGAGCAATTAAGGAGATACTTCCAATAGGTGATAGTCTGGATATGGCATTAAAATCTATTGAAAATGCTCCTGATGAGTACAAAAAAGGTGTAGAACTTATTTGCAATCAGTTTAAAACATCACTTGAAAAGTTAAATGTTGAAACTTTTGGTGAAGTTGGTGATGAGTTTAACCCTGAACTTCACAACGCAGTTATGAAATTAGAAGATGAATCATTGGGTAAAAATATTGTTGCTCAGGTTTTCCAGAAGGGTTACAAAACAGGCGACAAAATTATAAGACACGCAATGGTTCAGGTTGCAAACTGCGACTAATAACTAATATACGTACATTGTTTTGAATAATATTAAAATAATAATCATATAAAAATGCGGCATTTGCTGTTTTTTATTAAGTTAAATTTATATCAAGAAATAAGAAAACATATTATATAATCGGAGGAATTTATTATGGCAAAGACTATTGGTATTGATTTGGGTACAACAAATTCATGTGTAGCAGTAATTGAGGGTGGTGAGCCCGTAGTTATCGCAAATGCAGAGGGTGCAAGAACAACTCCTTCTGTTGTAGCTTTCTCAAAAACAGGCGAAAGACTTGTTGGTCAGGTTGCAAAAAGACAGGCAGTAACAAACCCTGATAGAACAGTTGCATCTATTAAAAGAGAAATGGGTACAGATTATAAGGTTAATATAGATGGAAAGAGTTATTCACCACAGGAAATTTCAGCTATGGTTCTTTCAAAGCTAAAGGCTGACGCTGAGGCTTACCTTGGCGAAACAGTAACACAGGCTGTTATCACTGTTCCTGCTTATTTTACAGACGCACAGCGTCAGGCTACAAAGGATGCAGGTAAAATTGCAGGTTTGGACGTTAAGAGAATTATTAACGAGCCAACAGCTGCTGCTCTTTCATATGGTATCGATAAAGAAACAGATCAGAAAGTTATGGTATATGACCTTGGTGGTGGTACATTTGATGTATCTATCATTGAGATGGGCGATGGTGTTCAGGAAGTTCTTGCAACAGCAGGTAACAATCGTCTGGGTGGTGATGACTTTGACCAGAGAATAATCAACTGGATGGTATCATCATTTAAAACTGAAACAGGTGTAGACCTTACAAACGATAAAATGGCTATGCAGAGATTGAAAGAGGCTGCTGAAAAGGCTAAGATTGAGCTTTCAGGTGTAACTTCAACAGCAATCAACCTGCCTTACATTACAGCAGATGCAACTGGTCCTAAGCACCTTGACCTTACACTTACAAGAGCTAAGTTCAACGAGCTTACAGCTGACCTTGTTGAAAACACAATGGTACCTGTAAGACGTGCATTGAGCGATAGTGGTCTTTCAATCGGCGAAATCAACAAAGTTCTTATGGTTGGTGGTTCTTCAAGAATTCCTGCTGTTCAGGAAGCTGTAAAAAGTTTTATTGGTAAAGAACCATTCAAGGGTATTAACCCTGACGAGTGTGTTGCTATTGGTGCAGCTATTCAGGGCGGTGTACTTGGTGGCGAGGTTGACGGCTTGCTGTTATTGGATGTAACTCCACTTTCACTTGGTGTTGAAACAATGGGTGGTGTTATGACAAAGGTTATCGAGCGTAACACAACAATTCCTACAAAGAAGAGTCAGATTTTCTCAACCGCTGCTGATAATCAGACACAGGTTGAAATCAATGTTCTTCAGGGTGAGCGTGAATTTGCTCGTGATAATAAGCAACTTGGTCTATTTGCTCTAACAGGTATCGCCCCTGCTATGAGAGGTGTACCTCAGATTGAAGTAACATTTGATATTGATGCTAACGGTATTGTTAATGTATCAGCTAAAGACCTTGGTACAGGTAAAGAGCAGAAGATTACAATTTCTTCAAACACAAATATGTCTAAGGAAGACATCGAAAAGGCTGTAAAAGATGCTGAGCAGTATGCTGCTGAAGATAAGAAGCGTCGTGAAGAGGTTGATACAAAGAACGAGGCTGAGAATCTTTGTTATCAGGCTGAAAAACTGGTAAAGGAAAACGGCGACAAGCTAAGTGAAGAGGATAAGAACGCTATCAACACAAAGGTAAGTGCTACAAAGGCTGCTATTGAGCAGAACAGTGTTGATGCTATTAAGATGGCTACTGAGGATATGCAGAAAACTTTGTATGATATTTCTGCAAAATTGTATCAGCAGGCAAATCCACAGGGTGCTCAAAATCCACAGGGTGCTCCTGATATGGGTGGTTTTGACCAGGCTCAGGCAGATAACGCAACTAACAACGGTGGCGATAATGTTTATGACGCTGATTTTACAGACGTTGACTAATTATTAATAAAAAAATATAGATTTTAGTCACATTATGTTGTATAATATAATTCGGTGACTTAAACTAGAACAGGGCAGGAGTTACTTCTGCCCTGTTTACTGATACTATATTCAAATGAGATAGTACTTTCAATCTGAGAATTATGCTGACAGGAGGCATTAATTTGGCTGAAAAAAGAGATTATTATGAAGTTATGGGTGTATCTAAGGGTGCTTCTGATGATGAAATAAAAAAAGCATTCAGAAAACTTGCAAAGCAGTATCACCCCGACCTGAATCCGGGTAATAAAGAGGCAGAAACTAAGTTTAAAGAAGTAAACGAAGCGTATGAAGTTTTGTCCGATAAAGATAAAAGGGCAAGATACGACCAGTTTGGACACGCAGGTGTAGATCCCAGCTATGGAGCAGGAGCCGCAGGTGGAAGTCCATTTGGTCAAGGTATGAATATTGATATTGATGATATTTTTAGTAGTTTCTTTGGCGGATTTGGCGGAGGTGGTAGTAACCGACGTGCAAATCCTAATGCACCACGCAAAGGTTCAAATATAGAAACAACAATTATGGTTTCTTTTGAAGAAGCAGCTAAGGGCTGTAAAAAAACTATTACATATACCAATGAGAGTGTATGTAATGAATGTCATGGTTCAGGTGCGGCTAAGGGAACATCACCTAAGGTTTGTCATAGCTGTAACGGTACAGGACAGGTGCAGGTTAACCAGAGAACTCCGTTTGGTGTTGTAAGAACTTCTCGTGCTTGTGACAGTTGTGGTGGTAAGGGTAAAATTATTGATACACCTTGTACAGCTTGTCGTGGAAAAGGCAGAGTACGTACAAAACGTACTGTTGATGTTGATATTCCGGCAGGTATTAACGGCGAAATCTTGCAAGTTTCAGGACACGGTAATGCAGGTATAAATAATGGCCCTTATGGTGATTTACACGTTAGAGTAGAGGTAAGACCACATCCTATATTTGAAAGACGTGGAGATGATGTATGGTGTGAGATGCCTATTACATTTTCTCAGGCTGCTTTGGGCGGAGAGGTTACTGTACCTACTCTTGACGGAAAGGTAAGTTATAATCTGCACGAGGGTACACAGCCTAATGATATCTTCAAACTTAAGGGCAGAGGTGTAACTCACCTTGGAGGTAAAACCCGTGGTGATCAATATGTAAAGGTAGTAATTGAGGTGCCTAAACGTCTTACTCCAAAACAAAAGGAGCTTTTGAAACAGTTTGACGGTGAAATTACTGATAAGAATTACGGAAAAAGAAATGGATTTTTCGATAAACTGAAAACAATGTTTGGCGAATAAATAATATAGAAGTTAGGGCAACACCTTGTAACCGTTATGCGGTGTGCAGGTGTTGCCTTGTGCGTTATATAGCGATAATAATTAATAAGGATGTGTTGAAGTGGAGTGGACAGAAGTTAGTGTTATTGTGCCTGTTGAAAAGGTAGATCTCGCCGGAGATATAGCACAGATGGTTGTACCATACGGAATTTATATTGAAGATTATTCTATGCTTGAGGATGAAGTGGAGGCGATAGCACATATCGACCTTATAGATGAGGATTTGTTGAAAAAGGATAGAAGTAAAGGTATTGTGCATATTTATATCAGTCCTGAGGATAATCCTGTTGAAGCAGTTGCTTTTTTGAAAGAGCGTTATACAGAGGCGGATATTCCGTTTGAAATAAATCTTACAGGCTGTGAAGAACAGGATTGGCTGAATAACTGGAAACAGTATTTCAATCCTATTGAGGTGGGCGAGAAAATTTTAATTCGTCCTACTTGGCGTGATAAGTATGACCCAAAAGACAGAGTTGTGCTGAATCTTGATCCTGGCTTGGCTTTTGGAACAGGTACACACGAAACCACAAGACTTTGTTTGCAGGCTGTGGAAAAATATACTACTGAAAATACCACGATGCTGGACGTTGGCTGTGGCAGTGGTATTCTTGCAGTTGCCGGTTTACTGTTGGGAGCAGAAAAGGCTGTTGGTGTAGATATAGATGATATGGCTGTTAAAACAGCAAGAGAAAATGCAAAATTAAATGGTGTAGAAGATAAATTTACAGTATTGTGCGGAAACCTTACTGATAAGATAGAAGGTAAGTATAATGTTGTGGTGGCTAATATTGTAGCTGACGCTATAATTATGTTGTCTGAGGATATTAAAAACTTTATGTATGATGACTCAGTTTATATTATGAGTGGTATAATAGATACAAGAGTTGATGATGTTCTTAATGCAATAAGTAACACCTTTGAGGTTACAGAAAAGCTTCTTGAAAACGGCTGGTGCTGTTTGGTTGCAAAAATTAAGAAATAATTAGAAAACAGGAGGATTAAATTATGAGTGAATGTTCACATAATTGTGGTAGTTGTGGAGAGGATTGCAGTTCACGCAAAGAACCCCAGGATTTATATGCAAAGCTAAATGAACACAGCAGTGTTAAAAAAGTAATAGGTGTAATAAGTGGTAAGGGCGGTGTAGGTAAAAGTATGGTTACCTCTATGCTGGCTGTACTTTTTAATAGAAAAGGCTATAAAGTAGCTGTACTTGACGCTGATATTACAGGCCCGTCAATTCCGAAAAGTTTTGGTATAAGCGAGCGAGCAAGAGGTTGTGATGATGGCATAATACCTGCTGTTACTACAACAGGTATAGATGTGATTTCTACAAATATGTTCCTGCCCAACGAAACCGACCCCACTGTGTGGAGAGGTCCTGTTATTTCAGGTACTGTAAAACAATTCTGGACAGAGGTTATCTGGCAGAACGAGGACTATATGTTTGTTGATATGCCCCCCGGAACAGGTGATGTTGCTTTGACGGTATTCCAAAGTATTCCTCTTGATGGTATTGTTATAGTAACATCTCCTCAAGACTTAGTTACAATGATTGTTGAAAAGGCAGTAAAAATGGCTAATATGATGAATATTCCTATTTTAGGGATAGTTGAGAATAACAGCTATTTTGTATGTGACCAGTGTGACAAAAAACACTATATCTTTGGCGAAAGTAAAATAGATGAGATAGCTAAGGGATATTCAATTCCTGTGCTTGGTAAACTTCCTATTGAACCAAAACTTGCTAATTGTGTTGACAACGGTAATATTGAGAGCTTTGAGGGAAGTTGGCTTGATAACGGAGTTGAGATTATTTTGGAGAAAACTAAATAAAAATTGAGCAACACCTTGAAATACGCACAAAGTGTATTTCAAGGTGTTGCTATTATTTTTCATTTTCATTGTGAAAATATTTATATACTGTTTTTGCAACAACGGTATTCATTGTGGGAGCGTTTTCAAGTTCAGTAAGGTCAGCTTCTTTTATATTTGCAATAGTACCAAAGTATTTTAACAGTGCTTTGGCACGTTTTTCTCCTATACCCTCAATTTCAGTTAGAGAGCTTTTAAAGGTGGTTGATTTTCGCTTTTGTCTGTGATAGCCAATAGCAAAACGGTGAACTTCTTCTTGAATGGTAGATACAAGTGTGAATACGTTTCTTTTGTTGCTTATAGCTATTTCCTTTCCTGCATCTGTAATTGCACGGGTGCGGTGCTTATTGTCCTTAACCATACCAAACAGAGGTATATTATATCCTCTTGCAGATAAAACGTTTGCAACAGCGTTAACCTGTCCCTTACCACCGTCCAGAAGAATAAGGTCGGGCATTCTGCCAAAGCCAATACCCTCATTCTTGTGTTTTTCATACTCGTCAAGTCTTCTGTTTATAACCTCAGTCATAGAACCATAATCATCCTGTCCTATAATGGTTTTTATTTCAAATTTTCGGTAGGCACTTTTAAGTGGTTTGCCATCTTCAAATACTACCATACCGGCTACGTTGGCTGTGCCGTTTTGATTTGAAATGTCATATGACTCTATATATCGTGGTGCTTTGTTAAGACCAAGTAATTCTCCCAAGGTATTAAGCACCATAGTATCTTTTCCTACAACACCTCGTTGATGAGCAAGGTGTTCGGCGGCATTGTTTTTGCACATTTCGACAAGCTGAAGTTGTTCGCCTCTTTGAGGTTTAATTATTACAACTTTCTTACCTAGTTTTTCGCTTAACCATTGTTGTAATAATTCTATATCATTAATATCGCCGTCAACAGCTATTCTAGGTGGAATAGATTCTCTTGTGTAATAATATCTAGATATAAATTCACTGCGAGCTTGAGGCAAATCGTCGATATTGTTTATTATAAAATGCTCCCGATCATACAAAGCGTTATTTCTGAATTTGAATATTTCAAAGCAGGCGGTTTCTCCCTGAGTTACAACAGCAATAACGTCCTGTTCCTCTATTTTAGAGCATACTACTTTCTGACTTTCTGCCATTTTTTTAACGGCTTGAATTCTGTCACGGATTTTGGCGGCACGCTCAAATTCAAGATTTTCGGCGGCTGTATTCATTTCCTCTGTCATTTTTTTAATATCTATACTGTTACCACCCCGTAGAAAATCAACAGCCTCTTTTATATTTTCACAATACTCTTTATTTGTAATTTTACCTTTACAAGGAGCGTTGCAGAGTTTTATGTGGTAGTTAAGACAAGGTCTGCCTTTGCCAATTTCCTGAGGGAATTTTCTGTTACAGGTGGGGAGCCTGAATATTTTAATAGCTTGATCAACAGCATTTTTTACATAATACCCACTCATATAAGGGCCTATATATTGTGCCCCGTCCTGTTCTAATTTATTAACTGCTTTTATACGAGGCCACTGTTCGTTGGTTATTTTGATATAGCTGTAACCTTTATCGTCTTTAAGCAGAATGTTATATCTGGGTGAATTTTGTTTAATCAAACTACATTCCAGTACTAAAGCCTCAAATTCGCTGTCGGTTACAATATAGTCAAAAGTGTCAACATTTTCTACCATTCTTATAACTTTAGGGGTGTGATTTGTATGAGAACCAAAATATTGACTTACTCTGTTTTTCAAAAGTTTAGCCTTGCCTATATATATTATTTTTTTATTTTTGTCACGCATTATATAAACACCGGGGTTTAAGGGTAGTGTCATTGCCTTAGCTCTAAGCTGTTTTATTTTATCTTCCATTTTAATCTCCCAAGTGTATTTACTGTAAGAATATCAGGTATAAAGTGGTACTGTACAATTATGCTGTGTGGTGTTGCCCCCTAAAATTTTTTATACTTCAAGTCCATTACAAGTTTTAAGGAATACCATCAGTTTGTCAAGGATAATGTCAACACCGCCAACAGAGTCACTTTCTACATTCAAAGGCATAATAGGGTCGTGTACACTTAATCTAAGCAGAAACCAACCGTCGCCATCATTTTTATCAAACGATACTCGCACACCTTCACGGCTGTCGTCAGCAACAGTCCAGCCTTCTTGCTGTTGTGCGTACTCTTCAAGTTTTTTGATGATACTATTTCCAGTTGCTTTAAAGTCACTATCTGTTATCTTAAAGCGAACTTCACGGCTTTCAACAGGTTCTTTAAGATTTGCTGTAAGTGAAGAAATATCTTTACCTTCCTTACGTAGCTGTGCCATTTTGATGATTATTTTTGTACAAAGGTATGCACCATCATCAAGGAAGTAATTTTCACGCATAGCAGCGTGTCCTGATGTTTCGATAGCCAGAGGGCAGTCAATACCTTCTTTATTAAGTCTGATAGCCTCGTTTATTACATTTTTATAGCCTCTTTTAAAACGGTGGTGTTTGCCCTTTAAATCACCTTCGATAAATGTTTTAAGTCCTGCTGAGGTTGTAGAGTCAGTAACAACTGTTCCACCTTTAATGCCTTCAAGTGCAATAGCAGAGGCTACGGCTACAAGTCTGTTGCGGTTTATTTCGTTTCCTGTACTGTCTACTGCACCACCACGGTCAACGTCTGTATCAAATATAACACCAAGGTCTGCTTTGTTTTCAAGTACAGCCTTGCTTATAGATTTCATAGCGTCTGGATCCTCAGGATTTGGAATATGGTTAGGAAACATTCCGTCAGGCTCCAAAAACTGACTTCCTGTTGTGTTGGCTCCTAAAGGTGCAAGAACCTCATTAGCATAGAATCCACCTGCACCATTGCCAGCGTCAACTACAATTTTAAAGCCATCCAAAGGCCTGTCATAATTTTCGCTGTTAACTCCCTTGCAAATCATATCTCTTAAATGCTTGCAATACTGCGACATATAGTTGGTTGGGACTGCCTTTCCACCGTCACAGTCAGGAACAAAACTATTGTTTTCAGCATTCTCAAGCAACTCTGTAATATCCTCAGACTCTAGTCCACCGTCCTTTGTAAAGAATTTTAGGCCATTGCGGTAGAATGGGTGGTGGCTTGCAGTAATCTGTATTGAACCATCACAATCAAGGTCAATAGTAGCCATAAACATAGATGGGGTAGAGGCTAAACCGCAGTTTAATACCTTAAAGCCTTGAGAAACAAGTGTGTTTTCAACAACTTTCATAATATGGGGCCCTGAAATTCGGCTATCTCTGCCAACAGCCACAGCAAGTTCTGTGCTGTTTTTTCCTGTTTTGTCACATAGCCATTTTGAAAACCCTTTTGTCATAGCTGTAATAGCCTCATCTGTCAGGTTAACAGCTTGTCCCTCAACACCGTCAACAGCCACACCTCTTATATCTGTACCACTTTTAAACTGGCTCCAGTATTTATCCATAATTACACTCACTCCTAAAAAATAATCATACAAAATAATTATAACTGATATGCGGTAATTTGTAAAATATAAAAGTTGTTAATTTTATTTAACAATCGTGAAAATTCGTGAAAAATATTGACAACAGAGGATAAAAATATTATAATTTGGCGATATGGTAATAATTGGTGTATAAAAGAAAGGGTTGATTCAGTTTAATATAAAAAAGAAAGTTTTCGGTGTAGTGTTATCTGCCGTTATGCTATTGTCTGTGGCAGGTGTTGGTGCAGCCAGTGCAGCTATTTCAAAAAGTGTTGGGGGAGGTACCTGGAGTTATAGCTTAGAACCAGGTAGAACAGTTATATCTCAGTATTACCATTCAACTAGACAGCATGGTTCTTCTGCACGTGTTGGTAGTGGTAAAATTGACCGTGGTTGTGCTTCAAAGGGAAAGTGGTCATGGGCTACCGCAACAGGAAGTGGAACAAGATATGCTTATTGGCATAGTGTATGTACAAGTGGACATAGAGTGGATTTTTAACAGCTTATATAATTTTAAAAACATAGTTTAAGAAAACACTAGATTATTACCATACACCAATGTAAAAGGGAGGATCAATCTATGAAAAGAATATTAAGAATATGCTTTGCTGTTTTATTTTTATATATTAATATAATTGCTTTTTTAAGCTATTCTTACTCCATAGGTGAGAAATTATTAAATAACAAAACGGCGGTAACCATAAATAAAAGCAGTAATATCACCAATAAACAGTTTGTTGAAGAATTGGAGAAGATTGTAGGTGACAACAATTCTGATATTATGTTTGAAACTGTTGATGTAGATGATGAAAAATCACCCTATTTAATATATTCAACATTCAATAATGATGATTTTATTTCAATTTCAGCTATACAAAAAATATCAAAAACAGATGATAGTACATTTTATTCAACTATGGATATTGAAAACGCTAAAAAAATATATTGCTCTGATTTATTTTTTAAGATGAATATATATGATTTTTGTGAAGCAGCAAAATATAATTTGAGTAGCTGTAAATATTATATTGATTCTGATACAGTTGATGCTGTTATGAATGATTTGCAAAATGTCGGTTACGATGTTGAATTATCAAACGAGGTTGCTATTTTTGATAATATCCCGGTAGCGCAGTACTGTTTTTTGCCTATATTTTTAATGTGTGTTTGTATAATTTTTTATGTTTTGTCTTTGTCTAAAGAGGATGCTGTAAAAAAACTGAATGGATACAGTAATAATAATATATTCAAGGAAAAATTCTCCGGTTTAATAAAGGAACTATTGCTGTTTTTCGCTTTGGCAACTGCAGTTGCTTTAGTAGCAGCATTTTGTATATTTGGTTTGACTGTTTTTGATTTTGCCTTATTTAGTATAAAAATTTACGCAGTAATTCTTGCCATACTGGTTGTATTCTGTTTAGCTACTTCTCTGATTACATATTTTAGAAATATATGTCAGGATATAAAGGGTAAGGACAGCAATGTAGAATTTTTCTCTGTGGTCTTAGTGGCAAAATTTGTGTTCTTCGCTATTTTAGTTTTTTCAATTTCTTCTGCTTTTAGTAATTTAAATGAGATTTATAAATTATCGGTTCAGGCTAAAAATATTTCCGACAAGGTGTCAAATTATGTTACGATGCCTTTTTATGAGCTGTATGGAACTGTTGACGGTCAGCATGTAGGAAAAAGATTTTTGACCCTTTATGACGAAACAACTGCAAATAATAATGGCGTTATGATTTATGCGAGAAACTATTGGTTAGATTCAGACGGTACGTGTTTGGCTGAAACGTGTGGACAGGATGACATAATAATTAATAACAATTATTTAAATTTAAATCCTATATATAAACCTGATGATAGCCTAATTTCCGGTGCAGATTTTGATGATAGCAAATTTAATATTTTAGTACCGGAGTGTAAGATTTATAGAGAAGAAGAAATAAAAGAAGAATTGTGCTATTCTTATGCAGAGGACGGGTTAACTATTGATGATATTAATGTTATAATATATAAGGATGATATTCCTATAAATACTTTTAATTCAAATGTTAATAACTCTGACTTCGGAATAATAAAGAACCCTATTATATATATTTATAATCATAAATATTTGTCATATAAATTAATACCCGTTTTTTCAGCAGGAGAATATTTTGTTGAAACTACATCAGATGATCCTTATAAAGAACTCTATCCTATAATAAAAGAGAATGGTTTAGAGGATTTTATATTGGAAACACCATATATATCAAACTCATTTTCAGATGACATAAATTTCTATAAAGAATCAATAATTTCTAATATTTTTGAAACAGTGATTTATCTGTTGGGTTTAATTGTATTGATATATCAATTCTGCAGACTATACTGCGAAAGTTTTAAGCAACGAATATCTGTTAAAATGCTCTACGGTTATGGCTTTATGAATATACATAAAATTTATTTGATAGCATCTGTGGTTATATACGTTTTATTTGCAGTTGCAGTATGTGTACTTAACAGTATGGGCTTAGTACAAGCAAATCTTATAATTCTTGCTGTTATGTGTGTGCTGGAGCTTTTGGCATTTATTTTTACCACAAAAAGATATATTAAAAACAACATTGCAGAATATTTGAAAGGAAAATAAAGATGGCTGTAATTTCATTAAATAATATTTGTAAGGCTTTTGGAAATAAAATTATTTTTGATAAATTTAATCTTAGTGTTGATGAAGGAGAATTTTTATGTATAACCGGTGCAAGCGGTAAGGGTAAAACCACATTGCTTAATATTATAGGGCTTTTAGAGAAGCCGGATTCCGGAAATATAAATATTATGGGTATTGAAAATCCTGTGATTGATTCTAAAAGTGGTGTGAAATTGTTGAGAAACAATATTTCTTATCTCTTTCAAAACTATGGATTAGTAGATAATGAAACAGTGGAATATAACTTAAAGATAGCCACTAGATTTTTAAAACTTACTAAGGAAGAGGAAAAGGCGAAAATTACAGAAGCCTTAGATACGGTAGGACTTAGTGGATATGAAAAAAATAAAGTTTTTCAATTAAGCGGTGGTGAACAGCAAAGAGTTGCAATGGCTAGAATTTTAATTAAACCAACTGACATTGTTCTTGCCGATGAACCTACCGGAAGTTTAGACCCTAATAACAGAGAAATGATAATGTCATTACTTACTAAGGTAAATGAAATGGGAAAAACTGTTATTATTGTTACACACGATAAGGAAGTTGTAAAATGTGCAAAAAGAGTAATAGAATTATAATTGTTATTACCACTCTTTTTTGCATTGCAGTAATTCTTTTCCTGGTTTTTTTTAAAATAATTATTGTCAGTGGACAGTCAATGGCACCAACATTAGATGATGGTGCCATTTTGCTGATAGGTAAGGTTAATTCAGAATATCTTAAAAATGATATTGTAGTTTTTGAAAAAGATAATACTACAATGATAAAAAGAGTAATAGGAGTGCCGGGTGATACAATAGAGCTTAAAGACAAATGTGTTTACAGAAATGGTATAAAATTGCAAATTGATTGTGATGTTGACAAAAGTGTTATAATTGAATTAAATCAAGATGAATACTTTGTTGTAGGAGATAACTATGGCGATAGCTATGATAGCAGAAACTATGGTTGTATTAATGAACAATCAATTATAGGAAAGGTGCTGTAAAAAATGAGAAGAATAAACATTTATGGTGCTGATAATACAGATATAGAAAATAACTTACAGCCAGTACAGGCTACACCGGAAGAACAAGTACGTTACAGAAGGTTTAAGGTTTTGACAATTACAGCTTTTGTGTTATTGGTGGTACTGTTTCTACAAAGTATGGTGTTAGTTGCGATAAGACTGCTGTTTGTAGATGAAATATTTACAAAAATAATCGGACTTGGAATAGAGGTAGTTACTCTGGCAGTTTGCATTGGCTTATTCTTTGGGTATAAGTACTTGTATCATTCATTGTCATATATGAATATGGGAGTAATAATATTTGCAGAATTAATTTTGTCTGCCTGTCAACTAACTCTATATTCCTGCACTGTTCCGCTTTTGTTCTATTGCCTGATTGCTTTTAGTGTGATATTTATTTTGTACTCAATGATTTTTTTGAATTGCGGTGTGAAATACAGATTAATTATTTCTGTAATTCCTGTTTTTATACTGTTTATAACAAACTTTATTTATGTTCATAATTTTCAATTTATACCAAGATACATCTACATATCAAGTACTGGATATTCGGGTAAAATTAATGATGAATTTAATTTTTATTACGAGAATGCTGTAAATGCACCTGTTGAAGATTATGAAGCTATTGATGAAGTTCTTGAACTTACAAATACAATGTCGAATACATTGACAGGTATAAATAGCGTTGATGAACTGAAATACTTAAACAACACATTTCAACATACGTTTCCTGCAGGAGATATAATAAATTTCAACAACACTTATGACGAAAAATTTTTTGAAGAAAATTGTTTGTACTTCTCTATTATGGAATTGGACGATAAGGACGATACCATAGAATGTAAAGAAATTCAACATTCTTTTATGTATGCACGACCGGTTATTGAATATACCCGAAATAGTTTGCACAGTGAAGATACAGACGAAAGAGCTGTTTGTCTGATGGTGTTTGAAATTTCTTTAGATGTATATGAACAGGAATTTGACAATATTGCTGGATTTACATCAGATAAAGCGAAGATATCTTATAAATAAGGAAAATGAAACCCCATATGCAAGGTTGTTACAAACCTGAATATGGGGTTATATTTATATGGATAATTATTCTTCTGTTTGTTGTACAGCTATTCCTAAATCGTCAAGCTGTGGCTGATCGATAACGCTTGGTGCGTTTGTCATTGGTTCTGATGCATTTTGAACCTTAGGGAATGCAACAACATCTCTCAGTGTTGACGCCTTTACCATCTGCATTACAAGTCTGTCAAGACCGATTCCCATACCGCCGTGAGGTGGAGCACCGTATTTAAAAGCATCTGTTAAGAAGCCAAACTTTTTGTATGCCTCCTCGTCGCTTAAACCAAGCAAACTAAACATTCTCTTTTGAAGATCAGGATTTGTAATACGGATTGAACCTGATGAAAGCTCAATTCCATTAAGTACCATATCATAAGCCTTTGCGAATACCTTGCCTTTGTCCTCTTCAAGAGTAGCCATACATTCGTCGGTAGGAGAGGTGAAAGGATGGTGCATAGCAACCCAGGTTTGGCTTTCTTTATCAAATTCAAAGAATGGGAAGTCCACAACCCAAAGGAAGTTGAAGCCGTCCTTAATAATACCAAGTCTGTTTGCAACCTCACATCTCAAAGCACCTAATGTTGTAAGCACATTGTTTGTTTCTGTATCGGCAACAATCATTACAACGTCGCCCTTTTCGGCACCTGCTTTTTTGAGAATAGCCTGCATTTCTTCCTCTGTCATAAACTTTGCAAAGCTGGAGGCAATTCCATCATCAGTCATTCTTATCCAAGCAAGTCCCTTTGCCCCTATGCCTCTTACAAACTCTGTCAGTTTGTCAATTTCTTTTCTTGAATATGTCTTAACGGCATTTTTAGCTGTAATACCTCTTACGCTTCCGCCACCGTCAATAGCACTCTTAAATACACCAAAGCCACTGTTTTTAACAATGTCAGTGAGGTCAAAAAGCTCCATATCAAAGCGAGTGTCGGGCTTATCGGAACCATAACGCTCCATTACCTCATTATAGGTGTAGCGTGGGAATGGTGTTGGAATGTCAATATTCAGAGCATCCTTAAATACTCTTTTGATATAACCTTCGCCAATTTCAAGAACATCTTCCATATCAACAAAGGACATTTCAAGGTCAATCTGTGTAAATTCAGGCTGACGGTCAGCACGCAGGTCTTCATCTCTGAAACAGCGTGCAATCTGCATATATCTGTCAAAGCCTGCTACCATACAAAGCTGTTTGTAAATCTGTGGGGATTGTGGCAGTGCATAAAAACTGCCCTTGTGAATTCTTGAAGGAACCAAAAAGTCACGTGCACCTTCAGGTGTAGATTTGATAAGCATTGGTGTTTCAATCTCAATAAATCCCTGCTCATCAAAATAGTCACGAGTGATTTTTGCAATTTTATGTCTTAAAATAATATTTTGCTGTAAATCAGGTCGTCTTAAATCCAGATAGCGATATTTTAGTCTTGTAAGCTCACTTGTGTTGGAGTTGGCAACAATCTCGAATGGAGTTGTTTCGCTTTCTCCAAGAATTCTAAGCTCTTCAACGTCTATTTCAATATCGCCTGTTGCGATTTTGTCTGTTTTTGCACTTCTTTCACGCACGGTGCCTACAACACCAAGTACATACTCGCTCTTTACAGATGAAGCTTTCTCAAACACAGCCTTGTCTGTGTTGTCGTCAAGTGCCAACTGTACTATACCTGTGCGGTCACGCAAATCTATAAAAATCAGCTGACCAAGGTCACGCTGACGCTGTACCCAGCCAAAAACAGTAACTTTTTTACCGCAGTCTGCTATTCTTAATTCACCGCAATAATTACTTCTTTTCAGCCCTGTCATAAATTCAGCCATTGTAATTACCTCTTTTTTCTTAATATTGATTTTTAATTAGGGGCTGTTTGAAAAATCAAAAGCACTGTCTATTTTGCCTCAAAACGGTGCTTTCTGTGTTAAAAATCCTCGAAATACGTCAGTATTTCTGCGGTTTTTGCCTTGAAATCACTCGTTTTGAAACAAAAATTCAGCACTTTTTCTATTTTCAAACAAGCCCTAAATAGTGAGATAAACTAAAATTTATTTGTTAATGCTTAACATCATTCCATTACCCTGAAATTCATTAGGTCGTTTTTTAAATCCAAATCCTTCATAGAAACTTTCTTTATTTTTAGCTGACATAAGTCCCACCATAATAGTGCAATTTTTAAGTGGTAGATTATCTATATAGGATAATAACTTTTTCATAATTTCGGTACCAATCCCTTGTTCTTGATATTTTGGATTAATAAAGACATCCTGTATATAAAAAATTCTGGCCCCGTCTCCTACAATTCTTCCCATACCAACTATTTGATTGTCAACTTCAACAGATATGGAATAAATGCTATTTTGTAAAGCAATTTCTATTTGCTCTAAATTTGGGAGACCAAATCCCACAGACTCTTGTAAAGCACAAAACTCTTGGGCACTTAATCTATTTTCATAAATAATCAAAAATCTTTATCCTCCCCAAATTAAGTTTCTTAAAAAGAAAAGTAGGGTTAAATCAAATCTTGAAAAGCATTTTCAATTCCAAGTTCGCTGTTTTTGCTTTCAATTTCGTAGCTTGCAAACTTTTGGAAAAATGTGTTTATAAATTCTTCATCAAGAGGAACCTCTGTTTTCTCGCCTGTTTCCATATTTTTAAGTATAGCCTTGTTGTTTTTTATTTCTTCATCGCCGATTACTATACTGAACTTAGCTCCGATTTTGTCGGCATATTTCATTTGAGCACGTAGGCTTCTTCCTACTATGTCACATTCGGCAATAAGTGAAGTTTCTCGAACCTCTTTAACAAGATTAAATGCCTTTTTCTGTGCTTCATCACCAAGTCCTGCAATGTATAAATCACAGGTAGGGGGTAGAGGTATTTCGATATTCTGCTCTGCCATTAGAGCAAGTAAACGCTCCATACCTAGACCAAATCCAAGTGATGGTGTGTGTTGCCCGCCTATTTGCTCAATAAGTCCGTCATAACGTCCTCCACCGCATACGGTACCCTGCGAACCAAGGCTTGTAGTTACGAATTCAAAAACAGTTTTTGTATAGTAGTCAAGGCCACGCACAATTTTAGGGTTTATAACATATGGTATCTCTGCTGAGTCAAGATAAGACTTAACCTTTTCAAAGTGGTCACTACATTCTTCGCATAGATAATCAAGAACCACAGGTGCATCCTTTGCTATTTCAGAGCATATAGGACTCTTACAGTCAAGAATTCTCATAGGATTTTTCTCTAAACGTGACAGACAAGTGTCACACAGCTTGTCTTTGTAGCTTTCAAAATACTTTTTCAGTGCTTCGTGGTACTTTGCACGACATTCGGGACAGCCTATTGAGTTAATCTCTAATTGCAAATCAACTACACCAAGTCTGTCAAACAATGTGGAGGCAAGACTTATAATTTCAGCGTCAGCCATTGGATTAGATGTACCAAAAACCTCAACACCAAACTGGTGGAACTCTCTGTAACGGTTAGCTTGCTTTTTCTCATAGCGATAGCAAGAGTCAAAGTAATATGTTTTTACAGGCAAGCCGTCATTATAGATAGCGTGTTCAAGTAAGGCTCTTGCAACACCTGCTGTACCCTCGGGACGCAATGTTATTGATGTTCCGCCTTTTGTATCAAAAGTGTACATTTCTTTCTGTACAACGTCCGTTGTATCGCCAACACCTCTTTGGAAAAGCTCGGTATGTTCAAACACAGGTGTGCGAATTTCTTTAAATCCGTAAGCGGCGGCTTCACTTTTCATAATGTCCTCTACAAGCTGCCACTTGTAGCTGTCCTTGGGCAGTACATCTTCTGCACCGTACACTTTTTTTGTTATAAGTGCCATTTTAAGACCTCCATTTATATAAAAATCATAAAATTAATAATCTATAAAGTAAAAATAGGGGTAGAGCAAAGTCTACCCCTACCGATATTTTATTTTACTATAATATTGAAGAAGTTACAAGGCAATTTGCTGATTATTTTACAATATTTCTCCAATCAAGATCGCCACGCTCAAGACCGTGGATAAGCATTTCTGCTGTCGCAATGTTAGTAGCAACAGGTATGTTGTGCATATCGCAAAGTCTTAACAAGTTAATATCGTTTGGCTCCTGTGGCTTAGGATTAAGTGGATCTCTGAAAAACAACAGCATATCAATTTCATTACAGGCAATTCTAGCTGCAATTTGTTGATCACCGCCCTGAGAGCCGCTCAAGAATTTCTGTATTTGCAGACCTGTTGCCTCAGAAACAAGTTTACCTGTTGTTCCGGTAGCACAAAGTGAATATCTACTCAAAATACCGCAGTAGGCAATACAAAATTGTACCATCAGTTCTTTTTTTTCATCGTGTGCTATTATAGCTATCTTCATCAAAATCCCTCTTTCTTGCTATATTGGACGTCAAATTTACTATATATTTTTAAACTGCGGTTAACATATAAGCAATGGAATATTTTCGCCGTCGAGTCTTGCAGCTATGCGGTCAATAGCTTCCAATGCTGTGCACTTCTTTTTATAAGCTAAACCTTTTTGTATAGATGCAATTACCTGTCTGTCCTCTGTAATTATGCCCATAAGCTGAATTCCTGATTCATCAATTATACAGTCAAGGTCAGGGTAAAAAGCAAGCTCTTTAAACGAAGCCCTTGAAAATCTGTTTATTATAAGCCTTATGTTATCTTTGCCCATTTCTGTAAGTTTTTTACGAACATTAACACATCCACGCAAACTGGTAGGCTCGGTATTGGCTATAACCAGGTACATATCCGCAGGCAATACAGCCGTATCAAACCCCTTGCCTACGCCTGCCGGTGAATCAATTATAATATAATCATAATTATTGCGGACATTGTCAGTGAATTGCTTTAGTATAGCCGGACTAAGCTCATCCTCAGCATTTTGAGGTGCAGGAATAAGACTAAGCCCTACAATATGATTGCAAGGGTAAATAATCTGATCAGGCGAACAGTTGCCACACACAGCATCAGCGATATCAAAAACAAGACTTTTACTAATGCCCATCATTATATCAAGTCCACGCATACCTGAGTCACAGTCAATTAATAAGACTTTGTGTCCTCTTTTCACTAATGCCATACCCAAAGTAACGCAAACTGTGGATTTACCTGTACCACCCTTACCTGATGCAACCGAAATAATTTTACCCATAAATTAGCCTTTCAAAAAAAGTGTAACAGAAAGCAGACTGTTACCCACGTTATCTTGTATTTATTTTAACAGGAATATCCCCATAAGTCAAATGAATTTTTTATGTTTTTTGAGTAATTTGCACATTTTTGTTACTGGGAAATATTTATAACTTGAGTTATTTTTCTTGAATAGTTTAATAAAGGTTCTATATCGAATGTTGAAGATAATAATTAAAGTTTAGGTTAGGCTTTTTCAAAGGATTGTGGGCGACGGCTTTAGCTTAGTAGTGTTAATAATCTTTTTATAATCTTTTTACCCCAATATTTATTAAATAACTTTTATAAACAGTAAAGAGGATACTTAAGAAAAAATCCTAAGTATCCTCTTATATTAAACTTTTTTGGAAATTAATATATTGCCTGATTATTCAGTATCCAATTTAAGCACAGCCATAAATGCCTCTTGTGGTACTTCTACGCTACCAAGCTGACGCATTCTCTTTTTACCCTCTTTCTGCTTTTCAAGCAACTTCTTTTTACGGGTAATATCACCACCATAGCATTTTGCAAGTACATCTTTACGCATAGCCTTAACAGTTTCTCGTGCTATAATCTTTCCGCCTATGCAAGCCTGAATTGGTACTTCAAATAACTGTCTTGGAATTTTCTCCTTTAGCTTTTCCGTCATCTTTCTGGCACGGGTGTATGCTTTATCAGCGTGTATAATAAATGACAGTGCATCGACAATCTCACCGTTAAGCATAATATCCAATTTAACTAGCTTACTTTCTGCATAGTCTGAAAGTTCATAGTCAAAAGAAGCATATCCTCTTGTACGTGATTTAAGAGTGTCAAAAAAGTCATAGACAATTTCGGCAAGAGGCAGTTCATAATGTATGTCTACTCTGTCATTGTCGATATATGTCATATCCTTGAATACACCACGTCTGTCCTGACACAGTTCCATAATGTTACCAACGTATTCAGATGGAGCATATATATGTGCATTTGTCATAGGTTCTTCAGCTTTTGCAATAAGTGCAGGGTCGGGATAATTTGTTGGGTTGTCAATCATCTCCACTGTGCCGTCAGTTTTAGTTATTCTGAAGATAACACTTGGTGCAGTAGTTATAAGGTCAAGATTATATTCTCTTTCAAGACGTTCTTGGATAATTTCCATATGGAGAAGTCCAAGAAATCCACATCTGAAACCAAAGCCCAGTGCAACAGAAGTTTCAGGTTCAAAAGTAAGGGAAGCGTCATTTAATTTTAATTTTTCCAGTGCATCACGTAAATCTGAGTATTTTGCACCGTCAGCAGGGTATACACCGCAATATACCATTGACTGTACCTCACGATAACCAGGCAATGGTTCTGTTGCAGGGTTATTTGCCAGTGTAACTGTGTCGCCAACCTTTGCGTCTTGTACACTTTTAATGGAGGCTGCAATGTAGCCAACTTCACCTGCACAAAGCTCCTTTGCAGGTTCAAGAGAGGTAGCACGCATATATCCAAGCTCTACAACTGTAAATACAGAGCCTGTTGCCATAAGTTTTATTTCGTCTCCCGGCTTAACAGTACCCTCTTTTACTCTTATATAGATAATAACACCTTTGTAAGCATCATAATATGAGTCAAAAATAAGTGCCTGTAATGGGTTGTTGTCATCACCTTGTGGAGCAGGAACATCAGAAACAATTCTCTCCATAACGTCGTGAATGTTAATGCCTGCTTTTGCAGAAACTTCTGGTGCATCC
Source organism: Acutalibacteraceae bacterium (assembly GCA_036309045.1). GTDB lineage: Bacteria > Bacillota > Clostridia > Oscillospirales > Acutalibacteraceae > CAG-964. The sequence goes on from JAXJUM010000007.1 coordinate 61,546, forward strand.
TCAGCAGGAATTCCTATAACATCTTCAATTTCTTCTTTTACACGCTTAGGGTCTGCACTTGGCAGATCAATTTTATTTACAACAGGTACAATTTCAAGTCCACTGTCAACAGCAAGGTATGTGTTGGCAAGTGTTTGTGCTTCAATTCCCTGTGAAGCATCTACAACCAGTACAGCACCCTCGCAGGCTGCAAGTGAACGTGAAACTTCGTAGTTAAAGTCAACGTGACCAGGTGTATCAATCAGATTAAATACATAGCTTTTGCCATTGTCTGCCTTGTATAGTAGTGTAACAGCGTGGGCTTTAATAGTTATTCCACGTTCACGTTCCAAGTCCATATTGTCAAGCAACTGATCTTCCATATCTCTTAAAGCAACTGATTCAGTTTGCTCTAATATACGGTCGGCTAAAGTACTTTTTCCGTGGTCAATATGAGCTATTATACTAAAATTTCTTATTAATTCCTTTGGATATGACATTCTCAATCTCCTTATCTATGTTTTTAGTATATCTTTTATTTTAAGTTAAACTATTTTTTGCAAAGTTACAGAAGTCTTTCATACAGCATTTATCGCATTTTGGACTTCTGGCTGTACATACTGCTCTGCCGTGAAGTACAAGCCTGTGACAGAAATCATTCGATTCATCAGGAGGCAGTATCTCACGCAGTATTTTTTCTATCTTAACTGCATCTTTTATGTTGTGAAGTCCCAACTTACTTGTAATTCTTATACAATGCGTGTCCACTACGACAGCAGGTTTGTGAAAAATATCTCCAACTATAAGATTGGCTGTTTTTCTACCTATCCCCGGCAACTTAACAAGCTGGTTTATATTGTCAGGCACAACACCATCAAAATCGTTACGCAGAACTTTGCACATTGCAACAATATCCCTTGCCTTTGTTTTGTATAGTCCACAGCTTTTAATAATTTGTTCAACATCTTCCACATTGGCTTCGGCAAATTCATACACATTTTTATAGGTTGCAAATAGTTTTGGAGTAACCATATTCACCCTTGCATCTGTACATTGTGCCGCAAGTCTGGTAGCTATCAGCAGTTGTAGTGGGTCAGTATATACCAAAGAGCATAGAGCATCAGGATATTCATTTTTCAAGGCATCTACCGCCAATGTAGCTTTTTCTTTGTTTGTCATAAACACCAACCCTCCAGTTTTAGAAGTATCATATATTTTTAAGATACATCTCAATATAAAACGTGTTTATTTTATCATAATTTTTTAAATTTGTCAGCACCTAATACTACTCTCTGATTAAAAAAGTAGAAACTTTTTAATTATGAGGTAGCAAACAATTTGATTGCTGTTACAAAAGATTTACAAAATGACTTTAAAAGGTAAATAAAAACGTAAATATTATTAATAAAGTGTATTTGTTTTAAAACGAATTTATGATATAATACATTCTAAGTTGCATAGTATGTCGAAATTAATAAAAATATGTTGACAGTATAAGTAATGATTGCATATCCATTAATTTTAAAATAATTTTAAGGAGAATTATTATGTACAAAAATTACCTGTTTGATTTGTATGGAACATTGGTAGATATAAATACAAACGAGTGGAAAACTTACCTTTGGACAAAAATGGCAGAACTTTATGGTTTTGAAGGGGCGGTATATACTGCTACCGAATTGAAGAAATCATATTTTGAACAAGTTGAAGCTGAAAAGGAACGAGTAAAGATAAAAAATTCCCAATTTTCTGATATTGATATAAGAATTGAAAAAGTATTTGAGAATCTGCTAAAAATAAAGGGAATAGAGCCTCCTCAGGGTTTTGGTGAATACACAGCAAAATCATTCAGAGTTATTTCTACAAAGTATATTAAACTATATGATGGTGTTGAGGATTTGTTGGATTCTCTTAGATGTGCAGGTAAAAAAGTATATTTGCTTACAAATGCACAACGTAGCTTTACTGCACCTGAAATAAAAATGCTTGGACTTGAGGACAAGTTTGATGGTATTGTTATTTCGTCAGACGAATATACCTGCAAGCCTGACAAGGCGTTTTATAATCTTATACTCGAACGCTATGGACTGAATCCTAAGGAAACTATTATGATAGGCAACGATTGCACTACGGATATTTTAGGCTCATATAACGCAGGACTGGATTCACTGTATATCCACAGCAATATCTCTCCGGATGTAACAATAGAACTTAAAAGTAAGTTTAATGTTATGGACGGAGATGTAAAAAAGATTAAGGAATTGATTATAAAGTGAAATAATTCCAATAATAACTAAATAAGAGGAAGGTGATATTGTTGAAAAAAAATAAAACTGCCATTGTCATAACAATTATAATTATTGCAGTTGTTTTAATGGGCGGTACAGGTATTTTTTATGCTTTAAATAATGGGAATATTAATTCGTCAATTCTTGCAAATCTGGTTACTGCAGAAACAGAACCACCTACGGAATTGCCCACAGAATTATCCACAGAGTTAATCACGGAAAAACAGCCACAATTAGAGGCGAAAATTTCGGAACAGATTCTCGAACTTACAGATGCTCAAACTGCAACCATTAATGCACAGATAAAAAATGGAGAAAAAGCAGAATATAACATACGTTATAGTACTTCGGATGAAAATATAGCGTCTGTTGATATAAACGGAGTAGTTACACCTATGAGTGAGGGTGAATGTCAGGTAGGTGTGTATATTGAAGGCTATGATACAACTATAAAGAATTTTACAGTTACAGTTAATGATTCCAGAATAGATCAGATTAATGTGCTTAACAAATATCTTTTTAATTTGAAAGCTAAAGAAACTTATACGTATTCCGGAGGTAAAAAAGGTAATGCAATACTTACAGGTTGTAAGATAGATGACTTTAATGATGATGGTACCTATGAACTATTTTTGACATATAAAATGGCAAATGATTTTCAGAAAGTTACTGTGGTTACAGTATCCGGTACATCGGCAATAGCAAATCAAACAGACAAAAAATACAGTGATATTGCAGGTGGTGGTTATGCAAGCTATGTAGAGAATATTTACCTTGACGGAAATGGAAATATAAGTATTATCTCTGAAGCTGAGAAGTCAACAACCACAGCAACAGAGAAAACAACAGTGTTGTATTCTGTGGGAGAAACGACTAAACAGAGTACGAAGTATTATTCAAAAGAACCGTTTTCACTGAATGATATGCAAAAAAAAGCTGTATATAAGATAGATGACACTAAAAAAGAGCGTGACGAATATACTGTGCTTTATTCATCTCTTAAAAATGCAAGAGAACTGTTTGAAGATTATGTTTCTATAACGGCTAAACTTTCAGAGGGTAATTACACAAAAGCAGGGTTGCCTTCAAATCTTGGTAATGCTTATTATAATAGAATAAAATGGTCAAGCAGTGATGATGAAGTTGCAAAAGTTAGCGAAAGTGGTGTGATTACCGGAGGAAGTAAATCTGGCAGTTGTACTGTAACAGGCACAATTTCCGGAATTGATGCACCTTTTTGTAAGGTAACAGTAGAAGTTACAGATGTTTCGGACGAATTTAGTGGTTATGTTGAGTCTATAAGAGATACTGATATAATCGGTGAAGCGGGCAATAAAATGCGTCTGTATGGTTACTATGTAACCGACCTTGACGGCGACGGTAACACAGATTTGTTGCTTTATTATACAGGCGGTAATGGCTGTCAGCTTGAAATGGCACATTATGTTGGTACACAAGTAAGCCGAAAAGTTATTAAAAGTATTGTAACCGAAAATGGTGTAAGTTGTTTGCTTGATTTATATACAGACAGTATGACTAACTCAACTGTATTGTATGTAGGAAATACAGTTAAGTCCGATTCTGAGCTTACCACCGATTTCCATTACGAGTCATATCAAAATGATAGTTTTATAAACAATACAAGTGAATACACTGTTGTTTCAGGTAATTCAGGTAAAAACAAGTATATGGTTGGTGGCGAAAAAGTGGAAGAGGATAATTTTAACAATATGCTTAATAGATACCGCAAACTTGGTAACTGGATAGTTCTGAGTGAATAACAGTAATCAGGCTTAGACCAAGAGTGCTTTTACAGCTCTTTGACTAAGCCTGATTTTTTAAATATTGTTGATTAAAAGTATATATAATAAGAGGTGTGAAAATTGAAGAAAATACAGGGTGTAATTTTTGATATGGATGGATTGATAATAGATACTGAAAAATGGTTGCAAAAGTATTATGTACAGGCTTCTGAAGAGCTCGGTTGTCCTATGAAACCTGAGGACGTACTCGAAATACGCAGTCTTTCAGCAGAATATGCTATACCTAAATTAAGAAAATTGGTAGGAGAGAATTTTGATTATTATGGTGTAAAAGAGCTAAGAAAAAAATATATGAGCGATCATATTCAAAAGTATGGTATAGAAAAGAAAAAAGGAATTGATGAACTTTTACAATACATAAAAAGTAATAATCTTAAATGTGCAGTGGCTACTGCAACCGCACCCGACAGAACAGAAGAATATCTTACAAAACTTAATATATACAATTATTTTGATGAAGTTGTTTGTGCTACTATGGTTGAGCATGGTAAACCACATCCTGATATCTACATCGAGGCAGCCAAAAGACTCTGCTTACCACCACAAAACTGTATTGCTTTGGAAGATTCTCCAAATGGTATATTGTCTGCATACCGTGCAGGCTGTGTTGCAGTTATGGTACCCGATCTTACTCAACCTGATGAAGAAACCTCAAAGATTATATATGCTAAAGCGAATGATTTATCACAAGTTATTGATATTATAGAAAGTTTGAATAGAAATTGAAAGGTGACATTAAAAATATGAATGGTAATACAGAATTAAAAAGATTAAAAAATACAGATACTGATAATTTAAATGCTGTTGATATTGCAAAATTTATAGCAGCAATTCTTATAATGATGATACATTATGGAAGTATTTTTACAAATGAGGTTACATATCTGTTGATTTTAAATGTAGTTTGTAGATATGGTGTTCCTTTCTTCTTTGTTGCTACTGGTTTTTTTCTTTTCAGAAAGTTTAAATTTACAAATGAAAAAATAGAGAAAAGCAAAGAAAATTTCAAAATTTTTCTTAATTATGAAAAGAGAATATGTATTTTATATTTAATATGGTCGGCAGTTTACTGTGTACTAAGATATTATGAATACTGCAAGACAGCTTTTGGACAATATAATTTTTGGAAAGATTTTTTTGTGTCTTTTATTTCTGATCAAACATACTATCATATGTGGTATTTGTTAAGTATAATATTTGCAGTGCCTGTTATGTATTTCCTTTTAAGATTTATAAAGATAAAATATGTTTGTATTATTGCAGTTATTTTATATGTTATAGAGGCATTGAGCTATGGCTATACCTGGTTACCTGGTGTAGATAGTTTGTTAACGATGATGCTAAAAACAAAAACAGTAGGTGTTGCCATTTTTAGAGCAATGCCATTAATTTTAATAGGAATAGTATGTTTAAAAAATAATCTTACATATAAGAAAAAAGTTATCGGTCTTATTATCTGTGCAGTTTTAAATGTTGTTGAAGTTTTAGCAATTTATCTAATTGGAAATGATCCAGGTAGATATTCATACATTTTCACTACATTGCCCTTAGCTTTCTTTTTGTTCAGTACAATTTCAGAAACAAAATTGAATTGTAATAAAAAAATTTGTACCTATTTCAGAAAGACCTCTACATTAATTTATTGTATACATCCTTTAGTATATTATTTTATAGAGCCTTTGGAACTTCCTTTTATTTTTATAAATTTTATTATCTGCGTAATTATAGTTTTATTGATTTCATTTGCGTTAGTGTGGCTTTCTGAGAAAAAACTATTTACTTTTTTAAAGTTTTTATTTTAAAAATTTTTATAATATAATATTGAATTTATAGGTTGATATAAAAAGTTATACTATTATTTAATTATAATATGATTTATTTGTATATAAAAATATTATGCACACAGTTTATCTTATTATAACCTCGACACAACTTTAGTATTTATAAGTAAGCGACTATATGTTTTTCCTAAATTAAGAGTAGAGCTTGTTTAAAAATAGAAAAGTGCTAAATTTTGTTCGAAAGCGAGTGATTTTAACACAGAAAGTATCCCTATTGGACAAAATAGACGGTGCTTTTGATTTTTAAAATGAGCCCTGATATAAAAATCAGTAAAAGGCTTTACGAAGGAAAAATGGAATGGTATAATCATTAATAAGATTATATGAAATGGAGGTGTTTTTTGTGAATAATACAGAAAATAATGGAAATCAAAAAGATAAGATAACTAAAAAAGTTGTTTTAATTGGAGTAATTATTCTTATTGTTATTGCTTTGTTTTTGGCTGTTGTAGGTATTTTGAACAGAACACAAGGTACGGAAAATGATGTGGTTGTAAATACAGAGGTGGGAACAACACCCGATGGAGAAGTTGTTGTTGTGCAGGGAACGAACCCTGACGGTGTAATTATTGAAAATGGAACTTATCCTGATGGTACACAGGTAGAAGTCGCTACCCAAGAAAATGGTGAGCCTGCTACATCTGCTGATGGTTCATATGTTATAAATTATCCAGCTTATTCGGGACAGACTAATAATTCAAATTCTCAGTCTGCTGTCGATAATAGCAGTACATCAGATAATAGTAAAAACGATAATAGTGTAAGTGACAGTGATTCGAGTAAACAGGATTCTTCTAATAGCAAAAATGACAGTAGCAAACCGTCATCAAGTTCATCTCAAGTATCATCTAATGTAGGTAATTCAGAAAGTTCTTCTCAGACATCCTCAAATACAGGAAGTACAACTGCTATTATCAATGGTACTCAGTACAATATTGGTGACAAGATAAAAGTTTCATTTTATATGACATCATCAGTTAAATTTTCTGCTGTTAATGCTCATATTAATTATGATGAAAATATTCTTGATGTTGACGAAGAAAGTCTGAATCTTGACAGTCTTGCAGGTGCGATGGGAAATGCAGGTATTGAGGGTGAGGTAAGAATCACCGCTGTAAATGCAACAGCTGTAAATGATTTTTCAAAAGAGAAACTTTTTTCAAGCTGTGTTTTTGAAATAAAAAATACTAATACATCAGCAAGTAATATTACATTAAACGTTTTGGAGTTATTGGATGACAATGTAAACAATATTTCCAATGACAAATACAGTATAAGAGCTGTTATAGAAAAAGTTTAAATATGTACAAATTAATAGAGTCGGCAGGAAATCAATGTGTTTCCTGCCGATTTTATTTGTAATTATTATAATGATTTTGCAAATTGTAGTTGTATAATATGTATTTGTGTCTTATTTAGCCATTCGTCAAAAAATACAGTATTATTTATATATTTTGACTATATTTTTATTGTCGAAAAAAGAAATTCAGTTGACGTTTAAGAAGTATATAAGATATAATGTAAAGAAGATTGTTTGATTTTGCTATATTTGGTACAGGTGATATTATTATGAAAAAGGTTTTGTTTTTAATTCCAACATTGGGGCACGGCGGTGCGGAAAAAGTGCTTGTTAATCTTGTTAACAATATGGATAAGAATAAGTATAAAGTTACCGTTATGGCTTTATTTAATGAAGGTGTTAACAAACAATTTTTGAATAATGATGTTGAATATAAATATGTATTCAAAAAAATTATCAGAGGAAATGCACAGATTTTTAAGTTGTTTTCTCCACAAACATTATATAAGAGATTTATAAAAGACAGATATGATATTGTTGTTTCATATTTAGAGGGTGTAACAGCAAGAATAGCAAGCGGATGTACATTTGCAGATACAAAACTGGTAAGCTGGATACACGTAGAACAGCATACTATGGATGTTGTTGCTAAATCGTTCAGAAGTGGAGAAGAGGCTAAAAGATGTTATAATAGATTTGACAATACAGTTTGTGTTTCTGAGTATGTACTAAATGATTTTAAAACAGTATTAGAATTTAAAAAGCCTATTGAAGTTTTGTATAATACAAATGAAACAAATAAAATAGAAATTTTGTCTATGGAAGAGTCTTCTGTAAATAAAGATGATGAATACATCAATATATGTGGTATGGGTACACTGAAAAAAGTGAAAGGTTTTGATAAACTTATTAGAATTCACAAAAAATTGTTGAATGAGGGTATTAAACAGAGAGTTTATATATTAGGAACTGGACCTGAAAAACAAAATCTTGAGAAAGCCATAAAAGAAAATCAATTACAGAATACTTTTATTTTGGTAGGATATGAAACTAATCCATATAAATATTTGCGTGATTGTGATTTGTTTGTTTGTGCTTCAACCGCTGAAGGCTTCAGTACGGCAGTTACCGAAAGTCTTTTGGTCGGAACACCAGTGGTTACAACACGCTGTTCAGGTATGGAAGAACAGTTAGGATACAACAATGAATACGGTATTGTAACCGATAATAATGAAAATGCACTGTATGAGGGAATTAAGAAAATTCTTATAGAAAAAGGTTTGCTTGAACATTATAAAAAACAAGCAAAAGAACGTGGAAAAAAATTTGATAAAGCTGTTACTGTAAAAGCTGTGGAAGATATGTTTGAGAGGATTTGATTTTATGGGATTACGTTCCTGTTTATATAGACTACGAGGAGAAGTGTCAACTGAAAAACTAATAGAGAGAGGTCTTAATGTTGGAAAAAATTTCAGCAGATTGGGTGGTACAATTATTGATGATTCGCACTGTTGGCTTATTAATATAGGTAATGATGTGACTATGGCACCTCGTGTTCATATTCTGGCACACGATGCCAGTAGAAAAGCTTCATTAGGTTATAGTCGAATTGGTTTGGTAAATATAGGTAACAATGTATTTATTGGTGCTGAGAGTGTGGTTTTACCAGGTGTTACAATAGGGGATAACGTAGTAATAGGTTCGGGCAGTGTTGTTACAAAAGATATTCCTTCCAATAGTGTTGCAGCAGGCAATCCTGCTAGAGTGATTGGTAAATATGATGAGTATATTTTAAGAAAATCTGAAGAGATGAAGAATACGATTGTTTTTGATGAAACTTATACATTACGCAGTAGTGAGTTTAATAATAAAAAAAAGATAGAGATGATACAAAAATTGAAAGAAAACAGGGGTATAGGATATGTTGAGTGAAAATTATAAGATTTCAGTGATAATCCCTGTATATAATATCGCAGAATATTTACCTCAATGCTTGGATAGTGTTATAAATCAGACACATAAAAATCTTGAAATTATTGTTGTAGATGATGGTTCAACTGATAACTCTGGAAATGTTATAGATGAATATGCAAAAAAAGATAATAGAATAGTTAAGATATCCAAAAATAATTCCGGTGTTTCAGATACAAGAAATAAAGGAATTGATATTGCAACCGGTGACTATATTGGTTTTGTAGATGGTGATGATTACATAGAGCCTGAAATGTATGAGTTTTTGCTTAATAATGCTTTAAAATACGATGCAGATATTTCTCATTGTGGTTATCAGATGGTTTTTCCTTCTCATATTGATTATTATTATAATACAGGAGAAATTATTATTCAGGATAATAAAAAGGGTATTATTGATTTACTTGAAGGACAACGTATAGAACCTAGTCCATGTAATAAACTTTATAAACGAGATATTGTAAAAGATATTAGAATGCCATTGGATATAAGAATTAACGAAGATTATTTTTTTAACGTGATGGTTTTTGCAAATGCAAAAAAATCTGTTTTTGAGGATAAGCCGTTATATCACTATATTTTAAGAAAAAATTCGGCAACCACTTCATCAATTAATGAACATAAAATTTTTGACTGTGAAATTGTAAGAGAGAGAATTGTTGAATATTTTAAAAATGATAATGAAATTTATAAAATTGCAGTAAATAACTTATTACGTTCTCAGATAAATATAATGAGAAATTTTGCCACAAATAAATCTGCTAAGATTTTTATAGACAGAAAAAAAGAAATCAAATCTAAAATAAAAAAATTATATTTTGAGATGAAAAGTAAGGGTATATTAAATAGAAGAGCGAAAATAGATTGCATTCTTATTTTGTATTGTCCGGTGTTGTTTAATGGTGTTTATAAGTTATATAATTCCATATCCGGAGTAGACAAGAAATATGAGGTTAAATAATGAGAGAAAATCCGTTAATAAGTGTGATTGTACCTATATATAAGGTCGAAGATTATCTAAAAAGATGTATAGACAGTATTATAAATCAAACTTATAAAAATCTTGAGGTTATTTTGGTAGATGACGGTTCCCCCGACAACTGCCCGCAAATTTGCGATGATTACGCAAAGCAGGATACCCGAATTAAAGTTATTCATAAAGAAAACGGAGGACTTTCTGATGCCAGAAATGCCGGAATGCAGATTGCAACAGGTGAATATATCAGCTTTATTGACAGTGACGATTATGTTGATGTAGATATGCTTAATATATTACTTGATGTTATGGTACAAAATGACTGTGAAATTGCTCAATGCGGTACTGTTAGATTTAATGATGGAGAAATCGCTATTTCAAATAAAGTTGATTACAAGGTAAAAGTATATAACAATAAAGAGGCTTTGAAAGAGCTTATTAATGACGGACATTTTGTTCAGACTGTGTGGAATAAATTATATAAAGCAGAAGTTGCTTTGAAATTACCTTTCAGAAAAGGAAAATTAAATGAGGATGAGTTTTGGACTTACATAGTTTTTGCTGAAAGTAAAAAAATTGCAGAAGTAACTGCCGATATGTATTTTTATTTGCAAAGAAGTACAAGCATTATGGGCGAAAATTATTCTATAAGAAGATTAGACGCTCTTGAGGCAAAGGCTGAAAGACAGGAGTATTTACAAGAGAAATTTCCGGAGCTTACAGATGATGCAAGCAAAAATCTGTTTTTCTCTTGTGTATATTCTTATCAGAGAGTATTGCGTGATATGCCTAAAGATGAGAGGGCAGAGGCAAAAATCAGAATATTCAATATAGTGAAGCAATACCCTATTAAAAATACTAAAAGTTTAAGTTTTAAGGAGAATATGTGGTATAAAATATCCAAAGTTTCCTTTGAATTACTTTGCAGAACAAGAAATCTTATGAAGATAGGGTTATAGAAATTTACATAATATCTTTGAGGATAAGTGTGTTTGATTTTTATAGAATGTCAATTATGGTGTTTTTAACACTGAATTGAAGAGATTTTACGAGGTGTTTATATGTCAATTCCAAAGGTTATACATTATTGCTGGTTTGGCAGAGGAGATATTCCTGAAAAGGATTTAAAATGTATAGAAAGCTGGAAAAAATATTGTCCAGATTATGAGATTAAGTGCTGGAATGAAGACAATTATGATGTTAATAAAAATCTTTTTATTAGACAGGCATATGATAAAAGAAAATTTGCATTTGTTTCTGATTATGCACGACTGGATATAATATATAACCACGGTGGGATTTATTTTGACGTTGATGTTGAAGTAATAAAAAATATAGATTCATTATTAGAACATAAAGGCTTTTTTGGCTTGGAAGAAGTAGAAAGTAAATATTATGTGAATAGTGGATTAGGATTTGGTGCAGAAAAAAATCTCTTTTTTCTAAAAGAGCTTATGGAAGTGTATGAAAATAGTACTTTTCTTTTAAAAGATGGGAGTATGAATGCCAAACCCTGTCCGATCATAACTAATGAAGTGTTACTAAACAAAAAGAATCTTGATATTCAGAAAAATCAATTTTATAATGTCGATGGTATTAATATATATCCAACAGAATATTTTAATCCTAAAAGCTATGAAACGGGAAAATTAAATATTACTGATAACACTATGACAATACACCATTATGATGGTACATGGATAGATGAAACGTCAAAATTATACAAAAAGTATAGTAAAATTTTTGGCGAAAGAATAGCATCTATATTAGTAAAATGTATATGTGTTTTTAAAAAAGGGGAAAAGAAATAAAAATGGTTACTGTATTCACACCTTTATATAACAGAGCGTATATTGTAGAACGTTTATATATATCTTTAAAAAATCAGACTGTAAAGGATTTTGAATGGCTGGTAATTGATGATGGCTCAACGGATAACGCAAAAGAAAAATTTGATATGTGGAAAAATCAGGATAATGGCTTTGAAATTCGTTATATCAGGTGCGAAAATGGCGGAAAGCACAGAGCAATTAATAAAGGGGTACCACTAGCAAAAGGAGAACTTTTTTTTATTGTGGATTCTGATGATTGTTTGCCCGAAGATTCTATAAAAAACATTATAAAGATAGAAAACGGAATAGAAAACAAGTCAAAGTTTGCAGGAATAGCTGGAATAAAACGAACATTTGATAATAATTTGGTTGGTACTACTTTCAAAGAAAAGTATGTTGATGCAACTTCTCTGGAACGGGACAAGTTTGGAATTGCTGGTGATAAGTCGGAAGTTTTTTATACCGATATACTAAAAAAATATCCTTTTCCTGAATTTGAAGGTGAAAAGTTTGTTACTGAGGATGTTGTGTGGTCAAGAATTGCCGCAGATGGATATAAAATCAGGTGGACTAATGAAGATATTTATATATGTGAATATCTAGATGACGGTTTAACAAGTAAAGGACGAGAAATATACATAAATAGTCCTTTAGGATATGCTTTGTATGTAAAACAGATTGCAAAGTTTAAAAAAATGAATACAAGAGAAAAAATTAACTATTATTACTATTTCTATTATGATCTTAAGGATAAATTTTCTATTAGCGAGATATCAAAACTGCTAGATACATCAGTACTTTTATTAGGTATTAAAATTACTGAAATGAGATTGAGGCAATGTTTGCATAATGTTTTGAAACGTTAGAGGTGATATTTGGAGGTGTGTAAAATGATAAAGACAAAAGAAGATCTTATTGAGTATATGAATAGCGATAATGAGTATTTTATCAACAAGGATAAATGGTCAAGGTTCATTATGAAATTAACAAAAGATCCAGAAAGTCAGATATATAAATACACAAAATATTTGAGAAAACAGGAGTATTACAGCAACTCAAGTAAAGGTAATAAGTTTAAAATTTTGCTACATCTCTTTTATCAAAGGCGAAAGAATATATATGGAAATAGATTGGGTATATTGATAGAGGAAAATTCATTTGGAAAAGGCTTGAATATTTATCATCACGGAACAGTAATAGTTAATCCTAATGCACGTATAGGAGAAAATTGTAAATTACATGGTAATAATTGCATAGGTAATAACGGAAAGACTGATGATGTTCCTGTTTTAGGTGATAACATAGATGTTGGATTTGGAGCATCTATAATAGGTGGAGTGAGATTAGCAGATAACATTAAGATAGGTGCTAATGCTGTTGTTACAAAGTCCTTTGATGAAGAAGGAATAACATTAGTTGGCATACCTGCAAAAAAACTTGAAAGGTGACTAATTTGAATATTATAAAAAGAGTTAAGGCTTCTTTGTTTTCCAGAACAAGACCATTTGTGCATAATCATTTTGAGATGTTTGCAGATGGAAAAAAGCTGAAAGAATTAAAAGATAAATATAAGGGTAAGCGTTGCTTTATTTGTGGCAATGGGCCGAGTTTGAATGCGAAAGACTTGGATATTTTACATTCAAGAGGAGAATATACTTTTGGAATGAATCGTATCTTTAAAATTTTTCCACAAACAGAGTGGCGTCCAACCTTTTACATATGTGAAGACCCTGTTATAATGGAAAATATTGAAGATGAAGTAAATGCCATAGATTGTGAAATTAAGTTTATACCTACTGAACTTAAGTGGTACTATGGTGTAGATATTAAGAATGCACAATATTTTTATAAGCATTGCGAAGAAGAAAATCATAAATTTTCTTATAATGCAGCAAAATGTCTTGAATGTACAGGTACAGTTACAATAACCTGTATCCAGCTTGCTTATTATATGGGATTTTCAGAAGTGTATTTAATAGGTGTTGACCACAATTTCAATAATATGACTGACAAAAACGGAAATAAGGTTGTTGACAACAGCGTTAAAAACTATTTCTGTGAAGATTATGACAAAGATGTTCAAGACAAAGTGGTACACGACCTATATTACACAACTAAATCATATGAGTATGCAAAAAAAGCCTGTGATGAGGTAGGCTTCAAGGTTTATAATGCCACTCGTGGCGGTAAGCTGGAGGTCTTTCCAAGGGCAGATTTAGATAAATTGCTTACAGATTAATGTCTTTATAATTTATTTGTTAGCTTTTTATTTGATAAATTATTAATGATGATATAAGTTTATGAAGAAAGGTATGAGGACTATGAAAATAATTGGTATGATTCCTGCAAGAGGCGGTTCAACACGTTTTTATAATAAACCTACGAAAATGATTTTTGACAAACCTATGCTTTGGTGGGTATGGAAACATTCCAAAGAGGTTGAATGTTTTGACGAGGTTTATGTTGCTACTGACAGTGAAGAGATAAAAGAGATGGCAGAGAGCTTTGGTGCAAAGGTTGTTATGACATCTGAGGATAACGAAACAGCAACTGAGCGTCTTTATGAATTTTCTCAAAAGATTGACGCTGATTTATATGTTATGGTTAATGGTGACGAGCCTTGTATAACAAAAGAGTCTATTGTTAAGTGTATTCCTGAAAATCTTAATCCAAATGATTTTTATGTTTCAAATCTTATGACAGATTTCAGCGACCCTGTTGAAGTTGTAGATAGTACAAATCTTAAAATTGTAACAAACAAAGACGGAATATGTCTGTTTATTTCACGCAGTCCTATTCCATTTCCAAAGGGTGCAATGAACTATACATATCATAAGTTTGTAGGAGTTGGAGCTTTTACCAAAAGTGCTTTGCAGTATTATCACGATACTCCAAGAGGCCCTATTGAAAAGATTGAGGAGAATGACTCATTCAGATTTATCGAAAATAGAAAAGATATTTACTATATAAATGCACATTGCAAAACTATATCTGTGGATACTCCTAAAGATATTGCAAAAGTTGAGGAGTATCTGAAGAATAACGGGGAGGCTTGATTTTATGTTTCAGTTAATTGCAGGGCCTTGTGCCATTGAATCAAAAGAGAATGCTTTGGGTATAGCTAAGCATTTAAAAGCTGTTACCGACAAATTGGGTATACCTTTTACATTCAAGGCTTCTTTTGATAAAGCAAACAGAACTGCTATTAGCAGTTACCGTGGTCCGGGACTTGAAAAAGGTTTGGAAATTCTGGCTGATATTAAAGAAGAATTGGGCGTAAAAATTGCAACTGATATTCACGAATCCTGGCAGGCTGAACCTGTTGGTAAGGTTGCAGATATTGTACAGATTCCTGCTTTCTTGTGTCGGCAGACAGATTTGCTTGTTGCTGCTGCAAAAACAGGAAAGATAGTTAATATTAAAAAAGCTCAGTTTTTGGCACCTTGGGATATGAAAAACTGTCTTGATAAGATTAAGGATATAAACAGTAATCTTATGCTGTGTGAGCGTGGTACATCCTTTGGTTATAACAATCTTGTTGTGGATATGACAGGTTTGGTTGAAATGAAAAACTTTGGTTTTCCTGTAATTTTTGATGCTACCCACAGTGTTCAGAAGCCAGGCGGAAAAGGTAATGCAACAGGCGGTAACAGAGAATTTGTTGAACCTCTTGCAAAAGCAGCCATTGCTGTTGGTGTGGACGGTATCTTTATGGAAACACACCCTGATCCCGACAACGCACTGTCTGACGGACCTAATATGGTTCCTCTTGATTATACAGAGGAGTTACTGACAAAGCTAATAAAAATTTACAAGGCGGTAAACGAAAATGAATAAAATAGATGTTATTGCCGAGGGAAGAAAGTTATTTGATACAGAAATTGCTGCTCTCGAAATAACCAAAAATGCTTTGGATGAAAGTTTTATAGAGATTGTTGACCTTATAGTAAATTGTAAAGGTAAGGTTGTTATTACAGGTATGGGTAAACCCGGACATATAGGCACAAAAATTGCTGCCACAATGTCAAGTCTTGGAACACCCTCTTTCTTTTTACATCCAGCAGAGGCACAACACGGTGACCTTGGTATGCTGAGAAGCGATGATGTTGTAATTGCAATATCTTTTTCAGGGGAAAGTGAAGAAGTTACAAAGCTGATTCCTTGTCTGAAGGCTATTGGTACTCCACTGGTAGGAATATCAGGAAATTCAGACTCTACTCTCATAAAGAACAGTGATTATAGCTTTGTATTTCCTTATTTTAAAGAGGCTTGTGCTATGAATCTTGCACCGACATCCAGTACAACAGTTGCCCTTGCGTTTGGTGACGCACTGGCTGTTTGTGCATCAAAAATTTATGGATTTAATGAAGAAAATTTTGCTTTGTTTCATCCAGCAGGTTCACTAGGTAAAAAATTGCTTTATACTGTTGGTGATATTATGCACATAGATGAAGATAACCCTGTGGTTCCATCAGGAACAATGTTGAAAGATGCAATTCTTGTGATGAGTAAGAAGGCATTGGGTATAGTCAATATAGCAGATAATAATATTCTCAAAGGTGTATTTACTGATGGTGACCTAAGACGTGCATTGAGTAATGAGAGTATTGATGTGTACAAGGCTGATATAAATTCATTGATGACTGTAACACCAATGACTGTTAAAAGCGAAACACTTGCTATTGAGGCATTGAAAATTATGAATGAAAAAAATATTTCTGCTTTACCTGTGGTTGATAATGGTGTTCTTACAGGAACTATCAGAATCAATGACATTACTGGTGTTGGAATTGTTTTGTAAGGTGACCGTATGAATAATCTAAGTAATATCAAGTTGTTAGTAATGGATGTTGACGGAACTTTAACAGATGGAAAGATATACATAGGTGCGAGTGGTGAGGTTTTTAAAGCCTTTAATGTGAAAGACGGTTATGCGTTGGTTCAGTGTGAAAAATACGGTATTACCACAGCAATCATAACCGGAAAAACATCTGATATTGTTTCAGTAAGAGCAAAGGAACTGAAAATTGCAGAGGTTTTTCAAGGCGTCAAGGATAAACAGTCTGTATTGCAAGAGATTTTAGATAGACATAGCTACAAATGGGACGAGGTTGCTTATATAGGTGATGATGAAAATGACCTTTGCTGTATTGAGAAATGTGGATTTTCTGCTTGTCCTGCTGATTCTTTGGATTGTGTTATTTCTGTTGTGGATTATGTTTGCAGACGTAAAGGCGGAGATGGTGCAGTAAGAGAATTATTGGACAAAATCTTTGCCTGCAAGAGAAACGTATAAAATAAAAACCGAGTCTACGAAAGTAAACTCGGTTTTATTAAGTAAATATTTTAATTTTTTGTTTTGGATTAAAATACAAAACATATTCTATATTAAATGTTGTAAAGTTTAGGTCAAGCCTTTTCAAAGGCTTGTGGGTCAAGGGCAAAGCCCTTGCAGGTTTTAAGGACAGAGTCCTTAATGAATTATTTCTCAATAGTTATTTTATTAAAGAATCACAAAACAAAAAAGCACTCGTTTGAACAAGTGCTTTTTTGTGGTGGATCATCAGGGACTCGAACCCGGGACCTACCGGTTATGAGCCGGTTGCTCTAACCAACTGAGCTAATGATCCATTTTTGACTGCTTGATAATTATATCAGTTAATTTTTGAATTGTCAACACTTATTTCTAGGATTTTTATTTATAAAACGAGGGAGATTATAATGAAAATATTATTTGTTTCAAATGTAAGAAGCCATATAGGGCAGTTTCACACAAATTATATCAATTTACTTGTGAAGAACGGACATACTGTTGATGTATCTTGCTATGATAACTCGGCGGACAAGGATGGATTTGATTTTAAGTCTATTAATAAATTTTATTTTATTCCGTTACAGCGTTCACCTTTCAAAGCTACTAACATAAAAGCTATTTCTCAGCTTAAAGAAATTATAAAAAACGGCAATTATGATATTATACATTGTCATACACCAATGGGTGCGGTAGCTGCAAGAATGGCAGCAAAGCAGGCAAAATCTGAAGCCAAGGTTATTTATACTGCACACGGATTCCATTTTTTCAAAGGTGCTCCTGCAATGAACTGGATGTTCTTTTATCCTGTTGAAAAAATGCTTGCCCATAGAACTGATACCCTAATTACAATAAATAGCGAAGATTATAACCTTGCAAGAAATAAAAAGTTTAAGGTTAAAGATGATATATTAAAAGTTAACGGAGTGGGGGTTGACCTCAATAAATTCATTGTTGCAACACCGCAGGCTAAAGCACAGCTGAGAAAAGAATATGGCTATGCTGAAGATGAGTTTATGCTTATTTATCCTGCTGACCTTGTTACAGGAAAAAATCAGGAAATGATTTTTAAGGCTGTTAAAATGTTGAAAAATAAAATTCCAACAATAAAGCTATTGTTGCCGGGACAGCAGAAGATGATAACAGAGTATGTTCAGATGGTTAAAGATATGGGAATAGAAAACAATGTTGAATTTTTAGGTTATAGACGTGATATTCCAAATCTGGTAACATTATGCGATGTTTCAGTGTCTGCAAGCAGAAGAGAGGGTTTGCCTGTTAATCTTATAGAAGCTCTTGCCATAGGCAAACCCATAGTGGCAACAAATGTAAGAGGTAATGGTGATATTGTAGAAGATGGAGTAAACGGATTTTTGGTAGAACTTGACGATGCTCAACAAATGGCTGACAGAATTTATGAAATATATAGTAATCCTCAGCTTGCACAGAAAATGAGTGAAGAGGCTGTTAAATTGTCGAAAAAATACTCTATTAGTAGTGTTAATAAAAGTCTAGCTGAGATTTATAAAAAGTATGGGGTAAAATTCAGTACATTTGAATAAATTATTGAGTGATAAAAGATTTTTCTTTTGTTGAGAATCTAGGATTATAAAATATGGATATAAATAAATATTTACAAATTTTTAGTGATTTTTGATTGCTGTTGTGATATAATAGTCAAGATTACAGACCTTTTAAAGAATAATAAATTGAATTACTATAAATTTGTTATATATAAGGAAAGATATGTTGAGGAGGTTTTATCAATATGGGTTTTTTAAAAGCTTTATTTGGTAATTATAGTAAAAAAGAACTAAAAAGAGTTAAGCCTATTATGGAAAGCGTGCTTGCTCTTGAAGATAAGTATAAGGCTATGACAGAGGCTGAACTTAAGGATCAGACCAATGTTCTTAAAGAAAGATTAGCAAAGGGCGAAACAACAAATGATATTTTGCCGGATGCTTTTGCTGTATGCCGAGAGGCATCAGACAGAGTTCTTGGTATGCGTCATTATCCTGTACAGGTTATTGGTGGTATTGTTTTACATCAAGGTCGTATTGCAGAAATGCGTACAGGTGAAGGTAAAACTCTAGTTGCTACTTTGCCTGCTTACCTCAATGGACTTACAGGTGAGGGTGTACACGTTGTAACAGTTAACGATTATCTTGCAACCCGTGACTCAGAGTGGATGGGTAAGTTGTATAGCTATCTTGGTCTTACCGTTGGTCTTATTACACACGACCTTGACAGTGAATCTAGAAAGAAAGCATATGCTGCTGATATTACATACGGAACAAATAATGAACTGGGATTTGACTATCTGAGAGATAATATGGTAGTTTATAAGGACAGAAAGGTTCAGCGTGGTCATACTTTTGCTATTGTGGACGAGGTTGACTCAATTCTTATAGATGAAGCAAGAACACCGCTTATTATTTCAGGTCAGGGTGATAAGTCAACAGACCTTTATGAGAAAGCCGACAAACTGGCACGTACACTAAAGTGTGAAAAATTTGCAGAGATTGATGCAAAGGAAGATAAAGAAGAATATTACAAAGAGAATGATATTGACTATGTAGTTGATGAAAAGGCAAAGACAGCTACTCTTACACAAAATGGTGTTAAAAAGGTTGAGGCTTTCTTTGATGTTGAAAATCTGACAGACCCCGATAACCTTACAATTCAACACCACGTTAATCAAGCTATTAAAGCACACGGAACAATGCGTCTCGATATTGACTATGTTGTAAAAGACGGTGAAGTTATTATCGTTGACGAATTTACAGGCAGACTTATGTATGGTCGTAGATATAACGAGGGTCTACATCAGGCTATTGAAGCTAAAGAGGGTGTAAAGATTGAAAATGAAAGCAAAACCCTTGCTACAATAACTTTCCAGAATTATTTCAGACTTTATAAAAAACTTTCTGGTATGACCGGTACTGCTATGACAGAGGAAGCAGAATTCGGCGAAATTTACGAGTTGGATATTATTGAAATTCCCACAAACCGTCCTGTTCAGAGAATTGATGAGCCTGACCTTATTTTTAAGAATGAAAAGGGTAAGTTCAATGCAGTTATTGATGATATAATTGAGTGTCACGAAAAGGGTCAGCCTGTTTTGGTTGGTACAATTTCCATTGAAAAATCTGAGTTGTTAAGTAGTATGCTCAAACGTCGTGGCATAAAGCACAATGTATTGAATGCTAAACAACACGAAAAAGAGGCTGAAATTGTAGCACAGGCAGGTAAGAAGGGTGCTGTAACAATAGCAACAAATATGGCTGGACGTGGTACAGATATTATTCTGGGCGGTAATGCAGAATTTTTGGCTCTCTCTGAAATGAGAAAGCAGGGATTTGATGAAGAACTTATTTCTCAGGCTACAAGTTATGGCGAAACAGATGACCAAGAAATTCTTAACGCAAGAGAAACTTTCAGAGAGCTTAATCAGAAGTATAAAGATGAACTTAAAGACGAAGCTGAAGAAGTAAGAAAAGCAGGCGGTTTGTATATTATTGGTACAGAACGTCACGAATCACGCCGTATTGATAATCAGCTCAGAGGTCGTTCAGGCCGTCAGGGTGACCCTGGTAAGAGCCGTTTCTATCTGTCAACAGATGATGATCTGATGCGTTTGTTTGGCGGAGAGAGAATGGAAGCTGTTATGACAAGGCTGAATACTCCTGAAGATATGCCTATTGAAAATAAAATGCTTTCAAGTATCATTGAAAGTTCACAGCAGAAGGTTGAGGGCAGGAACTTTGCTATCCGTAAAAACGTGCTTCAGTATGATGACGTTATGAATAAGCAGAGAGAGATTATCTATTCTCAGCGTGACCAGGTACTTAACGGAGAAGATATTAAAGATGTTGTTGTTAAAATGATTAACGAGAACATTGAAGAAACAGTTAAACTTTACTGCGATGACAATATACTTCGTGAGCAGTGGAATGTAGGAAGCCTTAAGGATTATTATACAGGTTGGGTTATTGACGAAGATGACGATTGTCTTGACTTTACACTTGACGAACTTGCAGATATGGATAATAAAAAGATAGTTGAAATTTTGCAAAATAAAGCAAGTGAAAGATATGAAGAAAACGAAAAACTGTTGCCTGAAGAAACAATGCGTGAGATGGAGCGTGTTTATCTCTTAAAGAGTGTTGATACTTACTGGATGCAACATATTGATGATATGGATAACCTTAAGCAGGGTATAAGATTGCGTGCATATGGTCAGAAAGACCCTGTTGTTGAATATCGTCTTGAAGGTTTTGATATGTTTGACCAGATGATAGATTCAATCAGAGAAAATACTGCAAAGTTGTGTTTGTCAGCACCTAAGAAGATAGCTGAGATTCAGTCACGTCAGATTGCTGAAATGGAAAGAGCAAAGGCAATTCGTGCAGAGCGTATAAAGGCTTTACAGGAGGCAAAGGAAAAGGCTATTTCTCAGGGAGAAAGTGCTGATGAAATAGAAAAGGAAATTGCCGAAGAGGAACAAGAAAGCGGAAACCCATCAGTTGTAATCAAGCGTGAGCAAATGGCTAATCCTACTTCAACCAGCGGTGGCTCAAGTGATGAAAAGCCTAATACAACTGTACGCAACAAGAAAAAGGTTGGTCGTAACGATCCTTGTCCTTGTGGTAGCGGTAAAAAATATAAAAAATGTTGCGGTAAAGATGAGTAATTAAATATCATATATAATTGAATATATTAATAAAATTATAGCAAAATCTGCCCTGAAATATGGGCAGATTTTTTATGTTAGCTTAGAAATATCCTTGTGAATAAATGATGGAAATAGTCACATTGAACTAAAAAATGATGGAAATTATCACAATATTCATCTTGAAATGTTAAAAACGTTGTGGTAAAATTAAACAATAACAGATGTTTATGTGAATTTTTAGTGTTTTTAGGAGTTAATTAAGATAAGAAGGGGTATTGTTGTGATGGTCGAGCTTGAAGAAGTTTGTGAATTAAAAAAACAAAATAATAATGTAGTTCAACCAAATTTTAAGAAAACAATGTATTGGTATATAAAACGAATGGCCGATATTTTATTATCATTAGTAGGTTTGGTAATTATGATTTTGCCGTTTGTTATGATTAGTATTCTCATTAAAAAAGATAGTAATGGCCCTGTATTCTTTACACAGTTAAGAGTTGGAAGAGATGGAAAGTTGTTTAAAATATATAAATTTAGAACAATGAAGATAAAAGAAGAAACTAATACTGATGATAATTCGGATATAGTAACAAGTTTTGGTAAAGTGCTTAGAAAAACAAGTATAGATGAAATTCCACAACTGCTTAATATTTTGAAAGGGGATATGAGTTTTGTAGGCCCAAGACCCCTTGTACCTGATGAAGGTGAAATACATAATCTCAGAATGAAAAATGGGGTATATAATGTAAGACCCGGCATTACAGGTTTGGCACAAGTTAATGGCAGAGATTTAATTACAGTTGAGCAAAAAGTAAAATTAGATACTAAGTATGTACAGCAATATGGTATGTTGTTAGATATAAAGCTGATGTTAAAAACAATTCCAAAGGCTTTTGCAGGAGCCGACATTGTAGAGGGTACACATACTGATTCAAGATAAGAACCTGATTATATGATATACTTGTATTATAAGGGATGGTGTCTATGGATTCATATTCCATATTAATGTCTGTTTATGCTGGGGAAAATCCGGTATATTTTAAATTATGTATTCAAAGTATTGTCAATCAGACAGTTCTTGCTGACGAGATTATAATTGTATGTGATGGACCTTTGACAGAAGAACTGGATAATGTGTTAGATTGCTTTGTCCGTGAATATCCAAATCTTTTTAAAATTATAAGATTACAGAGAAATGTTGGTATTGGTGTTGCTGCAAATGAAGGATTAAAGCATTGCAAGAACGAACTTATCGCCAAAATGGATTCTAACGATATAGCTGTGCCTGAAAGATGTGAATTACAGCTTAAAAGATTTGCTGAAAGCCCTGATTTAACTGTTTTGGGTGGTTATATCGAAGAGTTTGATAAAGATTCAGAAAAGGGATTTTCTATAAGAGAAGTTCCCTTGACCAACGAAGAAATACGCAAATATGCAAGACGACGACAACCGTTCAATAATGTTACGGTTATGTATAAAAAGTCCGCAGTGGTAAGTGTAGGCGGATATAATAATTTAAGAAGAGGCGAGGATTACGACTTATATATAAGACTTTTAAAAGCAGGGTATTATACTGAGAATTTGAGTAATATTCTGGTTAAAGTCAGAGTTGAACAAAATATTCAGGTGAAACGGCACTCTTTTGAAACATTCAAAGGGTTTGTGCAGACTCGTTGGAATACTTTTAGAATAGGTTATTCATCTATTATTGATTTTATGATTTGTTTTTTTGCGGAGTTGATAGTTTTTATTTGTCCAAATAAACTGCAACATATTATTTATAAAAAATTTCTGAGAAAGTCAATTAATAACCCTAAAAATGTTAATAGTGAATAAAACATATAGGAGAAGTCTATGAGTAATAAGAACAAGTCCAAGGTACTTTCGATAAAACAGGAAATACAGTTTACAGATATAATAAATCTCTGCTTGTCAAACTTGGTTTGGCTTTGTCTTGTGGGGATAATCAGTGCTGGTATAACAGGTTTATTTGTAAAGTTCTGCATCACTCCTCAATACGAATCTTACGTAACAATGTATGTTCATAATGCCACTGTGAATTCTACGTCTAACAGTTCTATTAATAACAATGACCTTTTGGCAGCGGAAAGCCTTGCAGGTACATATAAAATTATTTTACAAAGTAATGTAGTTTTAGATGCAGTTATAAAGGAAGTAAATTCAGGCAAAGAGCTATACTTTGATTTATCAAGAGATGATGTTTCAGATATGTTGACTGTTTCGACGGTTGAAAACACTCAGCTCATTAAAATATCAATAAAATCTACAAATGCTATATTGGCTTATGATATTGCAAATGCTTTTGCAGATGTATCAGAAGAAGAGATTATAAGAGTAACTAAAGCTGGTGGTGTAGAGGTTGTTGATAATGCTGAGTTGTCTTATGCCCAGGTATCACCAAAGATAGTTATAGATTGTATTCTTGGTTTTATAGTTGGTGCAGTAATAGCGGTTGTATACTTTATTATCAGAATGATTTCTGATACAACGGTATACCATACAGATGATGTATACAATATTACAGATGTACCTATATTTGGAGTTATTCCTAATATTAAGGAAAATGAAGAAGAGTTAGGTGAATGGAAAACAGTCTGCACAAGGATTATGAGTTATGATGGAGGATATAAAGATGCCGATAATAAGAAAGAAACATCAAGATAAAACTTCTCATAATGAATGGAAACGTTTATTAACAAATGATAGTCCTTTTGCAGTAAAAGAAGCGTATGTAAAGCTTAGAACAAATATGATGTTCAGCCTTGCAGCTGATGGAGAAAAGCCATGTCAGGTTTTCTGCATAACAAGTCCCTCAGAGTCAGAAGGAAAAAGCCTTACATCAGCAAATATTGCAATAAGTTTTTCAATGCTTGGCAAAAGAACTCTTTTGATAGATGCAGATATGCGTAGACCAACACAGAATAAACTTTGGAAACTAAAGAGTGAATCGGGATTGAGCAGTATACTTGCAAGGGTTGATTCTTGTGATGTATTTGATATTGAAGGTTTGCCCCTGTCAATTATCTGTGCTGGTAATACTCCTCCGAATCCTTCGGAGTTACTCTCATCGGCTAATATGAGTAAATTGATTGATGGCTTAAGAGAGCAGTATGATTATATTATTATTGATACACCGCCTATAAATACAGTTGCTGATGCACAGATACTATCCCGTGTGGTAGATAGCACTGTAATGGTTTGTCGTTCAGGCAATACCAAGAACACAGAACTTCATAATGCACTGGATTTGGTAGAGCGTTCAAATGGTAATGTTTGCGGTATTGTTCTTAATAATCTTAATATGAAATCAAGCAAATATTCATATCACTATAAGTATGGTTATGGTAAAAATAAAGAGTATGTCAGCAGATATGGAGAATAACAATAAAATTGATATAGATTTTCATTCTCATATTTTACCTGGATGTGATCACGGAAGTGACAGTTTACAGACATCATTAAAGCAGATGCATATGGCAAAAAATGCCGGAGTGAACATAATTTGTGCAACACCACATTTTTATCCTGACCAAGAAAGTTTAAACACCTTTATAAAAAGACGGAAAAAGTGTTATGATGTGCTAAGAGAAAGTTTAGCGGAAGATGATCCTATTGTATTATGCGGAGCAGAGGTTTTAATATGTGATAATATTGACAAACTTAAAGATTTGCATAAACTGTGTTTGGAAAATACAAATTATCTTCTGATTGAAATGCCCTTTTATACGTGGTCAACAGATATTGTCAACACAGTAGAACGGTTGTCGGACATAAAAGATATAGTTCCTGTAATGGCACACGCAGACAGGTACAGAACAGAGGATGTTCAGAAAATCATAGATTTAGGAATTGACCTTCAGCTTAATACCAGTTCGCTTTGTAATCGCTTTAAAAATCACCGACTGAAAAAATGGCTTGCTTCAGGATATGTAATAGCACTGGGCAGTGATATACACGGAACAAAGGTCGGCTATAAAGACTGGATAAAGTGTAGTAAAAAATTTGGAAACAAGCTGGATTGTTGCAGAAATCCTTTTAAAGAAGAGAAAATTAATGTTGAAAATATATAGGAATAATTTGTTATAATTTAAGGAGAGTGTTTAATGCAGATCAAAACAGCCGTAGTACTGTAATGATAAAATAAAAATAAGGAGAGTTTTTAATGAGAAAGTTCAAAATTTTTTCTCGAACGTTGGCGTTAGTATTAAGCCTTTGTATGCTTACCAGTTTAGCACCACTGGTAGCAGGTGCTTATACTTCTGAAACACATACAGTGTTTTCAAGAACAACGTCGACCATTGCTCCTGGTGTAACCCAGGACATTTGCTATGCTTATGCAAATGACGGAAATCAAATGGTATATTATGTGGCAACTGCTGATATTACCAGAGATGATGTTAATGTATATGCAAATTACAAAGACAACCAATGTACAGAGTTTGGTATGTCAAAACTTACTGAGCAGATGGCTGCTGCTCAGGAAAAACATTCAAATTCTGATGATACTGATAACTACATTGAAAATTATAGTGTAGTTGCAGGTGTAAATGCTGACTTCTACAATATGACAACAGGTCAGCCTTCAGGTGCGTTTGTAATGGAAGGTACAATTACAAACAATGCAAACAACCGTCCGTTCTTTGCAATATTAAAAGACGGTACACCTGTTATTGGTGCTAATAATACTGACTGGAATGCTATTGCATCTCAGGTACAAGAAGCTGTTGGCGGAAGTCAAGTTCTTGTAAAAAACGGTGCAGATGTTACTGCAAATGCGTCAGGTAGTTACAATACTGACAGACACTCACGTACCTGTGTAGGTATTACAGCCGATGGAAAGATTGTAATGATGGTTCTTGACGGTCGTCAGGTACCATTCTCTTGCGGTGGTTCAATGCACGAACTTGCACAGATTATGCTTGAGGCAGGTTGTGTTTCTGCTATCAACCTTGATGGCGGTGGTTCTACCACATTTGCTGCAAAGCAAGAGGGTGAGGACGAAGTTACTATCGTAAACAGACCTTCCGATGGTTCAGAGCGTTCAATCAGCTCTTCTCTTATGATTGTATCAACAGCTGTACCTTCAAATGTATTTGATCGTGCTGTTCTTACAGTAGAAAATAATTATGTAACACCAGGTTCAACTGTAAATGTTAGTGCAACAGGTGTTAGTCCGGCTGGTACTTCTGCTGAAATTCCTGCTGATGTAACATGGCAACTTGCAGACAGTAGCTTGGGCTCAGTTGAAAATGGTGTATTTACATCTAACGGAACAACCGGTGATGCTGTTGTTCAGATGGTTTACAACGGAAACGTAGTGGGTGAAACTACAATTAAAGTAGTAGTACCAGATACTATCAAGTTTAACAGCAGTGTAATTACTGTTCCATACGATAAGACAATTAATTTTGATATGACTGCAACATATGGTCTTAATGAAGTTACATTGAAAGATGGAGATGTTACCTTTAGTTTCTCAGATGATGCAATGGGTAGCATAGATGGATTTAAGTTTACAGCTTGCGAAGAGGCTTCGGGGATTACAGGCGGAACAGTTACTGCAACTGTAACATTTAATACATCTGTTGCTTGTACAGCTGAAATTACTTTTGGTAAGGGGTCTGAAATTGTTCAGGATTTTGAAAATGGTGTTCCTGATAGTTACAGTATCATAACATCTTATCCACATTACGGTCCTATGGGTAATCAGAAAGATGCTAATGGCAACTACTACTATAATGGACAGAATGAGTGTGGAAAAATTTACGCTGTAAATTCTGAAACAGGCAAGGTACGCAACGGCACAGGTGCTATGGCTGTTGAATGTGATTATACACAGATTTATGAAACAGGTTGGCACGGTCTGAACTTAAATGGTATTTCAATTACTGCAGATGCATCTGCTCAAGCAATAGGTATGTGGGTATATTTGCCTGAATTAGAAGATATTGTTGCTACAAATGTTCGTGCGGTTGGTAAAACAACAAGTGGAACAACTGTAAACGCAGAATTCTGGCAGGTTGGTTATGCTACCTCTTTGGAATGTGACGGTTGGCGTTACTTTACATTTGATTTAAGTCAAGTTAACGAAGCAGTTACATTCAGTTGCATTCAGTTATATATTAATGACCGTGATGGTTCTGATTATAACTATTATTTTAAGAACAACAGTTCCGTAAACGGTAAGTTTACATATTATATTGATGATATCACTATTGATTATTCATCAGCAGTAGATGACAGAGAAGTTCCTGTATTTAATTATGTAAGAGCTTCTTACGGCGGACTAAGTGACGCTGTTGAACTGAAGGGTCAGACAATTAACAGCAATGTTGTTTCGGTTACAGCAAAAGCAACAGATGATACAACATTGTCAAATTACACAGGTCTTGATGTTTCAACAGCAAAAGCATACATTGACGGCATTGAGCTTACAAATGGATTTACCTGCACAGATGATGGCATTATGACTATTGATGATGTAACTCTTGCTGATGGTGTACATACTTTCAAGTTTGAAATTTGTGACAAAATGGGAAATTTGTCATACATCGAGCGTAATATTAAGATTGCTGCTGGTTCAGATATTCCTAATATAACATTTGTTCCCAATAATCCTGATGCAGAAAATGTTTTAATTGGTTCGGTTCAGTGGTTCGATTTAGTTGCATCTGATATTGAAAATGTAAAATCAATAAAAACAACTGTCAATCTCAATAGCGTAAGTACTTGGGATCTCGATAATATGAATGTTGCATCCGGTTTTGAGGCTTCATATACAGTTGATGAAGTTACAAACAATGCAACAATTACAATTACTCGTAAAGAAAGTGCATCATCAGTTGCTCTTTCAGAAGGTGGTACAGTAGTGGCTTCTCTCCCTGTTCGTACCTGGGTGTCAAGATTAACAGAGTACGAAGGATATGAAGCTTCAACTCCTGAAAAACTTTGGAGCAGAAAAATTATCTGGCCTATGGATATTAAAATTTCTGTAATATCCGGTTCAGTAGTTTATACTGACGATACAATAGGTTCTTTCTCCTCTGATGATTATGTAGTCACAACAGAGCTTTATGGAAATTACGCAGAACTTAATGCAAATGGTGATTATTCCAACAAAACAAGCTGGCACGTACATACTGCTAAAGCAATAGATGATCTTGAAGCAACTTGTGTAACTGACGGTTACACAGGACGTACATACTGCGAAGAGTGTTCTTCTGTTGTTGATTGGGGTACAACGGAACCCGCGACAGGTCACAATTATGTTTTAAAAGATGATTTAATGGTATGCGAGGGTTGTACAATTTCTGCTAACGGTTATGTTGATGGTAAATATTATATTGACGGTGTGGCAGCAAAAGGTTGGCAGACAATAAACGAAAAAGAATACTATTTTACTGAGGATTCAATTCCGGCAGTAGGATCAGTTATGATTGATGACAAAATCTGTACATTTGATGAGAACGGTGTATATATGTCCGATTATATGTATTCAGGTTTCTATGAGGCTGAAGAAGGATGTTATTACATTCTCAACAACAATAAAATGTCAGGTTGGCGTGTAGTTGATGATAAGTATTATTATTTTGATGATACTACATTCCTTATGGTATCAGGTGAAAAAACTATTGACGGTGTTAAATATGTATTTGAAGACAATGGTGAACTTATAAACGGTACATTTGTAAATACATCAAGCGGAACTTTATACTACTTTGCAGGTCGTGCTATTGCAAGCCGTTGGATTGAAGTTGATGGCAAGAAGTATCGTGCAAATGAGAAGGGCTATATTTGTAAGGGCATTTCTCCTGTACATATCAGCACAGGTGCTTCTGGTCTAGAGTGGCATAATTTTGATGAAACAACAGGCGAATGGATAGAGGCTATGGATGGTTTCTTCCAGTATGACGGTTATACATACTATGCTGAAGATGGTAAACCTGCTAGTGGTCGTATAGAACTTAACGGTGAATATTATCACTTCAGAACAGTTCCACTACCTGGTAGAATGGTGACAAATCAGTATTATGTAGGTTATTACTATGGTGCTGATGGCACAATGCCAGATAATGAATTTGCAGAATTTAATGGTAACACTTATTACTTTGTAAACGGTGACATTTGCTGTAATGGTCTTACAAAGGTTGGTGACGATATCTACTATTTCTCAACTTCAAGCGGTTTAATGAAGTATGGTAAATATTATGTAAGTGTTACAAATGATCTTGTACCTTCTGTTGGTTACTACTACTTTGATGATAACGGACATCTTGCTACAAACGGATACTTTACAATTAACGGTGAAGAAGTTTATTTTGCAGATTATAAGATTTCTACTCCTCCGGTAGCTCCAGCTCTAGGTCTTGTTGAAAAAGATGGTAAGTACTATTATGTTGATGCAGAAGGCAACAATATGACAGGTAAAGTAGATGTTACAGTTACAAACAGTTTGCTTTCTGAGGGTACTTATTACTTTGCAGAAGATGGTCATATGTATAACGAAGAAGTGGCTGCTCCAGAGGGAACATACTACTATTACTCAATGGGACAGGTTTCAGGTTCAGGTCTTATGTTTGTAAACGGATACTACTATTATGTATCTACAAGCACACAAAAGCTTATAGTTGACAGATCATACTGGACAACAGTTACAAACGATCTCCTGCCAGCTGCCTTGTATGAATTCGGAAGTGATGGAAAGATGCTTAACGCACCAGCTCAGCCGGATCTTACAGTAACAGGTCTTATTGAGAAAGACGGTAAATATTACTATTCTGATGCTGATGGTAATTATATGACAGGTGAAGTAAATGTATCAGTAACAAACGATTTACTTCCAGCAGGTATCTATTACTTTGCAGAAGATGGTCATATGCTCGACAATGAAGTAGTAGCACTAGAAGGAACATACTACTACTTCTCACAAGGAAAGATTTCAGGTGCAGGACTTATCCTGGTAGATGGTTATTACTATTATGTATCTACAAGTACACAGAAGATTGTAGTTGATAGATCATATTGGACAACCTCTACAAATGACCTTTTGCCAGCTGCTTTGTATCAATTCGGCAGTGATGGTAAAATGCTTAATCCACCGGTAAATTAATTGATTAGTGCGATATGCCGGATGATTTCATCCGGCATATCATCTTTTTTATAATATTAAGGAAAAGATTATGGAAATATTGAATTTAAAAAATAAAAATATTATTATTATAAATAACAATATGAAAATTGGTGGAGTGCAAAAATCTCTGTTGAATTTGGTAAAAGAAATTTCCAAAGATAATAACGTAACATTATTGCTGTATGCTCCAGTAGGAGCGTATATGAATATGTTACCTGAAAATGTAAAAACAATAGATGCCGGAAAAATTATGAGTATTTTAGGCTTATCACATAGTGAAGCCAAGAGATGCGGATTAGGTGTTATCTCAACTTTTTTCCGTGCAATTACAAAAGTTTTAGGTTTTCCTTTGGTTATAAGATTGATGATGTTGTTTTCTCGTAAGATAAAAACTGAATATGATATTGCGATATCATATTTGCAGGATTCAGCCACAAAAAAATTTTACGGTGGGTGTAATTTATATACTATTAAAAAAGTTAAATCCAAAAAATATATAACATTTATTCATTCTGATTATTCGTGTTTTGGTGGCAATACAAAACATAATATAAATATTTTAAGTAAGTTTGATGAAATTGCACTTGTATCAAAAAGCTGTAAAAGTATTTTTGACAGTATGGTTCCGCATTTGTCATATAAAAGTATGGTTGTATACAATCAGATTGATGAAAACGGTGTTTTAGCACTGGCAAATGATACTCCGGTTGTATATAATAAAACAAAAATCCAGTTGATAAGCGTTTCAAGAATAACTCACGAAAAGGGACTGGAACGCCTTGTACAAGCATTTAATGAAGTTGAAAGATGTTATTCAAATAAACTGGAGCTACATATTGTTGGTGACGGAAAAATGTTTGATGAAATTAACAATTTAGTTACACAGTTGAAGTTAAATGATAAAATTTTTTTTCACGGAGAGCAATACAATCCATACCGTTATATGAAAAATGCAGATATATTGGTTATTAGTTCATATCAGGAAGCGGCACCAATGGTAATAGGAGAAGCCTATGCACTGGGGTTGAAAGTTTTAAGCACAAAGACATCATCAGCAGAAGAGATGATTGATAAAGATCACGGCTGGGTGTGTGAAAACTCTGAGGAAGGATTGACAAGTACTTTGTGTGACATCGCAAAGGAAGGCAATGGCAGGCTATAAGGAGGTAAAGATGGAAGATACCATAGAATCGAAAAAATGGAATAAATTATGGATTTTTCCTTTTACAGTGATTAGTCTTGTAGCGGGACTATATGTTCCGCTTATTTCGCTTTTTCTGCTTGTAATGCAGGTGGGCTGGATGTTTTTTGCAGATGATGAGGATATTGCAGCTTTAGTTCTTTTTACACTTCCATTTGCGTCTGTTTTTAAAATTTCTACGGATATGATTACCCTGTTTACTGTTGTGGAAATTGTAGTGGTAATGATTATGATGTTCAGAACTAAAAAGTGTAGTTCTTATCTGCTAATTGGTACGATTATTTTTGCTCTGTACACTATTCTTACTCCAAATCGTGATTATATTTCTACAATTAAGCTGATTATTCTGATATTTATTTTTTATTATTTAATTCCTGCTTGCCGTAAGGCTTTGGTATACGTTATAGTAGCATTTGTAACAGGTCTTTTATTGAGCTCTGTTATGGCTTGTTTCAGGGATTATATTCCGGTTATTTCTTCATATGTAGCTATGGTTGAAGATTATACAACAGTGGGTATGATTGAAAGATTTTCCGGTTTGTATCCTGACCCTAATTATTATTCAGCTAATATTATAATTGCAAAATTTTCCCTTTTAGCATTATATAATAATAAATATATAAAAAAACTGTTCTGGATTCTGTCAATTCCTTTAACAATTTTTGGTTTTATGACAGTAAGTAAATCTTTTGTTTTTATATACTGTTTGTATATTTTTTCTTTGATGTTATCATATGCAAAAAAGAAAAATTTTATCTGGATTATTCTGATAGGTATATTTATGTGTGGAGCATTGTGGCTTGTTCAAACATCAAATTTAACTTTATTTGTGAATTTGCGTGCAAGATTTGATTATAACGATATAAACAGTTTTACCACAGGGCGTGTTGGAATTGCTGATACTTATTTGCAGTATATTTTCAATAATTGGAAGACATTGTTGTTTGGTGATGGTATAGGTGCAGATTTACTGTTTGCGGAGGGAAAATATATTGCATCTCATAATTTTTATATTGATTTGCTTTATTACTTTGGAATTTTGGGCTCTGTGTTGTTTGTGATTATTCTTGGTATTGTAATTTCAAAAAACAAAATAATTGTAAAAAGAAACTTAATTACATATATGCCTATTATAAGCCTTGCAATTATGTATATATCTCTTTCAACATTGTTGTTTATAGATTTTCCGTTTCATTTGCTTTTGGCTGTAACGATATACAATATGGAGGAAAATAATGAAGAAGTACATAGGTTATCTACTTTATAGTTTAATCGGCAGACATTTGCCAGTATCATATTCTAACCTGAAAATAGGTCAAAAAGCCTTTAGAGGTTTTTGTGCAAAGCTGATGCTCAAAGAGTGTGGCAAAAATGTGAATATAGAAAAAAATGCAAAATTTTCAACTAAAATATCTATTGGAGATAATTCAGGAATAGGTGAGCGATGTTCTGTTGCTAATTGTACAATAGGTAAAAATGTTATGATGGGTAGAGAGTGTATTATTCTTAGCAGAAACCATAATTTTTCAAGCACAGAAATTCCAATGATAGAACAAGGCTTTCAAGAAGAGAAACCTCCTGTTATTGGTGATGATGTGTGGATAGGACACAGAGTAATTATTCTTCCGGGAGCAAGAATAGGAAATGGCTGTGTAATAGGTGCAGGAGCTGTTGTATCAGGAAATATACCTGATTACAGTATTGCGGCAGGAGTTCCTGCAAAGGTTATACGCAGTAGAAAGTAAATGATAGTAAAGGTGGAAGAAAATTTTGGGTTTTCTGAATAGACTTCGCAGAATAATAGTTAAAAGAAGAATAATGAAAGGGGCAGAGGTGAGTTCTGATTTAAAACTTACTCATTATTCGTCTATTCTAAATGATGGTGATAAATCCAACATCATAATTAAAGAAAATTGTTCTTTAGGCGGAACAGTAATATCTTTGTGTGGTGGAAAGATTTTGATATCACATCACTGTTATATTGGCAACAGAACAAAAATCGGTGCAAAAGAGTCAGTGATAATAGATGAATGTGCCGTTATTTCGGATGATGTTACAATTATGGACAACAATAATCACCCTACTGATCCGGATATGCGAATGAAAATGTCAATGGGTGGTGACTATAATGGAGAGCTGTGGAGTTGGAAATATGCTGAAAGTAAGCCTATACATATAAAGAAAAATGTGTGGATAGGAAGAAATTCAACCATATTAAAAGGGGTTACAGTGGGAGAAGGTGCTGTTGTTGCGGCTTGTTCAGTGGTCACAAAAGATGTACTGGCATACTCAGTTGTTGCAGGTAACCCTGCAAAAGTGGTTAAATATTTAAAATCACCTGAAGGTGGGAAATAATGAAAAAAGTTAACGGTATGGCAGGAGATACAATTTATCTTACTATAACTAAGTTGGTTACAACTCTTGTAGGTATAATTACAACAAAAATTTTATCAGTTAATTTAAGCCTTTCAGAATATGGTACATATTCACAAGCGTTGGTTATTATATCTGTTGTAAGTTCGTTGATATTTTGCGGTCTTGGTGATTGTATCAATTTTTATTATAATGGAATACGTTTTAAAGATAACGAAGAAAAAAAACGTAAGGTTCTGAATACAATTTTTGCTATTGAGTTTGTATTGTGGGTAATAGCATTTTTTGTTATAGTCATTGGGCAAAATTTGATTGTCCAATTCTTTTCTAACCCTGCGTTGGCTCCTTTATTGGTACTTGTTGGTATAAAACCTGCATTGGAGAATTTTTTATATTTTTATCAGATACTTTTTGTTTCGGTTGGAAAATCAAGAATGATTGCAACCCGTAATCTTATTGTTTCGGTAGGTAAAGTAATAGCTATTTCTATTATAGTAAGTTTTTTTCGTGATTTATGGTTTATTTTGATTGCTCTTATAGCAATAGATTTGTTACAGCTATTGATTTTCAAGATTATTTTATCTAAGCAATCTATTGTGATAAATCCTTTTAAGTCTAGTATAAGTATGATTGTTCCTGTTCTTAGCTATGGATTGCCAATGGCACTGTATTCAATTACAAATACGTTTTCCAGAGATATTGATAAATTAGTTATAGGGGCAATAGCAGATGAACAGGTTTTGGCGGTGTATTCCAACTGTGCAAGAATTCTTCCGTTTGATATTTTTACGGTTTCTCTTGCAACAATACTTATGCCAGTTATTATAAGATTTATAGGTTATGAAAAAAATAAAGAAGCTGTACATTTATTCCGTACATATCTTCAAGCTGGATATTATTCAGTATGGATTTTTGCAGTTGCGGTTTTGCTTGTAACACAAGAAATTATTCCTTTTTTGTATTCTGATGAATATTTGTCAGGCTGGGGAATTTTTGTAGTCTATGTTCTTGACAGTATGCTTCGATTTGCAAGTATGCACTTAATTTTAACAGCAAAAGGAAAAGCCAAACTACTTATGATATATTCGTTAGTATCTTTGGGAATGAACTGTATACTTAATATCTTATTGTATTATTTAATAGGTATGATAGGCCCTGCTATTGCAACTCTTATTTCCACGCTGGTATATACGATTTTGGTTTTGCGTTCATCTTCAAAGGAACTTAACATCAAAATAGGAGAACTCTTTATAAAGAAAGATATTATAATTTTTAGTGCCAAATTATTGCTTACTGCCATTCCAATATATCTTTTGAAAAATATATTACTCGGTGCGGGACTTAACAGATATATTGTAATGTTTGGTGTTTTAGGAGTATTTGTTGTTATTAACTTTATTCTTAATTTTAAAAACATAAAATATGTGCTAAAGCAGGTTAATTCTATAAAACGAGATAAATAAAGTTGAGGTATGAATTTTGGTTGATTTAAAAAATAAAGATAATCAAAAATCTGATATTAAAATGGCTACACTTGAAGAACATCAGACAGCTATGCTTGATTTGCTTGAGAGGTTGGATAGTATTTGCCAAAAGTATGATATACCCTATATGTTGTTTGCAGGTTCTATGCTTGGAGCAGTGCGTCATAAGGGATTTATACCGTGGGATGATGATGTAGATGTTGTTATGCTACGCAAAGATTATGAAAAGTTTTTATCGGTTTCTGAAATTGAAAATCAAGGAAGTAAATATTTTACACAGCGTGAATTATCAGAACACTGGCCAATGTATTTTTCAAAATTACGTTTAAATAATACAACCTGTCTTGAAAAATATCATCCTAAAGACCCTTTAATTCATCAGGGAGTTTATATTGATATTTTTCCTTGTGATAATGCGTCAAATTCGGCATTTGTAAGAAAACTTCAGTTTTTGAGTTCCAAAATCTTTATCGCAAGGTGTCTAGATATACGTGGATACGAAACAAATAGTAAAGCAAAAAAACTTTTTATGTTGATAAGCAAATTATTACCAATAAAATTGCTTAATAAATTTTCCAGATTTTCAAAATATACTGATACAAAATATGTACATACGTTTTATGGTGGTTCTTCAAAATTAAGCAAAAGTGTGTATCCAAGAGAGTGGTTTGAAAAAACAAAAAGAGTTGATTTTGAGAAAAAGCAATTTCCAATATCTTGCTATTATGATGAGCTTTTAACACTTATGTATGGAGATTATATGATGTTGCCTCCACCTGAGTTACGTACCTGTAAGCAACACGCTATTTTGGTGGATCTGAATAATTCATACGAAGCATACAGTCATTTCAGAGATGATATGGAATTTGATGTATTTACAAGGAGTATTCGTTAGATATGAAAACCTTAGAAGTTTTATGCGTTACAATGTATCAGAATGATTTTTCAAAAATAGAAGAAATGAATATTTCTGGTAATGTTGTTTTTGCAAATCAGACTGATTGCAATAATTATAATGAAATTATCTACGGAGACGAGGGCTGTACTGCAAAGATGATTTCAACCAATACCCATGGTGTGGGAAAAAACCGCAATATTGCTTTGTTGTATTCATCTGCGGATATTCTTCTTTTTGCAGATGATGATGTAACTTACTTTGACGGATATGAAAAAAAGGTGCTGGATATGTACGAAAAATATCCCGAAGCTGATTTAATTATTTTTTCACTTGATATTACCAAAAACGGAGAAGTAATCCGTAAAATAAGTAATAAAGATAAAAAATTACATTTTTATGAGGCATTAAAATACGGTACTTGTGTTTGTTCTATTCGCAGAGAAAGTTTACAAAAAGCTAATTTGTGGTTTTCTACTTTGTTTGGTGGAGGAACTGAATTTGGTCACGGTGAAGATACTTTGTTTATTATAGATGCGTTCCGCAAATCATTAAAAGTTTATTCAAGTAGTTATTGCCTTGGAACTTGTTCTAAAGATAGTTCAACCTGCTTTACAGGCTATGATGAAAAGTATTTTTTTGACCAAGGTGTATTTTACGGTTGTGCTTTTAATTGTTGGGCTTTTTTGATGAGCTTGCAGTTTTGTATCAGAAAATACAAGCGATATAAAGAAGATGTTACTTTTTCAAAGGCTTTTAGAAATATGAGAAATGGAATTAAGCATTATCGCAATAAAAATTAATTAAAAACTGACAGCGGCAGTGAGTTTAAAAACTTCTGACCGCTTTTTCTTTTTAACATAACATATATTACCATTTACGATTATTAACAGACTATTTCTTGACTTTTTATTATTAATGGAATATTATCTATTTTATAAGGGATAGTACACCCAATATAGCTAAAATATGGATATATTATCCTTGTGAAAATGTTGAAAATAAAGAACTTTAAAAGGTGTGAATATATGGATTTTCTTGCTATATTTAATTTACCATATCTGGGTGTTGTAGTGGACTTTGCACTTTTGGTTATAAGAATACTATTGCCTATTCTGGCTGTAATTATTGTTTTTCAGTGCTTTAGTTCAATGCGTAGACACAGACGAGAAGAAAACGCACTTATTATGCTTGTAAATAAGTCAACAGGAGAAAGCAAGCCCGTGCTGTATTGGGAAAACTCTCTTGGTAGAAGCAAAAGCAGTGATATTATGATTGATGACCCCACGGTTTCAAGAGATCACGCTGTTTTATTGCGTAGGAAAGAGGGTTGGTTTATAAATGATGTAGGCTCAAAAAGTGGAACCTTTGTAAACGGAAATCTGACAGAAGGCAGAACCGCTCTTAGGGTAGATGATGTTATAAAAA
Source organism: Acutalibacteraceae bacterium (assembly GCA_036309045.1). Classification (GTDB taxonomy): domain Bacteria; phylum Bacillota; class Clostridia; order Oscillospirales; family Acutalibacteraceae; genus CAG-964. The sequence continues at coordinate 100,074 of JAXJUM010000007.1, forward strand.
TGGGAGAGAGCCAATACATAATAAAGAGAACAGACGATGTTATTATAGATGGTCGCTCGTGGTTTTTTAACAGACCCAAAAACAAAGCTAGTATAAAACCGTCAATGCTGATGTTGCTTATTTCTGTATTTTTGTTTTTCCTTTCTGTTGAGGCAAGTTTGTGTGATGAAGTGCAAGACTTTGAACCCTTTTTAGTATGGGGGATTTTTACAGCGGTGAGTTGGATTTTTTACAATGTTTCCACAAAGCTGATAAAACGAGTTAATTTTGAACTGGAATCTCTTGCTATATTTATGAGTGGTACGGGTGTTATGATGCTTGTACGGCAGGAGTTCAAACAGAGTATTGTTCAGACTATTGCAATGGTTGGTGGTATGATCTGCTTCTGCATTATTATCAAGTTTATAGAAGATCCCGATAGAGTAGAAAAGGTCAGATATCCATTTTATGTACTTGCTGTTTTATTCCTTGTGGTGAACTTACTGTTTGCACGAGTAACAAACGGTGCAGCTAACTGGATTAGCATAGGTGGAATTTCGGTTCAGCCTTCAGAATTTGTTAAGGTTATTTATATTTTGGTAAGTGCTTCTGCATTGGATAAGTTGCTAACAAAGGGAAATTTATTGCAGTTTATTATATTTTCTGTAATATGTGTGGGTGCATTGATACTTATGAGTGACCTTGGTACAGCGTTGATATTCTTCTGTACATTCTTGTTTATTGCTTTTATGCGAAGCGGTGACTTCAAAACTGTTGTTCTTGCTATTGTGGCGGCTGTACTTGGTGCTTCATTTGTACTCTCGTTTAAGCCTTACATTGCTGACAGATTCAGTGCTTGGGGCAAGTGTTTTGAACTGGCTGATTCTACCGGTTATCAGCAGGCAAGAGTTCTTACATACAGTGCCAGTGGTGGATTGATTGGTGTTGGTGTGGGCAATGGTTATCTGAAATATGTTTTTGCATCTGAAAGTGACCTTGTTTTTGGACTTTTATGTGAAGAACTTGGATTAATCATAGCTGTATGTATGGTGGTATGCTTAATAGGACTTGTAATATATGCAAGAGCCATTACTACACGAAGCCGTTCAACCTTTTATTCAATATCTGCTTGCTGTGCCGCAGGACTTATGCTAGTACAGACAGCACTGAATGTATTTGGTGCTACTGACATACTTCCGCTTACAGGTGTTACATTACCTTTTGTGAGTCTTGGAGGTTCAAGTATGATTTCTTGTTGGTGTTTACTAGCCTTTATCAAAGCGGCAGATGAGCGTACATATGCTGTAAAGAAAAACAAAAAGAAATCATAATAAATATAAAATTAATTTTAAATTTTTTAAATCTTAATAAATACTGCTGTAATATGTTTTACAGAAGGGAGGATTTTTCTGTATGAGAAAAACCCGTACAAGAACCACTATGGTGTTTATAATTGCATTATTTGTAATTGCAGGTATGTGCGTGTTTATAGCAAGATTGTTTATGAATTCCGACCAGTGGATTCAGCATACGTATAACGGTCATCTTGTTGGAAATAGCGGATTGGCTACGGCAGGCACTATATATGACAGAAACGGAACTGTACTTGCGTATTCGGAGAATGATTTGCGTCTATATGCAGATGACTATACTACCAGACTTTCTACAATGCACGTTGTAGGAGATGACAGTCTTAATATTTCTTCTGCTATACAAAGTTCGTATCGTTCACACCTTACTGGATTTAGCTATGTGTGGGGACTGGGATTGCCCAAGTCTATCAAAAAAGGTGGCGATATAACTCTTACTATCGATTCAAATGCTTGTAATGCTGCTTTTAATGCCCTTGATGGCTATAATGGTGCTGTTGTGGTGTATAATTATAAAACAGGTGAAGTTCTTTGCAGTGTAAGTACTCCTTGCTATGACCCTCTTGATCCGCCGGAAATTACCGAAGAAAATGAAAGTGAATATGACGGTGTATATGTTGATAAGGTTTTGTCAGGTCAGTATACCCCTGGTTCCACTTTTAAAATAGTAACTTTGGCGGCAGCTCTTGAAAATATCTCAGGTGTTGAAGATGAGATTTTTACCTGTAATGGAAGTACAAAAATAGGTGGTAAAGAAATTACTTGTATGCACGTTCACGGTGACATTACTATGAAAGAAGGACTTGCACAGTCCTGTAATGTAGTTTTTGCAGAACTTGCTCAAAGATTAGGCAAAAGTAAAATGACAAATATGGCTGAAAAGCTAGGATTTAACAATAGTTACTTAGTCAATGGTACTACTACCGCTAAGAGTGCATATAATGTAGATAAAGCGAATGATAATGATATGGGATGGTCAGGTATAGGACAATATACAGTAGAGGCTAATCCAATACAAATGGCTATTATGTGCGGTGCAATAGCGAATGGTGGTACTGCTGTAATTCCAAATGAAATAAAAAGCGGTGTAGTAGATATAATTCCTGAAGGCGGTGGAAGTAAAACGCTTATTGATTCTGAACTTGCATCAAAGTTGGACGAGTATATGCGTTATAATGTAACAAGCTACTATGGCGACAGTTTATTCCCATCTCTTACGGTGTGTGCAAAAACAGGTACAGCCGAAGTAGGAGAGGACAAAGAACCTCACGCTTGGATGGTAGGTTACTGCCAGGATGAAGATGCACCTCTAGCTTTTGCCGTTATAGTAGAAAACGGTGGTTACGGTTACAGTACAGCAGGCCCTGTGGCTGTAAGTGCAGTAGAGGCTTGTGCCTCTATACTGAGAAACGAAGGCTAAAGAATAATTTATGTAGGTATTATATGAAATTTGTTTATTCGGAAAATCTTCCAATAGAATTGGTTGTAACGGAAGAAATTAATATGAATTACCGTTTTCATAATCATACTTCCCACTATGTATTTTGTGTAGTTTTAAATGGTTGTGTTAATTTTAAATTAAAGAATAAGGAAATAAACTATTACGCTAATGAATCATTTACAATAGCACCTTATGTACCTCATTCAATATTATTGGATAAAAAGTCAAAGTTGCTTTCTTTGTGTATTGGTACACAGTTGTTTGATGAATATACAAGTGACGAATTAGTGCCTGTTGTGGAAAAAATTCTTTATTCATTTTTTAGTAAATCAACTTTCAATCCTGTAATGGAGATGTTTATAAAATTAATAAGGAAAACATACCAAATTAATCGTAGTCTTGATTGTGAATTTGATAAATATATGTATGATATTTCTCAAGATATTATAAAAGAACCTGAGAGTATATATTCCTTAGATATATTATCCAAAACTTTATTTATAAGTAAGTATTATTTCATACGTAAGTTTAAAAGCAATATGGGACTTACACCACACCAATTTATTTTACAAGAAAAAATCAGAAAGGCACAATGCTTACTAAATTCTGATATATCAGTTGTTGAGGTTTCTAATATTTTAGGATTTTATGATCAGAGTCATTTTAATAAATGTTTTAAAAATATGGTTGGTATTTCACCAAGTGATTTTATTAATTCAGGAATAAGTGTACAACAATAAAAGTAGCAATTTTTTACAAGAATGTTCTTATTTCAAATGTTATAATTTATTTGTAATTACGTAATTATAAATAGTTAAGCAGGAGATATTACAATGGATATATTTAAGTTATTTGATTGCGGAAAATTAATAATGTATGATAAAACTGTGGATTTTTCAAGTATAGAATGGACAAATCATTCTTCGTTCGAAGGGGTTAAATTGAAACACATACTTACTTCGAAAGATACAAAGGGAAGTTTTTCTTATCATTTGGTACAAATTGCACCTAATTGTTGTATAGGAGAACATATTCATAATACCCAAATTGAAACCCACGAAATTGTAGGTGGAAGTGGTGTGTGCGATATGTCTGATAAAAAAATAAAGTATGAAGTAGGTACTTTATGTGTCATCCCAGCTAATATGAAACATAAGGTTATTGCGAATGAAAATGGGTTATATTTGTTTGCTAAATTTATACCAGCATTATGCTAAATTTGGTTCTATCGCAAATGTTGAGGTATATAATTAAAGAGACCTAAATTTTTATAATATATAATTTGATAATATTATAAAACCAAAAGGGCAGACAAATTTGATAAGGTGTCATAATGAAAGTTTTCACATTTTACAAAACTTTCATTATGGCACCTTGATTTTTATTAATCAATATAGTTGGTTTATTCTTTAACCTATGTAAGCATTATAAATAATTTAGCCTTCTGAAATATAATTTTTGTAGAGAAGTGTTTTTGTACTTGGAGTGTAGAATTATTTTATTATAAAAGTCTGTATGGTAATATTTTTTCTCATTATTCATTATACTTATCTGAAAAGGCTTTTATTGAACGATCGAAGTCAGAAATAATTTTTTGATTTTTATTAAATTCTAAATACTCTGTACTTGCTTTATCAACCGCTCTTTTGTGTGATATTTTTCCGTTATCGGGAAGAATATCGTAACGTCTGAATGACAAAAATTCATTTACACTATTTGAAAATTCTTCCATAGAAAATGTGTTTTCACGCTCTATTAAATCTTCTATATAATCGAAGTAGCTTGTAACAGTTCTCTCAAGTTGACGAATTTGTTTTTCTTCCAGATAGTTTTTAGCAACTACAACATCTGATTTTAATATTCTTCCTTCGGGAGCATTTTTCCATGTAGTAAGTCCCATATTTTCTTTTTTGCGATCGGCACCATTATATACAATTTCTGCGGCAGTTTGTCCAGTTATTGCATAATGAAATTTATTTTGAACAGTCGCATAAAAATGCTTAGTGATTTCTGAATCTTTTTCATAGTCGATACTACATTCTGCAAAAATGTCTGTAATTTGTTGCCAAATTCTTCTTTCACTTGCTCTGATAGAACGGACTCTTTCAAGAAGTTCTCGGAAATAATCTTTTCCGAAAGCAGTTTTTCCCTGTTTAAGCCTGTCATCGTCAAGAGCAAAACCCTTAATCATATACTCTTTTAATACGCTTGTTGCCCATTGTCTAAAATGTGTAGCTCTTTTGGAATTTACTCGGTATCCAACAGAAATTATTGCATCAAGATTATAAAAATCTAAAATTCGTTTTACTTGTCTATTACCCTCATCCTGAACTATTTCCATTTTGGAAATAGTTGAACTGTGGTTAAGTTCGCCTTCATCGTATATATTTGTAAGATGTTTAGATATTGCAGGGACTTTAACATCAAACAATTCTGCCATAGATTTTTGTGTAAGCCATATAGTTTCATCTTTTATCACAGCATTGACAGATATATTTTCGTCAGCAGTTTTATAAATCAAAAAGTTAAAATTATTTTTCATCTACCTAACTCCTTTTTGTTTTTAAATTAATAATAAATTATTTTTTTAAAAATTTCAATATATAATATTAAATCACTTGTCCGTATCTGATTTTTAAATACAAATTTCAAATAAAGAAAATTCTGTATCTCTATAAAATGTTAATATGGAAACGAAAGAAAGGGGGCAGACGAAAAAACGTCTGCCCTTAAAATATGCTTATATTTAGCTGTTTATATTATTCGTATAGCGGATATTTATTACAGATTTCTGTTACACCTGCACGAACTGCATCTGCATTGCCCTCAAAGTCATTTATAATCATTGAGATATACTCTGCAACTTTGTCCATATCCTCTTCAACAAGACCTCTTGTTGTAACAGCGGCTGTACCCATACGGATACCGCTTGTAACGAATGGACTGCGTGGCTCGTTAGGAACTGTATTTTTGTTAACAGTAATAAATACCTCGTCAAGTCTATGTTCAAGCTCTTTACCTGTAAGTTCAGTATCACGCAAATCCAACAGCATAACGTGGTTGTCAGTACCACCGCTTACCAATTTGTGACCTCTGTTTGAAAGACCATCTGCAAGAGCCTTACAATTCTTTACAATCTGCTTGCCGTACTCTTTGAACTCAGGCTTTAAAGCTTCGCCAAGACATACTGCTTTAGCGGCAATAGTGTGCATCAAAGGACCACCTTGTGTACCAGGGAAAATAGCTTTGTCGATCTGCTTAGCGTGTTCCTCGTGGCATAAAATTAAACCGCCTCTTGGGCCTCTTAGTGTTTTATGAGTAGTTGTTGTAACAAAGTGAGCATACTCAACAGGGTTAGGATGTACACCTGCGGCAACAAGACCTGCGATGTGTGCCATATCTACCATCAGATAAGCACCAACTTCGTCTGCAATCTCTCTGAATTTTTTGAAGTCGATAACTCTTGGATAAGCACTTGCACCTGCAACAATCATAGCAGGCTTACACTCTTTTGCAATCTCCAGTACCTTGTCATAATCAATTCGGTGTGTAACAGGGTCAACACCATATGGTACAAAGTTGAAGTAGCTACCTGACATATTTACAGGAGAGCCGTGTGTAAGATGACCGCCTTCGTTAAGATTCATACCCATTACTGTGTCGCCGGGCTTTAACATAGCAAAGTAAACTGCCATATTAGCTTGTGCACCTGAGTGTGGCTGTACATTTGCGTGTTCTGCACCAAACAGCTCACAAGCCCTCTTTCTTGCAATTTCTTCAACAACATCTACACACTGACAGCCACCATAATAACGCTTACCTGGATATCCCTCAGCATATTTGTTTGTAAGTACACTACCCATAGCTGCCATAACAGCAGGAGAAACAATGTTCTCAGAGGCAATCAGCTCAAGATTCCTTTTCTGTCTTTTTAATTCTTGCTCCATAGCTTGTGCAACGTCGCTGTCATACTTCCCTACAAAGCCTATTGTATTTAACATATCATTGTACATTGGTATTAACTCCTTACGTCTGAATTTTGGGTGATTTCACCCATTTAATACATTATAAAATAAATAGCACAGTTTTGCAAGATGTTTTAAGGTTTTAATGTAGTAAAATGACGAAAGAGAGTTTATAAGACGTGCTAAATAGAGTTTAGTATTCAGTTATCTATATCGAAATTTGATATAGAACCTAAAAAAATCGGATGTCCTACATTAGAACATCCGATTTTTTATTTACTGCAAATAAAATTTACTATAAATTAAATTTTATGACTGTACCTTCAAAAATTCTTCCTGCATATAATCATATACATCCTGTGGAAGATTTGAGAATGTGTAACACTTACTGAGATATTCATCTGAGGGATAGATAAGCTCATTATTTTTAATATCTTCATCAAGAAGCTCATAAGCAGCCTGATTAGGTGTGGAATAACCTAAATACTCTGCATTTGCCTTTGCAACCTCAGGCTCCAACATATAGTTAATAAACTTTTCTGCAAGCTCTTTATTTTGTGTAGTCTTTGGAATACACATAGAATCAATAAATAAGTTTGAACCTTCTTTTGGCAATACATAGTCAAGGTTCTCGTTATTTTCCATCATAATAGCAATGTCGCCTGCATAATACGGTGCAAGAGCAGACTGGTCGCCCTCCATCTCTGTAAACACTTGATCCATTACATATTTTTTTAGCAGAGGTTTCTGCTCCTTCAGATATGATGTGGCAACATCTATATCGTCCTTTGTAATGCTTGTGGGAGTAATTCCCTTTAGTTTCATAGCTATTGCCATTGCATCTCTTGAGTTGTTGAACATAAGTATATTTCCGCTGTATTGCTCATTCCACAGAACATCAAAACTTGTGGGCTTTTCTTTTACCATTGTTTTATTATAGGCAAGTGCAACCACTCCCCAGGAGTATGGCACCGAATATTCGCCATTGGGGTCAAAATCTGTTGTTTTGTACTTATCCATAATATTCTTTATATTTGGTACATTATCAAAATTGATTTTTTCAAGCATATCTTCTTCAATCAGTTTACTTATCATATAGTCAGAGGGGATGATAACATCGTAGCTGGAGTTACTTTCCTTAAGCAAATTATACATCTCTTCATTAGACTCATAGTTAGTATAATTAACCTTTACATTATACTTTTCTTCAAAGGAAGCTATTGTATCCAGAGTACCGTCCTCACCATTGGAAATGTACTCACCCCAGTTAAATACATTAATTTCTTCTTTAGGTTCACTACTACAACCTGCACAAGCGAAAACTGCTGTTGTAGATACAGCTACACATAATAAAACACTAAGTAACTTTTTCATTTTCAATCTCTCCTTAACTATATCTTATGCTATTACTCTTCTTGAACATAACGTACTTTTTCCAACCTGCGTTCTCTTATATTGACCACGATAAGTATAGCAATAGTTACAACAAAAAGCAAGGTGGAAAGTGCATTTATTGTAGGCGAAATTCTTCTTTTCAACATTGTATAAATTTCTATGGGTAATGTCTGAAATTTGGGGCCTCTTGTGAAATATGTAATAACAAAATCATCAAGAGAGTAGGTAAATGCCATTAACATACCTGACACTATACCAGGCATAATTTCAGGTAAAACAGCTTTAAAAAATGCTTGCCACTGATTACAACCCAAATCTAGTGCCGCTTCATATAAACTGTTATCCATTTGCCTTAATTTAGGCATAACATTCAGTATTACATAAGGTGTGCAAAAGCTGATATGTGCAATCAGCACGGTAGCAAAACCCATTTCAAAGTCAAACAAATTTCCAAGAAAGGCAAATAGGAGCATAAAAGAAACACCTGTTACAATTTCAGGATTAATAATAGGAAAATTAGACACATTAGTAACAATAGTTCTTACAGGCTTTTTCATATTGTAAATGCCTATTGCCGCCAGAGTACCCAACACGGTTGATATAACTGATGCAAGTACTGCAATAATAATTGTATTAGAAAGAGCCGTCATAATAGCACTGTTATTAAAAAGCTCAACATACCACTTTAAGGTAAATCCCTTCCATACAGAGGTTTTTCCGTCGTTAAAGGAATAAAGAATAAGCACCGCAATAGGAAGATACAAAAACAACATAACAAGAGCAATATATATTTTTGAACCGATTTTTCTTTTTCCTCTCACGCCACAGCCGCCTCCTCGTCACCAAATTTGTTCATAACAATTATAAATATAAGTATTATAATCATCAGTGCAAGAGAAATTGCTGAGCCGACATTTTTATCTCTCTGGAAAATATTTTCTATAACATCACCAATCATCTTGTCGCCTGTTCCGCCAAGATATTGAGCAACTAAAAATGTACTTGCAGTTGGTACAAATACCATTGTAATACCACTTATGATGCCAGGTATACTAAGCGGAAAAACTACCTTACTAAACACCTTAAGCCTGTTTGCACCCAAATCCTCAGCAGCTTGTATAAGACTGTTGTCAATTTTTAGCATTACTGAATGTATTGGCAAAACCATAAAGGGTAAGTAGCTATATACCATACCAAGTATAACCGCACCAGCATTGCCAAGTAACGGCACATCAAGTCCCAGCAATTTTACAGCCACATCCACCAATCCATCATTTTGCAACAGCAAAACCCAGGCATATATTCTCAGGATAAAATTCATCCACATAGGTAGCATTATAAGCATTGTAAGAACATTTCGTGTACTTGATTTTGCTCTGGACATTATATAGCTTAAAGGATAGGCAAGTGCAAGACAGATAGCCGTAGAAACAAGAGCTATCCACAAAGAACGAATAAATACGTCTTTATAAAAAAGGCTTTCTACAAAGGAATTGAGGGTAAATGCACCGCTTTTGTCCGTAAAAGCATAATACACAACCATTATAAGAGGAATAACGGTGAAAAAAAGCATCCATATTATGTATGGAATTGAGGGGGCTTTTGATTTCATACACCGCCACCCCCGTTTTCTTGGTTACATTCAACAAAATGAGCATTTTCAAAATTAAAGCATATGGGAGCTGTTGTTGCTACTTGCTCGTCTTGCTTGCTTGTCATCAGCCATTTATGATTTTCTGTTTCAACAATAATTTCATTATATTCACCTTTATATATAACTGATTCTATATAAGCTTCCAGCTGACCGTTACCATCACCTGCTATATAAATGCCAGACGGTGGCAGGGTAATTTCAAGGCGGACACCTTCGGGATAACAGTGACCTTCAACCTTAACGGTACTGTCCTCAATTTCTATCTCCATAGAATTGTTCTCTGTATCGGTGCTTACAACTGTGGCTGTAAAGATATTATTTTCTGTTGGGAACAGCTTATTCATTATATGAATATTTTCAGGAGTAAAGCTCATACCGATTTTAGTACCTACCGGTTCACAACTTGTACTATGAATAATCCACAAACAACCATCACAATTAACTTCCATTTCGTAGTGAACACCTTTGAACACAACGTCTGTAATTGTTCCTGTCAGCAAACCGTTCTCAGGTTTCCCTATTTCAATATCTTCAGGGCGTATAACCACATCAACAGGCTGATAGCTTTTAAAGCCTGTGTCACTGCACTTAATTTCTTTACCTTGTAAAATAACGGTGTAATCTTCTTTCATAATACCGTTAAGTATATTTGCTTCACCTATAAAATCGGCAACAAAAGCATTTGCCGGTTCATTGTAAATATCAATCGGAGAACCTATCTGTTCAATTTTACCATTATTCATTACAACAACTCTGTCTGACATTGTAAGTGCCTCTTCTTGGTCGTGAGTAACAAAAACAAAAGTTGTTTTTAGTTGGTGTTGCAACTGTTTAAGCTCAATCTGCATATCCTTACGCAACTTAAGGTCAAGAGCACCTAAAGGCTCGTCTAGAAGCAACACCTTGGGGTCGCATACTAAAGCTCTTGCAATGGCAACTCGCTGTTGCTGACCACCCGAAAGTTTTGATATAGGTCTTTTTTCGTACCCCTTAAGGTCTACCACAGCAAGCATTTTTTTAACAGCTTCGTCTATTTCAGCTTTTGACTTCTTTTTTAGTTTCAGCCCAAAAGCTATATTTTCATAAACATTCAAATGCGGAAATAACGCATATTTCTGAAAGACAGTGTTGACATTCCTCTTATTAGGTGGAACATCGTTTATTCTCTTGTCCTCAAAATAAACGTCACCGCCATCAGGCTCCAGAAAGCCTCCTATAATTCTGAGCGTTGTTGTTTTGCCACAACCACTTGGTCCCAACAGCGTAATAAACTCTCCGTCTATAATATCAAGGTTTATTTTGTCAAGAATTATCTCTCCGTCGAAAAATACCTCAACATTCTGTAAGGAAACAACAGTTTTTTCACTCAATTTATGCACCCCCATATTTAATTTTATTCAGATAATTAAATTCAAACAATTTATCACATTACAGTATACTTATAAATAGTGTTTTGTCAATGTTTTTAAAGTCAGGTAATTATGATAAATACAAAATTTTTGTATAATAAAACTTATATTTTTCAGTCAGCCTACAATGATGCTTGCCGTTTGGGCAATCCAAGAGATACAAGCGTAGAAGAAATTGCAGAGCTTTATAAAAGTCTTATGTAATAAAATAGTTAAATAATTGACTCTATAACTAAAAAGACCTGCAAAGCTGTTTTGTAGGTCTTTTCTGTTAAAATACTGAATTTATTTATATACAACTTATATCATAATGGCAATTTATTACATTAACTTTTTTCTATTTGTGAGATATAATATTAACAGCATTAAAAAATTAGTGGCAGAAGAATTTTTATCTTGAATAACTTCATCTGCAATATGAGGTGAAACAATATGGACGAACAAAATTATTGCTCAGTATGTGGCACAAAGCTCTATCCCAAAAAATGTGGTGACGAGGGAATGGTGCAATTCTGTGAAAAATGTAATACCTTTAAATTTCCTATGTATAATAGTGCTGTAAGTACTGTTATTTTTAATGAAGCAAAAAATAAAATTCTACTTATTCAGCAGTATGGCAAAAAAGATAATATTCTTGTTGCAGGTTATATAAACAAGGGCGAAACACCACAACAGGCTCTTAAAAGAGAGATTGCTGAAGAAGTAAATCTAAAGGCTGTTGACTGGAACTATAATTCAAGCATTTATTTTGAAAAAAGTAATACACTTATCCATAATTTCGTAACGGTTGTTGACAGCGAAAATTTCAGGATAAAAGAGGACGAAGTTGACCTTGCAAATTGGTTCACTATTGAGGATGCTGTAAAATATGTTAAACCCAACAGCTTAGCTAAAACTTTTTTGACCCGTGCTTTAAGAGCCAGGGGATTGATTGAATGATATTAATTATATATAAAATTTTTAAAATTTATGTTTTTGTATAGGTCAGTAAATTCTTCTTTTTTAACTTTAAATATTCATCAACCTATGATATAATTGCACAAAGGGGAGATTTATATGAATTTTATTTTTAAAACAATAAAAACATTAATTAAAATTACTTTATGTATTATAGGGGGATTAGCGACGTTAAAGCTGATTTATAACAAACTTGAAAAATGTGGTATTATAAAATCAGAATGGATTATACAGAAAACACCTTGTGGCAAAGGTATGCGGTATGTTATGTCTATATTAGATAAGGTTATTGTATCTTTTCAAGTGTAAACACAAATAGCATTGTTATATTTGATTTTGATAAAATTATTGTATCTAATCGACGGCTATTCAGCCGTCGATTTTTTATGTAATATGTTGGCATAGTTGTATTATATCTGTGCTTTGAGAATTATGTAAGTTGAAGAAATAATATTAAGATTTGTCCATATTTTATCATATATTATATAGTACAGTCATCAAATTAAAATCAAAGACAATATTGTAAAAACAAGTCCTGGTATACCTGTTGCAATAGAAAACGACTATGATTTATACATATAAAATCATAGTCGTCTTTAAGTTTATTTAGTATTAATTATTTATCGTATTTATCGGCATACTGGGATACATCTATTTCAGTTGTATCATAAACAAAGTTTGTTTGTTCTGTTTGATGATTTGTGTTTAATGATGTATACGTATGCGAAAATGTTTTGCTTCTTCTTACTTTGCTTACAATCATATAGGTAATAAGAGAAAGTGAGCCTGCAACCAATACAATACCCAAAACCAGCAAAAGAATAGAAAGGTTACTGTCAAAGTTTGTATCATTATCCTTAATAAAACTAAAATCATCTGAGGAATTGACAGATGTTTCATCAAAATTCAGTGTTATTTCTGCCCAGTCGTCTTTACTCAATGTATTAGATGTGCTACCATTGCTGTTATACATATCTACTGTGTTAACGGTTGCAGCTGTGGCAGATTCGTAGTCGGTTGCTTTTTCAAATTCGTCAAAAGACATATTTGGGTCGTATGTGTCTTCGACAACCCAACTGTTATCATAATATGTTTCATTGGAATCGTAATAGCCATTATTATACATATCGTTGTAGTAATTGGCATCATAATTAATTTGTGAACTACTGTCTTGATTGATATTATCATTAACATCAGGTGTATAGCTACTGTCATTATCCTCATAGGAGGGTGTGTCATTATATGATGGTGTATCGCTCACATTAGGTTCTTGAGGTGTGTCAGCAGGAGGGGTGACAGGGGTGTCAGATATATCCGGTGTTAACGGGTCTTCTACTACTGGTGTATCGATAGTAACATCACTGTCATTGCCTGGATCTACGACAACCTCGCTTTCTCCTGCGTATATTTCGGGTTCAGCATAAACTGTAAATATCGAAGCTGAACCGACAATACTCATAGCTAGAAACAGCACAAGTGCTTTATTTTTAAGATTTTTCATAATAATACTCCTATCTTAAATAATACATCATATATGCAATTATAATAGCACAAGAAAATCTCAAATTCAACAGCCCGAAAATAAATTTACAAATCTTTTATGTGCTCGTTAGTTGGAAAACATAAGATTGTATAAAATATGCTGTGCATAGCACAGCATAGCCTTTGTAACAGGTTTACTTTATTTAAAAACGTATCGAATTTAATATTAGTGTTACCTTTATTGTAGTTTATCCCTCATTTTTTCAAGTATTTTCTTTTCCTTGCGTGATATTTGAACTTGTGACATATTAAGAATCTTACCTGTTTCGCTTTGAGTTTTATTTTTAAAAAAACGAAGTATTATTATCTGTTGTTCTGTTTCGTCCAGTTCAGTTATAATTTGGCGAAGAGCCATAAGCTCTGTGAGCTTTTCTTCAGGAGGTGCAATAGGAATATCAATTTGTTTTTCACCGCTTTCGTTATCTGCAGTAAGAGATAGTGGCTGAGTACCTGCGTTTATTGCCTCTGCAATCTGATGTGGCTCTAAATTCATAATTTCTGCAATCTGCAAAATCGTAGGTTCAAAACCATTTTTATCTCTGAAATCCTTTATTGTGCGATTTATTTTCAGTGATAACTCCTTTAGACCTCGACTTACTTTGACTGTGCCACCATCTCTAAAAAGCCGTCTTATTTCTCCCAAAATCACAGGTACAGCATAAGTAGAGAAACACAGACCTCTTTCCGGATCAAAATGGTCGGTTGCTTTTATAAGTCCAACACAGCCAGCACTGTAAAGATCGTCATATTCAATTCCTTTGCCTTTAAAACGTGTGGCACAGGCGTGTACCAAGCCTAGATTGCTTTCTATAAATTCATCTCTACACATATCAGTTCTTTGCCGATACTCTCGGCATTATGTATTTTTCCATTGTTACAGTTGTGCCTTTTCCTGGTTTTGAAACTACTTTTATTTTATCCATAAAACTTTGCATAACTGCAAAGCCAAGTCCGGCACGTTCGCTACCACCTGTTGTAAACATAGGCTCCATAGCTTGTTGAATATTTTCTATACCTACACCTTTATCCTTAACTTGTATAATTACTGTGTTGGTGTCAGTAATTTGTACCTTTATTGTAACTGTGCCAATAGTATTGCTGTATCCGTGTACTATTGCATTTGTAACAGCCTCTGATACAGCTGTTTTTATATCGGAAAGTTCTGCTATGGTGGGGTCAAGTTGCACAACAAAACCAGCCACAGAACTTCGAGCAAAGGCTTCATTCGCACTTCTGCTGTCAAACAAAATTTTCATTTCATTTATTACATTCATTTTACTACTTCCTTTCCTTTATACTCCAGTACCCCCAAAGAACCTACACCTGACAGATTGATAATTCTTTTTAAATGTGGGGGGACATTACATACAAGAACTCTGCCTCCTATAAGTGACATAAGGCGATATCTACCCATAATAAGCCCTATACCAGAGCTGTCCATAAATTGTACAGCAGAAAAGTCCAGTCTTAAAAGGGTAGGGTGGTGCTTTTCAACAAGAGCATCAATTTCTTTTCTCATTTCTCTGGCTGTATGATGGTCGATATCTCCCACCAGCATTGCGGTTAAATCATCTTGTGACAATACAGTCTGCACATACATTTTTATCATTCCTTTTACTTTGTTTTTGGGGAGTTTTGGTGAAGATAATATAATTTGTTGCAATAAAAAATCTTCTACCCCATAAAGGCAGAAGATTTTTGTTTCTATATTATATTAATTAAAATTTGCAAATCCTCTGTGTTTAAATAGTACACTAAAGGTAGTGCAAAAATTATCAGTTTTCAATGTCGATTAACACATTTTTTTCACGTTTTTTAAGACAACGCACAATCAGTGGACGTAACTGTGACGCAAGGTATAAAGAACCGCAGACAAGCACAACTCCGTTATCTTGGGATATATCCAGAGCTTTTTCAATGGCTTCGGTAAAGTTTTCCATTGGATAAACCATATCAAAAAATTTGACAGCTTTTTCAGCGAGGTCTTCTTTTGACTGTTTACGTGGGTTATCAGGTTCCAGAGTTATTACGGTGTCAATAAGCCCGTCCAAATATTCCAAAGAGGAGTTGCTGTCTTTATCTTTAAGCATACCCATTATACATACAATCTTTTTGCCTGCAAGGTATTGTTTTATTGCAGTGCTTAATGCCTCCATTCCATTTGGATTATGGGCACCGTCAATCAACACAATAGGGTCTTTGC
This sequence comes from Acutalibacteraceae bacterium, assembly GCA_036309045.1. Taxonomy (GTDB): domain Bacteria; phylum Bacillota; class Clostridia; order Oscillospirales; family Acutalibacteraceae; genus CAG-964. The sequence continues at coordinate 115,989 of JAXJUM010000007.1, forward strand.
ATATAAGTTCAAGTCTTGCAGGCATTTTTGCTTTTGCAAAGCCTTCTGCAATGTTTTTGTTGCTTATATTAAAATCACAATGTTCTCTCAGAACTTCAATAGTATTGAGTGCCAGTTTTGCATTTTTTATTTGATGCTCACCTATAAGATGAATTGTAATTTCTATGCCATTGTATATAAACTTTGTGTGCTCTATATCCTGTTCTGTAACTGTAAGTGACAGATTGTCAGCATAAAATAAACGGTTATACATTTTTTCTGCTACATTGGTAATAACTGTATCAGCAGTACCACTCTGGCGGTGGTATACCGTATTGCTATTTTGTTTGATTATACCGCTTTTTTGAAAAGCGATTTCTTCAATGGTATCACCCAGTATTGCTGTGTGGTCATAGCTGATTGATGTAATAACCGAAACAAGAGTATTCTTTATTACATTGGTGCAGTCAAGAGCACCACCAAGTCCAGTTTCAAGCACGACAATATCGCAATCGTTTTCTGCATACCACTTAAAAGCAATAGCTGTAATATATTCAAACTCAGTAATAATTATTCCTTTAGATTTTAACTCCTCAAGCAAAGGGTAAGTTTCTTCCACACAGCGTACAAGTTCATTTTCGCTTATCATTTTTCCGTTAATTTGCATACGCTCTCTAAATTCAATAATATATGGTGAAATAAACAAACCTGTTTTATATCCGGATGCTGTTAGAGTAGCAGAAATCATTTTACTGGTAGAGCCTTTACCATTTGTACCTGCAATGTGTACATATTTGAGCTTGTCCTGAGGATTACCCATAGCAGAAAGTAACTCCATAATTCTGTCAAGTCCAGGGCGTGATCCGAAAAGCAACAGTGAATTTATTTTTGAAATGGCTTCTTTATAGTTCATCTTTATCATCTCTTTCAGTTATCATTTTATATATAATTCCTTTTTTTATACCTGTAATTTTCGCAACCCTTTTAGCTGATTCGCTAGTAGAAATATTTTCTTCTTCCGCTAAAATTAAAGCCATTTTCACAGCATCTTCAGGGGTGTATTCTTCAGATGTTTTAACCTCTTTTGCTCCGTCCACAATAAGCACAATTTCACCTTTTAAAGGAGAGTCTGCATAATCGGCAACAGCCTTTTCAAGGGTAGTGGATATTACTTCTTCGTGTATCTTTGTAAGTTCTCTTACAATGGCTATTTTTCTGTTGCCAAAGGTATTAAGCATATCTTTGAGGGTAGCATTGAGTTTGTGGGGAGCTTCGTAGAAAATCATTGTTCTTTTTTCATTTTTAACTTCTTCAAGATGATCTCGTCTGCTTCTTTTATTGACACTCAGAAATCCCTCAAAAGTAAATCTACCCGTAGGTAAACCAGACAAAGCAAGTGCTGATACAACTGCACTTGGACCAGGTATTGCACATGTAGTTATTCCATATTCGATACACTGACTTATAAGCATTTCGCCCGGATCTGATATACAAGGCATACCTGCGTCTGTAACGATAGCACAATTTTCACCGTTTAATATCCGTTGGCATATTATTTCTCCACGTTCACGCTTATTATGCTCAAAATAACTAATTAGAGGTTTTTTAATTCCAAAATGATTGAGGAGTTTAAGAGTTACACGTGTATCTTCTGCGGCTATGAAATCGACATTTTCAAGAGTTTCTAATGCTCTTGGAGAAATATCACCCAAGTTACCGATAGGTGTACCTACAACATATAAAATACCTGCCATTATTTCAACTCCTTAAATGTACCATAAATGTTCATCATTTCTTCTGAAAAATTACCTTCGTCATCTTCTATAAATAGTGCAGGCAGAACATTTAGTCCACCCGGCTTTCCTCCACGTCGTCCTTCAATCAGGAAAAGTTTAGGTGCCTTATTTTTACGCTGTTGTACCATTCTCAATTTTTTAGGTTCTAACAAATTGTTACGCATAGCTGTTATAACATCTGTAAGTCTTTCAGGACGTAGACAAAGACAGAATCTTCCACCAAATCTTAACAATCCCGACGCTGTTTTTACCACATCTTCTATTGTACAACTGCTTTCGTGACGTATAATAGAATGTGATACACCCTGGCTGACTATCCCTGTACCAATGGGTTTGTACGGAGGATTGCACACCACTACATCAAAACTTCCAAAGGTTAGTTTGCCTTTAAGATTACGCAAATCTTCATTTATAACTGTAATTTTGTCTTGAAAGTTATTAAGCTCAACAGAGCGTTGTGCCATATCCGCACCGTTTTGCTGAATTTCAACAGCATACGTGTGTTTAGGTGGATTTTCTCTATTCCACAGCAGAGGTATAGTACCGCAGCCTGTGCCAAGGTCAACAGCTATTTCACGCTTTAAAGGTTTTGAAAAGTCTGCTAATAATATTGTGTCTGTAAAAAAGTGATGTTCATTACTCACAATTACGTTTATGCCTTCGCCAAGGGGCTGAAGCTCTTCATTTTCTTTCAGCAAAATTTTTCACCTCTGTATTTGCTCAATTATTTTTTATTATAGCATTTTGCGATATAATATGCAATCTTTTGACTTTTAATTATCTGTGGAGCGACTGAATGTAAATTGTATGTAATAATATTAGAGAAAGATAATTGAAAAAGATGTTTTAAATTCGTAAAATGCTTTTGATAAATCTTTTTTAAAAAAATTTAGAAATAGTGTTGACAAATAGAAAAAGTGATGATATAATAACAAACGTTGTACGGAGAGGTGTCCGAGTGGTTTAAGGAGCTAGTCTTGAAAACTAGTGATCTCGCAAGGGACCAAGGGTTCGAATCCCTTCCTCTCCGCCAGATTTTTTCTATATTATTATTAAAGATTTCACCATATGCGGAAGTACTCAAGTGGTGAAGAGGCTCCCCTGCTAAGGGAGTAGGTCGGGTGACCGGCGCAAGGGTTCAAATCCCTTCTTCCGCGCCAAGAAACAACGCACTTTTGTTTTTATAACAGGAGTGCGTTGTTTCGCTTTTGTTTTATATGATTTGAATAATATTCATATTTATTTTGTATTGGGTACAAAGCTATGTACCTGTATTTGTTGTATTTTTACAATTTAATACTGTGTTGCGATAAAGCACTTTACTAATTTAAAATATTGTGATAAAATTTAAGCTGTGAAGAAATATCTTTGCAGTTTATTTTATAAGGAGAAAAAATAATGAATTCTAAAATTAAAGATAAAAATACAGATTTGTTATTTGAAGCTATATTACAACTAAAAACTCCTGAGGAATGTTATAACTTTTTTGAGGACCTTTGTACGGTGCCTGAATTAAAGGCAATGTCCCAGCGTTTGGTAGTAGCAAGAATGTTAACACAGAAAAAGGTTTACAGTGCTATTGTGGAAGAAACAGGTGCCAGCACGGCTACAATCAGTCGTGTTAATCGTTCACTTATATACGGTTGTGACGGTTACAAACTGGTGTTTGACAGAATTGATGAAAAACTTTCTGCGGAAGAATCAGATAATAACAGCGAGGATAAGTAAAAATGCTTAGCTATTCTTATTTTGCAGATTTTTATGATGGTTTGACGAATAATGTAAACTATAAGGCAAGTGCAGAGTATATTCTTGCATTGGCTGAAAAATATAATCACGATATGGGAATTACACTTGACCTTGCTTGCGGTACAGGAAGTCTTACAGTTCTTTTAAAAAAGATGGGTGTTGATATTTATGGCATTGACTCATCTTCTGAAATGTTGTCTGTGGCTCAGGAAAAGGCAATAGACAATGATATAAGCGGTATGCTGTTTTTGTGCCAGAAAATGCAGAATATAGACCTTTATGGTACCATAGATACTTGTATATGTACCCTTGATAGTATTAATCACGTTACGAATATTGAAGATGTACAAAAGGCTTTTTCAAAAGTTTCATTTTTTATGAATCCAAAAGGTTTGTTTATTTTTGATGTCAATACAGTGTATAAACACAAAGAGATTCTTGCTAATAATACTTTTGTATATGATACAAAAAATGTTTACTGTGTCTGGCAAAATACTCTTTGTAAGGATAATAAAACTGTAAATATATCACTGGATTTCTTTGAAAATATGAATGGTATGTATAGACGATATAGTGAGAGTTTTAAGGAACGTGCTTATACTCACGAAGAAATATGTTCAATGCTTGATAATGCAGGTTTTAAGTTGCTGGATGTGTTTGGTGAAATGTCATTTAAAACTCCCACAGATAATTCTCAAAGAAATGTTTATATAGCAGAAAAATTATAATAATTAATGGAATAGATTTGATAATTAAATCATATTATTGATTACTGATTGTTTTTATAGCATTGGTTATAATCAGTTATTTATCAAGGAAAGGCTGTAATATGTATAAAGATAAAATTATAAGATGTATAACGAGTGACGGAAGTATTATGGCAAGTGCCATAGTAAGTACAAATATTGTGGCTACGGCACAACAGACTCATAAAACTTCACCTGTTGCCACTGCCGCTTTAGGCAGACTTCTTACAGGTGCGTCACTTATGGGAGCACAGCTTAAGCAACAACGTGCAGCACTTACTCTTAAAGTAAAGGGTAATGGGCCTCTGGGAGTTGTAGTTGCTTCCGCAACAAGTCAGGGCAATGTGCGTGGATTTGTTGAAAATTCCGGATGTAAAACAGAACATTATGAGAATGGAAAATTAAATGTAGGCAAAGCAGTAGGTAAAGATGGTTATCTTTATGTTGTGCGTGATTACGGTACAGGTGAACCATATAATGGTGTTGTTGAACTTGTGAGCGGTGAAATTGCCGAGGATATTACTTCATACTATGCAAACAGCGAACAAATTCCCACAGTTTGTGCTTTGGGGGTTCTTCTGGATAAAAATGATGGTGGTGTTATGCTAGCAGGCGGTATGCTTATTCAGCTTTTGCCGGGTGCTACAATGGTAACTGCCGATAAACTGGAAAGTAATATAAAAAAATTGGAGCCTGTTACTACTATGCTTGCTAAGGGTATTGCTCCTGTTGAAATGTGTAAAATTGCTCTTGAAGGCTTCGAAGTAGAAGTTCTGGACGAAATGCCAGTACATTATTATTGTACTTGTAGCAGACAGAGAGTGGAGCAGAGTTTTGCAACGTTGTCTGATGATCAACTTAGAGATATGATAAATTCTAATGGTATAGTGGAGGCTGTATGCCACTACTGCAACAAAAAATATACCTTTACTGAAAAGGAAATTGAACAATTTATAGCTGAGAGAAAGAGCTAAAATGGCTTAGTAATGGGGCTTTAAGTAGTGTTTATAAAAAATATAAAAAAATTTCAAAAAAGTGTTGACTTTTAAACCGGAATGGTGTATTATAATACCTGTCGCTGAGAGGACACGAAAGAAACAAGCAACTCAAGCGAAATTTTCCGGTTGTGGGAGCATAGCTCAGCTGGGAGAGCATCTGCCTTACAAGCAGAGGGTCACAGGTTCGAGCCCTGTTGTTCCCACCAAAATTGGCCCGGTAGTTCAGTTGGTTAGAACGCTAGCCTGTCACGCTAGAGGTCGACGGTTCGAACCCGTTCCGGGTCGCCAATTTTGCCTTTGTAGCTCAGTCGGTAGAGCAGAGGACTGAAAATCCTCGTGTCGATGGTTCGATTCCGTCCGAAGGCACCATATATGCGGATGTAGCTCATCTGGTAGAGCGCCACCTTGCCAAGGTGGAGGTAGCGAGTTCGAGCCTCGTCATCCGCTCCACAGTACTCATAGAGTACTGTTTTTATGGCGACATAGCCAAGTGGTAAGGCACGAGTCTGCAAAACTCTGATTCCCCAGTTCAAATCTGGGTGTCGCCTCCAACACTCTTTAAAGAGTGTTTAAGATGTTATTTTTACATAGTTGATTAGTTGGTTTTTAAAATTTATTTAAAAAAACACTTGACAAAATCAAATAAATAGTGTAAAATATAACACGTCGCTGATGAGGAACACGAACAATACTCAAGCGAAAATTTCCAGTTGTGGGAGCATAGCTCAGCTGGGAGAGCATCTGCCTTACAAGCAGAGGGTCACAGGTTCGAGCCCTGTTGTTCCCACCAAAATTGGCCCGGTAGTTC
>JAXJUM010000008.1:0-235372 GCA_036309045.1 Acutalibacteraceae bacterium
AAAATAAAAATAATATTGACGAAGTTGATAGCGTTAGTGATAAATACGCTGACAGCAATTCCTATTTTGACAATAGCTCTGAGATTGATGAAAATATCAAAGAAAACTATGATGATAAAGAAGTAGATGAAATCGAAGAGGTAATTAAAAATTCTATTAAAGAAAATGAGCTTGAAATGCCGAAGGATTCTAAAATTAATGAAAATTATGAAGAAACGGTAAATGACAAATCAATAACAGAAATAGATGAAGATGTTATTACTGTTATTGATGATGTTCCCAAAAAAGAAATTTCTGAGGAAAAGAAGGCTGGCTTCTTTAAAGACAGATTTATTCCTCTTAAAGCTGACAGTAGCAAAGAAAAGGTAAGAAAGATAGTTCTTGATCTTGCTATAATCGTATTTGTTGTTACAGCTTCTATACTTGTAAAAGTTCTGGTTATTGATCCATTTATCAATAATATGAAGTATGATGAAATAAGACAACTTGTAAAATCAGACGATGTGGAAATAAGCACAGAAATTACAACCGACCCTCAAGGAAATAAAGTTGTTCGTCAAGTTAAAAAATCTAAAAATTGGGACGAACTTAAGGAAATAAACCGTGATGTTATTGCTTGGGTATCCATAGATGATACAAATATAGATTACCCTGTTTTACAGTACAAGGGAGATACCCTTGACTATCAATATTATCTTTATAAAGATATTTATAAAAATTATAGCGGTTATGGTAGTATTTTTGCAGATTTTAGAAGTGATAAGGGTGTAGACTCAAAAAATATTATCCTTCACGGTCATCATATGAATGACGGCAGTATGTTCCAGAATCTTATGAATTACGGAAAGTATTCTATTGATTTAGATTATTATAAAGAACATCCTGTGATTAATTTTGATACACCTGATGGTGATGAAACCTATAAGATTATATCTATATTTAAAACAAACACTCTTGATCAGCATGGTGAATTTTTCGATTATCTTGTTGGTAGTTTCCAAAGTGACGCTGAGTTTATGAATTATGTTTATCTTGTAAGAGAGCGTTCACTGGTTGATACAGGTGTTACTTGCAATGAAGATGATCAGCTGTTGACACTTTCAACTTGTTCGTATGAATATAGTGATTTCAGAACAGTTGTTGTGGCAAGAAAGACCAGGGCGGGTGAAAATATGAAGGTAGACACTTCAAAAGCTAAAGCTAACCCTGATCCTCTGTGGCCTGATGTTTATTATAACAACAATGGCGGAACAAAGCCAAAGGTAACTACATTTAAAACTGCAAGTAAAGCAGGCGACATTGATTGGTATGATGGTGAAGGTAATCTGAAGGGTAAGGAAAGAATGTTTACTCTTCACGATGAATATCTTGAGGAGGCAACGGAAGATGCTTCGGGTGCAACTGGAGAAGCTACCACAGAGCCGGCTGAACCAACAGATCCACCTGTAATTGTCAATGAAAGTATTTTGTTTGATTACAGCACACTTGTTATGAATGTGGGAGATACCGAAACACTTAAAGTTTACTGGACTCCTGACAACACAACAGATAAGTCGCTTAAGTTGGAGTCAAGCAACGGTAATGTTGCTACTATTTCCTCAGACGGTACAGTTAGAGCTAAATCTCCTGGTGAGTGTACAATAACTGCTGAAAGTTCAAATGGAAATAAAACTGTATGTAACATAATTGTAAATGATATTTTGGCTACAAAACTTACAATATCACCTTCAACTTATTCAACTGATAAGTTAGGAGAGGTATTTAATTTGAATGCAGTTGTTGAACCATCTAATCATTCAAACAATGTTACTTGGTCAACATCAGATAATCGTATTGCAACGGTTTCTAATACAGGTGTTGTAACTATAAAGGGATATGGTAGCTGTACAGTTTCAGCTAAAATAGATAGCCTTACAGTTTCTTGTAAAATTACAGTTAATCAACCTGCTACTGAAAGCGTAACAGAAAATTAAAGTATAAGAGGTAGAGCTATGAACAGTGCGTTGATTTATTATACAGCACATAAAACAGGATATTGCGAAACAGCATTGAGAGGATGTACAGAACCACTTGGAGTACGTATTAACCGTGTGGCGGCATCTGTATCTGCAGTAAATCTGGGAGAAAATATTAACAGCTGTCTTGCTGAATATAACGTATTGTTTATAGTGGGAGATATTTCCCGCAGTGACAAAGCAGGCTTAATGTCTGTTTTGTCCTGTGGTCTTGCTAAACAAGAAGTAAAGTCAAGAAAAATAAATGCTGAAAACAGCATAGGATATTTACTTGAATTTGATAATAAAAAACTTGTTGTATTGCCGGATGTACCGGAAAAAATAAGCGGATTAGTGTCTGCTGTTTTGATAGAATATTTGAAAATGGAGAATTAATTATGAGAATGAGAAGAAAGCCATGGGCTCGCCCCGAGTTGGCTGCTTGTGACTTTTTTGTGGATAGCCCAAGGGAAAATAAAGGAAAATGGGCAGAAGCCTTTAAAGAAATAAAGCCTCTCCATTTGGAGTTAGGCTGTGGAAAGGGTTCGTTTATCGGACAAATTGCGTATGATCACCCCGAAATAAACTATATAGGTGTTGATATTAAAAGTGATATGTTGGGTGTAGGTAGACGTAATATAGTAAAAATATTCGGCGAAAAGCCTGTTGAAAATATTTTGCTTACGGCACATAATGTAGAGCTTATTGAAGATATATTTTCTCCCGAAGATGTTATTGAAAGAATTTATATTAATTTTTGTAATCCTTGGGGAAGAGAAAAGCATAAAAAGAGAAGATTAACTCATATTCGTCAGCTTAATCATTATAAAACCTTTCTTAAAAAAGATGGAGAAATCCACTTTAAAACCGATGATGATGGTTTATTTGAAGAAAGTTTGGAGTATTTTGCTGAAAGCGGATTTGAGATTACATACATAACTCGTGACCTTCACAACAGTGATGTAAAATATAATGTTGAAACTGAACACGAAAAGATGTTTTCTGCTGAGGGTATTCCCATAAAATATTGTATAGCTGTGTACAAATGATTTTTACCCTTCAAAAAAGAAATTTATAAATAGTGTTATTTTATGAAAAGGAGTGGCTAAATGAAGATTAAAAATAAATTTACAGCAGTTGTGCTGGCAGCAACATTTACTGCAACACTTCACGGCTGTTCCTTTGCAGGAATTTCTGATAATGACCTATTGCAGCCTCCAAAAGCTACTGGTGTAAAGGCAGAAATTCAAAATGTGCTTGAAACTACCACAAAAGGTGACTATAAGCTGAAGTATCCTCAGTCAGGTGACTACCGTTCTGCTATAATTATGTATGATATAGGTGGTAATGAAGGAGAAGAAGCGATAGCTTTCTATAAAACAGGTAAGGACAATGCATCTGTAAATATTATTTTTATGAGAGATGTAGGTGGAAAATGGGAAGCTATCAAGTCATTTACTAATGCCAATTCGGAGGTTGACAGAGTTTGTTTTGGCGATGTTGACAATGATGGATATGATGAAGTTATTGTAGGTTGGTCATCATATCTAACAGAGAGTAATCAGATTACTTTATATAACTATAATAATGATGTTATTGATCAGGTGGAGGTTAACGGTGATACAACATATACTGATATGATTCTTATGGATATAACTAATGATCAAGTTAATGATTTAGTGGTTCTTACCAGTTTTGTAGATGAGAAATTGTCAAAAACAAATACATCAGCACGTTTGTATAGCAGTTGTATTAATGGTAAGTTTTCTAAGGTATCAGAAATTCCCATTACATCAAAGATTATAAGTTATTCACAGGTTTTGCAGGGAAATGTTAGCAAAAATGTAAAAGGTTTGTTTATTGATGGTTATACAACCAATCAAAACGAACAACTTACAGAGGTTCTTTATTATTCAGATAAAACCAAAAGTTTAGCAGCCCCTTTATATATATCAGATGAAGATGAAAAACGTGAGAATATCACATTACGAAACACTGCAACACTGAGTAAGGATATTGACGGTGATGGAATTGTTGAAATACCATCACCTTATACACCGATTATTAGTGGATACGAAAATACATCTTGTCCAATTAACAGATGGTATAAAATCAATCTGGAGGATAACAGTTATATAGAAACGGAACAAACAGTGGCAAGTTATTCTGACGGATATTATTTTGTTTTACCGGAAGAGTGGTATGAAAAAATAGCTGTTGTAAATGACAATACTACACGAACGACAACATTTTATGAGATTTCAGACAGCAAAAGCAATCTGGAGGTGCCAACGGAAAATTCTACGAATATCAGCTCTGAAAGTCCCACTGTGCCTGACATTGAAAATAAGGATGAAAAATCAACTGAGCTTTCAACAGAAGATAGTACAGAGGAACAGATTATGGAAATAAATAGCGATTCTTTGCTTATAATCAAGGTTTTTTCTGAAAAGGTTTGGGAGAATGAAAAAAATGAGAGATTAGCTGAGGGATATAATGTATTAGAGCAGGAAAATGGCTTGGTGTATACTTGTAAATTGGGTAAAAGTAACAACAGTGATCTTAATTTATCCACAGAACAAGTTAGCATTAATTTTAAATTGATACAGTGATTGCATTAAGGAGATAGCGTAATGAAGAAAATATTAGTGTGTGAGGATGAAGCGGCTATAAGAGATTTTGTAGTTATAAATCTTGTAAGAGCCGGTTACGATGTTATCGAAGCCGATTGCGGAGAAATGGCTTTGCAGAAGTATGAGGAAAATAATGGAGATATTGATGTTGCATTGCTTGATGTTATGATGCCGGGTATAGACGGTTTTCAGGTTTGTAAAGAATTAAGAAAGCGTAATGGTGGTATTGGAATTATAATGCTTACAGCGAAAACCCAGGAAATGGATAAGGTAACAGGACTTATGCTGGGTGCTGATGATTATGTGACAAAACCTTTTTCTCCTTCTGAGCTTACTGCAAGGGTAGATGCACTCCACAGACGAGTTGTATTGGCACAGCAGAGTAAAGAGAACAACTTTAAAGAAGAGTTGAAGTCAGGAGTTTTTGTACTGAATCTGCGTAACCGTGCATTGCTGAAAAACGGAAAAATGATTGATCTTACGCAGGTTGAATTTCAGATTATGGAATATTTCTTTTCAAATCCCGGTGTTGCACTGGATAGACTCAATATTCTTACTCACGTATGGGGTGATTCCTATGTTGGTGAGGATAAAATTGTTGATGTTAATATAAGGCGTTTGAGAATGAAAATAGAGGACGAGCCTTCAAATCCCAAATACATAGTTACAGTATGGGGACTTGGATATAAATGGGAGGCATAATTCCTAAAATAATTTTATATTTCTTGTAGATAAATTAATCTATGTTATGGAGGGATAAGATGAAGAAAGGTATAACAACACGATGGCTTATGAATACATTCGGGGTAATTTTGGTTGTAGTGGTTGTACTGATTGTTGTTTTATCCCTTGTTTTGCAAAACTATTATTACAATGGAATACATCAGACTCTCAATGGAAGAGTAGATGAATTAAGTAATGTTTTTGGAAATTATACTTCAGAGAATTATAAGGAATTTGATAAGAATTCCCGAAGTTATGTTGAAAATTTTGCTGACAAGGAAAGTATGGAGATGATGATTCTCGATCCTGTTGGTAATATAACAATTACCTCCACAGGATTTTCTCCTGAAAAATCTCTTGATATGCCCGATTATAACAATGCCCAAACTGATAGTGACGGTTATGGTTTCTGGATAGGAAAACAGAATGGAGAATCCATAATGGCTGTAACGAGAATTATTAATGACAACAATGGAAACAGACTTGGTGCGGTAAGATATTGTGTATCACTGGAACCGGCAAACAGACAAATTTTTGTTATGGTTATGCTTATGATTGTTGTGGGATTATTTATCCTGTTTTTTGTTATGCTGTCCGGTGCTTATTTTGTACGTTCAATCGTTAATCCTATTCAAGAAATTAATGAAGTTTCCAAGAAGATTGCAGAAGGACATTTTGAAGCAAGGCTTGAAAAACGAAATAATGATGAAATAGGTGAGTTGTGTGATTCCATAAACTATATGGCACAAGAACTGGGTGTAGCTGAAAAACTAAAGAATGACTTTATTTCATCAGTATCACACGAACTCAGAACTCCTCTTACTGCAATTAAGGGTTGGGCTGAAACAATGCGTATGGGCGATACCCCCGATTTCAGAACTATGGAAAAGGGTATGACAGTTATTGTAAATGAATCAGAACGTCTTACAGGTATCGTTGAAGAGTTATTGGATTTTTCAAGAATTCAAAGTGGCAGAATGGTTATCAATATGGAGCGAATTGATTTGCTTGCAGAACTTGATGAGGCTATTTATATGCTTCGTGAGCGTGCTTTAAATGAAGGTAAGCATTTGATTTATGATGAACCGGAGTATGTCCCTCCTGTACAGGGTGACAAAAATCGTTTACGACAGGTGTTTATAAATATAATTGACAATGCACTTAAGTATACACCTGAAAGCGGTGTTATCGGTATTGAAGTTAAGCATAATGAAGATACCATAACCATAGCAATAAGCGACAACGGTTGTGGTATACCTGCTGAACATTTGCCAAGGATTAAGGATAAATTCTACAAAGCAAATCAGACCCAGAGAGGTTCAGGAATAGGACTTGCTGTTGCTGATGAAATTATGCATCTGCATAATGGTGAAATTGATATAGAAAGCACTGAAAATATAGGCACAACAGTAACACTTACTTTCCCTGTTTATAAGGGAACAGATGAACAAGGCAAAGGAGAAAAATAATGGGCGAATCTAGAAAAGAACACATAAAAAAGATAACTTCCATAGGTGGCTCAGCACTTATTGAAGGTATAATGATGCGTGGTCCCCAAAAAACAATGGTGGCTGTACGTACGGGTAAAGACGAAATATATACTGAAGAGTTAAATTTTCAGGGGTTGGGTTCTAAATTTAAGTTTTTAAGATTGCCTCTTATCAGAGGTGTTGTAGGTATGATAGATTCAATGAGATTAAGTTATAAAGCACTTATGATTTCTGCTGACAAGGCTATTGAAAGTATACCCGAGGATGAGCAGGAGGAGCCATCAAAGTTTGAAAAATGGCTTGATGAAAAAATGGGAGAAAAATTTGTAAAGGTGCTTATGGCTTTGTCAATGGTAGTTGGCGTAGCTATTGCAATCTTATTGTTCTTTATGGTTCCAAGTTGGCTTTATAATCTGATTTCTGGTTCATTAGGCGGAAGTGAAAGTTTGATTGGTGACAGATTTTTCAGATCATTGTTCGAAGGTGTAATAAGAATAGCTCTTTTCTTGTTGTATGTAGTCCTTTGTTCACAAATGCAAGATATGAAGCGTGTTTTTCAATATCACGGTGCAGAGCATAAAACAATTTTCTGTTATGAAAGCGATGAAGAACTTACAGTTGAAAATGTAAAAAAGCACACACGCTTTCATCCTAGATGTGGAACAAGTTTTCTTGTAATTATGTTATTAGTAGGAATAATAATTGGTTTATTTATTCCTATAACAAATCCTGTATTGAGAACGGTAGTTAAGCTCCTTCTTCTTCCCGTAACTTGTGGTATTGGATATGAGCTTATAAAAATCTGCGGAAGATATGACAATAAATTTACACGAATTATTGCCGCACCGGGTTTGTGGGCACAGAGAATTACCACAAAAGAGCCTGACGAGCATATGATTGAGGTTGCTATTAAAGCAATGAAGGCAGTTATTCCTGAAAATGGTGAGGATATTCTTAATTGTCCTGTTAAAAAATAAAAGCATTAATACAGAAAGAAGTAATATGTATGACGTATAATATGTTGTACAGGTACATATTGGACTTATTGAAAAAGGCAGGAATTGACTCTCCTGCCTTTGATACTTTGTGCCTGTTTGAGTCGGTATTTGATATGAACCGACATAATCTTATAATGGAAGGTGATAGAGAAGCACCACAAAAAGATAGTGACAAAATAGTTAAAATGGCAGAAAAACGTGCCTCAGGATATCCTTTGCAGTATATAGTTGGAAAATGGGAGTTTATGAACCTTGAATTTTTTGTAGGCGATGGTGTTCTGATTCCTCGTGAAGATACTTCGGTAGTTGTAGAACTTTGCCTTTATAGTATAAAAGAACAAGGCTTTGAAAATCCTGCTATTCTTGATCTGTGTGCAGGTAGTGGGGCGATAAGTATAGCACTGGGAAAATATGTAGATAATTCTACTGTTACAGCACTAGAGATTTCTGAACAGGCTATGCAATATCTGATAAAAAATATTCAGCATAACAGTTGTAATAATGTCAGTGCAGTATATGGAGATGTGTTTAATGATGATTTCAAATTTTCAGAAGATGAATTTGATGTAATTATCTCAAATCCTCCGTATATAATAACTGACGAAATAAAAACTTTGCAAAAAGAAGTGCAATTTGAACCTATACTAGCATTAGATGGCGGAATTGATGGATATGATTTTTATAAAAAAATTATATCTGATTGGAGTAGATGTCTGAAAAAAGGTGGTGTGATGGTTTTTGAACTAGGAGAAAATCAGTTTGATACAGTAAAAGAAATTATGTTAAAACAAGGTTTCGATAATATAATTGAATCCTATGATATTCAGAATATTAAGCGAGGTATCAGAGGAATAAAATGCCGATAATATTAGAGGCGGTTTGAAAAATGAACTAGAAACGCTTATGTGTCCAATAAATCGGACACATAAGCGTTTTGCAATATTTTGTAGTTGCATTTTCTCTATGTGTAGGTTATAATTATATCAAACAAAACAAACTTTCGTTCAGGAGGGTATTATGGCTAAAGATACAAAATCCAAAGATTTAAAGATAAAAAGCAATCAAACTGCTGAGGAAAAAGCAAAGGCACTTGAAACTGCTATCGGACAAATTGAAAAGCAGTTTGGTAAAGGTGCAGTAATGCGACTGGGACAAAATCAGGCTATGAATGTTGGTTTTGTTCCTACCGGTTCGCTGACACTTGATATTGCGTTGGGAATAGGTGGTTTGCCAAGGGGTAGAATTATTGAAATTTATGGACCTGAATCATCTGGTAAAACAACACTTTCACTGCATTGTATTGCAGAAGGACAAAAATGTGGTGGTAATGTAGCATTTATAGATGTTGAACACGCTCTTGACCCTGTATATGCAGAGGCTTTGGGTGTAGATGTGGATTCCCTATTGGTTTCTCAGCCAGACACAGGTGAACAGGCTTTGGAGATTGCAGAAGCATTGATACGTTCAGGTGCTATTGACGTAATAGTAATTGACTCTGTTGCAGCTCTTGTTCCAAAAGCAGAAATTGACGGCGATATGGGTGACTCCCATGTAGGTTTGCAGGCACGTCTGATGTCACAGGCATTGAGAAAACTTGCAGGTGCTATTTCAAAATCCAACTGTGTGGCAATATTCATTAACCAGTTGAGAGAAAAAGTAGGAATAGTTTATGGTAACCCTGAAGTTACTCCGGGTGGTAGAGCTTTAAAATATTATTCATCTGTTCGTATAGAAGTAAGACGTGAAGAAACTCTTAAGAATGGTACTGAAATGATAGGTGCAAGAACAAGAGCTAAGGTTGTAAAAAATAAGATTGCACCTCCTTTTAAAGAGGCTCACTTTGATATTATGTATGGTAAGGGTATTTCAAGAACAGGCGAGTTACTTGACCTTGCAGTGGATAGAGATATTATACATAAAAGTGGTGCATGGTTTTCATATGGCGAGGAAAGACTGGGACAGGGCAGAGATAATATAAAGAATCTTCTTCAGGAAAATAAGGAACTTGCAGATGAAGTAGAGCAAAAGGTTTTGCAGGCTATTGCAGAAGAACGTGAAAATGCTCGTACTAAAAAGTCTGACAGCAAGAATGAGAAAGTATCAGAGAGAAAAGAAAAGATTATTGAAGATAAGATAATGGATAATATTCAGCCTGCTGTTGACACAAAAGACATTGATATTATGGTTGAGGATTAATATATGCTTATAACGGCAGTTGAACCACGTAAAAAATCTATGAGTGCTGTCTATATAGATGGTGAATTTGCAATGAACCTAGATACAATGACCTTGCTTGAAAACCGAATAAAAGCAGGTGTTGAGATTACTGATGAGGAATTATACAGTCTTATACAAAAATCAGATGCACATAGAGCTAAAGAACGGGCATTAAATTTAATTACTTATCGTGATCATTCTAAAAAAGAGCTTACAGAAAAAATAAAGCGTACTTGCTCAGAGGATGCTACTCAGCAGGTAGTACAGCATATGGAAGAACTTGGGCTTATAGATGATGAAAATTTTGCTCGTAAATATGCCAACGAGTTACTTCGCAAAAAACATATGTCACCAAAAGCTATACAGTATAAATTGCGTGAAAAGGGTATTTCTCCTGAAACTATTGAAATTATCAAGGAGGAACTTGAATTTGATTCTTATAAGGAGATAAGAGCTGTTCTTGATAAAAAGTATTCTGATTATGCTGATGATGAAAAAGTAAAAAAAAGAGCTATTGCCGCCCTTCAAAGACTTGGATGGAGTTGGAACGATATTAAGTGTGCAATGGAAGTTGAATATTAAAAATATTACAGATATGCAAAATTTAGCTTCAATTTATATAACAATCTGTAAAGTATATTCTTAGAGTATAATATTAATTTTGTGACAAAATTTACCATAGATAATAATATTATATTTTTTTGCAGTGAGTTTTAGTGAATTAATGTTGATTTTTGTTGTTTTATATGATTACTGTATTTAGCAATAATAATAAAAGTATTTAATTAAAATTATATTTTTATGTTTTATTTGACAAAAGAATTTCTTAAAGGTATAATTATAACAAGAGTTTAAGTATATGGGAGGAATTTTGATGTCTGATTCTAAATTGCTTTGTGATATTTGTGGAAGCAAAATTATTGTGCAGGCAGGCGGTCAGTTTGGTCTTTGCGAAAATTGCGGAACCAAATATTCAATAGATAGAATGAGAGAAATTATTGAAGCGTCTAATGCACATATTGTAAAAAATAGGGAAGATGTTGAACGCTGGAAATCTATGCTTGCTATGTATCTGAAGAATTTCGATTTTATAGCAGCTGAAAATGCGGTAAAGAAGATTCTTGAAGTTGATAATAGCGACAAAGATGTACAGAATTTGTATAAATATCTTCAAGTATGGAAGTATATTGACATTAAGCACGGTGTTTTGATTAAATATACCGGACGAGCTGATACTGTTATTGTTCCCGGTGGTGTTAAAGTTATCGAGCGTGAGGCATTCAGAGGTAACAGATATCTTAAAGAGATTGCATTGCCTAACAGCCTTAAGATGATTGATGATGAAACTTTTAGTGAGTGTCAAAGCCTTGCATCTATCACAATTCCTAAGAGTGTAACTAAGATTGGTGATGGTGCTTTTCGTGGTTGTACTGCCCTTACAACAGTGCAGATACCTCCAAGTGTAACTAGAATTGGAGAAAGTGCTTTCCGTGGTTGTTGTTCTTTGAAAGCCATCCATCTGCCTGATACTATTACTAGTATTGGTGATTATGCTTTTTGTGGTTGTAGCCGTCTTGCTAATTTGCAGATTCCGGTGGGTGTTACACATATTGGTGAAAGAACATTTAGTAATTGTAGTAGCCTGAAAAATGTACAAATCCCAACAGGTGTTACAAGTATTGGAGAAAGTGCTTTCAGCAGTTGTAGTGGTTTGGTAGATTTAGATATTCCAAATAGCGTTACATTTGTAGGTGATGGTGCTTTCCGTGGTTGTAGCAGTTTGCAAAGTGTGCGTATGGCAAATAGTGTTACAGATATAGGACAATATGCTTTTTGTGGTTGCTATGCACTGAAGAGTGTACATATTTCAAGTGGAGTGTCTGCGATAAAGAGCGGTGCATTTGCTAGCTGTAATAATCTTAGTGATGTATATATACCAAAGAGTGTTAAAAGCATTGGTAATGGTGCTTTTGCAGGAACTCCGTTTGGAAAGAAGCAACACGACTGGATAATCTCTCTTAAATGCCAGTGGTGTGGTGGTTCATTTAATTCAGTTGACGGATATTGTTCTAACTGTGGTAGAAAGCGTGACTATGCTATTGATAAAAAATTGCAAATGAACAAAAAGATACGTAAATAAATTTAATATACAATCTTTAATGTTACTAATATAGCTATTGAACAGCAAATTTATCTACGGTTTAAATGAAGATTAGTATAATGATTTATACTTATTTTTGTAAACAGAAAACCCGAACCTTTTTTAAGGTTCGGGTTGCTTTTTGTGGTAGTAATTTTTAGGTTCTATCGCAAATGTTGGGGTAAATAATTAAAGAGCCAAATTATTATTCCACAGAAACAATATAGTAATAGATAGGCTGACCGCCGTTTACTATTGTTATATCTATGTTTGGATATTTAGCACGAAGCTGTGCTTTTATAATATCTGCCTGTACTTCGGGTGTGTCCTCACCGTAAATTACAGTTATAAATGCAGTTTCTTTTGTAACCATATTTTTAACAAGTTTTAATACAGCTTTTTCAGGTGTTTTTTCGGTGAATACCAGTTTACCGTTTTCAAGAGCGATAATTTCGTTTTCTTTGATTTTTGTTGAACCAAACTCAGAATTTCTTGCGGCAAAGGTTACATGCCCTGTTGCTACATCGGCAGCGGCAGAAGTCATTATTTCTGTATTGCCTTCAACTGTAAGCTCAGGATCGAATGAAAGCATTGCACTCATACCTTGAGGGATTGTTTTTGTAGGAAGAATAATAACATTTCTGTCTTCAACAATCTGAACAACCTGTTGTGCTGACATAATGATATTTTTATTATTCGGTAATACAAAAACATTTTTTGCACCTGTCGCTAAAACGGCTTTCTGAATGTTTTCTGTGCTTGGATTCATACTTTGTCCGCCGTTTACGATATTGTTACAGCCAAGGTCTTTAAACATAGTGCTTATACCTTCACCTGTGGCAATAGCTACAAAACCAACTTCTTCCAAAGGTTCGGCAAATACAAATTCAGAATTAAGCTCATTTTGATGCTCTTCAGCCTCTTTTTCTTTTTCCTTGTTTACAGCTTCTTCAGCCAGGCGGTGTTGTTCTTTCATATTTTCTACCTTAACGGTAATAAGTTGACCATAATCAAGACCATTTTGCAGTGCAACACCTGGTTTGTCAGTGTGAACGTGAACTTTTATGATTTCGTCATCATCAACAACTACAACACAATCACCTATTTTTTCAAGAGCGTTGCGAAGGTGTTTAATCTTTATTTTACTATCACGGTCTTTTTCTACTATAAATTCGGTACAGTAAGTAAATCTTATATCATCATCGAACTCTGCAACTGCATTTGCGAAATAGTCATTATCTCCGCCAACCAAAACAGGAGAAAGTTTTTCAGCTTCGACAATAGTACCGTCCTTAATAACTGAAAGCATACCGTCGAATATAATACAAAGCCCCTTTCCACCTGCATCAACTACACCGGCTCTTTTAAGAACAGGCAAAAGCTCAGGAGTGGTTTGCAAAGCCTTTTCAGCAGAATCACAAACGGATTCAAAAGTTTCTGTGATGTTTTTTCCATCTTCTGCACATATCTTTGCAGTTTCTGCTGAAAGACGTGCAACGGTAAGTATTGTACCCTCAGTGGGTTTAGCCACAGCCTCGTAAGCTGCCTCTACACCAAGTGTAAGTGCTTGTGCCATATCTTCAGATGTAGCTGTTTCTTTTCCTTCAAGTCCATTTGCTATGCCTCTGAACAAGAGAGAAAGTATAACACCTGAGTTACCTCTGGCACCTCTCAGCATAGCTGATGCAACAACCTTACTTACCTCACCAATATTTTGATTATCCGGTGAATCATTAAGAACTTTTGAAGCGGCACTTATTGTCATAGACATATTTGTGCCTGTATCGCCATCTGGTACGGGGAATATATTCAAATCATCAACAGCGTGTTTTGCTTTTAATATACTGTTTGCAGCAGAGATAACTGCATTTTTGAAAATAATACCGTTCATAATATTACTTCCTTTCAATTTATTTTTATGTCAAAATAATCGTACTTTTAATCGTACTATAATTAACAACAATTATAGCACAGATACTTATATATTTTCAATAGTCAGAGTATTTCTAATGCTTCAATATTTATAGCTTTACCGCTTTTCTCATCAACTTCCATAAGCACACAGTTCATTTTGCAGTCGCCTGTGGCAAGCTCAAACCTTTGAGGTAGTTTTTCAGTAAATTTTTTAATAATAATTTCAGGTTTTACTCCAAGAACAGAATGTATTGTACCTGTCATTCCTGCATCTGTAATATATCCTGTACCGTTTGGCAGAATTGTAGCATCGGCAGTCTGAACGTGGGTGTGTGTGCCAAATACAGCAGATACCCTTCCATCAAGATAATATCCCATTGCACGTTTTTCACCTGTTGCTTCAGCGTGAAAATCTACAATTATAATTTTTGCATTTTCTTCCTGAGCCTGCTTAATCAGCTTGTCAGCTTCTTTAAACGGGCAATCCAGAGGTTCCAAATATGCAGTACCCATCAGATTTATAACAGCAACCTGACATCTTCCCATATCAAGAATTGTCATACCACGTCCGGGTGTAGTACCGCTGGGAAAGTTAGCAGGACGAATCAGATATTCACACTCGTCATAAAGCTCATAGGATTCTTTACGTCTGAATGAGTGATTTCCAGTAGTAATAACATCAACACCACTTGTAAACAGAAAATCTGCTGAAGCAGGGGTAATTCCGTTGCCATCAGCGGAATTCTCTCCGTTTGCTATTACAATATCAATTCCCTTTACTTTCTTTAATTGTGGGAGTTTATCCCTTAAAAAACTACAACCTATTTTTCCAACAACGTCACCAATAGCAAGAATATTCATACAGCACCTACCAAATCCATTTTAATTTATTATAACAATATGAATTTTAAACACATTGTAATTATAGCAGTAAAATAATAGTTTTTCAATTTAACTTATATATATTATAAAAATATATTTTTATCTGTTTATATATCAGATTTATGGCACAGTTGACTATTTACCCATAAAAGTGGTATTATTTAATGGCAAATATGCTATTGCATATAGAAAGGACGGTGACTTTATGTCTGTTTTGAATTGTGATAATGTTACTATGAGCTATGATGGCAATATAGTCTTTAAGGAGCTTAGCTTTAAAATTAATTCCGGAGATTATTTATGTATTGTGGGAGAAAACGGTTCGGGAAAAAGTACTCTTATGAAAGGAATTTTGGGTTTGCATACTCCCGGTTATGGCAGATTTGTGTTTGGTGAAGGACTAAAGCAAAAAGAGATAGGATATTTGCCACAGCAGACTGGTGCACAAAAGGATTTTCCTGCTTCTGTGTGGGAAGTAGTACTTTCAGGTAGATTGAATAAAAAGAAACTTGCAGGATTTTACAGCCGTGAGGATAAGAGAATTGCAATGGAAAATCTTGAAAAACTTGGTATTCCAAATCTTAAAAAACGTTGTTATCGTGAACTTTCAGGTGGACAACAACAGCGTGTTTTGCTTGCAAGAGCATTATGTGCAACAGGCAAGCTGATTTTACTTGATGAACCTGTGGTAGGTCTCGATCCTGTTGCTATGGCTCAGATGTATAAAATTATAAAAGAGCTTAACGAAAAGGACAAGATAACTGTAATAATGGTTTCGCACGATATAATAAGTGCAGTAAATTATGCTAGCCATATTTTACATTTATGTGTAAATGGGGATATGTTTTTTGGAACTACCGATGAGTACGAACATAGTGAACTGGGTAGCAGGTTTTTATATCATAACTGTCATTGTGATGAATGTGAAACACACCAAGTTAAGCACCTTCATATTGGAAATGGTAAAGAAAATAAGTATAAAAATGGGGGAGCTATGTAATGGATATATTGTCTATGTTTGAATATACTTTTATGCTCAGGGCATTAATTGTGGGAATACCTGTGGCTTTATGTGCTGCCCTGTTAGGTGTAAGTCTGGTTTTGAAAAGGTATTCTATGATTGGTGACGGACTATCCCACGTTGGATTTGGTGCTTTGGCTATTGCATCAGCTTTTAACTGGGCTCCACTGCCTGTGGCTATTCCTGTTGTGGTTGTGTCGGCTTTTCTGCTTTTAAGATTAAGTGAAAACAGCAAAATAAACGGTGATTCCGCCATAGCCCTTATATCAAGCAGTTCAATGGCAATAGGTGTTACGATAGCTACAATGCAGAATGGTATGAATACAGATATAAGTAATTATCTCTTTGGCAGTATAGTTGCTACTTCTGATTTTGATGCTGTACTTAGTGTTTGTCTTTCAACAGTAGTTATTGCACTGTTTGTTATTTTTTATCATAGAATTTTTGCTGTTACATTTGATGAAAGTTTTGCAAGAGCAACGGGAACAAAAGTAGATTTTTATAATATAATTATTGCTATCCTTACAGCACTAACAGTTGTTTTGGGTATGCGTATTATGGGTACTTTGCTTATTTCAAGCCTTATAATTTTTCCGGCACTTACGTCAATGCAACTGTGCAAAACATTTAAATCAGTAATATTTACATCAGCTGTGTTATCGGTTGTATGCTTCTTTTTAGGAATTTCTGTTTCATATCTTTATGGAACTCCAACAGGTGCCAGCATTGTAATAGTGAATATAGTGGCTTTTGTGACCTTTTCATTGATAAAAAGAGTAAGAGGATAGGTGTACAAATAATCTTAAATGTATTTTGTGTAAAACGCTTAAAAATTTGTTTTCTTTTTATGCAAAAATCCAATACAATGTGATTTGTTTAATATTTTCTTTTATGATATAATAAGTACACTTGGGGGTGTGTATATGGGTAAGACTAAACGACAGTCTGGTATTGAGCTTCTAAGAATAATTGCGATGTTACAGATTATTTTTTTGCACGTTTCACAATACGGAGAACTGTATAAAACATCTGCTTCTGCTGGTGATATTGATGGCTTTATTGTAGAATTTATGTGGTCACTATGTAGGGCACCAGTAAATGTATTTGTAATGATTTCAGGTTATTTTATGATTACCTCAACAGCAGGTGTTAAAAAAATGATAAAACGAGCATCAAATCCGTATGGTGCTATGTTGTTTTACTCCATTGTTATATCAGCTATATTCTTTATAGCTGACCCATCTATGATTACCCTACCAATGGTTATAAAAACCTTTATGCCATTTTCTTCAAAGATGTGGTATTTCCTTACTAATTATATTATTATTTTGCTTATAAGTCCTTTCTTGAATAAAATGCTTGTTTCGCTTACTAAAAAGCAATATCTATATTTTATGGGAATTATATTTGCGGTTATGAGTGTATGGTCTACATTGGCAAAGATAGACGGGCTTGATGAAGTGTTTGATATTTCAAAGGTAGTAGATCCGTACTATGGCAAAAGTCTTGCTGGATTTTTAATGATGTATATAATAGGGGGTTATTTGCGTTTATTTGTACAAAAAAAAGAGCAGAAAAACTGTGCTGAATCAGGCATTAATATGTTGTATCTGGTTGTCTTTTTCTTGCTTTGTGCATTTGATTTCGGACTGAATTATCTGTTTCCACAGTATAGACACGTTTTTGGAATGTTCAATAACCCTATTGTGGTTGCTGAAAGTGTTGTGCTATTGCTGTTTTTCAGAGACTTCAAATTCAGCTCCGGATTTATCAACACAGTTGCAGGTACAACATTGGGTGTATATGCAATTCACGAACATTATCTTGTAAGAGATTGGTTGTGGTCTGTTATTTCATTCGGTGATAAGTCATTATATGATACATTGTTATATATACCAATGGCCATTGGTGCTTGTGTTGGTGTTTTTGTAATTTGTTGTATTATTGAGCTGATAAGATTAAAATTGTTCAGAATTGTATCCGACCTTTATAACAAAAGAAAATCTATCAAACAAAAAGTGTAAAATTTTTTGTTTGATAGGTTGATAGATAGAAGATTTATACTTTATTATTGATAATATTATTAATAATTTTAGGGTTTAATAAGTGAAGGGCTTATTAAATCTGTTATTTCACCTGCAACAAGTGCAGGATATTTTGGAATGGTGTAAATGAGTGAATCATAAAGTGTGTTTTTTTAATTACATTTTATCTTTAATTATGTATATTTCAGTATATATTTTTACGTTTCCACAATACTCCTGCTGTGCAGGTGTTTTGCGGTTATAAAAGGTGATTTATTCACTTACAGAAAGAGGGGAAGAGATTAGTAATAATCTCGTGTTTATGTCAAATGTATCAAAATTTTCAGAGGTAAAAATTAAACCCACCTTGCAGGAAAGCTACGAAACCATAGGTGAATATTATAATGCAAGAGAAGAATATCCACTTTATGACGGTAACGACCTTGGTGCAACATATACACCAAAGAAAACTACCTTTAAAGTTTGGGCACCCAGTGCAAGTACAGTTTCACTTAATTTATATAGAACGGGCTCAGATGTTGAGCAGGGAGCAGGCAGAATTCTTACTACACCCCTGAAAAGGAATTCTGACACAGGGGTTTGGAGCGTTGCTATATCAAGCGATCTGAAAGGTGTATATTATACTTATACAGTTGTAGTTGATGGTGTTTCAAGAGAAACACAGGATGTTTATTCTAAAGCAGTAGGAGTTAACGGCAACCGTTCAATGGTGGTTGATTTAAAAGCTACTAACCCTGAGGGGTGGGATGACGATAAGCATATTTTTGTTGATAATCCAACTGATGCTGTTATATGGGAAGTTCATGTTCGTGACTTTTCTATAAGTAAAACTTCAGGAGTTAATCACCAGAACAGAGGAAAATATCTTGCATTTACACAGCGTGGTACTAAAGTTAACAGGCAAAAGAATTATCCAACCTGTGTTGAATATCTTGTTGAACAGGGTGTAAATTATGTTCAGCTTAATCCTGTTTTTGACTTTGGTTCTGTTGATGAGGCTATGCAGACTTCTCAATACAACTGGGGATATGACCCTGTTAATTATAATGTACCAGAAGGCTCATATTCTACAAATGCTGCAAATGGTGAGGTAAGAATAAACGAATTTAAGCAGATGATTCAGGCTTTGCACGACAGAGGCATAGGTGTTATTATGGATGTTGTGTATAACCACGTTTATTCAGCGGGTGACAGTTGCTTTGAAAAGACTGTTCCAGGATATTATTTCAGAATGTATTCAAAATATCAGTATTTTAATGGTAGTGGCTGTGGAAATGTAACTGCTTCTGATAAAGCTATGTTCAGAAAATATATGATAGATTCTCTTATTTATTGGGCTAAGGAATATCACATAGATGGTTTCCGTTTTGACCTTATGGGTTGTCATGATGTAGTAACTATGAATAAGATAAGAGAAGCACTGGATGAAATTGACTCTCGTATACTTATGTACGGTGAACCTTGGATGGCTGATTGGATGGGTAATGGTATTGGCGGAGAATATGCCTGTGTAACACACAATGCTTTTAAGTTAAGTCCAAGAGTTGGTATGTTCAGTGATAAAATAAGAAATTCATTAAAGGGTAATACTGACGATGACTCTATTGGTTATATTCAAGGTGCAACAGATGTAAATAATGAAATTAAGTCCGGTATGATGGGTGGTGCAAGCGATACTTTTGGCAGATGGGCAAGTCAGCCTATGCAGTGTATCACATATAATTCAGCACACGATAATCTTACTTTATGGGATAAAATTCTTAAATCAAACGGTAATAATGACTATAATGGTCATAACAGCATTTTGTTGGCACAAAACAAGTTGTCTGCTGTAATAGTGCTTACATCACAGGGAGTTCCTTTCTATCTTGCGGGTGAAGAATTTGCAAGAACAAAGTTTGGTGATCACAACAGCTATAAATCAGCAGACGGTGTAAATAAAATTGATTGGACCAGAGTTATAAAGTATAACAACCTTGTACAGTATTATAAAGGACTTATGGCTATTCGTGCAGCTTATTCACCATTTAGAGCTGGTGATGGTTCAACTGCTCCAAACACTTATTTTGTAGAGAACGGCAGTGCTATTGGTTACACTGTTAAAAATACAACAGCCAATGCTGAAAATGAATGGGGTACAGTAGCTGTGCTTGTAAATAACAGTGCAAGTCCAAAGGCATTAGAACTTAAAGTAAATGGAGGAGAACTTCCGGATACTTGGGCAGTTATAGTTAATAGCGACAGAGCAGGACTTGAAAGATTGGGTACAATACACGGTACAACAATCAATGTTCCTCCAAGAAGTGCGTTAGTACTTGTTGATGATAAAACTTTTGACAGACTTAAATCAACAGATAAAAGTTATCGTACAGTTGTAATAAAGCATATTGATAAAGATACGAATGAAGTTGTAAGAGAAGTATCCTCGTACTATATCAAAGGTACAACTTACAGAGCTTATCCTTGCACAAGTATTTTGTTTGATTATACATTGGTGGAGTCACCTGAAAATCAGTCTGGAGTAATTGACGACAAGGATATTGAAGTTAAGTATTATTATGAAAAGGATATGAGAGAGAGTTTTACTCTTTCAAGAAGGCATATAACAGATGAAGGTATCCCTGTTACCACTACCGAAACACGAAAGGTAAAGAAAGGTGACAAATATGCAGTTATGCCTGAGGCTGTACAAGGCTATGAACTTGATACAGATCAACTACCAAAGGTAATAGGTACTATTAGTGAGGATACAACTGTTACCTATATAAATAAACTGGTTCCACCATCTCCTATTAAGGTACATTATTTTAATCATAATAATTGGATGGCACCACATATTTATATTTATGATGATCGTGGCGGTTCTGCAAGACCTCTTACAGAGCAGTGGCCTGGTACACCTATGAATGTTGAGGATAACAGCGGTTGGTGGACATTTGGAGATATCGACGTTGATGAAGCACAGGTAATGTTCAGCGATGGTATTTTCGGCCAGGATCCGGGTGCAAATCATCCCGGTTATAAGATTTCCGGTGAGGTTTGGATAAAAAACCAGAAAGTCTATTTTAATTCAAGAGTTGTTGTCAGCCACGTTGACATTAACGGCAAGAAGCTGGTTGATGATGTAATTATCGAGGGTAAAAATAAATGCAGTGAAGATACTTATATTGCAATGCCTATTAAAGAACTGGGTAGAGTATTGAATAGTATTGGTGAAGTGTCAGGTATGTGGAGTACTACCGTAGAAAATGTAGTTTTTGTATATGACACTGAAATAGAGAATTAATACAAAAAGCAGAAATTGTACAACTTATTGTTACAATTTCTGCTTTTGATTTTATAATATTAATTTTTATTGAATAATATCTTTAATGGATTTTTCTGAAAAGTATGTTTTAATTCAGGTAATTTAAGAGTATCACATAAAAATATAAATCCGTTTACAGCGGTTAGTATAAACAATGGTGTGAAATTGAATAAATATCTTGAACGTGTTTCCCACATCATAAAGAATAATGTCACACCGAATATAATGCCGTGTATAAGAGTCATTTTGGTTATTTTCTTTTTCTTGGCTGATAGAAATCCAGATACCACAATAAGCATAAGTATACACATATGAAGTGAGTTGCTGTATAGATAAAATACGTTGTGATATTTACCATCTTTGAGAACGAATTCAAAGAGAATGTTTCTGTTCTCTATTTCATTCCCCTTTTCATCTTTTGAATTAATATGGTTACTAATCCAGTAGGTTCCATCGTCCCAAGTGAATATAATTTTTTCGTAGAGATGTTCGGCTAATCCGATTAATCCCATTTCTTCCAGTCTTTTATCAATTTGTTTATTAGCAGCGGCTTTTTTCTGGTTATAGTTGCCGGCATTTCTTGTGAAGGTGGCATCATCTTGGTTAAAGTCACCTTCATCTTTAAGTCCCATCATTATCCAGTGGTTAATAGGATATTGTTGTTCATAAAGTTCTTCTTCATTTGTAAAATTAAACGAATTTACAAATGAATTTATACCGCTTATAAATACAGCAGTTGCAACTATAATGCCTACACAGCTTATAAGTGCCTTCTTTGGTTTGTTGCATAATACAAAATATACTACTGCTCCTACCAGTATAACAAGCAAACTACCTTTTAATGTATAACCAATAGCTGTTGAAAGACCAGCAAGCAAAAGATAAAGGATTTTTTTGCCCCATTTCTCTTTTTCACTTTTTGCACCCAATATTACCAAGTATACTGAAATTGTAGTAAACGGAATACTTAAAGAGTCGCTGTAATAATAAGCCGTATAAGTATAGTACGGAAGGAATATAAAACAAGCAATGGCTGTTATTAATGCGCCCTTTGGTTTGAATATCTTTTTTGCAATTAAAAACGTAAATACAACAGATGTGGTTATAAATATAGTATTTAATACTATGGCAGCATATATTGGTACCCAACCAAGTATAAGATATATCACTCTGTAATAAAGAGATAATAAAATCAATATACCATTGTTATTAGGATAACGTGCCATATATTGATGTCTTCCTTTTGGAAGTCCCTCATACATATTTTCAAAATTTCCGTTTTCGGCAAAATTTTTTGCTATGGTGTCAATGGTTCCCCAGTCGGTGACAGGTGTACTTTTAAGGAAATATCCAAATATCAACTGGACGATAAACATCACAGCAATCATTATCATAAAAAATACGTTAACCTGTTTTTCTGTAATCTCTTTATCGGATTTATATAATCGTCCGCCCAGAAAAATAAGTGTAAGCATAAATAAAGCCGTAGTAATAACTACAAAAATATTATTGAACAATACCGTAGACGCACCTATTGTAATAATACTAAATAAAACAGCAAATACATAGTTAAACACTACATTGCTTTGTTCTTTCAATTTTTTCATAATTTCCCCCAATGCAAATGTATTATTATCTGTATAAGTTTATCACAAATAATATAAAATACAATCAGTATACAATAAATTCAATTTAATTACCAAAAACATCCAAATTTACAAAAATAAAATATAACAAATTGCAACTATAAAAACAGTCAAATTCCAAATGATGAGAATTTGACTGCAAAGAAAAAAGAAATGTTCATCTTGTGTAATTATATATTAATTGTGTATTAACTGCCTGCACTTTCATATGATTTTATGCCACGGTTCCATATGCAAACACCTATTACCATAATTATAATAGAAATAACTACTGTAAGACCGATGTTAAATAGTGGATTTTCACCTGTTAGTATATATTCTGCCGGATAAAAAGCTGTAAATGCAAAAGGTATAATATATGTTATAACAGTTTTTACAAAGTTGTTGTAAATTGTAACAGGGTATTTTGCAAAATCGTTTACCATATAGAACATATAGGTAATGTTACCACTGCGTTTTGTCCAGAAAGCTATTGCGGCTGTTCCTGTTTTTATTCCTGTATAAATTAATGTTGCAAATGGGATTACAATAAAAATAAGCAGAATTTTAACAAAGCTCCATTCAATAGCCAGGTTTGGTAATGTAATACATATAAGTGCGATACCCATTATAAGTTCGCCCAATGCATCAATTTGAAATCTTTCAACCAAAACGTGAAACAGTGGATTGATTGGTCGTGTAAGATATTTGTCAAAATCGCCTTTTCTTACTGTAAAGTGACCTATACACCACAGATTATCAAACAACAAGTGATCAAGTCCCTTTGGAATAAGTGAAAAGCCGTATATAAATACAATTTGCTCTAAAGTCCAGCCTACAAGATTTGGGATCTGACTAAATATAATCCATAAAAACATCAGGTTAAAAAATTGGTTAAGCAGAAAACCTATAATGCCAACAACAAAATCGCCCTTATATTCCATCATTCTTTTTAATTCTTGCCCAACAAATATGCGGTGCATTTTTAACATTCTTTTTATTGTTTTCATACTTAGCCTCCTTGCACACATAAATGTTTTATGGCAACCTTCCATAAGCATTTTGAAAGTCCCCAGAAAGCCATAACCCAGAAAAACTGAAGTCCAA
Source organism: Acutalibacteraceae bacterium (assembly GCA_036309045.1). Classification (GTDB taxonomy): domain Bacteria; phylum Bacillota; class Clostridia; order Oscillospirales; family Acutalibacteraceae; genus CAG-964. The sequence goes on from JAXJUM010000008.1 coordinate 24,097, forward strand.
TATAGAACAATAGTTCGAGTCCGTTGTACATTCCCATATATATCATTACAGGAGTGTAGTTGAGAGATGCAAAAGGAAGTAAAAGAAATACTTTTTCCAGTGCATCAGGAAGAAAAGCAAGTGGAATAGTTGTGCCTGATAAAAAACCAACTATGCAGTTTTTCATCATATTTGCACCCCATAGATACTTAATTACAAATGCTATAAAGCCAAAGCATATGTTAAAGAAAAAGTTTATCAGGTAAGCCATAACACAGCTTACTATATACAACAAAAATCCCACAATATTGAACTGAATAGAGCCTGTAAATACTGTACGACATATTTCAACACCAACTACAAGTGGAATAATAAGAATGAATACCGTCATAATTTTATTGCCAAGCTCTTGAAAAAGAAATGTAGAATTGTAACTGATAGGTTTAATCATACGCATAGCTATTGAGCCATCACGGATTTCCTCGCCTATGTCATATGTTCCTCCACTGGAAATAAGGGTAGAGGTAAGAAACATCAGAAATATATACACCACCATTTGTGGCATAGTAAATCCGTTCATAGTTTCATTACCACCCGATAAAAAAACAGCGTTCCATATAAAATAGGAAACAAAGCAACCAAGAATATTACCCAACAGCATAAAAAACCAATTTGCTCTGTATGTTGTTGCTTCTTGTAATCCTGCATTTATAAAGGGTATATAAATACGAAGTTTTCTTTTCATAATTACACCCCCTGCTTATAAAGCCTTCGAATAATTTCCTCAATGTCTGCGTCCTTTACACTGATATCGTTTATTTTTATTTTATCTAAAGTATATGAAAGCATTTCAGATACAGGCACAACCTGACTATTAAAGCGCACTTTAACAGAATTACCATCTGTTTCAACCAGAATATCTTCATCAGGAAAATTAAAATGCTCCTTGTAGCCTAATATCTTATCGACATTAACTGTATCGGTGTCGAAGTGCAATTCTCTGATTTGTCCATACTTTGTTTTTAACTCCGGAATAGTACCATCAAAAACATTCTTACCTTTGTCAATCATAACAATTCGCTTGGCTAAAAGTTCAATGTCTGCAAGGTCGTGTGTTGTAAGTATAACAGTTGTTTTTTCGTGTTTATTGATATGTTCTATTGCTTTTCTTATGTTGTCCTTTACAACAACATCAAGTCCTATGGTAGGTTCATCAAGAAAAAGAACTTTTGGGCTGTGTAGAAGCGATGCAGCTATATCTGCTCTCATACGTTGACCTAGCGAAAGTGTACGCACAGGGCTTGTAATAAAGCTCTCAAGGTCGAGTACTTCATTCAAAAAGTCCATTCTCTTCTTGAAGCGATCATCTGGTACTTCGTAAATTTCCTTAAGTACACCGTATGTTTCTCTTAATGGTAAGTCCCACCATAGTTGAGTACGTTGACCGAAAACAACGCCTATTTCACGTACATAATTTTTTCGGTCATCTGTCGGATTATTCCCGTTTATTGTGCAACTACCTGACGTAGGTGTTAAAATGCCTGTAAGCATTTTAATAACCGTAGATTTACCTGCACCATTAGGGCCGATAAAGCCAAGAATTTCACCCTCAGGCACGTGAAAGCTGATATTGTCTACCGCAACAACTTTCTCGTGATATGGGTGAAAAAGTGCTTTTAAACTGCCAATTACTCCGGGATCCTTTACAGTCTTTTTAAATTCTTTACGCAGATTTTCAACTTTTATCATTTTAATTCCCTCCTCTGTATAATACTGCTTTTTTATTATACAACTAAAGGATTTTAATTTCAACACTTTAGATACATTATTTTTGAAAAATGTTTAGCGTATACTAAGCGTATAACAAAAATAAGGAATTTGTCTGGAGTTGAACAAAATGGAGCTTGACGAAAGGCTTTACTTCTGGAGAACAAGAAAAAATATCAGTATATATAAGCTGTCAAAAATGAGTGGTATTTCTGAAAACCATATAAGAAATCTTGAAACAGGAAAAAAACAGCCTACTATAAAAACCCTGCAAGCATTAACCGATTGTATGGGACTTACCTTATCTGAATTTTTTAACACCGACAATAGCAATGTGATTTATTTATCAGACGGAGAGAAAAAACTTTTGGAATTATATAGAAGTCTGCCTGCCGATAAAGCTGACATACTTGTTGAATTCTATCAGCGTATGTGTGAAGAATAATTACAGTTTTTGCGTTTATTTGAAAAGCCTACTATAAACTCCCAATAATATAACAAACTCCGAAAAGTTATACTATTCCGGAGTTTGTTCTTATCAGTATTCATACACCAAAAAAGTGAAAAACATTATTAATTGCAAAGCAAAGTAATAGTCCGCAAAGAAGAGGAGTAACAAAAGAAATTAAAGTCCACTTTAAACTTTTTGTTTCTTTGTAAATTGATATACAGGTTGTAGAGCAAGGAAAATGCATAAGGTAAAAGATAATAACACATACAGCCGTTGTTATGTTCCAACCATTAGCTGTAAAAAGATTATACAGTTGTGATAAACTTTCTGAATCGGTCAGTACTCCTGTTTGAGTATACAGCATTATCATAATTGGAATTACAATTTCATTGGCAGGAAAACCAAGAATAAATGCTGTAAGTATAACACCATCCATTCCAAATAGCTGAGCAAATGGATCAAAAAAATCTGTTAGATAGTTTATTATGGGAGTATTATTTATGTTTACATTAGCAAGCAACCATATAATTAATCCGGCAGGTGCAGCAACCGCCACAGCTCTGCCAAGAACAAAAAGGGTTCTGTCAAAAATACTGCGTATAATAATTTTACCTATTTGTGGTTTTCGATAGGGGGGAAGTTCAAGTGCAAAGGAGGAGCTGTGTCCTTTTAATATGGTTGCAGATAAAATTTTAGATACTATAAATGTAAAAAGAACTCCAAGTAATATAACGGCAAGAAGAATTAACACGGTTATAAATGATGAATATGGCATTATAAATGTTCCTGCAAGAAAGATGGTTATAAGTGATATTATTGCAGGAAAACGTCCATTGCAGGGAACAAATGAATTGGTTATTATAGCTATGAGTCTTTCTCTGGGAGAATCTATAATTCTGCACCCTGTTACACCGCAGGCATTGCAGCCAAATCCCATACACATAGTAAGTGACTGTTTACCGTGGCAGTTAGCTTTTTTAAAAAGACTATCCATATTAAAAGCTATGCGTGGTAAATATCCTAAATCCTCCATTAAGGTAAATAGTGGGAAAAATATCGCCATTGGTGGTAGCATTACTGCTATAACCCAGGTTGTAGTTTTATAGATACCGTCCATAAGCATACTTGTAATTATATCTGGTGTATTTATGTGCTGTAATACGGAAGTTATTAAACTACCCAACCAATTAAAAAACAGACTCAGCCATTGGCTGGGATAATTTGCTCCAACTATTGTCAGCCAGAAAATAAATCCCAAAAGCAACAACATTATAGGAATTCCTGTGATTTTTGATGTAAGAATTTTATCAATTTTGCGATCACGCAGATTGTAATCGGGGTTATATAAAGTTACAGTTTGATTGTATATGTATTCACATTTTTTCATAATAGTGGCTACTATTTTATCTCTGTTGTTTTCATAAGTGGTGTTGCTATTTTCCGTTAGTTTATTTGTAAACTTTATGATATCTTCACCATTTTCTTTTTCCTTAATTATATTTTGTATATATTCATCATTTTCAAGAAGTCGCAGTGCATAGTATCTTTGTGCTTTTGGGGTATCACAAATATTCTCAAGTTCAGATATAAGTTGTGAGATATCTTTTTCTATTACAGAATCATACTTAATAGAAAAAGGTGAATATTTTTGTTTATTCTCTGTAACAATTTCTACTGCTTTTTTTAGCTCTTCAATTCCATTTCCGTTTCTTGCACACATTCCCACAACAGGTATTCCAAGTTGTTGTGAAAGTTTATTAACATTCACTTCTATTTTTTTCTTTTTTGCTTCGTCCAGTAGATTTACGCAGACAATTACATTATCTGTAATTTCAATAATTTGCAGTACAAGATTAAGATTTCGCTGAATACAGGTAGCGTCTATGACAACCACAACAGCATCAATTTTTTTACTGAGCAAAAAATTTCGTGCCTGTGCTTCTTCCTCTGAACTTACAATAAGAGAATATGTACCGGGTAAATCTACCAGAGTATATTCATTGTTGTTAAATTTATATTTGCCAAAGGCATTGCTTACGGTCTTTCCTGTCCAATTACCGGTGTGTTGATTCATACCTGTAAGTGCATTAAATAATGTACTTTTTCCTACATTAGGGTTGCCTGCCAGAGCAATCATTTTTTCTGCCAACACAGTCACTCCTTTTTTTATGATACTTTAATTTGTGATTAAATAAAATATTGGTTAAAAATTGATATAAGTATATATCGGTATAAATCAAGGCAGATGTGTTTTTGTACATCTGCCTTTTTATTGGGATTTTGTAATTTGATTTTATGGCTTAATTTAAAATTACGGAGGATTTTATACTGACTTTATAAAACGAAACATCCGGTTTTATGCTGTTTGAAAGGATTCAGATTATTTTAACGTCCTCATTAACAATGTATGCAGTATAATAGAATAGGTTACAAATATTGGATAAAGTTTTCGATTAATTGAGTGATATACTATAAGTATTATCTCATTGTTGAAAATCTGCTTGATTTTTTTTGTTTGTGGTATTAAACTTAAAAGAGTATATATTTTTAAATAATAATTATATAATGAGTTGGGGGCGTTTGGAGTGGTTGACTCCTTAATGAACAGAATAGAAACTTTAATGCCAAAGTTTTCAAAGGGACAAAAGCTGATAGCAAAATATATTCAGACAGAATATGGAAAAGCAGCATTTATGACAGCTGCAAAGCTGGGCGAAACTGTGGGTGTAAGTGAATCTACGGTAGTACGTTTTGCAACAGAACTTGGTTACAGTGGTTATCCTAAAATGCAACAGGCTATGCAGGAAATGATAAGAGACAAGCTCACATCTTTTCAGCGTATTGAGGTAAGTCAAGCAAGAATAGGTAATGGTAGTGTTATTGAACACGTCCTTAACAGTGATATAGATAATATTAAGCAAACAATAGAAGAAACATCACGTGATGATTTCAAAAATTCTGTGAGTGCCATTGCGGAGGCAAAAACAATTTATATTTATGCATTAAGAAGCTCTGCGGCTCTTGCAAGTTTTTTGGGATATTATCTCAATCTGATTTTTGGTAATGTTAAGGTTATTTCAACTGCTGATAAAGCAAGATTATATGAAGAACTTAACAGAATAAATTCTGATGATGTTATGATTGGAATAAGTTTTCCACGTTATTCTCACCATACTTCAACTGCTATGAAGTTTGCGATGGATAGAAATGCAAAGGTTATTGCACTTACTGATAGTATGAATTCGCCTATTGCACAAACAGCAACCTATGTATTGCTTGCAAGAAGTGATATGGCTACAATAGTTGATTCTCTTGTGGCACCGCTTAGTTTGATTAATGCACTTGTTGTTGCAACAGTTATAGAGAAAAAGGACGATGTTGTAAAAACTTTTAAAGACCTTGAAAAAATCTGGTATAACTATGGTGTTTACAACAAAAAAACTGATGAAGAAATAAATGTAGATGATAGTGAAGAGGGAGGAAGTAATGACTCCTATTAAAGTAATTGTAGTGGGTGCAGGTGCCGCAGGATTAATCGCCGCAGGTTATTCTGCTTATTATGGCTGTGATGTTTTACTTTTTGAAAAAAATCAGCGTGTTGGCAGAAAAGTAATGATAACAGGCAAGGGCAGATGTAATGTAACAAATAATTGTGATGCTAGTACCTTTATAGCAAATGTTCCAACCAACGGAAGATTTTTATACAGTGCAATAAATACCTATGGAACAGATGATGTTATTGATTTTTTTGAAAGCCGTGGACTTCCGCTGAAAACAGAACGTGGAAACAGAGTTTTTCCTGTGTCTGATAAAGCAGTTGATGTTGTAGATACTCTGCACGATTTTGTAAAAGAAAATGGATGTAAGATTATAAACAAAGAAGTAAAGTCACTTATAATAGAAGACAACACCGCTTGTGGTGTGATTACTACCGAGGGCAAGGAATATAGAGCAGACAAGGTTATTGTTGCAACAGGAGGAAAGTCATATCCTCTTACTGGTTCCACGGGTACCGGATATATTCTGGCAAGACAGGCAGGTCATACAATAATAACGCCAAAGCCGTCGCTTGTACCGATAGTGTCATCGGACAACTGGTGCAAGGAATTGCAGGGACTTTCATTAAAAAATATATCATTGTCGGTTATTTCTAAGAAAGACCAGAAACAAATATACAGCGATTTTGGTGAAATGTTGTTTACTCATTTTGGAGTAAGCGGTCCTGTTATATTAAGTGCCTCAGCACATCTTGCTCACAAGAATGTAAAGGATTATTATTTATCAATAGATTTAAAGCCTGCACTAAGTGAAAAACAGCTCGACGCAAGAGTTTTGCGTGATTTTACTATTTTTATAAACAAGGATATCCAGAATTCTCTTAATAAACTTTTGCCCTCAAAGATAATCCCTGTGGTTATTAAAAAGTCAGGAATTCCCTTCGATACAAAATGTAATTCAATTACAAAAGAACAACGTCATAATCTAGTTGAGGTTATAAAGAATTTTAATGTTAATATAGAAAAATTTCGTCCTATTGAAGAAGCTATCATAACCTCAGGTGGTGTAAGCACTAAAGAGATTAATCCCAAAACAATGGAATCCAAGTTATGCAGTGGACTATATTTTGCAGGTGAAGTTATTGATGTGGACGCTTATACGGGAGGTTTTAATTTACAAATTGCCTTTAGTACAGGGTATTTGGCCTCTAGCCTTTAAAAGTGCAAAACATTCTAATGTTTTTTACAAAAATTAACGCTGATATTTTATTATAAAGTTAGGAGATAATTTATGGTATCAATAGCAATAGATGGACCTGCTGGTGCAGGCAAAAGTACAATAGCAAAAACAGTTTCTAAACAACTTTCGTATATCTATGTTGACACTGGAGCATTGTATCGCTCCATAGCTTTAAATGCTATTTTAAATAATATTGATATTTCAAATGAAACACAGGTAGAAAATCTTCTTGAAGATACAAAGATCGAGATAAAATTCATTGATAGTGAGCAGAAAGTTTTTCTTAACGGCAAAGATGTTTCTGATAAAATAAGAACTTCTGAGGTTTCAATGATGGCATCAAAGGTTTCTGCTTTACCTGTTGTGCGTGCATTTCTTCTGGATTTGCAGAGAAATATTGCAAAAGAGAATAATGTGATTATGGATGGCAGAGATATAGGAACAGTGGTTTTACCTGATGCACAAGTTAAAATTTTTCTTACAGCTTCACCTGAATGTAGAGCAAAAAGAAGATATAACGATTACTTAGCTATGAACAAAGAGGAAGATTACAACAAAATTCTTCAGGATATTATAGAGCGTGATTATAACGATTCACACCGTAAGATTGCTCCTTTAAAACCTGCGGAGGATTCAGTTACTATTGATACCTCAGACGATACTTTAGAGCAGTCAGTAGAAAGAATTATAGAAATTGTAAAACAAAAAATAAATAATCAGGAGATAAAGTATGACAGAGAAGAATAAACAGAAGGCTTGGCTTTACTCACTGGCTAATACAGTTTTGTCGGTTATTATTACTCCTTTGTATAGGGTGAAATTCAGAAACAGAAATAATATTCCTGAAGAAGGGGCTTACATAATAATTTCAAATCATTTATCATATCTTGACCCCGTTATTTTAGGCTTGGGTCAGCGTAAACGTAAACTTCGTTTTATGGCTAAATCTGAATTATTTAAAAATAAACTTTTTGCCAAGCTGATAACTGCACTGGGTGCATTTCCAGTTGTAAGAGGTGACGGTGCAGAGCAGGAGGCGATTACAACAGGCGAGGATATTCTTCGTGATGGTGGTGTTATGACAATTTTCTTTGAGGGAAAAAGGTCTAAAACAGGAGAGTTTCTTCGCCCACGTTCAGGTGCTATGCTTATAGCCCACGCTACTAATACCCCTATTGTGCCGGCTTGTATCACACCAGAAAAAAAGCTGATGAAAATATTCAGAAAAACCAGAGTAACTTTTGGTGAGCCTGTTACTCCTCAGGAGTTAGGTATAACAACAGGTAGTCCACGTGAACTCAGAAACGCTTCTAAAAAGATTATGGAAATACTTGAAGAAATACGTGCCACAGAAGTTTTCTGATTATAAATGAAATTAGGAGCTGTTTGAAAAATCAAAAGCACTGTCTATTTTGTCCCAAAGTGGTACTTTCTGCGTTAAAAATCCTCGAAATACGTCGGTATTTCTGTGGTTTTTGCCTTGAAATCACCCGTTTTGAAGCCAAAATTCAGCACTTTTTCTATATTTTCAAACAAGTCCTAGAAATTTATTTTTATATTTCAAGGTGAAACTATGAGAAAGATAACACTTGCAAAAACAGCCGGCTTTTGTTTTGGAGTAAACAGAGCTGTAAATATGGTTTACAATCTTGCAGAAAATGAAAAGGTTTGTACCCTAGGGCCGATTATTCATAACACTGAGGTTGTAAAAGAATTGGAGCAAAAAGGTGTAATTATTGCTGATACTCCATCTCAGGTTGAAGAAGGCTACACAGTTATAATACGTTCCCACGGGGTTTCTAAAAATGTATACGATGAAATTTCAGAACTTAATCTTAAATATGCTGATGCAACTTGTCCCTTTGTTTCCAAAATACACAAAACAGTTGCAAAAGCAGGCAGTGAAAATTCTGTTGTTATAATAGTGGGAGACAAAAATCATCCCGAGGTTAAGGGGATTGAAGGACACTGTTGTGGCAAGTTTTTTACTGTTAAGAACTACACTGAGATTGAAAATCTTATTGAAAGCCAACCTGAACTGAAAAATAGCCCTGTTACAGTAGTTTCGCAAACAACTTTTGATGTATCTGAATGGAAAAAAAGTTTAAAAATTATCAAAAAACTATGTACAAATGCTGTAATTTTTGATACAATATGTAATGCAACGGCAGAAAGGCAAGAAGAAGCGAGGTCTTTGGCTGAAAAGTCAGATCTTATGATAGTTATTGGTGACAAAATAAGCTCCAATACTTGCAAACTTTATGAAATTTGTAAGCGTGTTTGTAAAAAAACCTATCTTGTAGAAACCTATAAAGAATTGTCAGCAATCAACTTTTCAACTGTCTGTAACATTGGTGTTACGGCTGGTGCTTCTGCACCTGCCAGGATAATAAAGGAGGTACTGGATACAATGGCAGAGAATCAGGTAAATTCCAGTGAAGAAAAAGAACAGGACTTTGCAGCAATGCTTGAAGAGCATATGCAGAGCTTTAATACAGACGGGAGGGTACAAGGCGTAGTTGAGAGAATCACACCTAGTGAGATTTTTGTAGATGTTGGCAGAAAACAGGCTGGTGTTGTTAAGCGTGATGAGCTTACAGACGATCCTAATGCTAAGATTGAAGATCTTGTTAAGGTTGGCGATACACTTGAGCTTTTGATTATGCGTACTAACGACCAAGAAGGTACTATTATGCTTTCTAAAAAGCGTGTAGATGCTCAGAAAGGTTGGGACATTATTAAAGAGGCTCTTGAGTCAAAAGAGATTCTTACAGGTGTTGTTACAGAAATCAACAACGGCGGAGTTATTGCAGTTACTAACGGAGTTAAGGTATTTATCCCTGCTTCACAGGCTACTGCTTCAAGAAACGAAACAACAGAGAGCCTTCTGAAGAAAGAAGTTAGCTTTAGAATTATTGATGTAAACGATCGTAGAAAACGTGCCGTAGGTTCAATCCGTTCTGTACTTAACGAAGAAAAGAATAAGGCAAAAGAAGAATTCTGGGCTAATTGTGAGGTTGGCAAGGTTTACACAGGTACTGTAAAGTCACTTACAAGCTATGGTGCTTTTGTAGATATTGGTGGCGTTGATGGTATGATTCATATTTCTGAACTTTCATGGAGTAGAATTAAGCATCCATCAGAGGTTGTTAAGGTTGGCGATGTTGTTGAGGTATACGTTAAGGATATCGACAGCGAAAAAGGCAATATCTCACTTGGCTATAAAAAGACAGAGGATAATCCTTGGGAAATTCTTAAGAATAGCTATCCTGAAGGAACAGTTACTGAGGTTGAGATTGTTGGTCTTACTCAGTTCGGTGCTTTCGCTAAGATTATTCCTGGTATTGATGGTTTGATTCATATTTCTCAGATTGCAAATCGCAGAATTGAGAAGCCACAGGACGAGCTTTCAGTTGGTCAGAAGGTACAGGCTAAGATTACTTCTATCGACTTTGATAAGAAGAGAGTTAGTCTTTCAATTAGAGCTTTGCTTGAGAACGAAGAGTCTGCTACTGAAGAGGAAACAGCTGACGCTGAATAATCCATTTTATTATAATAAATTTTAAAAATAAACCTCTCTGCTGTTTTTAGCAGGGAGGCTTTTTGCTGTGAGCTTTACCGCAAATGTTGGGGTAGATAATTAAAGTTTAGGTCAAGCCTTTTTAAAGATTTGCGAGTGACGGCTTTAGTCTAGTAGTGTTAACTATCAAAGGCAGAGCCTTTGCAGATTTCAAGGACAGCGTCCTTAACGAAATGTTTTTCAATAATCTTTTTATCCTAACATTTATTAAAGGGCCTTTATTTTATATCTAAAATTTTCTCAAATGATTCAATGAATCGTTTGTTGTCAGAGGCAGTTCGCTTAGCGGGACCTTTGAGATGATGTTTGGATGAGCTGTTACGAATTTTCTTTGCAATATATCTAGAGTCCAACAATCCAGATATATTATCATCTGTATAGACAAGGCCATTCTGATTTATACACTTGCAACCTTTGCTGAGAACCATAGCCGCCAACCCGTAATCCTGAGTTATTACTATATCATTTTGTTGACATTTGTTTACCAATGCAAAATCAACAGCATCTGCTCCCGTACCAACAGTAATTATATTTGCATAATCGCTTGAAATTATATGACTGGAATCACAAAAGATTATCAAAGGTAAGTTATATTTTTTACATATTTTTTCTGCTTCTCTTACAACAGGACAACCGTCTGCATCTATATAAACTTTCATATAAAAATCCTCATTATTATATACAGTAAAGATTTGTATCCCATAAGGGAATATATGGATGATGTCTGAGATAGAACTCATAGTCCGGATTTATAGCGTGTATTAACAGAATAAGTTCAAATAAATCTTCAAAAGTGTGATAAGCTGCAATATTAAGTTTTGGTTTAAACTTTTGCAGGGTGTTTATCCCACCTGCTATCGCCTGTTTTTCAGCACCTTCTACATCCATTTTTATATATGTTACTTCAAAATTTTTTGTAAGATTATCAATATTAATAGCTTCTATTGCTGTACCGCTGTTACTGATAGTGGAGTTTCTACCACCTTTATCGGAGAAAAACAATGTTCTGTTATCTTTCCATATGGTTTTTTGATATGTTATTACATTTTGCATATTTGCAGTATATTGCGTTAATTTGCGGTAAGTTTTAGGATCAGGTTCCAGTGCTATGATTTTGTTGTAACCGCCACTGTAATGTATCAGTTCAGCTATTGTGTCGCCACGGTATGCTCCAAGATCAATATAATTTTCATTTGACGAAAGTTTAAGTACATTTTTGAATATTTCATCTTTTTCATCAGTAATATTCCACAGATATTCTAGCTTACCACTGTAATAAAATTTTATAGCACCCTCAAAAACTTCCCGTGACTTTTTATCTTTCAGCAAATCATATGCAGATTGAATTTTTTTACTGTTACTTTTTAGGAAATTATTATCAAAAACTGAATTTCCAAAAACAGGTACATTCGGCACTATAACATTGTGTTTTTTTGATATTTCTTTTATATGTTTCATAACTTCGGGGATTTGTGTACCAAATGTTATTGCGATAATAAAATCATCCATATTTTTCTCAAAATAACTCAATTTTTGCACAGTATATCCTTTGTATTTTTGTCCTCTTACAAAGTTATCACTAGCCATAATACCATTACACTTTATTTTATATTTATCAAATAGATTTAAAACCTTATCAGCACCATTTCCCATACCATAGAGAATTATGGGAGTGTCGGTGTCTTTCATATAATTCCAAACATTAATTTCATTTAACATTTTCATTTAATCACCCTTTTATAAGAATGATACAATATCAGAACTTTTACGTCAAATATATTTTAAGAAATAATGATGGAATATTACTGATAAATAAAAAATCTGACCATATACTTCTTTAAAATTGCTTATAACTATAAAATTTACAAATTACACTTGATATTTTTTTCTTTTTAATGTATCATTTATTGTGTAAAATTTTAAATAAGTAGATTTTGGAGGATTGTAAAAATGAAAAAAACGGCTATTTTGATTGCAATGATGATGGTGGTAATTTCTGTTACTTTTGGTGTAACAGGTTGCGGAAATGGAGAAGGAGAAACTAAAGCCACAGAGGCATCAGCAACTCCAATAGCAACAGTAGCACCTACACAGAAACCTACAACTGCACCAACTGCACCAACTGCTACTCAGCCGTCAACTGTTCCTGATGCAACTAAACCAACTCAGGCTGCAACATTTAATACACAGGTTGCCACAGGTACAATGCCTGCAACTGTTCCTTCTGGCACAGAAACAACAGACACAGAAACACCAACAACTTCACAGTATGCTTCATCAAGTCTAGGTACACCTAACGAGAATGGTGGATATACACTTGTTGGTACTGTTACAGGCTATGGTTCATCAACTGTTGTAATTATGCTTGCTGATGGAAGTGAATACGAGTTTAACTATGTTAATTCAGGTGTTTCAACTGATTCTTTGTATGATGGTGCAACTGTTACAGTAGTATCAGACGGTGATCCTACCGGCGATGCTGTTCCTAACGCAGTTCAGATGATTGTAAGCTAATTTTATTTAGTTAAGTAGAATTCAATTAAACAATCAATTTTGAGATAAGCAACTATTTGGTTGCTTATCTTTTTATTTACATAAAAAATGCATCTTGCCATTGATTTTTGCATCTTACCCTCGAAAGTATTGAAAAAATAAAGGCTATCTCATATAATCATCATATAATTTAAGAGAAGGTGATTTTTATGGGAATTTTATTTTTAATTTTGTTTGTAATTTCAGAAGTGGTACTTGTAGTACTGACATTCACTAAATTTAGCGAAAAGGTAAAGTGGCTCAGAAACAGAGCGATTGTTACAGGTGTTGAGTTTATTCTCCTGTTGGGGGTTATTCTTTTGCCCACAACATATATGAAATGGAGATTCTTCTGTGCTTTGATAGTGCTGTTTATCCGACTTGCTATTGCAGGCATCAGTTGGCTTGTAAAACGCAAAAAGGCTGTCGGTACTAAGAAAAAGGTGGGGAGAATTGTAAGCTGTGTGCTTTCTGTCGTTATTATGACGGTTTCTCTTATTCCTACATTTGTGTTTGCTAATTATAACGGACTTGAAACAACGGGTGAGTTCGAGATAATGGAAAGCAATGCTATTCTTATTGACCAAAGTCGTAAAGAGGAGTTTGAAAGCGACGGTTCATTCAGAGAAGTGCCGGTACATTTTTACTATCCTGACAGTAACGGAGAATTTCCCCTTGTTGTTTTTTCTCACGGTGCTTTCGGTTATTACCAGAGTAATTACTCCACTTACTCTGAACTTGCAAGTCACGGCTATGTTGTTGCCGCACTTGATCATTCTTATCACGCATTTTTTACCGAAGATACTGATGGTAATATAGTTATTGTTGACAATAACTTTATCACGGATGCCATGGAGTTTTCGAACGGAAATAAAAGTGAGGAAGAAGCCTTTATTATTTCGCAGGAGTGGATGAAATTGAGAACTGAGGATGAAAGCTTTGTGCTAGATACTATAAAGTCTGCCAAAGATAGTGGCAAACTCAGCGATTCTTGGTATACCGAAAATGATGATGAAATTTTCTCTGTTATTTCAAAAACTGATACTGATAAAATAGGGCTTATAGGTCATTCAATGGGCGGTGCCACTGCTGTTGCTTTAGGCAGAGAACGCAGTGATATTGATACTGTTATCGACCTTGATGGTACTATGTTGGGTGAAATTATCAGTGTTAAAGACGGAAAATATGAATACATCAGAGAATCCTATCCTGTTCCTCTTCTTGATTTTCGCAAGGAATCAGATTATAATAAAATGGAACAACTGAAGAACGAAAGAGATTTCGCTGACAGTTATGTTTTTGGATTTGCTTATGCCAACGATTATGTCGTTAAAAACGCTGAGAATAGTAGAACAGTTATCTTCCAAAATGTAGGTCATATGGACTTTACAGACTTACCTTTGTTCTCTCCCTTTCTTTCTTCTATGCTTGGCAAAGGTGAAGTGAAAAGTGAGGAGTTTCTGCCTATGATGAACGGAGTTATTCTTAACTGGTTTGATTATTATCTGAAAGACGAAGGAACGCTTGATATTCAGGCAAAATATTAAATTATGCTGACTAAAATTACTAAAATTGAACATGACAAGCCTGAACTATTGGAAATTCATTGTCATACAGTAAGCGACGAAGTCCGGGAGATTGTGGAATTTGTGAAATCGAGGCAAGGACAGCTTACAGGGGTTATTGAGGACAGACAATATAAAATTCTCGTAGCGGATATTTTCTATATTGAATCTGTTGACAATAAGACTTTTATATATACTCAAAGCAAGGTGTACGAAACAAAGCAAAAGCTCTATGAGCTTGAAGAAGTACTTAAAGAAAAGCGATTTCTGAGAATATCAAAATCCACACTTCTTAATTTGATGAAGGTCAGCTCTATAAAACCTGCCCTTAATGGTAGATTTACAGCTGTGCTTTACTCAGGCGAGCAGACGATTATCTCAAGAAAATATGTACCTGAATTAAAAAATGCTTTGAAAGGAGATGCTTAAAATGACATTCAAGGAATTTTTAATCAAAAGAGTTCAGATATTTTTCTTTTTAGTTACAATGATACTTATCGCACAGGTTATTTTAGGCAATATTATGGAGCCCGAGAAGGTTCTGCATTACAGCGACTTTACAAGCACACTTATAATGGCAGGAGTATGTATGTTACCCAGCTTTGTTACCTACTCTAAAAAAGAGCTTTTTCTCAGGCAGTTACTCGTAAGACACGGAATTCAGCTTGTACTTATCGAGGGTATTATGCTGACTTTGGCATTTACAGGTATTGAGAATATACCCGAAAAGCCTTTGGGTATGTTTTTGATCGCTATCACTACCTTGGTAATTTATATTCTTGCGATACTTGTGGTGTGGTATCAGCAATATCTACAATCAAAGAAACTTACAGAACAGTTGAAAATGCTTCAAAAGTCTTAAAGGTATAAATTTGAATTTGCGGGGTGTATAGAATGAGTTATAGAATAGAAAAATACAAAAATTGCGAGAGATTTAATGAACAATATCAGTATATATATAGATTTCTTTTGGAAGCAGAAAAGATGGAATATAATGAGCATTTTCACTGGGGACGTTTTGAATGGATGCATTTACACACTATGCTGGATGAAGATAAACTGACCCAAATAGCTATGTTCAAGGATGGGGATGGTAAAATCGTAGGAATGCTTACCTATGATACGAATTATAGTGATAGAGTATATTTGATACATATAATTTCAGACAAAGAATTACTTAACCAAATGATAGATACTGTTTGTGAAAATGAAGATGGTAAGGTTGTCATCAAGGTTAATTCGAAGGATGCAATTCTTGCTGAGGTATTACAGGAAAGACAGTTTAAGAAACAATGTAAAGATGTTAGTGTGTTAGAATTAGATTTGAGTGAAGAACTGGAATACAAAATTTCGGATGAATATTTGATTAGTCCGCAAGGATTTGTTGTAGATAACTGGAATTATCAATTAGTAATACATAAAGGATTTAATCACGAAGATATACCAGACAAATGGGAGGACGAAGTTTTTGCACGTTTTGCACGTGTAATCAACAAAAATTCAGTTATCCAAACTTTTGCAATAGAAAAAAATGAGTATTGTTCACATTGTGGATTATGGTATACAGAAGGTTATGTATCATATATTGAACCTGTTGTGACAATTCCACAGCACAGAAGACGAGGTCTTGCAAAGGCAGTCATCTATGAGGCTTGCAATAGAGCGAGGAGTCGAGGAGCAAAAAGAGCGATTGTTCTTTCAGACCAAGAGTTTTACTACAAAATTGGTTTTAAATGTTCATCAGAAGTATATTGTTGGGAAAAGTGATTTTAAAAAAATTCTAATTTGTTACTTTATTCAAAATGCAACACCGAAGAAGTGAATAAATTTAAGATATAATTATTTGAACAAGTTAATAACCTTGAGGTGATACTTTTGAAATATACAAAAGCAACAGAAAAATATACAGAACAGATTTATAACTTAGTGCAAGACACAATTATTACAATTTATCCTAAATATTATCCACAGGAAGTGGTCGATTTCTTTTGTAAACTTCATAGCAAAGAAAATATTCTTGAAGATATAAAAAACGGTTGTGTAGGTATTTTATGGGACTGTGATAATTTAGTAGGAACAGGAAGTTATAAGGAAAATCATATTACAAGAGTATATGTTGCCCCTGCTTTTCAGGGTCAGGGTTATGGTAGTTGTATTATGCAAAAACTGGAGAATATGATTTCTCTAAAATATAATGCAGTATATTTAGATGCTTCGCTTCCTGCCAGTAGTTTATATGGACATAGAGGTTATAGAACCATAAAACACAATAAATGGAATGTTGAAAATGATGTTGTGTTAATTTATGATGTTATGAAAAAACAGCTTTGAAAGGAATAGAAAGGAAAAATAATGAAAGAATATGATGTTGTTTTGTTTGACTTGGACGGTACATTAGTTGATACCGGATTAGGAATAACAAATTCTGTTATGTATTCATTGAAAAAGTTTGGGATAGAAGTTAAAGAAAGGCAATCGCTTTATAAATTTGTGGGACCACCTCTGCATAAATCCTTTGAAAAGTTTTATGGCTTTTCTCCTGAAAAGTCTATGCAAGCAGTTGAATATTATCGTGAATATTATAAGTATAAAGGTATTTTTGAAATCACTGTTTATGATGGTATAGAAAATCTTCTGAAAATATTAAAAAGTACTGGTAAAACATTGGCGGTAGCTACTTCTAAACCAGAGGTGTTTGCAAAAAGAATTTTAAAGCACATTGGTTTTGAAAAATACTTTGATGTAATAGCAGGTGCAAATCTTGATGGTACACGCACTCAGAAGTCTGATGTTGTTGAATATGCTTTGAAAAGCTGTAATGTTACAGATTTATCAAAAACAGTTATTATAGGTGACAGAGAATATGATGTTTATGGTGCCTACACAGTTGGTATTGACAGCGTGGGTGTAACATTTGGTTATGGAAATAGGGCAGAGCTTGAAAATGCAGGAGCTAATTATATTGCAGACTCATCAGAAGATTTAATAAAACTTTTTACAGAAGACAATTAATATAACATATTAGAACAGACTGTTTTGCACAGCCTGTTCTCTTTTTATGCAAATTCCGATGTATTTATAACAGTGTTTTTATAAAGTGGTATGGTTTTATAATTATGAAAAATATCCTGTTTGTTGGTCGAAAATATATAATTTTTTTGGATAAATGTAAAAGTGCATAAAAATTAATAATAATTTTTTTGAATTATTTTTATAAATAACTAGCATTTTAGATGAAAAAAGAGTATAATAATCAATAGCAATATTTTGTACTATTTTCTAAAATCTGGTACAGATTGCAAAAATTTAAAATGGGAGTATGATATGGAAATTTTAAGACGTGCAATTCTTATTGCAAAAGAACGCAATCTTGATATTTGTCTTGCTTCCACAACCGGCAACACCGCAAAATCTGCACTTGATATTATAAGTGAGATTAATTACACTGGCAGGTTGGTGGTAGTGAGATGTGCCTGTGGTTCTCACGGTAAGGGAGAAACAGGTATGAGCCGGGAAGTCTATGATGAGTTGTGCCGGAAAGGTGCTTATGTAGTTACCGCAGGCCACGCCCTCAGTGGATGTGAGCGTGGGGTAGCAAAGAAATATTCGGGTGGTTATCTTGTTTTGGTTATTGCAGACACTCTGCGTATGCTAGGACAGGGCGTAAAGGTGTGTGTTGAAATTTCGTTGATGGCTAATGATGCTGGAATGTTGACATATGGCAAGCCTGTTGTATGTATCGGAGGCAGTGGTAGTGGAGCCGATACTGTGTGTGTTATAACACCGGGATATTCATCTACTGTTTTTGATACTGTGATTAATGAAATAATTGAAAAGCCCGACTTTTATTCATCAAATTAAAATGAATTAAATTTCGTTCTGTCTTAATGTGGACTGAGATTATATATAATGGGTTTCTGAAAAGGAGAATACATAAAATGGAAAAGAAAAATCTTGATTGGGCTAATATTGGCTTTGGATATAGAAAAACTGATAAAAGATTTGTTTGTAATTTTAAAGATGGCAAGTGGGACGATGGTGCTCTTATAGAAGATGATATGATTACAATGAGCGAGTGTGCTTGTGTTCTTCAGTATGCACAAACTTGCTTTGAAGGACTTAAGGCTTACACAACAGAGGATGGTAGAATTGTATGTTTCCGTCCTGACCTTAACGCTCAAAGAATGTCTGATACTTGTGTAAGACTTGAAATGCCACAGTTGCCTGTTGAAAAATTTGTACAGGCTATTATTGAAACTGTAAAAGCAAACGAGGCGTATGTTCCTCCATATGGTTCAGGTGCTACACTTTATATAAGACCTTATATGTTTGGTATTAACCCCGTTATTGGTGTAAAGCCTGCAAGTGAATATCAATTCAGAGTATTCACAACACCCGTTGGGCCTTACTTCAAAGGTGGTGCAAAGCCTATTACAATAAAAGTTAGCGATTTCGACCGTGCTGCTCCTCACGGAACAGGTCACGTTAAGGCTGGTCTTAACTACGCTATGAGTTTGCACGCTATTGTTACAGCTCACGCTGAGGGATATGACGAGAATTTATATCTTGATGCTGCTACAAGAAAAAAAGTTGAAGAAACAGGTGGTGCAAACTTCCTATTTATTACAAAAGATAATAAGGTAATTACTCCAAAGTCTGACAGTATTTTGCCTTCTATAACAAGACGCTCACTTATGTATGTTGCTGAGCATTACCTTGGACTTGAAGTTGAGGAGAGAGAAGTTTATCTTGATGAGCTTAAGGATTTTGCAGAGTGTTGCCTTTGCGGTACAGCTGCTGTTCTTTCTCCTGTTGGTAAAATTGTAGACCATGGTAATGAGATTTGTTTTCCAAGTGGAATGGAAAAGATGGGTTCTGTTACTCAGAAGTTGTATGATACTCTTACAGGTATTCAGATGTGCAAAATTGAGGCACCAGAGGGCTGGATTTGCGAAATTAAATAAGATAAAAAATAATGGTAATTGTAGTTTTATAACTGCAATTACCAATTTTTGCCTAATAAGGATTTGTATATAAAAAACAAAAAATTAACACAGAAAGCAGGTTTATTTTATGAGAGTTTTTGAAAAGTCAACAAAACTTGACAATGTTTGCTATGATATTCGTGGGCCGGTAATGGATGAAGCCAACAGAATGATTGCAAATGGAACAGAGATTTTAAAACTTAACATTGGCAACCCTGCTGTGTTTGATTTTAAAGCACCACAAGCTATTCTTGACAAAATGGCTGATAGTCTTGTAAATACCGAAGGTTATTCTGACTCAAAGGGTATTATCTCTGCAAGACTTGCTATTGCTGAGTATTGCAAAAAGAAAGGTATACCTAATGTTACTGTTAACGATATTTATACAGGTAATGGTGTAAGCGAACTTATAACTATGTCTATGCAGAGTTTACTTAATAATGGCGACGAAATGTTGGTGCCAGCTCCTGATTACCCATTGTGGACAGCTTCAGTAACTCTTGCAGGCGGTAATGCAGTGCATTATATATGTGACGAAAAGTCCAACTGGTACCCTGATATTAATGATATAAAAAGTAAGATTACAAACAAGACAAAGGGTATTGTTATAATCAATCCTAATAATCCAACAGGTGCATTATATCCTGTTGAGATTTTACAGCAGATTGTAGATATAGCACGTGAACATCAGCTTATAATTTTTGCAGATGAGATTTATGATAGACTGGTTATGGATGGTAAAAAGCACATTTCCATTGCGTCATTGGCTTCTGACCTTATGGTTGTAAGTTTTAACGGTCTTTCAAAATCTCACTTGATTGCAGGATACCGTTGTGGTTGGATGTGCCTTAGTGGTGATAAATCAAAGTGTAAAGGATATATTGAGGGACTTAATTTACTTTCTTCAATGAGACTTTGTTCAAATGTACCTGCACAGTCTGTAATAGAATTAGCACTGAGTCTTACAAAGGAAACAGAGGATTTGCTTTTACCGGGTGGCAGAGTATATGAACAAAGAGAGTTTATTTATAATGCACTTAATCAGATTGAGGGTGTAAGTGTTGTTAAACCAGAGGCGGCTTTTTATATCTTCCCTAAAATTGATATAAAAAAGTTCAATGTTACTGATGACGAAAAAATGGTACTTGATATTTTAAAGCAACAGCATATATTGCTTACTCACGGTGGTGGATTCCACTGGGAAACCCCAGACCATTTCAGAATTGTATACCTTCCTGATGTTGATTGTCTGCAAAAGGCAACCACAAAACTTGCAGATTTCTTTGCAAATTATAGACAGTGAGAATAATAAAAAATATAGCCTACGGTAATAGCCGTAGGTTTTTTATTGCAAAAACCAGGACTTTAGGAGGTAAAATCCTAAAGTCCTGGTTTGCACTTGTCTTCTGTCAGGCTCACCTGAAATGGGAAAGCTTTAATCTAAAATCATACGTACGCCACCGTATATGCCTGCATCATTGCCTAAATCGGCAAGTTTAAAGTAAGTGTCTTTTGCAGCGTGGAAGGCATATTGTTGATAGTAGCTCTGTACTTTATCAACAAGGTAGGAACCAGCTTTTGATACTCCACCGCCAATTACGAATACCTGTGGGTTAACAACACAAGAAATAAAAGAAAGACCTCTACCAAGAATCTTTGCTGTTTTGTCAACTATTTTTTCTGCAATTTCATCACCTGCTTTAGCACAGTCAAAAATTGCTTTTGCAGTAATTTCGTCATTTTTAAGTATAGTTTCGCTGTCAGGGTGTTCAGTAAGATATTTTTTTGCTGTTCTTACAATACCTGTTGCAGAAGCATACTGCTCAAGACAACCTTGGTTGCCACAGCCACAACATTCCTTTTCATTTTCTTTCATATTCATATGACCTATTTCGCCACCTGCACCATTGCTTCCACTTACAATTTTTTCGTTTATAATAACACCACCGCCAACACCAGTGCCAAGTGTTACCATAACTATATTTTTGTAGCCTTTTCCACCGCCTTGCCACATTTCGCCAAGAGCGGCTACATTAGCGTCATTACCTACCTTTACCTTTAACTCTGTAAGACGGTTAAGTTCAATTTGCACATTGAATACACCCCAACCGAGGTTAACACACTTGAATACAGTTCCATCATCATCAACAGGACCTGGTACACCAACACCAATACCCTCAACATCTGCCTTGTCAATTTCTTTTTCAGATATTTTCATATCAATCTGAGCAGCAATATCAGGTAGTATGTTTATACCATTTTCCTCTGTTCTTGTAGGAATTTCCCACTTTTCGAGCAAAACACCTGTGGTTTCAAAAAATCCCATTTTAATTGTGGTTCCGCCAATATCAACACCAAAAGCATATTTTTTCATATTAAACTTCTCCTTATATAAAATTATTATTATGCTGTAAATTGAAAACTTTTCCTATTTTTAATCTCTATAACTGCAATGTTGTATCTACTTTATCTTTTAGTGGAGAGATTATAATTATCAAACCTAGATAATTATATACCTGAATCCACACCGAGCTGATAATTTTCTTTAGAAAATTATCGAGCGAGTCATAAAGTTTAGGTTCCGCCTTTTCAAAGGCGGATGAGTCATAAAGTTTGGTTTTTGCCTTTAAAAAGGCGAAAAGACTTATAAATCAATTATAGCAGAAAAAATTTTTTATGTCATTAAGATTTGGTAGATAAATCTGTAAATATTAATAACTTTGTACCGTGGCAATATATGTCTGCATATTTTTTCAAAATTTAACTGTTGTTTATATTTTCAATAAGTTGTCTTATTTCGTTTTCAACTTCTTTCACCTCATCTAAAAAAGAGTTTGATGAAACACGTAATGCACCATTGCCAAGTATTATAAATTGTTCCATTCCGTCAGAGGTTACGACTCTCACCTTGTTGTTTTTTGCTAGCTGATGAGTAACCTTTTCAATATATGCGTCGGCAGTTTCAGCTTCTTTGGTGTATACAACGCTTATATTATTCACTTTTTCTACCTCTCTGTGTTTACCTTTGACTCTGTATGCGTCAAACACTAGTATAACCTCACATTTACGATAGCCCTGAAAATTGCAAAGAATATTTATAAGACTGTTGCGTGCAACTTCAAGATTTTCTTTTGCAATAGCTTTTAGACTATCCCACGAGAATATAACATTATATCCGTCTACAAGTAGATACTCAGTACCTATGTATTTTTTTATTGGTTTGCATTTTTTAAGGTTGTTATTATCGCTTTTATCATAGTTTTTCTTTTCAACAGGCTTAAAGGAATTTTCACGATTTTTCTTTATCGTACCATAGGTCTGCTCAAAAATAGCCATAAGTTCTTTATCCCGTGCAAAAATATCCTCACCAAGAGTCTTGGATTTTAATACTGTTCTGTTCTTGGACTGCGTATTTTTAGTATCAACTTTTTCTGTGTATTCATTTTTGGTATTAAGTGCTGACGGTAGATGCATATAGTTTTGTACTTCATTCCATTTAACATTAAAACCTGCTCCGTGGGAGCAGAAAACAGAATCACAGGGATTTTGGGTGTCACTTTCGCTGTTGTAATTGATTTTTTCAATAACTTCTTCTGAATTATGGCAGGGTTCATAACCTTTTAACGAACACATAAGCCTGCCTTTGCCGTGAGTATAGCTGTTAACTTCTTTTTGATAACTTCCCATAGTTGCAACAGGTGCCATACCTGTAATAACAGAAAGTTCTCCATCTGATTCAACAGGATTAAAACTACCGTGCATACGCTGAATATCAGCCATAGCTTTACCGATATTTTCAGTTGGCACTTCAAGAGTGAATTCGTAAACAGGTTCAAGCAAAATACTTTCTGCCTGCATAAGTCCTTGGCGTACTGCTCTGTATGTAGCCTGTCTGAAATCTCCGCCTTCGGTATGTTTTGGATGTGATTTTCCATTTGCTAAAGTAATTTTAATATCTGTAAGAGGAGAGCCTGTAAGAACCCCGTAGTGAGTTTTTTCATACAGGTGGGTGAGTATTAGCCGTTGCCAGTTTTTATCTAACTGATCCTCCCTGCAATTTGTAGTAATTTCAATTCCGCTTCCTTGTTTGCCCGGTTCTAAGATAAGGTGTACTTCAGCATAATGTTTAAGTGGCTCAAAATGCCCTACACCTTCAACTGTGTTTGCAATGGTTTCTTTATATATTATATTGCCTGTATCGAATTTTACTTCAAATCCAAAGCGTTCCAGAATAATACTTTTGAGAATTTCCAGTTGAATTTCTCCCATAAGCTGAATTTGAATTTCACCAAGACGTTCATTCCATACAACATTAAGCTGTGGATCTTCCTCTTCAAGTATTTTCAGCTTTGCAATAGCTGTATGTACATCAATATTTTGTGGTAAACTTACTCTGTATGTGAGAACAGGTTCCAGTACAGGTAGAACGGAATTTTTATCTTTGCCTAAGCAGTCACCTGATTGTGCAAATGATATTCCTGTGACAGCACATATTGTACCTGCTTTTGCAGAGTCGGCAGATATAAACTTTTCTCCTGAATATATCCTGATTTGATTTACTTTTTCATTGTTTTTGTTTTTATCACTTTCCAGAATATTACGAACTACAAGTCTTCCATTTGTTACTTTTAAGAAAGTAAGTCTGTTGCCTTGCTTGTCTTGAGATATTTTAAAGACTTTTCCACCGAATTCATTACCGTATTTAGGCATTTGAGTATATAAATCAAGTCCGTTTAAAAGTTCAGAAACTCCTTGTAGTTTTAATGCTGAACCGAAGAAACAAGGGAATACTTTGCGTCTTTTTATTGCTTCTATGATAGATTCTGCGTTAATTTTTTCATTTTCGTAATATTCTTCGAGTAAACTATTATGGCATACAGCTACATTCTCAAAAAATTCCTGTTTAGGTATGTCAGTGCTGAAATCTACACAACTTTGGCTTAATTTGCTTTTTAGTTGTGACATAATTTTCTCTTTATGTGCACCGTCCAAGTCCATTTTATTCACAAATATAAATACAGGTACATTGTAGCGGTTAAGAAGTTTCCATAAAGTATATGTATGACTTTGTATACCGTCTGTTCCGCTTACAACTAGAATTGCATAATCAAGTACCTGAAGTGTGCGTTCTGTTTCGGTTGAAAAATCAACGTGACCTGGTGTATCAAGCAGGGTGAATTCTGTGTTATTAAATTTAAGTACTGCTTGTTTTGAAAAAATAGTAATGCCTCTATCACGCTCAAGCTGAAATGTATCCAAAAAGGAATTTCCGTGGTCAACTCTGCCTAGTTTGCTTATATTGCCTGAACAATACATAAGTGCTTCTGACAAAGTGGTTTTACCTGAGTCAACGTGAGCTAAAATTCCAACTGCAAGTTTTTTCATTTTTACTCCTGTTTCAAAAGGGGAATAAAATATGATGTTATTATAAATTAATTTTCCCCTTGTTTTGTTATTATATATTATAGCTTACAAAACAAAATACAACAATAGCCATATTGATTTTTTTATAAACGAAACACTTATTTTATTATAGTTGTTTTTGGTAAAAGGGTATGATAAAATATTATCAAAAAGTGGTACAAGGAGGCAAATAATGACAGAAAAGTTTTCAGCTCTTGTAAAGCGTAAATCAAAATCAGCATGGAATTACATACAAACATTTGTAAAGTGGGTAATAATAGCACTTGTTACCGGTACAGTAGGAGGCATTATAGGCTCACTATTCAGTTTAACGCTTAAATACGCAAATGAAATACAAAGTAGTGTATGGTGGCTTGTTTTTTTTCTTCCTGTTGGAGGAGTGATAATTGTACTGTTGTATAAACTGTGTAAAATGGAGAATGATCCAGGAACAAATCTTGTTATAGCATCGGTAAGAACAAAAGAAAATGTACCTTGGATTATGGCACCTCTTATATTTATAAGTACAGCAATAACTCATCTACTGGGTGGTTCAGCAGGGCGTGAGGGAGCGGCACTTCAACTTGGAGGAAGTTTAGGTTCTACCGTAGGAAGAATTTTACATCTTGATGAAAAGGATATGAATTTATCTGTTATGTGTGGAATGAGCGGATTATTTTCTGCACTTTTTTGCACACCCGTTACAGCCTGTCTTTTTGCAATAGAAGTAATAAGTGTGGGTGCAACCTACTATTCAGCATTGGTACCTTGTCTTGTATCGGCAATAGTTTCGTATACTATTGCAATTTTTATGGGTGTAACACCTCTTAGATTCGATTTGGCAAATGCTGTGCCTGAACTTGAATTTTTGCCCATAGCACAGGTAATTGCACTTGCTGCAGGTTGTGCAGTGGTTAGTATAATTTTCTGTGTAGTGATGCACAAAACTCCTGTACTTATGAAAAAGTTGTTTAAAAATGAATATGTAAGAGTAATTGCAGGTGGTGTAATTATAATAGCACTTACATTTGCAGTTTGTAGCAGAGATTATAATGGTGCAGGTTCTCATATAATCACACAGGCTATTGAAGGCCAGGCAAAGCCCGAAGCTTTTTTGTTTAAAATTCTTTTTACTGCAATTACCATTGGCAGTGGCTACAAAGGCGGTGAAATTGTACCCACATTATTTATAGGTTCAACCTTTGGTTGTGTGGTAGGTGGTTTTATAGGACTTGATCCTTCTTTTGGTGCGGCTATGGGTATGATATGTCTGTTCTGTGGTGTAGTTAATTGTCCACTGGCATCCGTTCTTCTAAGTGTAGAAATTTTTGGTTCTGAGGGCTTGATTTTCTTTGCAGTTGGTTGTGCTGTAAGTTATATGTTAAGTGGATATTACGGACTTTACAGCAGTCAGAAAATCCTTTATTCAAAGCTGAAAGCAGAGTTTATAAATGTAAATGCAAAATAATTTAGTAAATCCCAAGTCTTTTAAAAGACTTGGGATTCTTTTTTGCTAATTATATAAGGTTACAAATTTAAGGTCAGCATGGTCACATACAATCAATTTTCCTGTGTCTATTTCTGTTATGAGTATATAGTTATCACCAATAGCTGTTAAGTATCCTTGCTTTATCTTTGTGATACCGTCAACAATAAATTCAACCTCAGCTATTTTTCCTGTCTGACTACGTAAAAAACCATTCATACACTGCATATTTTGAGGAGTTACTCTATATTGCTGTGGGAAAGAGTTTTCTGTTGTTGCCATATTTGTTGTGTTTGACATATCCATAATATTTGTCATATTTACTGAATCATCCATAGTTGGTATGTTTCTTATATCTGATGTGTCAGATGTTTTTGTTGCTTGCTTCATAATGTTTATATCCATATTATTTTTCCAAGGAACAGTAATTTGCATATTGTTGTTATTTGGCATTTGTGATGTATTTGAAATATTTGTGTTGCTATACTCACTGTTTATGTCGGTTGCGTTTGTTTTTATAAGCCTTTCTCTGTTTCTAGATTGGCTTGGATAGGGACTATCGGGATTGTGATATATAACACCGTCTGCCTGATTACGCAGTGGATATGGTACAGCAACTAAGTTTTGCTTTGAACAACAGCTTTTTTGTGTAGTGTTTTCCGTTTCTGAATTTTCGCTATCTATCATTGTTCTGTTATTACTTAACATTTTTATGACGGCTGAGGCATTGGGATCATTGTTGTTTTGATTGATATTTTCGGTATTATTTTTTATTGATGTATTATTTGTATTTTTAACATAATTTTCTGGAGATATATATTTTGCTGGATTATTAGGGGATTTGTCAGTGTTATTCAAGCCGTAAAGTTTACTTATATCCATTGGGTTGTTCATCTTGGCAATCCTCCATTTAACAACACTGCCATAATATTTTTTATAATACAAAAAGTAAGCAAAGTACGCAGAGTATTATTGTTACACAGGCAGTGCTAATAATTTTTGTGCATAGTATATACTATTCCATAAATAATTTTTAGTGATTATCTTGTCAACGAAGTATTGATAAGAGAATTTGTTTGCCAAGTTTTATAAAATCAATATGAAAAATCCCACAATTACATTGTCAACTTTTTGTAAATTGTCGAAAATCTTGGAAATACTCATAGACAAAAAAGTACAAAGAGTGTATAATAGTTTAAGTTGTACTAATCTTCATTGAACAAATGAATACTAAGTTCATTTGTTTATAGCACCAGAGGTGTGTTGAAGTTAGAATGATACGAACTGTGTATAGCACAGGGCAAACTGTAAAGGTTTGCCATTTGATAAAGAGTATAACTTTTTATCAGATAACAGTATTAAACATAGAAGGGATCGATATACTAATGAAAGTATTCAAAAAAGCATTGGCTGTATCTTTGGGTGCATTAATGGCTGGCACTGCAATGAGTGGCTGTGTACAAGCTACTGTATTTGGCAATTATCCACAGGATTTATCATGGTCATATAAAGACAGCAGTTCAACAATGTCGATAGGTGAGTATATTTATTACCAGTACAGTGCATTTTATAGTGCCTCACAAATGGTTGAAAATGGTACAGGTGATTTCTTGGATCAGAAACTTAAAGATGATGACGGAAATGAAATGACAGCTCGTGAGTATATTGAAAAAACTACTGACGAGGCGTGTAAAAACTTTTTGTATGTTAACAAAACCTTTGATGATATGGGACTTAAGTTGACAGCTGATGAAATTTCAAGTTATGAGGCAAGTGCAGATCAGCAGTGGTCATATGCAATGGAAGGTTTTGAAGCATACGGAATCAGCAAAGAATCTTTTGTAGATGCAGGTTATGCAAATGCTGCAAAACTGGAGGCAATTTTCAAAGCACTCTATCAAGAGGGTGGAGAAAAAGCTGTTTCTCTTGAAGAAATGACAAAGTATTATGAAGAAAACTATGTAAATTACAACTACATCACAGTGGCTCTTTATGATACTACATCTGATACAGAGGGGAATACTACAAACACTAAAAAGAGCGATGACGATGTTAAGGCTATAAAAGCTAACTTGGATAAATATGCAAAGGCCATTAACAGCGGTACTTCATATTCAGATGAGATAAATGTTTATATGGAAGATTACAGCATTGAATCTGATCCTACAATTACAGCAACAGCTATTCTTGAAAATTCAGGTTTAGGCGAAGATCTTATAGAGGCATTTACTGGAATGAAAGACGGCGAAGCTAAGTATATTGTAGTTGGCGAAGATGGTGATACACCTACTGCGTATCTTCTGTACAGAGGAGATATAAAGGAACAGTCAAAAAGACTTGAAAGTGATAGCGAGCTTGAATATAGTACTTTGGTAAATATGAAGAGTGAAGAATTCCAGGATGATGTTAAGAAACAAGCACAGGATTATAAGTGCGAAATAAACACATCAGCTACTGAAAAGTATCCTATGACTATGTTCATAACAGAGCCTGTAACCGAAGAATCTACAACAGCTGAGTAAGAGTAATTTAAACAGACAATAGAAAATCCTCTCCTACGGTGAAATAAGGTAAAACCGTAGGAGAGGATTTTTATCTTTGAAAATTAAAATAATATTTGTAGTGTATAATGTTAATATGTTAAAAGCTTTATAAAGTAAAATTGACTTATACCTTTGCAGGTAAAGTGCAAGATGTATATTCGCAAACTTTATTCCAGTCTGCAATCTTCATCCAGTTAAGCACGTATTCGCTTCTGTTGTTTATATATTGTGGAAAAAATGCGTGTTCCCAAAGGTCAATAGTAATAATAGGGGATACAAGAGTAAGAGGAGGTGTGTTTTGTCTTTGTGTGTTAATTATTTGTAATTTACAGTTCTTGTTACATACAAGCCAAGTATAACCACAGCCAAAGTTTTTGTTTGCACTATTATGAATTGCTTTTTTCATATTATCAAAATTTCCAAAAGAATTTTTAATTTGAGTCATAAGCTCTTGTGTGGGTGTTCTGCCATTTGGTGTCATACTGTTAAAATAAATATAGTGATTGTATAAACCTCCTGCATAATTTTCAATATTTTTTCGTAAAGCAGGTGGAAATGTGTCTGCGTATGCCACCAAATTTTTTAGGCTCCAGCTTTGATACTGTGGAAAGTGTGACAAAGTGTCATTTAGCTTGTCTACATAGCTTTGCATTAATACACTGTGGTGAATTCTTATTATTTCACCGTTAATATACGGTTCAAGGTCATTGTATCCATAATTTAGTGGTGGAAGTTCAAACGGATAATGCTGATTCATTGTTTTATCTCCCTTTCTTTTGCAGATATCATACATTGCGTATGATATCTGTTTTTTATTTACCATACACAATATGTTGCAGAGAGCTTGTATATTCCACGTTGAATAAAATTTAATAATAGTGTATAATGATAACGGTTATTTAATTAATTTTTAATGTATTACAATTCAAAATATATAAGAATAAATAATATTAATTAATATAAGGGAGATGTTTATATGAATGTTGAGTTTACTAAAATAAATGGCGGTGTGTGTGCTGCCAAAGGTTTTTCTGCAAATGGGCTTAATTGCGGAATAAATCCAAATAAAGAAAAAAATGACCTTTGTTTAGTATACAGCGATGTTATTTGTAATACTGCTGCTGTGTACACTCAGAACAAAGTAAAGGGTGCCCCTATTATTGTCACTAAAAAAAATCTTGATAAAACAGGCGGAAAGGCACAAGCTGTTATAGCGAACTCGAAAAATGCTAATACCTGTAATGCTGATGGTGAAGAAAAAGCAGAAAGAATGTGTGTGTTAGTGGCTGAGGCTTTAAAAATAAAGCCAGAGGAAGTTATTGTTGCCTCCACAGGAGTTATAGGACAAGTTTTGCCTATTGAACCAATAGAGAATTCGATTGATACTCTTGTACAGGGGCTTTCATATGATGGCAACGAGAGTGCTGCAACAGCAATTATGACTACTGATACTGTGAAAAAAGAGGTTGCTGTACAGTTTACTCTTGATGGCAAAATCTGTACAGTTGGAGGTATGGCTAAAGGAAGTGGTATGATTCACCCTAATATGGCTACTACTTTGAATTTTGTGACAACTGATGTTGATATAACTTCTGAGATGTTGCAAAAAGCATTAAATGAAATTATAAAAATTACATATAACTGTCTTAGTATTGATGGAGATACTTCTACAAATGATATGGTATCAGTAATGGCAAATGGACTTGCTGAAAATAAAATAATTGATAGTGAAAATGAAAATTACGAAATATTTAAAAAGGCATTATATGAAGTTCTTATGAATATGACAAAAATGCTTGCCAAAGATGGTGAAGGTGCTACAAAAATGATTGAATGTACCTGTACGGGTGCTGCTGACCTTGATACTGCAATTATTGTAGCTAAGAGTGTAATACGTTCTCCACTGTTTAAATGTGCTATTTTTGGCAGTGATGCTAACTGGGGACGTATACTATGTGCTATTGGATATGCCGAGGCAGAATTTGATATAAATAAAGTTGATGTTGATATGCGTTCTTGTAAAGGAATCATCGCAGTATGCAGAAATGGTGCCGGAATTGAATTCTCTGAAGAGGAGGCAAAAACTATTTTATTGGAGGATGAAATATATATTGATATAAATCTGAATCAAGGTAAAGCAGAGGCAAAGGCTTGGGGATGTGACCTTACATATGACTATGTAAAGATTAACGGCGATTACAGATCTTGATTTTGGAACATAACACAAAAAATGCCATAATATGTTATTAACTAATACTTGGAAGGAGAATATTATGGCTGACTATCCTGAATTTGAAGCAACTGAAAATTACCAAAAGGATTATCCTAAAGATTGCTCAAAGGACTGTTCAAAGGATTGCCCAAAAGAAACAGTGTGCATAGATGCATACAGAGTGTACGATAGTTGTGGCGATAAGAATTGTTTGGAAGATTTGCAGGTTTATTTTACACAGCCATCACAGATGATGGTTGATAAAGCGAACAATGTTCGTATTAAAGATGTTGATGTAATAACTGTGTATATTGATTTGGAACCAGTACCTTTCCACCGTGGTTTTTACAGTGTGGATATGACATATTTCTTTGAGGTAGAGCTTGATGTATTTATGGCACCTGCCGCAATGCCTGTGTGTGTAAAAGGTCTGTCTACTTTCAATAAAAAGGTAGTTCTTTATGGTAGTGAAGGCAATGTAAAAATATTTAGTTCTGATTTTACATTGAGTGATCCTGATATGCAGAATGCACCAAGTCAAAACTTACCTAAAGCAACAGTACAAGTAGCAAAACCCATAGGTTTAAGTGCTAAATTTGCGTCTAAACCTTGTAAATGTACACCTTGTTGCAGAATACCTAAGTGTATTAGCAATCGCTTTGGTGGAGATTTTGCTTCAGAACCTTCAAAGAATGTTCTGGTAACTATTGGGTTGTTTACTATTGTACAAATTGAAAGAAATGTTCAGATGCTTGTACCAACATACGATTTCTGTATTCCTACAAAAGAATGTGTTACAAGCTCGGATGACCCTTGCGAAATGTTTGAAAGAATAGAATTCCCCACTGAGGAATTTTTTCCACCAAAGGTAACTGACCTCAAGGGTGATTGTGACTCTTGCAGAAAAAATTGATTATATAATATTGTATATATTTTTACACTCTGAGGTGACTTCAAAAAATTAGATTTTAAAGCGTAGCAGTTTTAGGCTGTTGCGCTTTAATTATGCTAATCTTTATTAATATTAAAAATACATACACCACGGTCTGTTTTATAAAGTTAATTTATTTCATTAATTCTTCAGTAAGACGGATAATTTCAGGAGCTATTTTTTCTCGTTCTTTTTTTGTGATATGAACATACAACGGATAAGCGATTGATACAAGAATAATACCGACAACACCTATTAAAATTCCGGGAAAAAACATATTTTCTTTCCATACCATTGTACAGCACATTCCGATACCTAATATCAGAGCACCTATAACACCGATAACCAGTGAAATAATCATTCCTTTTTGAGTTACACTTTTATCAAGCCGTCTGAGCTGTTCCATTTTATCTTCTTTCTTAGGAAGATATTTTTCACGGATACGTTTTACTTCTTCTTGCTGTTTTGCAGAATAGGTATAATTAAAAGTTTCTCTTTGATTATGTTCATTCATTTTAATCACTCCTTAATCTCTTGATTTTTTTATTTGCCTGAGTAATCATATATACTGACATTCCGAGAACTATAAAAAATATTCCTGCACCTGTAAATGCTGTTATAAGTGTGCGTAATGATTCATCATCACCAAATTGCATTAACATTATGGTTTCAAGTGATAACAGTGAAACAAGTGTTGATGCAAACCGAAGTGCTTTTGCCGCTGATAAAATTGGATTTTTATATTTACGATATTTTATAATATCAATTATTGAAACAGTAAGCATATAGAATGTATATGTCGCCGATGTTATAACAAAGGTATCTGAATATTCGTAAGATTTGTTTTTTAGTATCATATTCAGCACAATTATGGAAAGTGTTAGATTAATCAGTAGCATAAGGATTGCACTAAGACGATAACATCGATATTCCGCAATCATATCCTCTTTGTTGTTTTTAGCGTTCATAAAGCCAAGCAACAGAAATCGTATCAACGATAGCAAAATATAGTAAATTGCTTCAGCACCGATCCAAAGTGATGAATACACAATGCTTGATATAAGCTTGAATATAGAGAATCCCATATTAATCGCAAGGGATATATATAATGATATTTTCACCTTAAAAATTACATCTGTCATATATCTGTTTCCGAGTGAGGTATCATAAATTTTTTGTTTAATTTTTTTATAATGTTTAGGCAAAACTATAATCAAAAATAACGAAATAACAGAAACAGCATAAAACGAAATAATATATACAATATAAGCAATTATTGATTTCTCAAGTCCGTTGATAAATATCAACGGTAAAGTAATCGCACTTATTACCGCAAGTAAAATCATAACCCATATCGGAGGATACAGAATATGTTTACCAAGTTTCTTCCAATCCATATCATTTCCTCCGTATTTTAACGGTAAATACTGTACCTTCACCAACAACACTTTGGACACTTATCTCACCCTGCATAATATCAACAACTCTCTTTACAAGAGCAAGTCCAAGACCATTACCTTGTGTAGAATGGGAAGTATCTCCCTGATAGAATTTCTCAAATATATGTGCACCTACTTCAGCGGACATTCCACAACCTGTATCTTTAACCCTTACAACAGCATAATCTTCTGAGGTACTGAGTGAAACCGATACTATACCTCCTGCTTCTGTAAACTTAAAGGCATTGGAAAACAGATTGTTCCAAACAAGTGA
This sequence comes from Acutalibacteraceae bacterium, assembly GCA_036309045.1. Lineage (GTDB taxonomy): Bacteria > Bacillota > Clostridia > Oscillospirales > Acutalibacteraceae > CAG-964. The sequence goes on from JAXJUM010000008.1 coordinate 57,981, forward strand.
CAAAAGTTCAGAATCTGCTTCAATGGAAACATTTTCTTTAATATCGGTGTCAATTTCAATTTCGGATTTTTCCCATACATTTTCATACTGCAACAGGCATTCACAAAGCTGTTCGCCAAGATCATATTCGGTTATCTGTGGGTAAATCTGCTGATTTTCCAGCTTATTCAGCTTGAGTATATTAGTGATAAGAGTTGCCAGTCTATGGGATGTATTCGTAATTGCTTTTGAGTATTCTATTCTGCATTCTTCTGAAAGGTTTGCTTGTTGCAACATAGTGCCGTAATTTTGAATAACAGCAAGAGGTGTTTTTAATTCGTGTGAAACATTTGCTATAAAGTCAGTACGTAGAGTCTCCATTCCGGATAATTCCTCAGCCATTTGATTAAAGCAATCTATAATTTGATTAAAGCTGTCTTTATCAATACTTCGGTGAAACTGTTCAATTCGTACATCAAAATTACCCTGCATAAATTTCTCTGCTGTATCAATAATTTTTTTAACCGGACGATTAATCATAAATTTTCGTCTTACTGCATCAATAACAGTAAATAAAAGACTTAAAAATATTACATTTCCGAAAGTAAGCATTGCTGCTGTTTTTATATGTTCCTCTGTAAATGTAATCTCAAGAGTATTGGACAGTGTAGAAACAAAAAGCATTATACAACAACTTATTATAAATGCAACGAATAGAAAAAATATAATATAATGATTCAAGATAAAAAACAGCTTATCAACTTTTATTTCCTTTTTCATTTCAATACCGCCTTATATCCCAATCCATGAACAGTAACTATCTCAAATGCGTCACAATCGGCAAGTTTACCTCTCAATTTTGTCATATACACATCAACGGTTCGAGGTCCAGAAGATGTATCTGCATCCCAGAATTCATCCATAAGCTGTGTTCGGGTAAAAGTTTTTTTAGGATAGGATAAGAGTTTGTATAAAAGATTAAACTCACGCATAGTCAAGGGAATTTCTTCATCGTTCAGATATGCTGTGTACTCATCAAAATCCATAATAAAATTACCAACCTCAATTCTTCGGCTGGAAGCAATCTTTGCACGACGCAACAATGCTCCTATTCGCAAAAACAATTCATCAAGATCGATAGGTTTAACCATATAATCATCCACACCTATGCGAAATCCTTTCTGTTTGGATGCAATATCGTCTTTTGCAGTTATAAATAAAATAGGGATATTCTCATTAATCATTCGCACAGTTTTTGCGAATTCAAAACCGTCAATTTCTGGCATCATAATATCTGACACAATGAGATCAAACATATTATCATACATTACATTATAGGCATCGTTCGCATTTAGGCATCCAGTAGCCTTATAGCCACTATTACTTAGAAAAGAACACACAGTTCTGTTCAAATCTTTATCATCTTCTACAACTAATATTTGAAACATAAATGTACCTCCTTTTTGAACTTTAATTTATTGTAACATAAGAATGTTAAAATTTTGTTTATATTTTTGATATTTAAAAAAGCGGAGCAGTATCATAATTTGACACGCTCCGTTTTTTATACCAAACTTATTTTTGTTAATTACTAATTCTTCAAAGTCTTGTGCGTAATCACCTTTGCTCTGTTCATTTCTCTTGTCTATGTATAGCAACTAATCTCCAGTTATTCAGTAGTTATTTTTTTAATCATTTTACCGCTACGTACAAGTCCGTAATGGAATGCTATCTTCTTAAGTTTACTTAAGATATGAGATGATTTTCTTATTCTTCTTCCGTAATTAAAATGGTATATTTTCCTTCAAGACCTTTGGATTTCAGGAAAGCACTAAATTCATCTGTAAGAGATGTAGCGGTATAGCTTTCAGGAGCAACGCTGACGTAAGATTTTCCGTATTTAGCACGATGGATGCCTTTCTGTGTCTGTGCGTGTATTTTTGCAATCTGCACCGCTGTATCGTGTTGAGCTTCTTTTGCACTGTTCTTAATGTTCTCAACAACAAGATTGTACTTTGTTTTAATACCTTTAGTGTTAAGGAACTCTACAAACTCCTTATTATCTTCCAAAGATTGTGCCTTTATTGCTTCGTAGTTTGCCTTATTTGATTCATAATGTTTATTGGCAGAATGTTTCATATTTCCAAAAGCAATTTTGAACTTTGCACCGATACCTTTTGTGTGCAAGAAATCACTAAACTGCTCATTAAGCTCCAGCATTTCCTGTTCGATTTCCTGTTGTGTTTTAGCTTTATTTTCCATTTGAATCAATCTCCTTGTATAAATTATTTATTCATAAGTTTCTCGCTGAGTGTAAGAATTTGTTTTGCATACTTATTTTTTCGGGAACCAAGGATAGTCTTATAGATTGGATAGTTGATTATTGCCATCAGCATACCAATGATACCAATGATAATTCCGGGAATCATAGCATCAGTCATACCGAGTGTTGCACCTATATCTGTCATTACAAGACTCATACCACTACCCATAATAATTGCACTGATACCACCAAAAACATACGCAAATATATTTGCCGGTTTCTTTACCTTCGCATCAAGAGCTTTAAGAGCATCAAGTTGAGTATGTTCTTTTTCGGTGTACTGAGTACGAATTTTATGTACTAAATATTCCTGATCATTTCTATTCATAGTAATAACCTCTTTCTTTATTTTTGTGATTGCATTATAGCGCCCGATTGTTTTTAAAATAATTATGAAATGTTTGAAAATTGTTAAAATGAAAATTTATTTTAAAATAATAGCGAATTCTAATTTGAATATATAAATAAAAACTCTTGAAATAAGGCTCAAAAAGCTGAATTTCAAGAGTTTTTTTGCAAAATCTTTTATTTAATTGTTTGTGTATCGGTGTGTTTTATCTTGTTTAATCAGGCTTTTGCCGTCTTATCTTGTGTTTTGAATATTCTGTCAACTACACCTGTTTTTTCAAGAAAAGCAGTGAAGAATGCACCGACTATGGTAACTACTACAAACTCTCCTAATGCTACTAGCCCTGCTGTTGTAAGAAACCCTATAAGTGAAAAGCCTTCTCCGATAAACAACTCGATTTCAAGACCTATAAGTATACCATTAAAAATGGCAGGCATAAGAAGAGCAAGTACAGGTACATTAAACCAACGTACATTACGTAGTGTGTACATACATAGACAAGCAAGAAATGTTGCAAGTGAGCCAATTATAATATCAAGCGGTAATGCTTGAAAACAAACTAAGTTTGCAATTATACAACCCACAGTTAGTCCCGGAATTGTAGCCGGTGAAAAAAGTGCAAGAACAGTTAATAGCTCACTTGCTCTGAATTGAACAGCCATTGATGTTGTACCGGGAAGCAAAAGTTCCTGTGCATAAGTAAGAACCACATATAATGCAGCAATAATTGCACCCTGTACAATGTTAATAGTACTTTTTCTAATCATATTAAATTCCTCCGTAGTGTTTATTTTAAGTCAGGATTTTGCGAACTGACTGTACAATGTACAATGATATGATACAGCATAATTATACAAAAATCAATGAGAATTTTCTATTACACTCATAGCTGTTTTAACTGCTGATATATTCATATTGCATTTTAAGGTGTATACAGGAATATTTATCACTATTTTTTCAATAATACTGAACAGATTTTCGATTTGTTCCTGACTTTGATATCTTAATGTTTGGGTAAGTAAAAAAGGGATTATATTCTTAGTTGGAGTTTTTTTCACAGAATTTTTTATACTTCGTTCCAAAAGAAAAATTCCTCCTAAAGGAGCTTTGATGTTACTTCCGTAATTTTCTTTACCTTGCCAAGGTGTACCATAGACATTGATTTCTCTATTTAGATAACGTAAAAGTGGTTTGTCACCGTTAATAATTTGAACCTTATCTTTGAGATATTTCTTCCATAACTTTATATGGGTTGTTTTGCCAGTACCGCTTGGAGCAGTAAAAAGATAGGCTTTCCCATTATATCTGATTGCTGCACTATGCAACATAAAGCCATTGTAATTTAAAAGTATTTCTTTACAAATTTTACGGAATACAGCTACGGATTCACACATAGCCTCAGAGATATATTGGTTGCTTTGTTCCTGTGCCTGTGTCTGTGCGATTTCTGCCTCGTGTTGAATTTCACTTTCGTTTATATTTACTTCAAAATCATATATGTCACTTTTTATCAAATAATCCGATAGAAGTTTTTCTAAGTAGTCACTTTTGGGATTGATTTTTATATTAAGTTCTGCAATTCTATATATAGCCATAAAATCTCTCAAACCTTTACAATAATATAAACATAATGATATATCCAAATTATAGTCTTGTCAATGATATTGCAAGTATGTGTTTGTATAAAAAATAAGGAATATACACAGAGATAAATTGTGTATACTCCTATTTTTAATATCAATAATTTATAAGATCAGATATGAATTCGTCAATAAATTGTCCAATGAGATCCATTGCACTGTTAGTTTGTACTGTTGCAAATCCTTCTGATAGAGTAAATTTTGATATGTAAAGAGTAATCTCTCTTTCCATAAATTCAAAAGTGTACTCTGATGGTACTGTAATGATATTACCATCTAAATGTATATTAGGACTTATTTCCTTTAGAGAATCACTGATATTTTTCATTATAAAATCGGTGGGTATAGATAAAGTTCCAATTTTTGTGTTACTAATATCCATTGAAATTGATTTGTTTTCAGTGTTCAATGTGATACTGGCATCTGCTGAGAAAATAAATCTAAATTGATTATAGTAAAGGTCGGCGTAGATCTTTACAGTGTTGTTGTCTTTCATATATACAGCTACCTTTTTTACAACCAGTGAATTTTTAGTATCTGTTTCTGTAAGTTTTGCACTGTATTCATTCAGTAATTTTGCAATAATACCATTTATATCATCATCGGTTATAGTTTGTTCTTCGCCAAGAATTATAGACTTTACCAATGGTTTGTATATAGTTGTTGACTCAGTAGTATTGAGTTTATTTGCCTGTGATAAATCCGTAGCTGACTTATATATAATATATACTCCTATTCCAAAAGCAAGAAGAATAACTAATATAATTGATATTGCAACAGCGAGAATATTTCCACGTTTATTCATAAAATCACCTCTACTTCAACTCTGCAATAGTAACACCTGCTTCACCTTCGCCAAAAACGCCAAGACGATAGGTTTTTACATATTTACAGCGTTTGAGATATTTATGAACTTCAGTACGCAATACTCCCGTACCTTTGCCGTGAATAATTGTAACCTGATGTATGCCTGAAAGTGTAGCAGAATCTAAAGCACGGTCGAGTTCCATTATTGCTTCCATAGCTGTCATACCTCTCAAATCAATATCAGTTACAGCTTTTACGGTTGCGTTACTTTTAACTGTTCTTTTAGTTGAGCGTTGTTGAGGTTGTGTTTTTTTCTTTTCTTCAATAAGTCTTAAATTGTCAAGACTTACTTTTGTTTTAATTATACCAGCCTGTACCATTACACTGTTGTCCTTTGGATCTTCAAGTACCACAGCTTTTTTGTCAATATCAAATATAAGTACATTATCACCTTTCTTTAATTTGCGAGGTAACTTGTAATCATTGGATTTTCCCTGTTCAATGGGATCTGCATTTTCTTCCATATTACGAATATCAGCACGCAATTTTGCTTTTTCTTCAGGAGTAAGTTGTTTATGCTTGTGCAGATCGTTAAGCTCTTCCATAAGTGCTGTGGCACTTGCTCTTGTAGTTGAGGTTATACGCAAAGCTTCTTCTCTTGCTTTTTTTAATTCATATTCAGCTTGTCTTTTTAGTTGTTCAATTTCTTTTTGTGCTTTTTCACGGTCTTTTTGTGCCTGAAGAGTAACTTTTTCTGCATATTTTATTTTTTCATCAAGAGTTTGTCGTTGGCCCTCAAGGGTTTGCACAACGTCTTCAAATTTTCTGTTTTCATCAGAAACTAGTTTTCTCGCTTTGTCCACCAATTCTTTATCCATTCCCAGACGTTCAGATATTGCAAAAGCGTTTGATCTGCCTGGTACTCCTATAAGAAGTTTATAAGTGGGGCGAAGGGTAGAAACATCAAATTCACAACAAGCATTTTCTACATATGCACTTTGCAATGCATATTCTTTAAGTTCTGCATAATGTGTGGTTGATGCAATTTTTGCTCCCTGTAATCTGAGCTGTTCCAGAATAGCGATGGCAAGTCCTGCACCTTCAACCGGATCGGTACCTGCACCAAGTTCGTCTATCAAAACAAGACTGTTATCATCTGTTTTTTTGAGAATTTTAATTATGTTGGTCATATGTGCAGAAAATGTTGACAGAGATTGTTCAATGCTCTGCTCGTCACCAATATCTACAAGTATTTTTGAGAAAACTGATAATTTGCTTTCGTCTGCGGCAGGGATCATAAGACCACACATAGCCATAGCAGTAAGCAAACCTATGGTTTTTAAAGTTACAGTTTTTCCACCTGTATTAGGGCCTGTAATAACAAGAGAATTGAAATTGTCACCTAAATGAACATCTATTGGAACAACCTTTTCTTTGTCAATCAGCGGATGACGTGCCTTGTTAAGGTTAATTATACCATTTTCATTCATTATTGGCATACTTGCTTTCATTTTATATGCTAGTGATGCCTTTGCGAATATTACGTTAAGCTGTGTTGTTGTATAGTAGCTATTTATAATGTCGTCGGCAAAGCTACCTGCTGTTGCAGAAAGTTCATAGAGAATACGTTCGATTTCAGCTTCTTCTTTTGATTTAAGAACCTTAACTGCATTGTTAGCTTCAACTGCACCCATAGGTTCAATAAATACCGTAGCACCGCTTGATGAAGTATCGTGTACAAGTCCTGCAATTTCTCCTCTACATTCAGCTTTAACAGGAACAACATATCTTCCGTCACGTATTGTAACAATAGGGTCTTGCAAAAACTTTTGATAGCTTTGAGAACGTACCATTTTGTCAAGAATTTCTCTTGCTTTTGATGATGTTTGTTTGATTTTTTTTCGTATGGCCGAAAGAGTAACAGAAGCGAGATCGCTCATTTCTTCTTCAGAAATGATACTTGTAAATATTTTTTCTTCTAAAAATTTGTTGGCTGTAAGTATGTTGAAGTGTGAATCCAGCACTGTTTCAATTCCGGCAGATTTTTCACGCCATTGCTTAAGTCCCCTTATAACACGTAAAACCTCAGCGATTTTAAGTAGTTCTCCCATTGTAAGACAACCGCCAGCTTGGGCTCTTTTCAAGCTGTTGATTACGTTTGTAATTCCTCCGAATGAGGGAGAGCCAAATCTTCCGCTAAGCATATAAGCAGCGTCTGTCTGGCTTAAAAGTTTGTTAACTGTGTAAAGGTCATTGGCTGGGCATAATTCCAGTGCTACTTGCTTTGCGTCTGCAAAGGCAGTTTCTTCGGCAAGTTTATTAAGTATTTTATCTAGCTCAAGTGCCTTTAAATTTCTTTCCATTTTTCTCTCCATTTTTATTTTATCTGCAAATCTTTATAAGTTGTAGATGGGTATGTAATATTTTAGTTATCTGATTGTTTTATAAAAATCAAGTGTTTTAAAGTTATGTTCAGTGGTGAAAAGCAGATATTCCTCTGTACAACGTTCCAGTAAAGAAAGCCCTTCGTCCGATAATTTAAAATTAAACATTTTATTTGGTTCTGCATATATACAATATCTCATTGCAGTAGCAACTCCCATACCTATTTTTATACTGTATTCATCAATGCTGTTAAGGCAATTACCACAAATAAATCTTCCTGAATGTGGCAAAAAGTGCATATTTTCGTTTTCATAGCATTTGCATATTTCACAGCATACTAAGTTTGGCATATATCCGCAAAAACACATCATTCTAAGTTCAACCGCTGATTTTATCACAGTATTTGGACGCTTATTATTGCTTAAAAGATATAGTGCATTCAGCATAAGTCGTAGATATTCTTCAGCTTGTGTTTCACGAGGAGCAAGATAACTTGCAAGTTCGCAAAAATACTGTGATAGTGACATATTTACAATATCTGTTCTAAGTTTTATAAACATTTCTTCACAGGTTGCATCATCGATGATATATGTATCCCGACTGATGTAAATCATCAGTCGGGAATAGCATAACAGCCGTGTGGCTGAGCCTTTTGCACTTTTTAGGTTTCTGCAATTTTTTACAAAAGCCCGTATAATTCCTTTTTTTCTTGTCAATACAGTTACAAGACGGTCTTTCTCACCAATATTCTGTTCCCCTATTATCAGCCCGTCTGTGGAGATCTTCATCGTCATCCTCCTGCATAGCAAAATCATCTTCTCTATTAAAATATTCTGGAAAATTTTCCTTCGAATCTCTCAAAGAGGTGTAACGTAAATAGTCCATTACACTGCCTGTTTCTAAAAAGTTTGACCACGCATCATAAATATCCATTACTACACACCCTTATAAAATTTAATATTAATACTGTTGTTTAAATATAGTTTAGTATAAGCTGTACACAACAATTATATGTTAAAAAACAGCCTATGTTTACAGTATATCTCTTTTTTGAAAGGAATATAGGGTGTAATTTGTAGAAGATTTATTTAGAAAATTTTGTCTGTAAATTTATATAAAGTTACAAAGCGTGATAATTAATTATTTATATTCTCACTTAATATTTGTTTATTTTTTTGAGGATTAACAGATTTACTCTTTCCGAAGAGAAAATATAAATAGCGATTTACAAATTTTATTATGAACCACATAATCGTAAATACCAATAAAATTATAATTAATTGAACAAATATATTTTTTAAATAAATATCGTCTATTCCTAACAATTCAAAAATAAACGGGAAAAACCTTCTGTTGAAATAAAGATGTAAGCATAATATTATAATAGAATTTTGCCCGAAGAACTCAAGTATTTTTACATTGCGTAAAAATACTGATAAAGCTAATATTCCTGCTGTTCCTAAAATTGCATTTATCAAAAATAAACCTATATTTCCGTAATCAAAGCTTCTCATAGAAACAGAGTCGTTAAAAATAGTTAAAAAACTAACTAATGTAATAGATACAACTAATATAATTAAACACAAATATTTATTTATTTTTTCAGCCAGTTTTATCAGGAAATCTTTAGATAGAAAACCTAAAGATAAAAAAATTGTTGAACTGAATATATATCCTATACCAAATGGTAAATTAAAACGTATAAAATATGTTCCAATTATTCCTATCAATACAGACAACCAGATAAAAGCGTTATGTAATTTGCTAATAAAGTAAAAACATATTTCAGAAAAAAATAAAGCACACAAAAACCATATTGGACCATTAAACAAATATGCGTCTGAAACTAAATCATATCCTATACATTGTCTTAAGAATGTGATTAAAAAGTCTGTAACTAATATTGAATCATAGTTAAAAATAAAGTAAATGAAGTAGTCTATTATCAAAAAGACTAAAAACGGGATATATAATGAGCGAATACGTTTTAATAGAAATGTCTTAAAAGAATCTTTGTTGGAAAATACAATACCTGATAGAAAAAAGAACAAAGGCATATGAAATGAAAAAACTACGGCAACTGAATATTGAGTAGCTCTAAAGGCAAGATGTGAAAAAACAACTAAGATAATTCCTATCCCTTTTGCAACATCTATCCAGTCAATTCTGCTTTTTTGCTGTCGTAAATTATCATTAATAATATTACTCATAAAAATTACTCCCATAAAATAAATAATACATAAATTAAATTTTGAAATTTATCTTAATTTTCAAAATCATTTTTATCGTAGCCAAAACTTCTTAGCAAGGCATCACGGTTTCGCCAGTCCTCTTTAACTTTGACCCAGAGTGTAAGATTAACCTTACAGTCAAAAAATGCTTCCATATCCTGACGTGCATATGTGCCTATTTTTTTCAGCATCGCACCTTGCTTACCAATTATAATACCCTTATGACTATTGCGTTCACAATATATAGTTGCGTCAATGTCAATAATATTTTTATCATTACGATTTTTCATACGCTCCACGACCACAGCGGTTCCGTGAGGAATTTCTTTGTCTAAAAGTCTTAGCATTTTTTCTCTTATCATTTCGCTTGCGAGTACACGCTCAGGTTGATCAGTGAGTGTGTCATCATCAAAAAGGTGACCACCTTCTAGTGCAAGTTTCTTAAGTTCTTCTTTTAGTTGGTCGATTCCGTTTTCTGTTTGTGCAGAAACAGGAACAATAGCTTCAAAATCAAATTTTTCGCTGTATCGTGCTATCTGCAACATAAGATCGCCTTTTTCTTTTACTGTATCAATTTTGTTTATAGCTAAAATTGCAGGAACGTCCATAGCTTTGAATTTTTCTATTAAATTTAGTTCTGTGTCGGCAATATCCCTGCAAGCCTCTGTAACAAGCAAACAAGCATCTACACCGGATACCGATTCGTTTACTGAACGTACCATATATTTACCAAGCTCTGTGCGTGGTTTATGAATACCGGGGGTATCAATAAAAACCAGTTGAGTTTCTTCTTCCGTTAAAACTCCCATAATTCTGGTTCTGGTAGTTTGTGGCTTACTTGATACAATGGCAATTTTCTGTCCCAACATTTTGTTTAGAATTGAGGATTTTCCTACGTTAGGCCGTCCTACAATAGCAATAAAGGCAGATTTTTCATTAAAATTATTTTCTGTCATAATTCCCTCCATAAAAAATGGTATAATTGCTGTGTTTACACTTACAGCAATTATACCATATAATCTATAATTTTTAAAGATTGATGTATTAAATTAATACAGACAAATAAATCCGGTTACAATTATTTTTCTTCTATATTCTTAGAGGGTTCATCTTCGTCTTTAAGACTTTTTTTTAGTTCTACAAAAGCTTTTATATTATTAACAATACCCTTGGGACCTATAATTATAAACAATATACTTACAAGCATACTAAGAATGAAAATAGTAAGATATTCAGGGCTATTACACATTATTGATATGATAGTCCAAAGAACATCGGTGTCCCAGAATATTAAAATACCAATAAAAATCGCTGTAACAGCCATTACCAGAACAGCTCCAGCAGATACATCTTTGGCTATTTTAATAAGCTGTGAATTTGTACGGGTAATAGCATCACAGGCTCGCTCTATGGCTGTATTCAGCAATTCAAGTGCCAGAACAGCCGCTATAACAACCAAAACAATGGCAAGTTTAGCGTTGCTTAGATTGTAAAACTGCGAAAAGAAAAGAACATAAACAGCAATTACTATATGTATTCTCATATTACGTTCATTGCAGACGCAGTCCGTTATACCCCTAAAAGCATAAAAAAAGCCTTTTAGAAAGTCCCTCAATTTTTTAATCCTCTCTTACATAGCTTGTGGAAGCCGGCAAACCTAACAAAGACATTACCTTTTCTTCCTTTTCTCTCATTCTTATTCTTTCCATATTGTCCTCGTGGTCATAACCAAGAAGGTGTAATACAGAATGTGCTGTAAGATAACCTACCTCACGCTGAAGACTATGACCATAGCGCTCTGCTTGTTCAACGGCTTTTTCCATAGATATCACAACATCACCTAAAATTTGGGCTCCTGTCTTAGGGTCTATATCATATGTGCCGTTTTCGCCCATTACAAAAGACAATACGTCTGTTGGCATATCTTTATCACGGTATTGTTTGTTAAGTTTATGAATTTCCTCGTTGTCAACAAAAGTAACGCTGATTTCAGCAATTCCCGAAAAATTTTCCAGCTGGAGTACTGCGTGACAACAGCGTCTTACCAACATTCTTAGTCCTGTTGGTATTTTTACCTTTTTCTGGTTATTTGTGATAATAACTCGGAGTTTCTCCATTTTTTCTTTTAGCCTCCTCACTGTTTCTCTCGTAAGCTCTGATGATGTCTTGCACCAGCTTGTGACGAACAACGTCACGCTCACTAAATGTGACACAAGCAATATCATCAACATTTTTTAATATTTTTATGCTCTCTTTTAAACCGGATTTACTTCCATTGGGTAAATCTATTTGTGTAACATCACCGTTTATAACCATTTTGGAGTTAAAACCAAGTCTGGTTAAAAACATTTTCATTTGTTCTCTTGTTGTATTCTGAGCTTCATCCAAAATAATGAAACTATTATCAAGGGTACGACCTCTCATATAGGCGAGAGGAGCAACTTCAATATTACCTCGTTCAACATATCTTTGGTAAGTTTCAGCACCTAACATATCAAACAACGCATCATATAATGGACGCAGATAAGGGTCAACTTTGCTTTGTAAATCTCCAGGAAGAAAGCCCAGTTTCTCTCCGGCTTCAACAGCCGGTCTTGTTAAAATTATTCTGTTTATTTCTCCTGCTCTGAAAGCAGTAACAGCCATTGCAACCGCTAAGTAGGTTTTTCCGGTACCAGCAGGGCCAACACCAATTGTTATGGTATTTTCCTTAATTGCATTACAGTACTTTTTTTGTCCTAATGTTTTGGGTTTAAGAGGTTTACCTTTTGCGGTTATACAAATGCAATCTCCAGCCAACTGTGCTATTTTTTCTTCACTGCCTTCGTTAATGAGGGAGATGCAGTAGCGAACATTTTGTTCATTGAGAGTTTCTCCTCTGTTAAGCAATGAAAGAAGATTTTCTATAACCTTGGTTGCTTTTGCAACACCCTCAATATCACCGCTGATCTTCAAATCTGAATCACGGCTAACCACTGTAACAGCAAATTCGTTTTCAATAATTCTTATATTTTCGTCAAAGCTGCCAAATAAAGCCACAGCGTTTTCCATACGATCAATACTAATTGATTGCTCCAATAACTTTTCACCTTCAATAATAAAATAAAGCCACAAACAGATGATTACAAATAAATTTAATGTAAAATTAACAAACATTATGAAAATACTGTTATCATAATTGTAATAATTATAACACAAATTTTAAATTTAGTCACTAATTTCTAAAAAAATGCTTATAACTTTTAAAATTTCAGCACAATAGTAAAACATATTTGTTAGTTTTTGTGCATTTAAACAAAAAATTGTGAAATATATACTTAATTTAAATAAATATAGCTTGTACTAATATTTATTTAAAATACAAATAAATCAGATTAGAAATTTATTAAAAATATTATTGCGTAAGTATTTTACAATGTGTCAAATAAAACACTTGACAGGTAATAATATATATTGTATAATAAACACTATTGTAAAGTGTTTAACTTTACAGTGATTTTATAGGAGTGATTTGTTTGGATAAAAAGCTGATAATATCACTGCTTCTGGATTTTTATGGACAACTGCTTTCAAAAAAACAGTTTGAGATTATGGGTTATTATTATAATGATGACCTTTCATTAAGTGAAATTTCGGGAATAGTGGGAATTACACGTCAAGGTGTACACGATACTATAAAAAGAAGTGAGCAGTTTCTTGAGGATTTAGAAGAAAAACTTGGACTTTACGGCAAATGGCAAAGTGTTCAAAGTCAGCTTCAAATTGTAGAAAATGCCATAACAAATATTCATAGTGAAAATAATTTTGAATGTCATAATTCATATATTGCCGAATGTTGTGACAAGGCGATAACGGCTATATACGAAATAAATAAAAAATTCTGATTGAAAGGGTGGTTTATTTGGCTTTTGAAGGTTTGTCTGAAAAACTTAGTGCCGCATTTAAAAAACTGCGTTCTAAAGGTAAATTAACAGAAAATGACGTAAAGGAAGCAATGCGTGAAGTAAGACTTGCATTGTTGGAGGCTGACGTTAACTATAAGGTAGCCAAGGAGTTTACAAACCGAATATCTGAAAGAGCAGTTGGTTCTGATGTTATGGAAAGCCTTACACCTGCTCAGATGGTTATTAAGATCGTAAATGAAGAACTTACATCTCTGATGGGGGGAGAAGAGGTTAGAATTAAGTGGTCATCAAAGCCTCCCACAGTAATTATGATGTGCGGATTGCAGGGTTCAGGTAAAACTACACACACAGGAAAACTTGCAAAAATGTTAAAGAAAGAGGGGCACCGCCCTTTGGTAGTTGCTTGTGATATTTACAGACCTGCGGCTATTGAACAGCTTAAAGTTGTTGCAAAAGGAATAGATATACCTGTTTTTGAAATGGGAAAAACTGCTCCTGTTAAAATAGCTAAAGAAGCAATAAAGCACGCTAAAGATTACGGTAATGATGTGATTATTTTGGATACAGCAGGACGATTGCATATTGATGAAGCTCTTATGGGAGAACTTGCAACTATAAAAGAGGAAGTAAAACCACAGGAAATTTTGTTGGTTGTAGATTCTATGACAGGTCAGGATGCTGTAAACGTAGCTAAATCATTTAATGATTTACTTGATATCACAGGGGTTATTCTTACAAAACTGGATGGTGATACCCGTGGTGGTGCGGCACTTTCTGTTAGATCTGTAACGGGTAAACCTATAAAATATGCGGGTACAGGTGAAAAAATGGATGACCTTGAGGTTTTCCATCCTGACAGAATGGCAAGTCGTATTCTTGGTATGGGCGATATGCTTACATTGATAGAAGAGGCTGAGGACAGACTTGACCAGAAAAAAGCACAGGAAATGGCTGAGAAGCTATCTAAACACAAGTTCGACCTTAACGATTTGCTTGACCAGTTTGGACAAATTAAACGTATGGGACCTATTAAAGGCATTTTATCAAAGCTACCTGGTGTTGATACCGGTAAGCTAGATGAAATGGATGTTGATGATAATTTAATCTATAAAAATGAGGCAATAATTCTTTCTATGACACCACAGGAAAGAGAAAAGCCTTCAATAATAAATCCCTCACGTAAAAAGAGAATTGCCGCAGGATGCGGTATGAAGGTTGAGGATGTTAATCGTTTGCTTAAGCAGTTTGAGCAAATGCAAAAGGTTATGAAGCAACTTGGTGGCAAAAAAGGAAAACGTCGCAAGTATAAGCATCTTCCAGGTTTGGGTGGCCCAATGAATCCAATGGGCGGTAATAATCCATTTAGTGGAATGTAAAATAATATAAGTTATTCATCCAAGTGATTGGTGAAGATATAAGTTTTTATAATTTTCGGAGGTAAAATAAAATGGTTAAAATCAGATTAAGACGTATGGGTGCTAAGAAATCTCCTTTCTATCGTGTAGTTGTTGCAGATTCAAGATACCCAAGAGATGGACGTTTCATTGAAGAGATTGGTTACTATAATCCAATGGTTAACCCTGCTGAGGTTAATGTTGATGGCGAAAAGGCTAAGAAGTGGATTGCTAATGGTGCTCAAATGACAGATACAGTTAAGTCTTTGTTCGCAAAGTACAATGTATTGGGTGAGTAATTTATAACAAATCCTAAAGGAGTTCAGTAATGGAACAATTATTAATTACTATTGCACAGGGTCTTGTTGATAATCCTGAATGTGTAAAGGTTGATAAAGACGAGCCTAATGAAGATGGTGTAATTATTTATCACCTTCACGTTGCAGAGCCTGATATGGGTAGGGTTATCGGTAAGCAAGGTAGAATAGCAAAAGCTATCCGCACTATTGCAAGATCTACTGCTGTCAGAAGCAATACAAAGGTAATGGTTGAAATAGACTGATTATACTAATAATATAAAATATTATAAGCCCTCGGAGAATAATTCTTGAGGGCTTTTTTATTGGCTCTTTTATAAATGTTGGGGTAAAAAGATTATTGAAGAATATTTAATTAAGAATGCTGTTTTTAAAACCTGTAAAGGTTCTGCCTTTGAATGGTTATAGCACTAGGCTGAAGCTGTTTTAGCAAAATTTTGAAAAAGCTTGACCTAAATTTTAATTATTTTCTCCAACTTTGCGATAAAGCCAGAAAAAGTCCCCATAAAACAATGTTTATTATGTAAACATTGTTTTATGGGGATTAAAAATAACCCGCCTAACCGTTAGGTGAATATTATAACCTGCCTACTAAAATAGCCAGGTGGGTGCCCTCCCAACGAGCTTTATTGCTCCCAACTTCCGTATACATAAAGTGTACACAGGAGGTCTGCAAACCACTGCCGGAGTCAGAGCTCCCGTTAATAAAAGTGTAGGGTTATATGATCACCAATCACGCGTTAGGCAGGAAATCTACCTAAAAATAATCGCGATATTATATTATGCGGTTAATAAAGAAATTATTCTTCTGAATCATCAAAAATTTCTTCAAAATGCTTTTCAAATATTTCTGCAAGCTCATCCAGTAAAGTATCATCTTCAACTTCAAGAAGTAACTCTTCGCCATCTTCTTCAACAGTTTGGAAGATGTAATATTCACCGTCATCTTCTAGTTGTTCCTGTGCATCATCATATACAGGCAACAAAGCGTAATAAACTTTATCATCCTTTTCGATACTATCAATAATTTCGAAAGTATGCTCTACGTTTTCATCATCTAGTAGTGTAATCAAATCTGCCTCGTACTCTTGGTTACTCATTTATTATCATTCCTTTCTTATCTCTAATGTTATTTTAACCATTTATACCTATTAAGTCAAGTGAAAATTTATGAAAAAAATAAAAATAATGCAAATTTGTGCATTTTTAATAAATATATAATTTTTTTAAATAAATAGTAAAAAAAGTGTTGACATTTACGAAAAATGAGTTATAATATAATTGAACTTAAGAAAGAGGTACAGACCAATGAGATGATTACTTACTTACCGATTAAATTTACATATGAGGTGCACTCCAATGAGAAGGTAACTTGACTATCCGATATTCTAAAAGACGAGGTATAGTCCAATGTAATATTTAAGTTTTTCTTAAAGATATTTTTAGTGAAAGGGGCTTAGTCTATGGGCGAAATGGAACCTGAAAATTCAAGAGGCTTTTGCCAAATAGCAGAAGCCGGAATATATAGCTAAAGTAAAGTATATCGTTTTGATGTGAAAAATATTAAGCTTAGAAAATAATTGTAAGAAAAATACTTTTACAAATTATATTTATCTTTGCTTTGATTTTAAACAGTACATAGAAAATGAGTGGGATATATATGCTGATGCTATATAAGACCATTACAACTGAATATAGAGTTGGGGAATGTGATTAGTTTTACATATAACCAAATGCTTTGGCATACACGTCAATATGGCTTCTTAACAGCGAAATGTTGTTATGGTATGACAAAAGGTTATACAGAAAGTTAAGCATTAAGGGATAGCCGATTTCTCGGTGACCGATGGTTTGCGGTGGTATAAATTCGTAGCCGAATGCACATTTGGGTTTATGCATTTGAATTTTAAATTATTTCCTGATATATATTTGACCGACAGTCCGTTGTTATACTGTCGGTCATTTTTTATTACAGATTCTATCACAAGTTTTGAAGTAAATAATTAAAGTTTAGCTCAAGCCTTTTTAAAGGTTTATAGCTACGGTTTTAACTTAATGGTGTGACCATTCAAAGGCATAGTCTTTGCAGATTTTAGAGTCTTATTACAAAAATATAATCCCACAGGCTAATGTTTTAGTCTGTGGGATTTGTGTATAGTTATTAGGTAATTAAAATGTTTATTAAAATTATGTTTTAAGTATAGACTATTTGATAACTCTTACACGAATAACACCATCTACACTTTTAATGTTTTGTGTAAGGTCAGATGTAGCACCTGTTACATCAATAATTGTGTAAGCATAGTCTTTTCTTGACTTGTTTTCCATATTCTCTACATTAGCACCTTGCTGGCTTACGAAAGAGAGAATACTTTGCAATACTGCAGGAACATTTTTATGAAGAACACAGTAACGTACATCACCTGTTCTTGCCATTTTAGCACCAGGAAAGTTAACAGAGTTTGTAATGTTACCGTTTTCCAAATAATCCTTAACTTCGTCAGCAGCCATTCTTGCACAGTTGTCTTCACTCTCAGGAGTTGAAGCACCTAGGTGAGGCATAGCAATTACACCATCAACACCAAGTAACTCATCTGTTGCAAAGTCTGTAACGTATGATGCAACTTTTCCGCTTTTGATAGCAGTTACAATATCTGCTGAGTTGCACAAATCTGCACGAGAATAGTTAAGAATTCTAACACCGTCTTTCATTTTTGCAATATTCTCAGCACAGATAACATCCTTTGTGTCAGGTGTAAGGGGAACGTGAACTGTAATGTAATCACTGTCAGCAAATACAGCATCTAATGTTGTAACGTGTTTTATATGTCTTGAAAGCTGTAAAGCACCATCAACTGACAAGAATGGATCGTATCCAATAACATCCATTCCAAGTGAAACAGCAGCATTTGCAACAAGGGCACCAATAGCACCCAGACCAATAACACCAAGAGTTTTTCCCTTGATTTCAGGACCTGCAAACTGGCTCTTTCCTTTTTCTACCATTTTGCCAACAGCATCACCATTGCCCTTAAGTGTTTTTGCCCACTCAATACCTGCTGTTATTTTTCTTGAACTCAAAAGCAAACCAGCAAGAACAAGCTCTTTTACAGCGTTTGCATTAGCACCTGGTGTGTTGAAAACAACAATACCCAGTTCACTGCACTTATCAAGAGGAATATTGTTAACGCCTGCACCTGCTCTTGCAATAGCAAGCAAAGATTCAGGCATTTTCATTTCGTGCATAGAAGCACTGCGTACGAGTATAGCGTCGGGATTTTCAATCTCGTCAGCACAAGTATAGTTATTGCCAAGTCTGCTTAAACCAACAGATGAAATCTTATTTAATGTTTTAATATTATACATTGGTAATCAACCTCTTTATGTAATTTATTTACAATCGGTTATTAGCCGTTGTTTTTTTCAAACTCTGTCATAAAGTCAACAAGAGCCTTTACACCTTCATATGGCATAGCATTGTAAATAGAAGCACGCATACCACCAACTGAACGGTGTCCCTTAAGGTTAACAAATCCTGCTTCAGTAGCTTCTTTTACAAACTTGGCATCAAGCTCGTCACTACCTGTTACAAAAGGAACATTCATAAGTGAACGATCTTCAGGAACAACAGTACCCTTGAACATATTTGAATTATCAAGGAAGCCATAAAGTAAATCAGCTTTTTTCTTGTTAAGCTCATACATTTTGTCAAGTCCGCCGATTTCATTCTTAATCCATTCAAGAACCAGTTTAGCCATATAAATTGTATAGCAAGGAGGTGTGTTGAACATAGAACCGTTGTCTGCGTGTGTTTTCCAATTAAGCATTGTAGGAGTAATATCCATAACATTGCCAATTAAATCTTCACGAACAATAACAACTGTTAAGCCCGCAGGAGCCATATTCTTTTGTGCACCTGCATAAAGAACACCAAACTTAGAAACATCTATTGGTCTTGAAAGAATACAGGAAGAAATATCAGCAACCAGTGGAACATCACCTGTATCAGGTAATTCATTATAAACTGTGCCGTATATTGTATTGTTCATACAGATGTAGAAATAGTCTGCATCCTTTGTGAATGTAGATGGATCTAGTTTTGGAATATATGAGAATGTTTTATCTGCTGATGATGCAACGATGTTAGCTTCGCCGTATCTTGCAGCTTCAGCCTGAGCTTTTTTAGCCCACTGACCTGTAATAACATAATCTGCCTTACCGTTTTTTGTCATAAGGTTCATAGGAATTGCTGCAAACTGAGTTGAAGCACCACCTTGTAGGAATAATACTTTGTAATTATCAGGAATGTTCATAACTTCCCTTAAAAGAGCCTCAGCACCCTCAATAATTGTACCGTAAACCTTAGAGCGATGTGACATTTCCATTACGGACTGTCCACTGCCCTCATAATCAAGCATTTCAGCTGCTGCTTTTTTCAGTACAGATTCCGGTAGCATTGAAGGACCGGCTGAGAAATTGTAAACTCTGCTCATTTAATACATATCCTTTCTAAATAGAGATTAAAAAATCTTTAAACTCTGTTATTTTAACAGTTACATAATATAACCATTATCTACAACATAACACACTAATTATAAACTGTTATTTTTTGCAAGTCAATAATATTTTCAATATTTATCGCTTTATGCTGCTATCTGATGGAAAACATCACTTTGTTATTTATATAGTAATATTTGCAAAACGATATCTACTAAAAAATATCTGTGAAACCCACTCCTAAAAATGTTCCAAGAGTTATGCAAACTGATTCAGGATAATCTAAAAAATTAAGAGAAACTGCTGTACCATCGTGTACAAGTTTAATTTTAATTGGTGCTTTTAAT
Organism: Acutalibacteraceae bacterium; assembly: GCA_036309045.1. GTDB lineage: Bacteria > Bacillota > Clostridia > Oscillospirales > Acutalibacteraceae > CAG-964. The sequence goes on from JAXJUM010000008.1 coordinate 78,155, forward strand.
ATTCCGGATAATTCTTCAGATAAATAATCAGCATAGTTTTTATACAAAATAGCTAATTTTGCATACCCACCACGAGTAGCATCAAGTACACCGCCGTGGGTATAATTTGCTATGCTTATAATAATTTCGTTTTGGACTTTGCCCAAATAAGAGGCTTCTTTGTATGTGTCAGTTATTATTCTTACTATGTATCTATGTAGAAGTCTTGCTTGTTTTTCTTTTTCTTCATTATCATTTATAATCCATTTCATATATTTTGAGGGAATGGATGACAAATTTTTGATATTTGTTATTTCTCCGTTTTTTCGTGTAACAATACTTCTCTTCATATTAGTTTGACCGAGGTCAAGAAGTATATTGATTCCATCATAGTTTTCAAGTAATTTTGCACATCCCATTATGCCTATATGTGAAGAATTATCGAAGGCAGTTATTTTATATGCGAGCTTCTCTCCAAAGGTGCATAGTTTTTGTGCTTCATCAACTATTATTTTACCGAAATTACCGTTGGTTAATCCGCCCACTGTAATTATATTTTTAATGTTTTGCCAGTATTCCCAATGTTCATCATTCCAGTCTGGTCTTACCATTCTGTTTTCTGGCAGTGCCGTTTTAAGTGTAAGCAGGATAAGTCCTAAACGTTTACCAAAAAACGTAGCAATATTATTTACACAGGAACGCACTTGTTTGTCAGTACTGTCCATAAGTTCAAGTAATAGGTGGGGCAGATTTTCGTTTGGTGTATCTGAGGGAATTTTTAAAATCTCAGCATTTTCTTTGATTTTTTCGGTAATTACAGGTGTAGAAAAAATTTCAGATACCATTTTACCTTCTATACTATCATCTATGCCTTTTATAGGTGTTTTAGCTATGGTCATTTTATTTATAGAACAATTATTATCTATGTGATTGTAACCATTTGACGATGTTACAAAAAACGGATTTTTCATAACAGCACACTCCTAATAAAATAATGATATTCCTATTTATTATATCATATAATGAATAATTTTAAAATATGTTGACATAAACTTTCTTGTGAATTCAACAATATTCTTGACAGAAACAAAAAACAAGGTAAACTTGTTTTATAGAAATATTTGCGGAGGGGTATTTATGGAAAAGCTGTGTTCAATATGTCCCAGAAGTTGCAAGGCATTACGTAGTGAAAATAGTGGTGATGGTTTTTGTAAAATGGGATTAAACCCTGTTGTAGCCAGAGTTTCTAAACATATGTGGGAAGAACCTTGCATAAGTGGAACAGAGGGAAGTGGTACTGTTTTTTTTAGTGGTTGTGTTATGAAATGTGTTTTTTGTCAGAATTATAAAATATCTACTGAGAACTTTGGGAAAGTACTTACACCGTCACAGCTTGCAGATTGTTACAAAGACTTAGAGGAGCAAGGTGTTAATAATATAAATCTGGTAACTCCTACACATTTTGTTCCGGCAATAATAAAAAGTCTTGATATTTATAAACCGAAAATTCCAGTTGTTTATAATTGCGGTGGCTATGAAAATATAGATACTTTGAAAAAACTTGAAGGATATATTGATATATATCTTCCTGATTTTAAATATGCTGATAGTGAGTTAGCAAAAAAATATTCAAATGCAACTGACTATCCAAAGATTGTCCTTAATGCTATAAAAGAAATGTACAGGCAACAGCCGGAAAACATTTTTGATGAAAAGGATATAATGAAAAAGGGAATAATTATACGTCACCTTGTTTTGCCAGGTAATACCAAAAATTCGATTGCTGTTATCAAACTTATCAAAGAGAATTTTGGTTGTAATATTCCTGTGAGTCTTATGGCACAGTATATTCCATATGGTATAGCAGAGGAGTATCCTGAAATTAACAGAAAAATTACAAAAAGAGAGTATAAAAAAGTAGTGGAGTTTTTAGAAAATACGGGACTGGATGGTTTTGCACAAGAGCTTACATCAGCAACTGACCAATATATTCCTGATTTTAATCTCCAGGGAATTATAAAGGAAGATCTATAATCTTTATTTGGGATTATAGTATTGATAAATTGAAAAATTCGTATTTTTTATTGCTTATATGTTTATAAGTATAAACTAAAGAAGGGGAATTGTTATGGGAGTTTATGATTATATATTCAATGATAACAATGTGCAGGAATACAGCAATTTTCCTGTTTTAAACATAAGTAATGAAATATGGCTTGCATTTGTACAGGAAATTACCAAATGGAGTGAAACTGATATTTATGCTATTTCATTCTTTATAGATTATGACGAGGACGACCAGAACGATATTAGATTATATTTTGGCTATAACACGGAACGTCAATTTGAAAAAGAACAGTGCAAAGAGTATGACAAATCCACAGTGCGTTGGAATTACAATTTTTGGTTACAAAATGAAACCTTTTGTTTTGGTGATGACGGATTAACCAGAGGATTAATAAGCGTATGGCTTAAACAACAGAAAATCAGGGAATATGAAGCTGTGGAAATGTTTGTAAAACAGGTTATTTGTGCTGTACGTGAAATTCATAAGTGCGGAATTATTAAAGAAAATTTTGGTACAGAAATTCCTATTATTATTCATACAAATGATTATCACGAAAATATAGCTAATATCAATATAAAAGCAAACGGAGAATATCTGGATAAGGAATTTGTGGAATACTGTATCAGAAAATTTAATGAGTAAGTATACAGTATAAAAAAATAACTCCTGAATAAGTACGGATTATAGTACAGTAAAAATTGTATAATATAGTTATAAATATTGAAGGAAGGTTGTAATATGACGATAAAAGAATTTGCAGAAAAGTGCAATGTAACTGAGAAAACTGTAAAAAGTTGGATTGAAAATGGATATGTTCCGGCATCACCTCCTGATGAGTCAGGTGAACGATTTATAGCTGAATATATACGTGCTCCATATACCGAAGCTAAAGCCAAAAAACAAGATGCAATATACAAAAGTATATTAAATGGACTTAATATGAGAAAAAATGTTTTTCCCAAGTTATATGGAATTAGCGAAGAGGATTTTGAAAGTATCATTCAGGATTTAAAAAATGGTGGTTTAATCAATGAAAAATGCATAGATGGCTATACATATTATGATATTACTCTTAAAGGGATAGAATATAAGGATAAAACAGCAACACAGATAATGCGTTTGGTTACAGAAGTTTGTACTATTGTAACAACAATTAAATCATTTTCTCCATTAGGTCAAGCCTGAAAATTCTATCGGTTTTATTATTTTTATAAAACAAAGTTGAATAGGGTGTTGATTTTAATATAAAAATTAATAAGTGTGTCAGAAATTTTAATTTCAGGATTATTCAGGATTATTTAGCATTTTAATAATCTTATATAATGGTTAGCTTCACGTAATACGTGATCAGCTAGAAGAGGTAGAATTATTGAACGGATTTTGCATTGTTCTATTCCCTGTGTACCTGCTATTTTGAAATTCCTGAATTTAATGGTTTCTTCTAAAGGCTCAGAAACTATCGTTTTGTTATGTGCATTTCGACTGTTTTCCAATAACGTAGAATATTCTTTAGCGAATCCGTCTGCTGAGTTGAATAATTCAGTTTCAGTAGGATCAAGCAGACCTCTGATAAATAAAGCGTGTTCCATCATTATGCGGTTCCAGAAACATTCCACATCTTTCATAGAGTGGTCGCTTAAATTTCCATCTTTTTCAAGGCAAGTTACACATTCTCGATATAGCTTTGCCTCTCTGGTTATATGTTCAATCAAAAGGGGATAATTCAAGGTAAACATTTGACATTGCAAAACATTTTTTAAAATATTCTCCTTAAAAGAAATCAAACCATCCAATAGTTTAAGAGCCATTCGATTGAGGCGTTGTACCTGAGAACATTTTTCCTGATTGATATTACATTGACAATCTCCGCTATTCAATCGTAATTCCTTACTGGTTATTTCTTTGTTTATTGGAATTCCTGTAAAATGTTCTGTTTGTTTTTCTGCCAGAGCTGTGAATTCCGTAACAACTTCTCCAGAACACAGTACCTCGTTACTTACAATTCCATTGCCTAGTGTTATAGCCTGACACAGAAGTTTTTCGAATTCTTTCATATAAAACTCAGCTTTCTTTGAGAAAGCTACATTAGCAGGGGTAAAACCTGCCTTCAAGAAAAAGGAATGTTCTTTCATAATACGCCCAAAAAACAGATGTAACTCCAAAGACTTTATCACATAATTACTGGTATGCATATTTTCCTCCTGTCATAAATAAAAAAAGCTATCATTGTAATATATGTGTGCTGTGTGTTTTTTGTTACTTGATAAAACCATTTTTTAAAAATTTCAATAACACATATATTTATAATGATAAGGGGATAATATTATTGAGGTGATAAAAGATGGCAAAAAAGGGAATGAAACGTATGGAGCGTACGCACACTCAGTTACACAACAATGCTCCGGCATTGCCAGAAATTCAAGGTAAGGCAAAGCACGGAAAATCCCATGTTAATCCAATTATTACAGGAACAGAAGCACCTTCGCAGAAGGTTTTTCATTCTACTCCACATAAAAAGGAAAAACCAATATCATCTGTTTATTCTGTTATTGATAATGACCTTGCAAGAGATAATCTTGAAAATGATATAACCGCAGCTGATTTACAGGATTTATAATAGTAAGTATAGTTATTGAACAATAAGCAAACAGCCAACAAATTATGGGTTAAAAATTTTGTTGGCTGTTTAGTAATCTTTTTATCTATTAACTTTTAAATATAAATTGTTAAATATTTACGAATATTTATCGTACCACTTTTTTTCCACCAATTACTGATATTTCTACATATACATTCACAGCGGTATTTAATGTTACGATTTATTACACGGAAAATACCCCACATTCCTGATTCAACGTCCCATTTTAAAGAGCCTGAGCGATACAGATAATCTCCTGGGACTTCAGAAGCACCGTTTTGAAGTTCAATATTATAAACTCCGCCTATACTTATTGCTCCTTGTACGGATATTAACGTCGAAAATGGGTCATTGGGTTGTGCTTGCCAGGTGTGACCGTGAATTACAAAACCAATATTTCTGGGCTTATCGGCAGGCATAAGTAACCTAATTACTACCTTTTCTCCTGTATAAGCCTTTAACAGTGGAGTAGCTGGATCTCCGTGGACTTTTGAACTGAATACTTTGCTGATAATTGATATACGTTTAAACCTGTTAAAAAAACGTTCTGAACGATAGTTGTAGCCTTTTTCTCCTGTATCTTCGTGATCGGGAGCACCGTGACCTGTTTCTTCTTGTTGTTCGGTTGTTTTAATCAGATTTTCATATTTATCCAGTAATCTTATACCGTTATGAGCAAACAAAACAAACTCTCTGAATGATTCAACTCCTGGTGCTGTTATAACTGACTGTTCTTCATAAGACTTTTTAATATTGAAAATGTTATGATAGTACTGAGCTGAAGGAGGTTCAATAATAATTGCTCCGAATAAACCGTGATAGCGATGATTTCTTAAATCTCCTAATGAATTAAGCAAGCAAGTTCCATATTCTTTATCTGCGTGCCAAAGATATTTTATACATTCTCCTGGTCCCAAAGTTTGCTCAATCTTATTTTTTCCTACATTAACACCTGATGAATTTTGAGTACAAAATTTAAGAAACTGGGGACTTAAAGAAACTCTGTTTGAAGGTTCGTGGTACATATCAAGAGGAACTGACGGATAATCGTGATATTTAACAGGTTTATCAAATAAATTATAAAGTGTAATTTCAATCCAGTCACCAGCATTTGCTCTTAGTATCAATGGAACAGTTTTTTTACGTCCACATTTCACATCGTTTACATTTTCTAGAGGAACAAAAATCATTCCCTCAGGATCGTGATCACCATATTGATTGTATTCGATATTTGTCTGTATTGCTGCTATTTCAAATTTACGGATAATCGCATTTTTTGGAGGGTATACAGGTTGTGGAACAGGTTTGTTTACATTACATAGCGGAAGCAGATGTTTTTGTCTGCAACTGTGTGCTCGGATTATTCCCCACAAACCCAGCCATAAATCATCAATACCACCAAAGTAGTATAGATAATCTCCCGACTGATAATACTCGTCTATTTTAATATTAAATGCCTCTGAAATACCTAGAGTTTGTTGTTGTATGATTGGTGAAACAGGGTCGTTTATTTCCTTATGCCAAGATAGTCCGTTTATATTGAATGAATGTTGCTCTTCGTGAGCACCATCAAGTAATCGTATAACTATTGGATCTCCGGGATAGGTTTCTAAGATAGGAGTTGCAGGGTCACCATATACCTTTGAACTGAAAATATGTGATGGATCATTTTTCTTTTTTAAACGTTCTTTCATCGGTTCACATCTGTAACTTATTCCCATTACCCCGGGATCATCATCAGAATCAGGATGTTTGGGTGGATTTAAAGGCTTATTATTTTTATCAAACAACAAAGCAAAATCGTGAACAAACATTGCAAATTCACGGTATGAACTGCCATCGACTTTTTTTATTACAGCATTTGCTCCACTTTTTAAGGGTTTGCCATTTTTAGGATTAAGGAAAATAGAACCTGTCGGCTCAACTATCAAAGCACCAAACAAACCGTGTTGTTGATGAGTATTGGCGAATAAATGATCGTGAAAAAATACTGTATTAAGTTCTTCATTTGCGTAAAATCTCTCAATCAAAGTTTCATATTTTCTCGCTCCTGCAATGTTGTTCCAACCGTTTGCAGCACCATCTGATACAATCATGTATAAGTCTTATTTTAGCGGGATCACCTGCATATGCTCTTAAAATTGGTGGTGCAGGGTCACCATATGCCCATGAACTCATTGAAATATCTTCATCAGTAACACCCTCGTGATTATGCTCAAGCGGAAGACGATTTCTCATTGGCTCAGATCTGTAACTTATACCTGTGGTACCATTTTCAAGACCTGTATGTGGATCGATCGGTTGTTCTCCATCTTTATTTTTTATTTCAAGTTCATCGTGGAAAAACACCGCATATTCACGAAAAGATGGTGTTGCAGGATTGTAAATATCAGCAAATAATCCACTTTCAATTTCATCACCCGTCGCAGGGTCAAACCACGTTGATTGTGGCTTTTCAATTATAATAGCACCGAACAAGCCGTGAACATTTGTACCATCTTCACTACTTCGGGGATCACCCATATCAGAAAACAAATAAACTCCTTCTTTTTCTGCATACCAGGTATAACATATAAAATCTTTTGTGGTAGTATCGGGATTATATCCTACCTCTGCACCGTCAGAAGTCAAAACATTATATTTTAAACCTTGAACGTGTATAGAAGCGTTTCTGTCTAGTTTGTTATAAAAGTTGACTTGTATTTTGTCACCAACATTTGCTCTTATTACAAGAGGCTGTACCTCTTTGTATGGTTGAGGTGGGTTGAGTGAAAAATTTTCTCTTGCTTTTCTTTGAATCCTTTCTGAATCTTTTTTCAATACATACATCATTCCGTTAGGATCATTATCGCCATATTTATTGTAAACTATTGGTATAGATATAGCTTCAATATCAAACACTCTGACAAAATCATACTTTGGAAAATCTGACAATTTTGTCATAATTTAATACTCCTTTCATTTTTAAATCGAAATACATTATTTCATTATATAATATATGCAACTTGTTGAGGACAGGTTACTTAACTTTACAAAATTATATATTGTAAAAATACTATCTGTAATTTTTAATATTTCCATATATTGGTTAATTTATATTTAAATGCTTAAAATTTATTGTTAATATTAACTAGAAAAGGTTACAAATTACAGAAATGTAACTTTTTAACTTGACTTGCTTACAAGTTTGTAATACAATGTATACAAACAGTAAAACATACTGTTTGTATTTTTACAATGACAGGAGACGTTTTATGAGAATTTCAAAAAAGCTATTGGCATTGATGCTTGTGTCTGCTTTTACAGTAAGTACAACATTTTCTACCTATGCAGTTGGAGATAATAACACAGCAACAAGTTTGACTGTTTCAGGCGAAAGTCAGAGTACTGTGTTTTACAATGCTGAAAGCTACGAGAATGAATCTTCAGACGACTTTGATTCATCAATATTAACAAATACAGAGGCAACAGCAAATGTAGGTGAAATTATTGCCTTGGGGAATGGTACACAGAGTAGCGGAGTTGAATGGCAATCATCTAATGATAAGATTGCTTCAGTTGATCAACAGGGAAATATCAAAGGTGTAAGTGCCGGAGAGTGTACAGTAACTTATACTAGAACTGACGGAAAAGAATATACTTGTAAGGTTAGTGTAGTTCAGCAGGTTGTTTCTGTAAGTGTTAAAAAAGTTAATTATATAAATGTAGGAAGTACGGTAGAAATTAATCGTACAGTAACACCTGATAATGCTACAAACAGAGAGCTTGAATGGAAAAGTAGCAATGAAGAAATAGCAGTGGTTGATGATAATGGTGTTGTTACAGCTAAAAAAGCAGGTTCCTGTAAAATTACAGCCGTCGCTGCTGATAATAGTGGAAAGCGTGACAGTTGTACAGTTGTTGTAAAACAGCCTGTAAGCTCTGTTGCCGTATCAAATAAAAGTATTACCCTTAGTAAAAATACTACTAAAAAAATAACCGCACAGGTTTCACCGGCAAATGCAACTTCAAAATGTCTTTCTTGGAAAAGCACAAATACAAATGTTGCAACAGTAAATGCATCAGGTGTTATTACAGCCAAAGGTGCAGGAACTTGTGTAATAAAAGCAACAGCAACAGACGGAAGTGGAAAAACAGCTTATTGTTCTGTAATGGTTACTCAGCCTGTTGAAAATTTTGAGTTTACGGATGTACCTGCGGTAATTAGTGTGGGTGAGAGAAAAACAGTAACAGCTACTATAATGCCAACATATGCTACATCAAAAACATTGAGATGGAGTAGCAGTAACCAGGAAATCGCTACGATAAGTGCAAGAGGTATTATTACTGCAAAATCAGCTGGTACTTGTACAATTACAGCCAAAACTACTGATGGTAGCAATATTTCTAAGAGCTTTACTCTTACTGTTAAAGAAAGTATGGTAACAAATATTACAATAAATAATATAACAGTAAATGAGGGAAATACGGCTTCACTTAATGCTATGATATATCCAGAAAATGCTTCTGATAAATCTTTGGTATATACAAGTAGCAATACATCGGTTGCAACAGTTAACTCAAACGGAGAGATTACAGCAAAATCAAAAGGTGAGTGTACAATTTATGCTACGGCAAAAGACGGAAGTGGTGTGAGCACCAGTTGCAAGGTTACAGTAAAAAAGCCTGTAACTGATGTAACGCTTAATGCTCACTCTATTTCATGGAATGTGGGAAAGAAAGCACACTTTTATCCGAGTGTAACTCCTGATGATGCTTCTGATATAGGTGTAATTTATAAGAGTAGTGACCCCTCAGTTGCAACTGTTTCGAGCAAAGGTCTTTTGAGTGCTGTTTCTCAGGGTGAATGTGTTATTACTTGTATGGCTGCTGATGGAAGTGGCGTTTATGATACTTGTAAAGTAAAAGTAAAACAACCTGTTACTAAGATAACAATTTCAGGTGAAAGTACTGTAAAAGAAGGTAATAGTATCATACTTACAGCACAAACTGCACCTTCAAATGCGGATAATAAAAATGTAAGTTGGAGTAGCAGTAATACATCTATTGCAACAGTTGATTCAACCGGAAAGGTTACAGCAATATCCAAAGGTACTGTAACAATTAAATGTACTGCAAAGGATGGAGGAAATGCCTCTGCAAGTAGGAAGATTACAGTTGAAACTGCAAAAACAAAAGGACAGCAGATTGCTGACTATGCGGCACAATGGATAGGTGTTACACCTTATGTATGGGGCGGAACAAGCTTGTATAGTGGTGTGGATTGTTCAGGTTTTGTATGCAGTGTTTATGAACACTTTGGTTATAATCTGTGGAGTTCAAGAGTAGACCTTGATACCGTAGGTTATGAGGTATCTCTCAGTGAAGCACAACCTGGTGATATTATGGTATTTTCAGGACACGTTGCAATTTATGCAGGCAATGGTCAGATAACACACGCACTTAATGAAAATTATGATGTTTTAACAACGGATCTCTCTTGGGGCGGTTATCTCAGAAGTATAAGACGTGTTGTTTACTGATTATATTCAACTAAACATAAAATCTATAAAATTTAATATATATGTTATAAATTGCATTTCAGTGAAAAATAGCAGAAATGATTAAATAACTCCCTGAGCGGTAAGTTTGTTAAGCAAGCCTTTGTTCAGGGAGTTTATTGGTTTGTTATATTTGTTATATGAATATTTTAGAATAGGAATAGTATTAATTCTATATTATTACCAATAATTTAAATATATATGTGGTATAAGATAAGGTAAGGATCAACGAATTTCTGTTAATTTTTTATATCAATTTGTTTGTTTTCTTAAAATACTTAAAAATTTACAAATTTTTAGTTAATTCTATAAAAAGGGGATTTAATTTTTAATCACTAAGTGATATAATAATTAAAATTGTACTTAGATTTATGAGTAATGTTTTAATGTGAATTATAAAATTATGGAGGTTTGATTTTTGATGGGAAAAGTTAAGAACCAATATAACAACCGAATAACTCCGGGAAGTGTTGCTGTGGCAGGTACTAAGGGGGTTTTTTCGCTGTTATGGAAAACTATTTCCACTTTGTTTATGATACTTCTTGTATCCGGAGGAATAGTAGCAGTTGCAATGTGTATTTATCTGTATGGTCTTGCTTGTCAGCCTACCGGTATTGATTTGGCAAGTGAAAAAATGGAACAGACCTCATTTGTCTATATTTATAATGAAGCTAATGAACCTGTTGAATATCAACGCTTGCACGGTTCTGAAAACAGAGTATGGGTTGATATGGAAAATATACCAGAGGCTATGATTAACGCACAGGTTGCCATTGAGGATAAGCGTTTTTATGAACACTCTGGTGTAGACTGGGTAAGAACAATAGGTGCTATTGTAAATTTGAGTTCGGAATCTAGTTATGGTGGTTCTACAATTACCCAACAGCTTGTTAAAAATATAACCGGTAAAAATGAAGTTAGTTTAACCCGTAAACTAAATGAGATTTTTAAGGCTTTAAATCTTGAAAAAGACTATACCAAAGATGAAATTCTTGAGGCTTATCTCAATATTGTTAATTACGGCAGTGGATGCCAAGGTGTTCAGGCAGCAGCACATCTTTATTTTGCAAAGGACATAAAGGATTGTTCAATAGCGGAATGTGCCGCTATTGCAGGAATTACTCAAAACCCCGCTGCATATAATCCTTTGGTTTATCCTGAAGATAATAAGGAACGCCGTGATATTGTTATTGATGCTATGTATGACCAGGGCAAGATTTCAAAGGCTGAGTATGACGAAGCAGTGAAAGAATCAGAAAATATGAAATTTGTTGGTTATGAGAATAACGAAAAAGAAAAGGAGAAAGAAAAACAGAACGCTTCTGAGGAAGAGTATACCTCTAACTGGTATATAGAAATGATGATAAGAGATTTGCAGGAAGAGCTTGTAAAAGAACTTAATATCAGTGAAGATATTGCCACACACAAGATTTATTCTGGTGGTTTGAAGATTTACAGTGCTATGGATGTTGAATTCCAGCAGTACTGTGAAGAGTATATACAAAATGTAAGTACGCCTTACGACCCGAACTGTGAGATTGCTATGGTTATGACAAGTCTTAACGGCAGAATACTTGCAACAGTTGGTGGTAGGGAAAAGAAAGAGCAGATGTTGGTATGGGACAGAGCTAATATTGCAACTCTTCAGCCAGGTTCATCAATTAAGCCGATTATTGTTTATCCGTTGGCGATTGAAAATGGAATATACCATTATTCCTCTATGGTAAAAGATCAGCCGATTGATAAATGGAGATTAAGCGATGATGGCTATTATGTTTCAGGTCCGAATAATGTATACGGCTCTTATTTAGGTGAAATTACTTTGCCTGATGCGATAGAGAGATCTTCAAATGCCACAGCTGCTCAAACAATGGAGCTTGTTGGTTCTAAGAATGCTTATAATCAGGCAATTAATAAAATGTATTTCAGAAATTTATCAACTGAGGATGCTAATAACCTTGGTGCTCTGTCACTGGGTGGTCTTAATGGTGGTGTTACAGTTCGTGAAATGGCTGCTGCTTACCAGTATATGGGCAACGGTGGCAAAGTGTATGACACATATACTTATTATTATGTTGAGGATGCGTCAGGTAATGTTATAATTGACCATCGTGAACAGATTCCGACGCAGGCTTATTCATCGAAAACAGCTACAATTATGAACAGACTTCTTAACTATAATGTAGTTAATAATAATCCTTCGCATACAAGTGCAGGTCAGGCTAAAATAAGTGGTTGGGATATTCTTGGTAAAACAGGTACAACAGATAGCGACAAGGATCACTGGTTCTGTGGTCTTTCACCATATGCAACCTGTGCAGTATGGACAGGATATGATACACCTTCATCATTGTCACAATCAAGTTTTAGTGTAGCTGTTAATATATTCCACGATCTTATGCAGAAATATTTGGAAGATAAGGAACCAAAGGAATATAAATTGGATGACACTTTGGAGGAGCACGAATATTGTGCTTCAACAGGATTACTTGCTGGTTCGTATTGTTCTAAGACCTTCACAGGATATTATAAAAAGGATAATGTTCCGGAGTACTGTTCAGGTTATCATTCAAGCTATTATTCATATAGTTCAAATGATTATAGTGATTATTACGATTCGTACAGTAATGACGAAGAAGATGAAGAAGAGGAGGAAGATTACGATTATTCTGATTATGGTTCAGATGATGATTATTCGGATGATTACTCTTCAAGTAATAACACCTGGAATGATAACACAGGTGGTAATACCACAGGTGATGTAACAGGTGGTGATACCTCTGGTGGCGATACCTCTGGTGGCGATACCACAGATAGTAATACAGGCAGTGATGTTACCGCAGGTGATGTAACGGGTGGTGATACCTCTGGTGGAAGTGCTGTTACAGATGGAGGTAATACTCCAGCAGTTGCATAATAAATTAATTAATAAATATTTTTGAGAGGTGCAAATTATGATACAAGTAGCAATTATGGGACACGGTGTAGTAGGTTCAGGTGTAGCAGAGATATTGCTTACACACAATAACAGTCTGACAAAGAAGGTACATCAGGAAATAAATATCAAACGTATTTTGGATTTAAGAGAGTTTCCAGAGTTATCTTACTCAGATAAGTTTACAAAAGACTTTAATGATATCGTAAATGATGATGAAATTAAGGTAGTAGCTGAGGTAATGGGTGGTGTAAACCCTGCTTTTGATTTTGTAAAACGCTGTCTTGAGGCAGGTAAAAGCGTTGTAACATCAAACAAGGAGCTTGTTGCTAAAAAGGGAGCAGAATTGCTTGCAATAGCTAAAGAAAAAAATGTAAACTTCTTGTTTGAGGCTAGTGTTGGTGGCGGTATTCCTATTATCCGTCCTCTTAACAACTGTCTGGTTGCAAATGATGTTGATGGTATTGCTGGTATACTTAACGGTACAACAAACTTCATACTTACTAAGATGATTACAGAATCTATGAATTTCAAGGATGCACTTGCTTTGGCACAGTCGCTTGGATATGCTGAGCGTGATCCATCTGCTGATGTTGAAGGACACGACGCTTGCAGAAAGATTTGTATTCTTGCTTCACTTGCCTTTGGAAAGCACGTTTATCCTGATAACATACACACAGAGGGCATTACAAATATTTCTCTTGAGGATGTAGAGTATGCAAATCAGTGGGGCGGTGTAATTAAGCTAATCGGAGAGGTTAAGCAAACAGAAAATGGACTTTTGGATATTTTTGTTGCACCTATGTTTGTAAGCAATGACAGCCAGTTGTCTAGTATTGATGACGTATTTAACGGTATTCTTGTTCGTGGTGATGCAACAGGTGATGTTGTATTCTACGGAAAGGGAGCAGGTAAACTTCCAACAGCAAGTGCTGTTGTTGCAGATATTGTGGACTGTGTTAAACATATTTCTGCAAGAAAGTATCTATTTTGGGATGATTGTGATGGAAGTAATGTGCTCCCATATGAGCAGAGTGTATCTGCAATGTATGTAAGAGCAATAGGGGATATAAAAACAGCTAAAGCTGTATTTGGTGATGTTGTTCAGTTAAAACGTAAGAATGCACCTGAAAATGAGCTCGCATTTACAACAATCGAAATGTCTGTTAAAGAATTTAACGAAAAAATTGCACAGCTTAAGGAAAATGGTGTAGAAATAATTAATACTATCAGAATTGGTGATCTTTAATGATTAGAATACAAATTCCTGCAACAAGTGCAAACCTAGGCTCAGGCTTTGATAGCCTGGGCGTTGCTTTAACTATGTATAATCAAGTTTGGATGGAAGTTTCTGACGAAACAGTAATAACCTCAAAAGATGATATAAAAGTTCCACAAGATAAAAGCAACCTTATTTATTGGTCTGCGGAACATTTATATAAAGAATGTGGTAAAGTTTTGCCAGGACTTACAATTATACAGGAAAATAACATACCTATGACACGAGGTCTGGGAAGCAGTTCAGCGTGTATTGTTGCAGGTTTAGTGGGTGCAAACAGATTTTTGGGCAATCCTCTTGATAAAAAAGATTTAATAAATCTTGCTTCAAAGATTGAAGGACATCCTGATAATACTACCCCTGCAATAATGGGTGGATTGGTAACCAGTGCAATAGACGGTGACAAAGTTTATAGTGTAAGTGTACCTGTTGCAGAAAATATACGCTTTGGTGTGTTTATTCCGCCTTTTGAATTAAGCACAGAGTACGCTCGTGGAGTATTGCCTGATACTTATACTAAGGAGCAGGCTGTATTTAATCTGTCACGTTCATCGCTTATGACTTCATCATTGTTTTCAGGTTCTCTTGAAAATTTGAGAGTTGCTGTACAGGACCAGCTTCACCAACCTTACAGAAAATCTCTTATAAAAGGTTATGATACTGTTTTCCGCATAAGTTATGAGCTTGGCTCATATGGCACATATATTAGCGGTGCAGGACCTACAATTATTGCAATTATTGACGATAAGCACGCTTTTGAGTTTGAAAATCACGCAATAAATTCACTGGAGGAAAAGGGATTTACTGGTTGGAGATTTGTAATGTTAAGTGCTGACAGCGAAGGTGCTAAAATTATATTAGACTGATTATTTACAATTTGTTAAAATACACATTGACTTTTATAGTTTAACATATTAAAATAATTTATGGTGTTCTCTGATTTTGACTATATATGGGGAACAATTTCAAAGAAAAAGGAGCTACACAGATGAGCCTTATAGTACAAAAATTCGGCGGTAGTTCTGTTGCAAATGCAGAGCGTGTTAATAACGTAGCACGCATTGTAACAGATACCTACAAAAAAGGCAATAAGGTTGTAGTTGTTGTATCTGCACAAGGTGATACAACAGACGATCTGATTGAAAAGCAAATGGAAATTAATCCTAATGCTTCAAAAAGAGAAAGGGATATGCTGTTGGCTGCCGGCGAGCAAATTTCTATTTCATTGCTTGCAATGGCTATTGAGAGAATTGGCTGTCCGGTTGTTTCTTTGCTGGGATGGCAGGCAGGTTTTAAAACAACTTCTGCACACACCAACGCAAGAATTAAAACTATCGACTCAGAAAGACTTAAGAGAGAACTTGACCGTAACAATATTGTTGTTGTTGCAGGTTTCCAGGGTATAACCAGCTATGGCGATGTTTCTACACTTGGTCGTGGCGGTTCTGATACAAGTGCAGTTGCTCTTGCTTGTGCTTTGAATGCTGACTTGTGCCAGATTTATACTGATGTTGAAGGTGTATATACAGCAGATCCAAGAAAAATTAAGAATGCACAGAAACTTTCTGAGATTTCTTACGATGAAATGCTTGAGCTTGCAACATTGGGCGCTCAGGTACTTCATAACAGAAGCGTTGAGCTTGCAAAAAAATATAATCTTGAACTTGAGGTGCTTTCAAGCCTGACTTGTGCACCGGGAACAATAGTTAAGGAGGCCCCAAAGGTGGAAAGAATGTTAATCAGCGGTGTTGCAAAGGATACAGACATCGCAAGAATTTCAGTTATAGGTGTACCCGATGAGCCGGGTCTTGCATTTAAAATGTTCTCTAAGCTCGCTGCTAAGGATGTTAACATTGACATTATTCTTCAGTCTGTTGGACGTGACGGTACAAAGGATATTGCCTTTACAGTAGCTAAGGATAAGCTGAATGATGCTAAAAGTGTTATTGATGCATTTATGCCTTCGTTAAAAGCTCAGCAGGTTGTTTTTGATCAGGATGTTGCCAAGGTTTCTATTGTTGGTGCAGGTATGGAAAGTCACTCAGGCTTTGCTTCAAAGATGTTTGAGGCACTTTACAATGCAGACATCAATATTCAAATGATTTCAACAAGTGAAATTAAAATTTCAGTTCTTATCAATGCAGAAGATGCTGACAGAGCTGTTGCAGCTTTACACACAAAGTTCTTTGATAACTAATTCAAATAAGTTTACAACAATATAATTCACATTAAGATTGGACACTTCAAAAGAGGTGTCCAATTTTTTAGTATCAAATATTTTCAAATAAAAAGATGGAAATGGTAGCTCTTTTGACAAAAATATAGAAAATATATATTATATTGACAATCTGTTAATAAACAGTTAAAATTATTATATACAATATTTAAAAATTTTGGACAATAAAGGAGGGAGCAGAAAATGTACAAGCATTTGTTTAAGAGAATTATTGATATTATTATTTCTCTTATAGGCTTAATATGTGCTTCTCCCATAATGCTGATTGTGGCTATTCTGATAAAAATCGAAAGTCCTGGAGAGGTAATTTTTAAACAACAGAGAATAGGCAGGAATGGAAAGGTTTTTAATATATATAAATTCCGTTCTATGTGTAAAAATGCAGAGAAAACAGGTTCTGGCGTTTATTCTGATAAAAATGATAGTCGAGTTACCAAGGTGGGGAAATTTATACGTGCTACCAGTATAGATGAAATTCCTCAGTTAGTAAACATACTTAAAGGTGATATGACTTTAATTGGCCCCAGACCTCCTCTTACATATCATCCTTGGCCTTATGATGAGTATACAGAGCATCAGAAGAAGATGTTTAACGTACGTCCCGGAGTAACAGGTTGGGCACAAGTAAATGGAAGAAAACAAGTTGAATGGCACAAAAGAATTGAGCTTAATGTGTGGTATGTTGAGAATATTTCTTTTTTGCTTGATGTAAAAATACTTTTTATGACAGTATTTAAAGTATTTACAAATGCGGATAATGAAAATGTAGGTGCGACTTTAACAGACAAAAATAATACTCACGAGCAGGAGAAGGAAACTGCTAATGTATGATTTATGAGCTGAATATTTGATATAAACACACCCCGTATGATGAACTATTAAATAGGCATCATACAGGGTGTGTTTTTTTACATAACTAAAGTACCACCATCGCTTTGAAGAAGGATATATATTTGCTCTTCCAAGCCGTTTTTTGCATTTATATAAACCAGAACATTTTCATCATTATTTCCTGTACAGGTAAATTCATAACAAAGTATTTCTTTACCATTGGACATGGGAATTAATGCCTTCTTGTTATTTACAACATTCAGAAAAGAACTAACACTTTTTTGAGCATCTTTCATAGTTAATGTGTCAGTTTCAAATTTGCGATTAGTGTGATTCATAATATAGCCTTCAGCATTGTAGCTTATTATTTTTCCATCAGTAGTTGACACACCAACTTTTATTAAATCACCATAACAAGTAATACCATTATCGTTATACGCAAAATTTATTGTACAAACAGAATTGTTTGTTACATAATAGCTGTCTTCCATATTGTCAATTTTGTGTTGTAATAAGAAATTTCGGGCATTGTCAAGAGTACTTTGGTAATCATAATCTTTGTTATTTATTTTACTGTAATTGGTAAAGTACATCTCACAGACATATCCTCCTTTGATGGTTACTGTACCATAAAAATCATCACCTTCAAAAACATATACAGGTAGTGTACCTTTGCGAGTTTCTTTATAATCAATTTCCTTATAATCTCTGTTTATAAAATCAGCGAGAATTTTCTGTGCCTGTTCAACTGAATATCCCTGTGCATTTTTTGTTAGCCTGGGTTCTTTTTGTTGTACACTGTCGGCAAAAGGGCCATCATAAATAAGACTAGGATAATCAGCAAAACTCTCACTTATTGATACAAAGCTGTTATCAAATGCTGTTTTTTCTTTTTCATCGCTTTTTTGTATGTTACTGTTAAGATTTTCTATTTCACCTATACCTTCAGTGCCATCACCAAAACGTGCTGACAGTTCTTCAATTTCAGGTGCTACGCTATCAGCATATTCTACAAGTTTTTTTAATGTTTCAATATTATCATTACTGAGTTTTTCATTTCGTGATAGAACTCCTATTGAGAATGATGCAAAATCAGATACTTGGCTTAAATATTTTTGAATTCCTTCGCTATCACTTTCTGAAACAGGAAGTTCGCTCAAAGCGTCTTTTGCTCCTTCAGCTTCAACCATCAACTTTGATGCAAGTCCATACTGTTGTGGTGGAGTATTAGCATATTCACTTTTTTCCAGAGTCGTTTTTATTGATGAAAAATAGTCAGAAAGCTGACTCAATGACCGTTGATATGCATATTGGATTGTTGTGCGATATGTGTTGGCAAGATTGAATCCGGTAATACCTGCTCCCATTATTATTAGTACTGATGCTGAAATATAAGATATAAGCCTTATTTTTGCTCTTAACTTCATAGTAAGTCCTCCACAAAATAACTCTGTAAGATTACTATTTGCTTAAATTACAGAATTATACTTCATTTAAAGAGTGTCTACTACTGTTTAATAGTTATGTAAGTAATATTGAAGAGTATGAAAGTACAATATAAAGTTCAAAAGAAAGGTCAATAAACT
The DNA here is from genome assembly GCA_036309045.1 of Acutalibacteraceae bacterium. GTDB lineage: Bacteria > Bacillota > Clostridia > Oscillospirales > Acutalibacteraceae > CAG-964. Next base: position 97,247 of record JAXJUM010000008.1, read on the forward strand.
CATATTAATTCCCATATGTGAAAGTTAAAAATAATATTTTATGACACTATTTCTAAGAAATGTTTCATAAAAAATAAAAAGCTCGATTAAATCGAGCTTTTTAAAATGGTGCGGGTGAAGGGACTTGAACCCCCACGTCTGCTGACACTAGAACCTAAATCTAGCGCGTCTGCCAATTCCGCCACACCCGCATATTTTATTTTTATTCCTCACTAGAACGATATTTATTATATATGATGTATTGGAATTTGTCAACACTTTTTTTAAAAAAATTATAAATTTTCCTTTGCGTGTAAATATATGCGATTTATAGCTGTTAAAATTGAAATGATAATATGACCTGTTTGATAACCTATAATTTGAAAATTATAAATGCTATAAATCTGAAAATAAATACAGCTAATCTTCTGTGTTTGTTTTTGTAACAAGAAGATAAAATTTTAAATCACTTTATATAATAATTAAGATTATTTGAAAATAAAAAATGTTGAATTTTTATTTAAAAATGAATAATTTACACAAGATAGTGTGTTTTGAGGAATTTTAATTCAGAAAGCATCAGTATGGAACAAAATAGACAGTACTTATAGCTTTTAAAACGAGCCTTAGTATTAGCATAATATGTCGCATTTCGGGAATGATATAGTAAGAAGATTTTCAAAAAGGTGATAATATGAGTAGAAGAGTAAGTGCTTTTGTAGGAATAGCTTTTATTTTATTTATGTTAGCAGCTGCTGTGACTACTTTTTTTAGTTGTGAAAGAAATGAGAATAAATCAACAGAAACACCTACAACCACAGAACAGACTACACAGTATAAGACTTATGTGGTGAGAGAATATGACGGAATGGTAGCTGTATTTGAAAAACACAAAGAAAGTCCTGTTAAAATTACTGACACATATGTATCATCATTACCCCAGGGGGACATAGATAATTTGAGAGATGGTATTGAAGTGGATTCAGATGAAAAGTTAAGAAAATTACTTGAGGATTTATGCAGTTAATAAAATATATATATTACAATTTAATATAATGTGATTTTAAGAATTATATCCTTATAAGAATTTGTATAATGATTACAATAGATTTATAAGATAAAATATGTTATAAAATGAAATGGTTAAGTAAAGTTGTATTTTTTATATGTTTATTTTATTCAATTTATTGTCGCACTATTCAACAAATTATACACTAATATTATGTGATAATTGTACAAGAGTTAAATTATGAATGTACATATGCAATAAATATTGACAAAAGCTGGATATAAGGATAGAATTAGTTAGGTAATCAAAATAAATTATAGTGGAGTGTTGTGCATATGTCTGCATATTCTTTATTGTCAGACAGTATTTTATTCAAAGTTATGCATATTGTTCCGCTTTTTTCTGATTATCACTAAAATAACCGGAGGAAGTATGGAAGATTTTTTATTAAGGAAATTTAATGATACTTTATCTGCCAGCTATATATTGATGAATCGTGTTGAACAAAATGTTTTTAATAGTTCAAAGCGGTTTAATCTGTCAGTCAGTGAACTCTCTATGTTAGAGGTCATAAACAAAAATCCTGTAACAGGTAAAATGGTAGGAGATATTGCAAGTGAGCTTATGATTACACCATCGTCTGTGACAATAGCTGTTAACAGACTTGAGAAAAAGGGATATGTTGCTCGCCATAAAAGTGAAACTGATGGCAGACAGGTATATGTTAATTTAACTGAAAAAGGTAGACACGCAGACAGAATATACAAACGCTTCAGAAAAAATATGGCAAAGGATATTTTTTGTGATATGAAAGATGAAGAAAAGTGTACTTTGATCAAGTGTATGGAAAGAATGAATGACTTTTTGTTAAATAAAATTAATAGAAGTATTCTAAGCAGAGAAAATCTTAAAAATTCTGCATAATCTGAAAGGAACAAAAAAATATGAGTTTTAGTGTTTTAGGTACAGGTAAGGCTGTGCCCAAATATGTTTTGACAAATGATGAGCTTTCTACTATGGTAGAAACGAGTGATGAATGGATTTCAACAAGAACAGGTATTAAAAGAAGACATATAATGAAGGACGAAACTATGACAGAGCTTTGCGTTAAAGCGGCTAAAGAGGCTTTGGTTAATGCGGGTGTTACTGCACAGGAACTGGACCTTATTGTATGTGCTACATTAAGAGGTGAGTATATTACTCCTTCACAGGCTTGTATAGTTCAGAAAGAAATCGGTGCAAAGTGTCCGGCATTTGATGTAAATGCCGCTTGTTCAGGTTTTATTTATGCATTAGATGTTGTAGATGGTTTTTTTGCAAGAGGAAGAGTTAAAAAAGCATTAGTGATTGCTTTTGATAATTTATCTAATATAGTAGACTGGACAGACCGTGCCACTTGTGTATTGTTTGGTGACGGTGGTGGTGCCGCTGTACTTGGTGAGGGCGATGCACTGAAATATATTGAAATTAATGCCAAGGGTGATACAGATGTTCTAAAATGCCCTCACGGGGAAAATACTTCTCCATTTTATAAACACAAGGGTGAGCATCCATATTTGTATATGAACGGTCCTGAGGTTTATAAATTTGCTGTAACCTCAATGGTAAGAGGTATAAAAAAAGCTGTAAAAGAGGCAGGCTTAACACAGGAGGATATAAATTGGGTTATTCCTCATCAGGCTAATATCAGAATTATTGATGCAGCAGCTGCTAAGCTTGATATTCCTTCAGAAAATTTTATCCGCACAATTTCAGAATATGGTAATACATCAGGTGGTGGTTGTGCTATTGCATTTAGCGAATGTGTAGAAAAGGGCTTGTTCAAAAAGGGCGACAATATTGTATTCTGTGCATTTGGTGCAGGTTTAACAACAGCTAGTTGTGTTATCCGTTGGGATAAAGATTAATTTTGAGTTTTTTGAATATTTATAAAATTTAAAGATATAAAAGATATAATAGTTTATAATGAAAGGAAGTACATATAATGATTATTACACCTATTAATGAACAGTTAGGTATTAAATACCCTATTTTTCAGGGTGGTATGGCTTGGGTTGCAGATGCTTCTTTGGCTTCAGCAGTAAGTAATGCAGGCGGACTTGGAATTATTGCCGCTATGAATTCAAACGGAGAACAGCTTAGAGAAGAAATAAGAAAATGTAAAGAACTTACAGACAAGCCTTTCGGTGTAAATATTATGCTGATGAGTCCATTTGTTGAAGAAACTGCAAAGGTAGTTGCAGAAGAGAAAATTCCTGTTGTTACAACAGGTGCTGGTAATCCTGCAAGATTTATGGAAATGTGGCTTGAGGCAGGAATTAAGGTTATTCCTGTAACACCTTCTGTTACACTTGCAAAAATGGCACAAAGAAACGGTGCTTTTGCTGTTATTGCAGAAGGTGGCGAGTCAGGTGGTCACGTTGGTGACATTACAACAATGGCACTTGTACCACAGGTTTGTGATGCAGTTGATATTCCTGTAATTGCAGCAGGCGGTATTGCAGACGGAAGAGGTATTGCGGCTTCATTTATGCTTGGTGCTGTTGGTGTACAGGTGGGTACACGTTTCTTGGTAGCTGAAGAATGTACAATTAGCGAAGAGTATAAGAAAAAGGTGCTCAAAGCTAAAGACATTGACACTGTTGTTACAGGTAAGCGTCTTGGTCATCCCGTTCGTGGAATTAAAAATTCATTTACAAGAAATTACTTAAAGTGCGAGTATAACTGCAAGGATTATCCTGATGAGGAACTTGAAAAGATGGGTCTTGGTGTGCTTAGAAAGGCCACAAGAGAAGGTGATGTTTCCAATGGTTCTGTTCTTGCTGGACAGATTGCAGGTATGATTAAAAAGGAACAGCCTGCAAAGGAAATTGTTGAAGAAATGTTCATAGAAGCTGAACAGATATTAGGTGGTGCTTCAAAATGGGTAAAATAGCGTTTGTTTTTTCAGGACAGGGGGCTCAGTACCCTGGAATGGGCAAGGAGCTTTATGAATGTTCACCGGCAGCAAAGGCTGTTTATGATATGGCTGACAGTATAAGAGAAGGCACAACAGCACAGTGTTTTGAGGCAGATAAAGAGGTTCTTAACTGTACAGTAAACACACAGCCCTGTGTATTTACTGCTGACCTTGCAGCAGCGGTGGCTGTGACTGAAAAGGGAATTAAACCTGACTATGTTGCAGGTTTTTCTTTGGGCGAAATTGCTGCACTTGCTTATTCTGAGATTTTAAGTTATGAGGATGCCTTTAAATTGGTTTGTAAGCGTGGAGAGCTTATGGACAAAGCTGCACAAGAGAACAAGGGTACTATGGTGGCTGTAATGAAGTTGACACCCGAAAAAGTTGAAGAAATAGCTTCAAGATTTGACAGCACATATCCTGTTAATTACAACAGTCCTGCACAAATAGTTGTAGCTACAATAGAAGAAAATGTAGAGGCTCTTATGGAAGTTGTAAAAGAAGAAAAAGGCAGAGCTAAAAAATTGGCTGTAAGCGGTGCTTTTCATTCTCCATTTATGAGTAATGCAGCACAAGGCCTTGGAGAATATTTACAGGATAAAATTCTTAATGAGCCATCGATTCCGATTTACAGTAATGTAACCGCACAGCCATATGATGGTGACTATAAACAGTTGATTAAGAAACAGGTTGAAAATCCTGTTCAATGGCAAAAAACTATTGAAAATCTTATTGATATGGGTGTAGATACATTTATTGAGGTTGGAGTTGGAAAAACTCTTGCTAATCTTATTAAGAAAATAAATAAGGATGTTACAGTGTTTAATGTAGAAAATAAAGAAACATTGGATGGCATTGATATATAATCGGAGGAAATAAAAATGAATTTTGAAAATAAAACAGCTATTGTTACAGGTGCATCAAGAGGTATTGGACTTGCTGTTGCGAAGAAACTTGCATCACAGGGAGCAAATATTGCAATCCTTTATGTAGGTAAAGAGGAAGAAGGAGAAAATGCTAAAAAAGAAATTGAGGCATTTGGTGTAAAAGTTGGTCTTTATTATTGTGATGTTTCTAATTTTGCAGAATCAAAGGAAACAGTTGATAAAGTTATAGAAGAGTTTGGTGGAATTGATATCCTTATTAATAACGCAGGTATTGTAAGAGATAAATTGGTTCTTAAAATGGAAGAGGCTGATTTTGATTCTGTTATTAATGTTAACCTCAAAGGTACATTTAATATGATCAAGCATACATACGCACATTTTATGAAGAAGAGAGCAGGCAAAATTGTAAATGTTGCTTCTGTTGTTGGTATTAACGGCAATGCAGGACAGGCTAACTATTCAGCTTCAAAAGCTGGTGTAATAGCTCTTACAAAGTCTGTTGCAAAAGAACTTGCAGGCAGAGGTGTTACAGTTAATGCTGTTGCTCCCGGATATATTATTACAGATATGACAAACGCTTTAAGTGATAAGGTAAAAGAGCAAGTTGATAGTTCTATTCCAATGAAGAAGCGTGGACTTCCTGAAGATATTGCAAATGCTATTTCATTCCTTTGTTCTGATGATGCATCATACATCACAGGTGAAGTTATCCGTGTAGACGGCGGAATGGCTATGTAATTATTAAAGTTTATTTTCAGAGAGGAGATTTTCCTATGAGAAGAGTAGTTGTTACAGGTTTGGGTTGTATTACACCACTTGGTAATGACGTTGAAACCACATGGAATAATATGGTTAATGGTGTGTGTGGTATTGATTTTATAAAATCTTTTGATACAACTGATTCAAAAGCTAAGGTAGCAGGTGAGGTTAAAGATTTTGACCCACTGAAATATATAGAAAAAAGAGATTTAAGAAAAACAGACCTTTATGTACAGTATGCTCTTGCAGCAGCTCAGCAGGCTGTTGAGGACAGCGGTATTGTTGGCAATGTTGACGAAAATCGTTTTGGTGTTTATGTAGGTTCAGGTATTGGTGGAATGCAGACTTTCTACAACAATAGTGTTGCATTTTATACAGGTGGTTCCAGAAAGGTTTCTCCACACTTTATACCAATGATGATTTCAAATATTGCCGCAGGACAGGTTGCAATTAAATTTAATGCAAAAGGTGTTTGTCTGCCAATAGTTACAGCTTGTTCAACAGGCACACACGAGCTTGGAGAGGCATATTACGCAATTAAGCACGGGCTAGCAGATGCTATTATTGCAGGCGGTAGTGAGGCTGCTGTAACACCTCTTACTGTTGCTGGTTTTGCAAATTGCAAGGCACTGACACTTTCTGAAGATCCTAAGAAGGCTTCGACTCCATTTGATAAAAATCGTAGCGGTTTTGTATTAGGTGAGGGTGCAGGTATACTGATACTTGAGGAATATGAACACGCAAAGGCAAGAGGTGCAAAAATTTACGCTGAGTTTGTTGGTTATGGCAACACTTGTGATGCACATCACGTTACAGCACCGGATCCTGAGGCTGTTGGTAGTGCAAGAGCATTTAAACTAGCTTTTGAAGAAGCTGGACTTAAGGATGATGAAAAACTCTATATCAATGCTCATGGTACAAGTACCCCTGCTAATGATAAAGGCGAAACACTAGCTATCAAAATGGCACTTGGTGATAAGGCTTATGATACTTTCATCAGCTCAACAAAGTCTATGACAGGTCATATGCTAGGTGCAACAGGTGGTGTTGAGGCTATTGCAGCTATATTGGCACTTAAAAATGGTGTTGTACCTCCTACAATCAACCTTGAAGAACCCGACGAGTTATGTGATCTTAACTATGTTCCAGGCAAGGCTGTTGAAGAAACTCTGGATATTGTAGCTTCATCAACTCTTGGATTTGGTGGACATAACGCTGTTGTAGTGTTCAGAAAGGTTAATGATTAATTTTTCATTATAAATTCAGAAATAAAAATTTCAATTTATTAATATTAGAGCTCGTTTGAAATGATATTCTCCAATAAAAAGACAAAACTTTTTGTTGGAGAGTAGTATGAAAGGAGAATATTAATGTACAGTATAGATGAAATTAAAGAACTTATTGCTACACTTGATAATTCAAGTCTTACTAACTTAGAAGTCACTTGTGGTAATGGTGAAAAGTTATGCCTTAAGAAAAAAGTTGCAGAGGTTGTATCTGTACCTTCTGTTAATGTTGCACAGTCTGCACCTGCTGTTTCAGTTGCTACTATTGCTCCTGTTGCACAGAATAATGATACAGTAGTTGAATCAAAATTCAAAAAGTCTGAGGATAAGACTATTAATTGTCCTATGGTTGGTGTATTTTACACATCTCCATCTCCTGAGGCTGACCCTTATGTAAAAGTTGGTTCAAAAGTTAACAAGGGAGATATTGTATGTATTGTTGAGGCTATGAAGCTTATGAATGAAGTAACTGCAACTGAGAGTGGTACTATAAAGGAAATTCTTGTTGAAAACGGTGATCTTGTTGAGTTTGGTCAGCCATTATTTGTTATTGAATAATTTTGGAGGGTTTGTATAATGAATCAGGAAGAAATTAAAAAAATTATCCCTCATCGTGATAATATGCTACTTGTTGAAGAGGCAGAGAAGATTGATGATATTACTGCAAAGGGAAAGTATACTATAAAGGGAGATGAATTTTTTTTGAAGGGTCATTTCCCTGGCAATCCTGTTGTTCCGGGTGTTATTCTTTGTGAAATGATGGCTCAGGCGAGTTGTGTGCTTATATCTGATAACGGCACAACTGCAACTCCATATTTCTCAAAAATGGATAATGTTAAGTTTAAAAATAAGGTTCTGCCTGGAGATACTTTGGAAACAACTTGTACTTTAACAAAAAGCAAGGGTGTTTTTCATTTTATTACTGCAAAGGGATATGTAAACGATAAGTTATGTGTTCAGGCTGATTTTACAGTAGCCGTAGTGCCTAATCAGGAGTAATACTGATTATAACTAATTATTAAGTTGGGAGTGTGCAATTTTGTTTTCAAAGATTTTGATAGCAAATCGTGGAGAAATTGCGGTTAGAATTATAAGAGCCTGTCGAGAGATGGGTATTTCTACCGTTGCTATATATTCTGAAGCAGATAAGGATGCAATGCATGTACAGCTTGCAGATGAAAGCTATTGTGTAGGTGGTCCTTTGGTTGCAGACAGTTATCTTAATATGGCGGCTATTATTACAGTTGCTGTCACCACAGGGGCACAGGCTATTCATCCTGGTTATGGTTTGCTTTCTGAAAATGCAAAGTTTGTATCGCTGTGTGAAAAATGCAATATAGAATTTATCGGTCCAAGCTCAGAAATGATTTCTTTGTTAGGCGATAAGGATATGGCAAGAAAAACAATGCGTGAAGCGGGTGTACCAGTAACTCCTGGCTGTGATATTGTTGAAACTATTGAGAAAGCAAGAGAAGAAGCAGAGAAAATTGGTTTTCCTCTGCTTATTAAGGCTCGTTCAGGTGGTGGCGGACGTGGAATTCGTCTTGTAAACTCAATGGATGAGTTTGATAACGCATATAATTCTGCATCAAGTGAGGCTGAGTCAGCTTTTGGTGATGGTGCTGTATATATGGAAAAATTTCTGAAGCCTGTTAAGCATATTGAAATGCAGTTACTTGCAGATAAATACGGTAATGTAATCTGTATGGGAGAGCGTGAATGTTCTGTTCAGAGAAAGAATCAGAAACTTATCGAAGAAAGCCCTTCATCTGCAATTACACCGGAAATGCGTAAGGATATGATGGTGGCAGCAAAAAAAGCGGCCTTGGCTGTAAATTATGTTAATGCAGGTACAGTTGAATTTTTGCTTGATAAAGATAATAACTTTTACTTTATGGAAATGAATACCCGTTTGCAGGTTGAACATCCTGTAACTGAAATGGTAACAGGACTGGATCTTGTACAATGGCAGATAAGAATTGCTGCGGGTGCAATGCTTACAATTACACAGGACAGGGTGTTTATTCACGGACACGCTATTGAATGTCGTATTAATGCAGAAAATCCTAACGAGAATTTCAGACCTTCTTGTGGTACTATAAAAAAACTTCATATACCCGGTGGTCCCTCTGTACGTTTTGATACTGCTATATATCAGGATTATTCTATTCCGCCTTACTATGATTCTATGATTGGTAAGTTGATTGTTCAGGCAAGAACAAGAGATTATGCTATAAGAAAGATGAAAATGGCTCTTAGTGAGCTTAATATTCACGGTGTTGAACATAACAGAGATTTACAGATTGATATTTTATCTGACAGAGAGTTTGTTGAAGGTACATATACAACAGATTTTATGGAAAACCGTGAAAAGCGTAAGAAGAATATCAAATAAGAGTTATCTTTATATTATTATCCGATAAAAAGTGTTTGCTTTTTATCGGATAATAAACCATAAAATCTTTATTTTGTAAATTATTAATTTGAATATCACAGCGTTTTGCTGTTTATATAAATTTATTAGATTGGATGATTGCTTATGTTTAATGGCGATTTTTTTACATTTTTAAAGCCTAAAAACGAACTGGAAAAAATTCCATCTGAAAAATCAACAGATGAGGTGAAGCCATATGTGCCTGACGCACTTTGGGTGAAATGTCCTGAGTGTAAAAGAATGATACTTGCCACAGATCTTGATGATAATAGCAGGGTTTGTACTTGTTGTAAGCATCATTTTAGAATTACAGCAAGACAGAGAATAGAAATGATTGCTGATAAAGATTCATTTGAAGAAATGGACGGAGAATTAGTATCAAAAAATATTATTGGTTTTCCTGACTATAACCGTAAATTAGCAGCAGCAAAGAACAGAAGCGGAGAGAATGAATCTGTTATTACAGGTGTGTGCACAATTAATGGCTACAAAGTTGTTATGTTTGTAATGGATCCTAGCTTTATGATAGGGTCTATGGGTACTGTTACAGGTGAAAAAATTACAAGAGCTTTTGAATATGCTACTGAAAATGAGATGCCTGTTGTTGCTTTTACTCTTTCTGGTGGTGCAAGAATGCAGGAAGGAATTCTCTCATTAATGCAAATGGCAAAAACCAGTGGTGCTGTAAAAAGACACAGTGATGCAGGCTTGTTGTATATAACTATACTTACAGACCCTACCACAGGTGGTGTAACAGCCAGTTTTGCAATGGAGGGAGATATTATTTTGTCTGAACCTGGTGCTCTTGTAGCTTTTGCAGGTCCAAGAGTGATTGAACAGACTATTCGACAAAAGCTACCTAAAGATTTCCAAACAGCGGAGTTTTTGCAGGATAAAGGTTTTGTTGATGCTGTTGTAGACAGACGTGAAATGAAAAATACTCTTGCAAAATTACTTTCAATGCACGAAATTGAAAAGATAGAGGTTGTTAGTAAGACAGAAATAAACGATAAGGAGGATGAAATGCAATGAGAGCATTTGACAGAGTAACTGCGGCAAGAGCTGCTGACAGACTTACATCATCTGATTTTATCTCTGCACTGTTTGGTGATAGTTTTTTTGAACTCCACGGTGATAGACGTTTTGCTGATGACAAAGCTATAAAAGCAGGTATAGGTATGCTTGGAAATATGCCTGTAACTGTTATAGGTCTTGATAAAGGTAAAAATACTAAAGAAAGAATAGATAAAAATTTTGGTTCGGCTCATCCGGAGGGATATCGAAAAGCTTTAAGACTTATGAAACAGGCTGAGAAATTTAGACGACCTGTGTTGTGTTTTGTTGATACCAGTGGAGCTTTCTGTGGGATAGGTGCAGAAGAAAGAGGTCAAGGACAAGCCATAGCTGAAAATCTTATGGAAATGATGACCCTGAAAACACCTATTTTGTCCATTTTTATTGGTGAAGGTGGAAGTGGCGGTGCTCTTGCTCTTGCCGTAGCAAATGAGGTGTGGATGCTTGAAAATGCCGTTTATTCGGTAATTTCTCCAGAAGGTTGTGCGAGTATACTATGGAAAGATTCTTCAAAAACAGCAGACGCAGCACAATGTTTGCGTTTGACAGCTAATGATTTGTTTACAATGGACGTTATTGAGAGAATTATAAGAGAACCAAAAGCAGTTGATAGTCCTTTATTTGATAGCTTGCGTAACCTTATCTCAAACACTTTCAGTAAGTATATGCTTATGAGTGATGAAGAGCTTTTAGAACACCGTTATAACCGTTTTAGAAAATACGGTCAGACTACTCAAATTTTCACTTTTGATAATGTTGCTCAAGATATAAATAGCTAAAGTAATTTTATATACGTTAAAAATTGCCCTATGTCATAAAAAACAAATAAACTGACAGATAACATAATATCAAAGTAAAATTATTTGTTATATTTACTATATCAAAAATCCACCTTGCTGTATAGCAGGGTGGATTTTTAAGTTAAATGGCTCTTTAATAAATGTTGGAGTAAAAGATTATTTAAAAATATTTCGTTAGGGACGCTGTCCTTAAAACCTGTAAAGGCTTGACCTAAACTTTAATTGTTTCCCCCAATATTTACGATAGAGCTAGTTAAATCAATATTATTTTCTCTTTAAGTTTCTTTAAGCTATTTTGCTTCAAAAATTGTGCCGGGATTGTGACCATCTATAAGCTGGTAAAGAATTTCAGGATTGCTTCCATTAAGAATACAACATTCAATGCTACTTTCTGTTGCTACTTCTGCCGCAGAAATTTTAGTTGACATTCCACCGGTACCTCGGTTGGAACCAGTGCCACCAGCCATTTTTTTAATTTCATCATTAATTTCAGGAACACGTTTTAACAATTTTGCATAAGGATCTATTCTGGGGTTTGTTTCAAAAAGACCATCAATATCTGTCATAATTACAAGTAGATCTGCCCCTACTACTTTTGCAACAAGTGCTGACAGCATATCGTTATCACCAAAATTTGCACCTTCAAGTTCATCAGTAGCTACGGTGTCATTTTCATTTACTATGGGAATTATACTCATATCAATAAGAGTTTCGAAAGTGTTGAGAGCATTAGTACGTAAACGTGGATCGTCTATTACACGTCTTGTAAGTAATACCTGTGCAACAGTGTTGTTATATTCTCCAAAAATTTTGTCATACATAAACATAAGTTCGCACTGTCCTACTGCTGCCAGTGCCTGCTTTTGTGGTGTTGTTGTTGGACGTTCTTTTAGTCCCAGCTTTCCAACCCCTACACCAATAGCTCCTGAACTTACTAATACAATTTCTCTGCCAGAATTTTGCAGGTCACTTAATACTTTACATAACTGTTCAAGTCTGCGTAAATTTAGTTTTCCATTTTCATATGTTAAAGTTGATGTTCCAACTTTTACAACAATCCTTTTATGTTTCATAAAATCACCTTTTATAATATAAGTTAATTGAATATTACATTTCTTTAAATTCTACCACAATATAAATTTATTGTAAACTAAGACATAAAAAATATCTGCTGTTTATTTTATCAGCAGATATTTTTTATATAATTTTTTATTTCTTTTAATGTTTAATACTGTAATGTACAGGAATGAATTTTTTGTTTTCTACTTTAAATATTCTGTCAGAGATTTCTAATGCGTTGAGCTTATGTGTAACAAAAATAACCGTTTTATTTCTGAAATGCTTTCTGATATTATCAAGTACCTTTAATTCTGTTTCCTCATCCAGTGCAGAGGTTACTTCATCAAGCAATAAAATAGGTGCGTCTTTTATTAGAGCACGGGCAATAGAAATTCTTTGAATTTGTCCTTCAGAAAAGCCTTTGCCACTTTCTCCAATATATGAATTTATACCGTCAGGAAGTTTTTTAACAAAGTCATATGCACAGGACATTTTTAGTGCATATATAATTTCTTCATCTGTTGCGGTAGGTTTAATGAGTCTTAAATTTTCTGCAATAGTTCCACTTATAATAGTATTGCCTTGAGGAACATATGCAAATAATTGTCTGGTAGCAACACTTACAGGAATTTTTTCACCATATTGATTTTCCAGTTGAATACTGCCGTTGTTACATTCAAGTAAGCCAAGTACAAGCTTGAAAAATGTAGTTTTGCCAATTCCGGAACCGCCTATAATAGCAATAGTTTCTCCAATTTTTGTGATAAATGATGTGTTTTCCAAGATGTCAACATCGGGTTCATCACTGTAATTAAAAGTAATGTTATTACAATGAATTTTTACACCTGTGTGAAAACTTTTATCTATAAAAGTTTTTTCTTGTGGGGAAGGTAAGGTAATTTCAGCAGGGAGTTTTTCAATATTTATTATTCTGGAAGCAGAGGTACCTAAATTGATTGTTGTAGGAATTATTTTAAGTATTGAATTAAAGGAGTTTGAAAGTGTGAGTGTAAGTTGTAAAAACATTACCATTGTTCCATAAGTAATATATCCCTCCCAAAGTCTGTATATACCCCAGGCATATGAAATAAATGTAATACAAAGTCCGACAATTCCCATAATAACTTGCATTAAAATTGAGACTTTGTTGTAGTCTAAATTTTCCTTTTTATAGTTATTTTGTTTTTCTTCCAGTTTTCTGTTTATTATGTCAGATATTCCAAATGATTTTATATATTGTAAATTATGGAACGAATCCTCTTGATATGACATCATATCAGCGTTAAGTTCTTTAACCTTAAGGTTATGACGATGCATTTTGCGAATCATAAAGCGTGATGTAAGTGCTGAAACAGGGGCAGACAGTAACGCAATAAATGCCATAACAAGATCATTACAAACTATAAGGATAAAAGCATATAAAAATTGGGTAATCAGGGTGAGTGCAGAAGGCCACCAGTTGATTACACCACTTGAAACAGAACTTACATCTGTATTGAGTCTACTTATAAGGTCGCCCTTGCGGTATTCACGCAGACTTTCCCACTTAGCATTAAATATAGTTTTGTACACTTTGATTTGCAGTTGATTTTGTATTTTTATTGAAATTTTTATTGTAATGCGTGAATTCAGTGCAGAAAATCCTATGTTACAAAGCATAAGAAAAACTGCAAGTAATGCAACTTCTAAAATGTTTGCTTTGTTTTCACTTGTTCCTGTTACCATATCAATAACGTATTTTAGACAAAGGCTGGTTGTAAGACTGAAAATACTGCTTAGTACAGAAATAACAGTTACAATAGTAATTTCTTTTTTATAATGTCGGCTTATGTTTGCAAGCCATTTAAGTTCATCTTTAAGTCCTATAAGGCTTCCACCTTTTTCTTTCATAGTTTTAAAAAACATAAAAATACCTCAAAATAAAAGTTCTATGTATAAAGACTGTTTTTAGCAATAATGTTCTAAATATTAATTATATCAGCAACTTAAGTTAATTACAATTATAATAATAGACTATAATCAGCTGTACGGTATTGATTAATTGTCAAAAAAGGGGTAAAATATTTTATAAAATCTTATAGATTAAGGTGTTGCTAAAAATGAAAAGGAAGTTTTTACTAAGAGAGATTTCAGGAGAGTTTATGCTTGTACCCTTGGGCGAAAGCTCTGCACAGTTTAACTCTATGATTACAATGAATGAAACAGGTGCATTTATTTGGAAATGCCTTGAAAAAGATATGTCTGTAAAAGAAATTGCAGAAAAAATGACTGAAGAGTATGATGTGCCTTTTGAAAATGCAGAGACAGATATCAATAGATTTATTGCATATCTAAAAGAAAAAGAAATTATTTAATTAAAAAATCAAAAGCGGACGAGCAGTATTATCAAACTGTTCGTCCGTTAGTTATTAGTATTTAGAATAATATCAGATATTATCCTTATAGTAAAGCATACAGTGACAGTAGCCTGTAAACTCAGGATCTTTTATTTGTTGGCGAAACTCCTTACATATGCATTTATTATCATCTGTTTTTTCAATCTTGCAAGGACAGTATCCATCTTTTTGTTTTAATCCTTCTTTGATTTTTTTTAAAAGCTCAGTGTTAGGATTAAGCTTAATCATATTATCATCTGTATTTTTCAATTAGATTAATTAAACTATCTTTTGCTTGATATCCTACTAGTGTATCGACAACTTTACCATTTTTAAATAATATTATTGTAGGTATCGAACTTATTCCATATTCTACGGCAAGTTCCTGCTGTTCATCAACATTTACCTTTCCTACTGTAACATCGTCAAGTTCTTTAGCTAATTCCTCAATAATAGGTGCCTGCATTTGGCAAGGACCACACCATACAGCCCAAAAGTCAACCAATGCAAGTCCTTTATTATTTATTACGAGTTCATTAAAATTACTTTTTGTTATTTCAAATTCCATAAATTATACCTCCGTTTAATTTTAGTAATACTTTGTATATGATTTATAATGTTGCTTTTGCAACTTCCTTGAATTTATTATACTACATTTCTCTATTATTCTGCATTAACAAACAGTGAATTTTTTTGCATATTATCAAGAAAGTTGTTATATGTTCAGCATAGTTATTTTTTCTGGGAAAGTATTTTCTTTACTGCAAATAGCTATGCGGTAATTTTTGAAGCTGTATTCCTTAAAATAAAATGGTAAAAGTGTGGAGTTTTTTATGACAGTGGGGGTATTATCATTTTTAAATCTTATTTCAAAGGTATCCAATCCGTTTGAAATTCCTTCACCAGTCAGTTTAAGAAAACTTTCTTTTAGAGTCCATATCCTGTAAAATCTTTCTGTTTGCTGTGAATATTTATCATTGCATTTTTCATTTGCAGATATAATAAATTCATATTCACCTCGAGCGAAAAAGCGTTTAGCTAGGTCTGTGTTGGATTTTGAAATTATTTCGATGTCACAGCCGACTTCATTGTCAGAAAAAGCACAAAGAGCTATTTCACCGGAGTGTGAAGCGTTAAAGTGTAGGTTTTTAAGATTTTCAAAATATGGCTTGCCATATTCTTCAATGCCATAATGTATATCTTTTTCGTTCATATTTAGATGTTTTAAGTAAGTATCAATTATTATTCCTACGGCAAGTGATAAGTTTTTGTCTTTACGCATTCGCATTTTGTCTGTTTTTTCTTTTCGATAGGGTGAAAGTCTGTTGTAATATTTAGTGAAAATTTCATCATTGTTAAGTTTTTCGGTTTCAAGTAGATAAAGCTGTATCATATAAGATAACTCCTGTAAAAATTATATTTGAATTATACCATAATATCAGCAGTATAATCAATGATAGTTATATATAAATTTATGTTTTGATAGATTGTGTAGGTTTTTGAAAAATTGTATTGAACTTAAAATTTCTTTATGATACAATAAATTTGTCTTTGTGGCAATATATTACAAATAATTTTGGGAGGTATATTTTATGTATGGTGGAAAATCAACTTTTATGAAAATAATGAGTTCGCTCCTATTGATAAGTGCTATGAGTGGGATTTATAACTCTTGTACGTCTTGTGCGGCTATAGATGCTGTGAAAACATATACGGGTGATAAGTATTCGTTGCCTTTAACTATTCTTATGGTTGTTGTTGTTTTAACCATAATTAACTGTGTTGTAAGAATTATGGCGGCATATGTAGGATTTAAGACCTGTAATGACCCTGATTTTGCAAATAAGTGTTTGATACTCGGAATTATTATTGCTGGACTTGGTATAATTACATTTGTAATTATGATATTGTTCCAAGGATTTGATTTGCTGAATTTATTATCAGTCTTGCTTACACCTATCCTTTACTTGGTTGCAGCACTATTAATAAGAGCAGAGCGTTATTAATAAAACTATTGACATATTTTATTTGTTAATATAAAATATTAGCTAGAGTGGACAAGTTCCACGAAGGGGTACACCACCACGGGTGTAGACTTTCGTGGAGCTTTTTTATTTTAAAGAATATTTATTCGGTAAGGAGGAAATCTATTATGATAATAAATGGTAAAAAGGTGGATATAACTGAAATTAAGCTGACAGATTACCTTGCACAAAACAACTACAATCCCAGGCACATTGTAATTGAGCTTAACGGAAATATATTGTCAAACAGTGAGTATGATGATATTTTGCTTAAAGAAAATGATATTGTAGAAATACTTATGTTTATGGGTGGGGGCTGAAAAACAGAAAATTTACTGTAAAACTATTACAAAAGGAGATTTTAAAATGACAAACGATAAATTTATTTTAGGCGGACACGAATTTAATTCAAGATTTATTTTGGGTTCTGGCAAATATTCTCTTGACCTTATCAAAGCGGCGGTTGAAAATGCAGGTGCAGAGATTATTACCCTTGCTCTAAGACGTGCGGCGACAGGTAGTGTGGAAAATATACTTGATTATATTCCTAAGGGAGTGACTCTTTTACCTAATACATCGGGTGCAAGGAATGCAGAAGAAGCGGTAAGAATAGCAAGACTTTCCCGTGCCGCAGGTTGTGGAGATTTTGTAAAAGTAGAAGTAATTGCAGATTCAAAATATCTGTTGCCTGATAATTACGAAACCTGCAAAGCTACCGAAATTCTTGCGAAAGAAGGTTTTGTTGTTATGCCATATATGTACCCTGATCTCTATGTTGCAAGAGATTTGGTTAATGCAGGTGCATCTTGTGTAATGCCTTTGGGGGCACCTATTGGAACCAATAAAGGTATATGTACTAAAGAATTTATAAAAATTTTGGTTGATGAAATTGATTTGCCTGTTATTGTAGATGCAGGAATCGGCAGACCATCTCACGCCTGTGAAGCAATGGAGATTGGTGCAGCGGCTGTAATGGCTAATACAGCTATTGCAACAGCAGGAGATGTTCCTGCAATGGCTGAGGCATTTAAGCACGCAATTATTGCAGGCAGAAAGGCTTATCTGTCAGGTATGGGAAGGGTGCTTGAGGGCAAGGCTTCAGCATCATCACCTTTAACAGGTTTTTTGCACGATTGACATAATTTAAACGGAGATTAATATGGATAAAGAAAATAGAGTAAACCATATGGAATATATGGAAGGAATGGAGCAAATAGACTCTGATATTATGGACATAGTTATTACTGAAATGAATAACTATAATTATAATGCTTTTACAGAGGAAGATGTAAGAAAGGCACTTTCAAAAGACGTGCTTTTACCTGAAGACTTCAAGGCTCTGCTTTCACCTGTGGCAATGCCTTTTCTTGAGGAGATGGCACAACGTGCCAAAATAGACACAAGAAAACATTTTGGAAATTCGGTATATATGTTTACACCACTATATATAGCTAACTACTGCGAAAATTACTGTATTTATTGTGGTTTTAATTGTAAAAATAAAATAAAACGTGCTATACTTAATCCTCAGCAGATAGAGGAAGAGATGAAAATAATAGCAGAAACAGGTTTGCAGGAAATTCTGATACTGACAGGTGAAAGTCGTGCAAAAAGTGATGTAAAATACATAGGTGAGGCTTGTAAAATAGCTTCTAAATATTTTAAGGTAGTTGGGGTAGAGGTTTATCCTATGAACAGTGACGAATACTCTTATCTTCACAGCTGTGGTGTGGATTTTGTAACTGTTTTTCAGGAAACATACAATTCTGATAAATACGAAACACTTCACCTTGCAGGACATAAAAGAGTTTTTCCTTACAGATTTAATGCACAGGAGCGTGCTATAAAAGGTGGTATAAGGGGTGTTGGATTTGCTGCACTGTTGGGACTTGATGATTTTAAAAAAGATGCTTTTGCAACAGGATATCACGCATACCTGTTGCAGAGAAAGTACCCTCACGCTGAAATTGCTTTTTCCTGTCCAAGATTAAGACCTATTATAAATAATGATAAAATCAACCCTAAAGATGTTCACGAACAGCAGTTGTTACAAATTATATGTGCCTATCGAATTTTTATGCCATTTGCAAACATTACAATTTCAAGCAGAGAGTGTGCAAGGTTTAGAGATAATATTATACAAATAGCTGCTACAAAAATCTCCGCAGGGGTTAATGTTGGCATTGGGGCACACAGTGGTGAGCAAAAAGGTGACGAACAATTTGAGATTGATGACGGACGTTCAGTGAAAGAAATGTACGATATGATAAAATCAAAGGGAATGCAACCTGTTATGAGTGATTACATCTATGTATAAGGTGTTATGTGTTACAAATAGTAAAATTTGCGAATATGACTTTTTAAGTCACATTGAAGTGCTTGCTCAGAGTAATATTTATGGAATTATCCTGCGTGAAAAGCATCTTGATTGTAAAGCATATTTCCAGTTGGCAGAAAAGGTACTTGGAATTTTCAATAAGCAAAACAAGCTATGTATACTTCATAATTATCCAAATGTTGCGATACAACTGGGGTGTAAAGCAATACATTTACCTTTGCCTGTACTGGAAGAATCCAAGAATATAATTGATAGTTTTGAAATTTTAGGGGCTTCTGTACATAGTGTGGAGCAAGCTAAAAGGGCAGAGTCATTTGGTGCAACCTATGTAACCTATGGTCATATTTTTGAAACTGACTGTAAAAAAGGAAAACAACCGAAGGGTGTGAACACAATAAATAGTGTTGCAGACAGTGTAAATATTCCAGTATATCCTTTAGGAGGAATTAATAAAGAAAATATTGATTTGATAATGAAGCAAAAAGTTGCAGGTTGTGCAATAATGGGCGGATTGATGAAAAGTGGATACGCTGAAATTTTAAAGTTGCTTTAAATTAGAGCATTTTATAGTTTTATTTTTTCTAATAATTGCAATCATAATTTTAATATGCTAAAATTAATGTACTGAAGAGCAAAGATAATTTGTTCTTTTTATACTAAGCAAGGAAGCGATAAAATGAAAATAGTAGATAAATTCAGTAATGACAGGGTGTTGTTTTCACTTGAGGTTTTTCCACCTAAGAAATTTCAGGATAACATTGAAACAGTTTATGAAACTTTGGACAAGCTGACAGACATTAATCCGGATTATATTAGTGTAACTTACAGTGCAGGCGGTGGCGGAAATGCGGACCATTGCAGTAAGATTGCATCAATAATTAAAAATATGCACAATGTAGAGTCTGTGGCTCACCTTACCTGTCGCTCAAATGATTTTTCCGATATTGACAATGCTATCAGCGAGTTTAAAAAAGCAGGGGTTGAGAATATTCTGGCATTAAGGGGAGATGTTAATCCTGATATTCCTGCGAAAAATGATTTTAAATATGCAAGTGATCTTGTTTCTTACATCAAAAAACAATATCCTGAAATGGGCATTGCAGGTGCTTGTTACCCTGAAATTCATATGGATTCAAAGGATGAAATTGATGATGTACTGAACCTAAAAAAGAAGGTTGATTCAGGTGCAGACTTTTTGATTTCTCAGTTGTTTTTTGATAACGATGCTTTTTATCGCTTTATTGAGCGTACAAGAATTGCAGGAATAAATGTTCCCATTGAGGCAGGTATTATGCCTGTTACAAACAGTAAGCAAATTCAGAGAATGGTTGATATGTGTGGTGCTTCACTTCCCAGAAAATTCTCTATGATGATACAGAAATACGGTGATAATCCTGAGGCTATGAGAGATGCAGGCATTGCTTATGCAGTAGATCAGATTGTTGACCTTATCGCAAATGGTGTTGACGGTATTCATTTGTACACAATGAATAACCCATATGTTGCTACTAAAATTGCAGAAAGCATTAAGACTCTCTTGTAAGGACTGGTGTGTTTGATTACTCTTGAAAATCTTAATTTTGACGAGGCTTTGCGTTATATGGGCTGTAAAAAAGGTATGGCAGATAAACGCACTATGGATTTACTTGCAGAATGTGAAAGGCTTGTAATAGAAAGCAGTACGCCTCGTTATAGATACGGTGTGTTTGATATACAGAAAGCTGAAAATGGAATAGAGGTTAAAGGAACCAAGCTGTTGCTTACAGGTGATGATATCAAACGTCATCTTAATGACTGTTATGGTATTGTACTTATGTGTGCCACTCTGTCTGGTGGAATTGATGTTTTAATCAGAAAGGCACAGCTTGAAGATATGTCAAAAGCTATTGTTATAAACAGTCTTGCAAGTGTAGCCATAGAACAGCTATGTGACAAGGCAGAGCAGGAAATTTATGATACTCTTGGTGATTGCTATAAAACTTGGAGGTACAGTCCCGGTTACGGAGATTTGCCTATAACATTGCAAAAAGATATTCTTTCAGTGTTGGATGCTCCAAGAAAAATAGGACTTTGTACCTCTGAAAGTATGACCTTAACCCCGATAAAATCAGTAACAGCCATTGTAGGGCTTTCTCATACTCCTGTATCTCCTGCAAAACGTGGATGTTTAAGCTGTAATTTGAAAGATACCTGTCAGTACAGAAAGGTTGGTAATCATTGTGTTCAATAAATTTTTAAATGAAAAAGATTTTATAATTCTTGACGGTGCTATGGGAACTCAGTTGCAGGCTAAAGGTCTGAAAACAGGGGAGTGTCCGGAAGTTTTAAGCATAACTCACCCTGAAATTGTCAGAGATATTCACCGTTCATATATAGAAGCAGGCTCAATGGTAGTTTATACCAACACTTTTGGAGCCAACAGCTATAAACTTGCAGATTGTGGTTACTCAGTGGAAGAAATTGTAAATGCAAGTGTAAAAGTGGCTAAAAATGCGACAGAAGACACGGGTACTCTGGTGGCACTTGATATTGGTCCCATAGGTCAGCTTATGGAGCCAACGGGAAGTATGTCATTTGACGAAGCCTACAATATATATAAGCAGGTTATAGTTGCAGGTGGTGACGCTGATCTGATTGTTTTTGAAACAATGACAGATTTACTGGAAGTAAAAGCAGGTGTGTTGGCGGCTAAAGAAAACAGCAATAAGCCTGTTATATGTACTATGACGTTTGAAGAAAATATGCGTACATTCACAGGATGTTCAGTGTCTGCAGTGGCTTTAACTATGCAAGGGCTTGGGGTGAACGCACTGGGTGTTAACTGCTCACTTGGTCCTGTTCAGCTTAAAAGTGTTGTTGAAGAACTTGCTAAATGGACAACTTTGCCACTTATTGTAAAACCGAATGCAGGTTTACCTGACCCTGCAACAGGAGGTTATGATTTATCACCCGAGGATTTTGCAAAGAATATGGCAGAGGAGATTGTGCCGTTAGGCGGAGTTATTATGGGCGGTTGTTGTGGAACAACCCCTGAATATATTCGTTGCCTATGTAAATCTCTTGAAAATGTAAAGCCTGCAAAAAGAGAAATAAATGTGCCGGCTGCTGTTTGCTCACCAAGCAGAACAGTAATTATAAACCAGCCAAGAATAATAGGTGAGAGAATTAATCCAACAGGTAAAAAGCTATTTAAAGAGGCTTTGCGTAATAATAATCTGGATTATATTCTGAGCCAGGGTATTGAACAGGTACACGCAGGTGCGGAAATTCTTGATGTTAACGTGGGATTGCCTGAGATTGATGAAGAAGAAATGATGATAAGGGCAATAAAAGGCTTGCAAGGTGTAGTTGATGTGCCGTTGCAGATTGATTCTACTATTCCGGAAGTTCTTGAGAGTGCTTTAAGAGTATACAGTGGTAAGCCCATTGTAAACTCTGTAAACGGAGAAGAAAAATCACTAGAAAATGTTCTGCCTTTGGTTAAAAAATATGGTGCCGCAGTAGTAGGACTTACCCTTGATAAGAGTGGTATTCCTAAAACCGCAGATGGACGTTTTAAGATTGCAGAAAAAATTGTTGAAAGAGCAAATGCACTTGGTATTGAAAATAAGGACATATACATTGACTGTCTTACTCTTACAGCCTCAGCTGAACAAGAGGGAGTTCTTGAAACTTTGAATGCTCTTGAGCGTGTAAAAAAGGAACTGGGAGTAAAAACAGTTCTGGGCGTTTCAAATATATCCTTTGGTTTGCCAAATCGTGAACTTGTTACATCAACTTTCCTTACAATGGCTTTGCAAAAAGGGCTTGATCTACCTATAATTAATCCGAATGTTGAAGTAATGACAGGTGCGGTGCGTGCTTATCGTTTACTTGCAAATATTGATAAAAACTCTGTGGAGTTTATTCAGGCTTATAATAATACTGACAGTAAAAAGAAAGAATCAGCCCAAAGTAAAGAAATTTCTCTTAGCTATGCAATAGAAAATGGTTTGAAGAAAGAGGGAGCATTGGTTACAGAAAAACTTCTTGAAACAATGTCACCAATGGATATTATTAATGAACAGCTTATTCCTACCCTTGATAAAGCAGGTACAGATTTTGAAACAGGAAAGATTTTTCTTCCACAGTTAATTCAGTCTGCAACTGTATCTCAGGCTTGCTTTGAGGTTATAAAAAAGAAACTGATAAGTGAAAATTCTAATCCTGTGAGCAAGGGGAAAATTGTGCTTGCGACCGTTAAGGGTGACGTTCACGATATTGGCAAGAATATTGTAAAGGTTCTTCTTGAAAACTACGGTTACACAGTTATTGATTTGGGTAAAGATGTTGAGTATGAGGCTGTTGTCAAAGCTACATTAGAAAATGATGTAAAGCTTGTAGGATTATCAGCCCTTATGACGACAACCCTTAAATCAATGGAAGAAACTATTGCACTTCTGCGTAAAAACTGTAAGTGTACTGTAATGGTAGGTGGTGCGGTTCTAACACCTGAATATGCAGAAAAAATTGGTGCGGATTATTACAGCCGTGATGCAAAAGAAAGCGTAGATATTGCTAAAAGGGTTTTAGGATAGCAGGAGGAAAAATATGTACACAGCCGATGATTACCAGACTTTGATTACACAACTTAAAGGTCTTGCAGATGAGAAATACAGTAAATTTCACAGTAATCTCGTTCCTGGAGTACGAGAAGAAAAGAAGGTTTTGGGAATTTCTGTGCCAAAGTTGAGAGCAGTGGCGAAAGAACTTATAAAAAACTGTGATGATATTGATGGTTATTTATTATATCCTACTGACAGATATTATGAAGAACTTATGCTCAAAGGGATAGTAATAGGATATGTAAAATGCCCGTGGAAAAAAAGACTTGAGTATATAAAGGCTTTTGTTCCACAGATATCTGACTGGGCGGTGTGCGACGTTTTTTGTGGAGGAATAAAACCTCCAAAAGAAGAAATTGTTTCTTTCAGAAAGTTTGTAGCAACATATCTGGAGTCTGACAAAGAATTTGAAATACGCTTTGCTGTGGTTATTCTGTTGCAGAAGTATATCTGTGAAGAATATATAACATCTACTTTGCAAGCCTTAAAAAATATTGGGGATAACAGATATTATGTTCAAATGGCAGTTGCCTGGGCAATTAGTGTGTGCTATGTAAAATTTCCTGAACGTACACTTGAATTATTTAAGGAAAAAAGTCTTGCTAAAGAAGTTCACAATAAGGCAATTCAAAAATGCCGTGAAAGCAGACGTGTAAGTGATGTCGACAAAACTATGCTTTTAAAATATAAAATGTGATTTATAATTTTATTTGACAAAAGTATTATTAGCCTCCGTTTAACCAGAAATGTAATAACGGAGGTGTTTTATTTTCAGAATTTTTATACTTGTTAATGTGATAAATACTATGTGAAAGTGACAAAAATATTCTGCCAATTACGTTAATAATATACAATATAATGCCTATATTTTTATGCAAGTATAAAAATATAATTTAAGTTTTTTAATTGTATAAATTTTCTATATAATTTACACAAAATTAATATTTTATCTTCTGCAAAAAAATCAATATAAAATTTCTGGATTATATGCTATAATGATTAAGATGAATTTAGAGAAGGAGGAGACTAAAATGTTTCTTAACAAAAACTCAGTTGGCAGAAAAACCTTAAGCATTATGCTTGCTGCTGCTATGGTTACTTCTGTTGCTGTAACTTCTGTTGTATCTTCAGGTGCTGTTACAACAGAAACACAGAATTCAACAGCTACTACAAATACAGCTGAAAGTTCTGTTAACCAATATGGTCTTGCTGACAACGTTCAGGACGGACAAATTCTTCAGTGTTGGAACTGGAGTTACAATGGCATTAAAAATAATATGGCTAAGATTGCTGAACAGGGCTTTACAGCTGTTCAGACTTCACCAATCCAGACAACAAAGGAATCCACACAAGGCAAAACAATGAAAGGTAGTTGGTGGGTTTACTATCAGCCATCAAATTTCACGATTGAAACTTCTTCACAGAATGCACTTGGTACAAAAGCTGATTTTGAGGCAATGTGTACAGAAGCAGAAAAGTATGGTATAAAAGTTATCGTTGACGCAGTTTTGAATCATATGGCTAATACATCAGGTAATGACCTTTCAAGTACTATTCCTGCTGATATCAGAAATGATAGTTCTTGCTGGCACGATATTGGAACAAACAGCTGGTATGCATCACGTTATGATATTACACAGTATTGTATGGATGGTCTTCCTGACCTTAATACATCAAATACAAAAATTCAGAACTATGCAATATCATTCCTTAAGGAGTGTATTGATGCAGGTGCAGACGGTTTCCGTTTTGACGGTGCAAAGCATATCGAAACTCCTGCTGACAGTGGTTTTGGAAGCCAGTTCTGGCCTAATGTACTAAATGCTACAACAAGCTATGCTCAGAGTACAAAGGGCTTTACACCTTATTATTACGGTGAGGTTCTTGATCAGACAACAGGTAGCGATGATAAAAGTAATGGTTCTACTATTACAAATTCATATACTTCTATGATGAGCATTACAATGAGTGGTGTTTCAGATACAACTCGTGATGCAGTAAACAATGGAGATGCAAACGGCTCTAAGAGAAGTGATTATACTCTTGGTGATGGTGTATCAGTATCTGCTAAAAAAGCTGTTCTATGGAATGAGTCACACGATACATATGCAAGCGGTAAGTCAAGTGGTCAGAGCGATACAACATTGAAAAAGACATGGGCTATGGTTGGTTCAAGAGCTTCTTCAAGTGCTATGTATTTTGCACGTCCTAAAAGCTCCTCAGATACAATTGGTACTTCAAGCGTAACTGCTTGGGGAGACAAAGAAGTTCAGGCTGTAAACCAGTTTAAGAACTATTTCATTGGTCAAACTGAGTATCTATCGGCAAGCGGTTCAATCGTTTATAACGAGCGTGGCACAGAAGGTGTTGTACTTGTTAACTTAGGCGGTAGTTCACAGAGCGTTAGTGTTAAGGCTAATAAGATGGCTGACGGTTCTTACAAGGATCAGGTATCAGGCAACACATTTACAGTATCAGGCGGTACAATTAGCGGACAGATTGGTAACACAGGTATTGCTGTTGTTTACAACGCTGTTCCTGTTTCTGGTGTTTCTGCTACTCCAGGTACAGAAAACGGTACTTACAAGTATAAGTCAGACACACTTACAGTTACACTAAATGCTACAAACGTAACAAATGCTAAGTATTCAATAGACGGCGGTTCAGCTACATCTTTCACAGATGGAACAAAGGTTACAATGGGTTCTGGTAAGGCTTATGAGACAACTCAGACACTTACTATCACAGCTACAAATTCTTCAGGCTCAACTGTAACAAAGACATACACATTCTTTAAGACAAATCAGGGTACAACAATTTACTTTGATAACAGTTCATACAACTGGTCAAATGTATATGCTTATATTTATACAGGCGATGGTGAAACAGCACAGTCAGTTGCTGCTTGGCCAGGTGTAAAGCTAACAAACAAATCAACAAAGTCAGGCTATTACTATTATGATCTACCATCAGGTTTTGAAGATGCACTGGTAATTTGGTCAGACGGTACAGATACAGCATCAAAGAGATATCCTGCTGATATGCAGCCTGGTCTTGATGTTGCAGGTACATCACATCTATTTACTTCAGGTAACACTTGGAAAGAGTACAGCGAAGTTGTAGCTCCAACAGTACCAACAACTCCAACAACTCCAACAACAGCTACAACTCCAACAAGTGCAACAACACCTACATCATCAGGCGAAACATATGTAAAGGGTGATGCTAACGGTGATGGCAAAGTTGATATGAAGGACTGTGTTCTTATTCAGAAGGTTACTGTTAGTACTGCTACACTTTCAGGTAAAAACAAGTTAGCAGCAGATGTTGATGGTAACAGCAAAGTTGCACTAGCTGATGTTGTAAATATTATGAGATATCTTGTTGGTTATACAAATACTTATAACATTGGTTCTGTTGTAGATGGTGGAGAAACTCCAACAAGTGCAACAACAGCAACAACAGCTACAACTCCTGTAAGCGAAAATGTTGTATATTTCAATGATTCTGCAATAGCAGTAGGTAACGAGAGATATGCACTATATGTATGGAAGAGTGACAGTGACAATAAATGGATTGATATGACAAGTGCTGGTTCTAATTTGTATCAGGCTACACTACCAAGTGGTTATACAAACTTTATTGTAGTAAGAATGAATGGTTCTACAACAACAAATAGCTGGGATAACATGTGGAATCAGTCACCAGACCTTACATACAGTAGTTCAACTAACCTTGTAACTGCAACTGGTTGGGGTTCAAATGGTTTGTTTAACGTTTCTCAGTCAGCTAAATAATTTTTTCTGGAAAACAGAGTTAAACTAATACACAAAATAATATGTTAATTAGGGCAGGCAATAGAATTATGCTATTGCCTGCTTTGTTATGTGTTTTGTAGGTTCTATCGCAAATGTTGGGGTGGATAATATTAAAGTTTAGGTCAAGCCTTTTCAAAGGCTTGCGGTTCAAAGGCAGAGCCTTTGAAAGTTTTAAAAACAGTGTCTTTAACGAATTATCTTTTTATAATCTTTTATCCCAACATTTATTGAAAAACGTGTTTATGTATTTTGTATACTATTGGTTAGAGATGAAAACTCCCCCTGAATAAACTAGATTTTTAATAGTTTATTCAGGGGGAGTTTAATGTTAAATTGTTAAAATTAAATTACTTAAAATTATATCTACCTACAAGACGTTGAATTTCTGATGCTTTGCCCATATCGCCCTCGATTCTGAGTTTACCTACTGTATATGCGGCAACTACATTCATTTCTCCTCTTGCAATTTTCAGGAAGTCGTATGTATCAGCAATAAACCATGTGTCATATTCCTTATAGTCATAGGGTTCTACACAAACAATACCATCCTGGAACTCTATATAGAAAGTTCCTCCGCCTTCACCTGTCATCGTAACCTGCATAGCCAGATGTCCGCAATATTCGTGTACGTCTGAATGAATAAAGATGCTTTTTATTTCATTAAAAGCTTCCTGAAATGTCATATTTATACCTCCGTATTTTTATTGTATATTTTATATAGTGGATATTTAGTTTTAAATTTATATATCCCTGTTAAATTATATTACAAATGTAAATAAAATATTACATAACTGTAATCTAATTTTAATGTTAACATTGCTATTTGATAAAGTCAAGTAACCAAACTGCATTTCGTAAAATTATGCAAAATCCTAATACATTATATCGAAGGAATTATGCAAGAAAACATTAGATTTTTATAATGTATAAGTACATATTTTTTATTGTGAAAAAACAGAACATCCACAAAAATCTGCGGAATGTTCTGCTTTTAGCTTATTTATAGAGCTGTTAATAATATTAATCGTCTATATCTTCAAGGTCTTCCATATTAACAACACGCATTGGTTTTTTGTTGAATATGTCGTACATAACAGGAACTACAAACAATGTCATAATAGTTGCATAAAGCAGACCACCTATACAAACTATTGCAACAGGTTGCATCATTTCTGTTCCCTCACCTATACCCAGTGCCATACCAATCAAGCCAATGATTGTAGTAATAGCTGTCATAAGTATTGGTCGCATTCTGGTTTTTCCGGCTTCTATAAGAGCTTCTCTCTTTTCCATACCGCTAATGCGTAGTTGGTTTACATAGTCAACAAGAACGATACCATTGTTAACAACAACACCACAGAGCATTACAAAACCTATAAGTGATACAACACTTATATCAAAGCCAGTAATGAACAATCCGATAAATCCTCCAGTGAAAGCGAGAGGAATTGTGAACATTACTATAAATGGAGATTTCAAACTCTGGAACTGTGCTACCATAATAAGATATATAAATACAACACCAAGTAAAAGCATTTTCATCATTTCAGTAACAGATTCCATTGTATTTTCGTTTTCACCTGCAAATTCTATGGAAACATCAGAGGAGTGTTCATAGTCATTTACAGCTGAATACACTCTGTTTGATACATCTGTTACTGTATAGTCGCTTGAAATAGTACCAGTTACAGTTAAGTATCTTCTTTGATTATCTCTTGAAATTGAGTTCATAGCGTCTGCTTTTGTGATTTCGGATATTTCACCAAGTGTAATAGATTTTTCTTTACCTTCTGTGTCAGTATAGGTTATTTCTTTATCAAGTAAATCTTCTACTTTGATATTTTGTTTTTTCTGTTCTACTACAACTACATCCACAGATGAACCATCTGTGTT
This sequence comes from Acutalibacteraceae bacterium, assembly GCA_036309045.1. Lineage (GTDB taxonomy): Bacteria > Bacillota > Clostridia > Oscillospirales > Acutalibacteraceae > CAG-964. Next base: position 126,545 of record JAXJUM010000008.1, read on the forward strand.
TGAAAGTGATGTTGCAGTGTTTTCACTTTTTATAATTGATGATACTTGCTGGAATACTTGTGCAACTGTAAGTGATTTTTCCATAGCTTTTTCTTTGTCAACAGAAATTCTTATTTCAGTAGTGGTATCAGCTATTCCGTTATCTGTTTCTTCTATACCGTCAACATTTTTTATAATACCTTCAATGTCGTTAGCGGTTTTTTGCAGTTTATCAAGGTCATCGCAGTAAACGCTGACAGAAACACCGCTACCCATAAGTGATGACATAGAACCCATCATTCCACTACTAACTGTAATTGTTGTTTCCTTTCCGAATTCTTCTTCAAGCCGTTTTTGAAGATCATTGGAAATACTTTCGCTTTCTTTGGCAAATTCATCTTTAAGAACAAGATACATAGAAGCAGAGCCGTTATTGCTACCACCTGTTCCCATAATATTTGATGTGCTTCCTACCATAGCACCAACTGTTTCATATTGATCTTTTTCATTAACAATCTCAAGTATTTTTTCAGAGGTTTTTACAGTGTCCTCAAGTTCACTTCCCTTGGGCATAGTAACACTTATCTGAAGTTCTGCACTACTTGAACTTGGCATAAAGCTGAAACCTCTTGTAAGCAATAATGCACCACTGCCTATAAGAAGTAGTATTGAGAAAATAAGTGTGATAGCCTTATGATTGAGAGTGAATTTAATAGCTTTATCATAACCATTAGTAAGAGTATCCATAAATTTATGATTACGTTCTTTTGTATTTTTAAACAGTGACTGTCCCATTGCAGGAACAAGAGTAAGAGCAACAATTAAACTGGCAACAAGTGAATAACCTATTGTAAGTGCAAGGTCTGCAAATATTTGTCTTGTAAGTCCCTCTACAAACACAATAGGAAGGAACACACATATGGTAGTAAGTGTTGAAGCGGTGATAGCACCTGCAACCTGTCTTGCACCATTAACAGCTGCTTTTACAGCAGGAACACCCATACTTCTTAATCGGTATACATTTTCAATAACTACAACGGAGTTGTCTACAAGCATACCAACACCTACTGCCAGACCTGACAGTGAAATGATATTCAATGTTACTCCACTGAAATACATCAATACAAGAGCAAATACTACTGAAAGTGGAATTGAGAAGGCAACAATAATTGTAGGTTTAATATCTTTCAGGAATATGAACAATATAATTATTGCAAATACAGCACCCACAATAAGATTATTAATAACATTGCCTATAACCAGGTCAATATAATCACCCTGATTCATCATCATTGTATAATTGAATTTCTCATTTTCACTTTTGATGTTGTCAAGCTCTTTTTGGAGGTTTTCACATACTGTGGCAACAGCTGATTGTGATGATTTTGTAAAAGAAAGCATTATACCATCATTGCCATTTATTTTTGCGTAAACCTCAGAAGAGTTATCCTCTATGAATACGTTTGCTACATCTTTTAGATAAATAGGGTCTGTGCCATCAATATCCATATCAAACAGCAAAAGATTTTCAATTTCCTCAGTATCGGTAATTTTGTCACCTACACGAACAAGATATTCATTTTTATCATCAGTTATATAACCTGCGGGCATTGAGAAGTTTTGTGCGGTAAGAGTTCCTGATACCATATCAAGTGTGATTGTTTTTGTTAAATCCGCCTTATCTGTGGCTTCATCCTGCTGATCTTCAAGAGTGTCGAAAGATGCTTCAAGTTCCTTTTTACTTTCTTCAAGCTGTGCCTTAGTTGTTGCAAGAGTACTCTCATTAATTCTTAGTTCAACATAGGCAGTGTTCATTTGGTAATTTGCTTCGTCTTTCTGAGTATTAAGCTCTGAAAGAGCAGCACTAAGAGAAATTGAACCTTCCTCAAGTTGTTGTAAGGTAGTGTTGAGTTGAGCAACAGAAGAATCAATCTGATCAATACCAGACTTTATTTGATCAATAGCTTGTTGTAGGGTATCTTCAGAATAACCCTGCTGAGCAAAGGCTTTATTCATTTCTGCAAGTGAAGTTTCAAGCTGTAAAACAGTTTGCTTGTATTCTTCAATTTTTGCAGGAAGTTCAGCTGATGTAATACCCATACCATTTAGTCCGGCTTCAATAGCACTAAGCTGTTCAGTAGCCTGCATATATTCTTCACTGTCAGATGGCATATTTGATATTACAGAGTTCAGGCTATCAACAGTTGTTTTATATGCCTCCAACTGAGCTATCATACTTGTTAGATCCTGAATATTCTTTTTTAGTTCAAGCATAATAGACTGATTGGATACAAGCTGTTCATATTTAGTTTGTAATTCTGTTCGCTGTGATGTCAGAGATGACAATGTATTGAGAATCTGAATTTTGCCGTCAAGCAATTCTTCTTGTTTTTGGTCAAGTTGACTTCTGGCATCTTCCAGTTGGCTTATAGCTTGTTTTCTCTGTGCCTCTAATTCTTCTTTGCCCTTGTCTATCTGTTCCTGACCTTCTTTAGTTTGGTCAAGACCATCATTAAGTTTGTCAAGAGCATCATTAAGTTCTTCTTTTCCATCGTCGAATTTACTGTTTAAAGCTTTTTGAATTTTAGAATTAACTTTATCAAGTTTTTCTTCATCTATTACTACGTTAATTCCCTCTTTAACTGAACCAATAGTGCTTATAGATGCAATTCCGTCTACACCTTCAAGTTTGTTAATAAGTTCGTTGTCAACGTATTCTGAAAGTTCGCTAGTTTCCATACCATCTACATCTACTGCAACAACAGCGGCAGGCATCATATCAGGATTTATTTCCATTACAATAGGAGTACCTACGGTATCTTCCCACGAACCTTCAAGAGTATCAATTTTACCGCTTATGTCAACAATAGCACTGTCCATATTAGTGCCGTCTTCATACTTTATCATAACAGTTGAATAGTTATCGTTTGAGGAAGATGATATATCTTTGACTCCGTCAAGCACCGACAGCGATTGCTCCAAAGGTTTTGTAACAGTAGTTTCTACCAGTTCAGGGCTGGCCCCAGGATAAGTTGTCATAATAATAACATATGGAAAATCCATATTTGGCAGTAGATTAGGGGTCATATTCATAAAAGATACAACACCAAGCACAATTATCAGTATAACTGCCACCAGAATTGTAAAAGGTTTTTTAACACTGAATTTTGATAACATTTTTACCTCCTTAAAAATCCGTTCTTCACCAGAAGAAACATATTAACCAGATGTTCTTTTACTTCTTCACGTTTTTTCCCCAATACAAACATTTCAAACCACTGTCTGCTTAGTATTGATGCAACAACATCAAACATACAATCAAGATCGTTTTCATTGTTGATATTAAACATTTCACGATTAATGAGTAGCTTGAATTTTTCAAGTAAATGTTCACCACAATGTTCCTTTGATTTGAAAAACTTAAGATTTGTACTTGCATATGAGAAAATTGTTTTGAAAGCGGGGGAGTACATTGTTGACTCAGAAGTATCTGCAACATAGTCAAATACCTTTTCGCCTGACTTGAAAATGTCTCCATTATTCTCAATAAGGCTATTTATACATATGTTGTTCAATTCTTCTGAAAATCCCTGTAACACTACCGAAAATATATCCCACTTATCATCAAAGTATTGGTAGAAACTTCCTCTTGAAATTTTTGCATTTTTAACAATCTGGTTGATGGAAACTTCATCATATGACTTGCCATCTATTTCCTTTATAATTGCCTTAATAATTCTTTCTTTTTTTAAAATAGGCAGATTATAATAGGTCTGTTTTATCACATAATTCACCACCTTAAAAATGACAGGTTGTCATAATCAAATTTATTATACTTAAGCTATCAAAAAATGTCAATTAACATATTTCCTCATATACTTACATAAATAATAGAAATTAGTATGATTTATGCACTAAATTTTTGATAGAAATATGGCGTTTTTTTACGCTGATTCCTTGACCCTATATAAAAAAAGTAATATAATAACAACGAACCGACGTTTTTTAACAAATTGTAAACTTGTCCGTAGTTTGTTTATGTCGAATTCAAATATATTTAAGGAAAGCGAGATGAAAAATATGGACTATACTTTTTTACTCAATATAGCCATAATTCTTTTATCAACTAAGGTTTGCGGCTTAATTTTTAAAAAATTCCATATGCCGCAGGTTGTAGGTGCATTGCTGGCGGGATTGTTGTTAGGTCCGGCAATTTTAAATGTACTGCACGAAGATTCTTTTGTTCAGATGGTGTCGGAGTTAGGTGTTATAGTACTGATGTTTTCAGCAGGACTTGAAACCGATATTAAAGAATTTAAAAAGACAGGTGTTGCCTCTGCTGTAATAGCTGTACTTGGTGTAATTGTACCTTTGGCTGGCGGATTTTTACTTACATACTTTATGAATCCTACCGGCAGTGAAGGTGACAGTCTTGCTTTTCTTAAGGCAATGTTTGTAGGTGTAATACTTACAGCTACTTCTGTAAGTATTACAGTTGAAACTCTTAAAGAGATGGGAAAACTCAATTCAAAGGCAGGCAATGCAATTTTGGGTGCAGCTATTATAGATGATGTATTGGGTATTGTTGCTCTCACAATTATTTCTAGCTTCGCAAGCGAAGATGTAGACATTGCGGTCGTAATGCTGAAAATTCTGGGATTTTTTGTATTCTCTGTTGTTGTTGGTATTCTTGGTTATAAAGTATTTTCAATGTATATGGACAAATACAAAAAAGATTACAGACGTTTTGTAATTCTTGCCCTTACCTTCTGTTTGCTTATGTCATGGCTTTCTGAAGAGGTGTTTGGTGTTGCAGATATTACAGGTGCTTATATTGCAGGTTTGATTATGTCGAACACAAGCCATAAAGAGTATCTGGGAATGAGATTTAGCACTTTGTCTTATATGTTACTTTCACCAATATTTTTTGCCAGCATTGGTTTGAAGGTAGAGCTTCCTGAAATGTCTGTTATGATTATCGCTTTTTCAGTTTTACTTGCTTTAGTAGCAATTCTAACAAAAGTGTTGGGTTGTGGAATAGGTGCTAAATTGTGCGGTTTTACAAATAAAGAATGTTTACAGATTGGTGCAGGTATGATTTCACGAGGTGAGGTTGCTCTTATTGTTGCAGACAAGGGAGCGCAAATCGGATTGATGGATAAAGAACTGTTTGCACCAATAGTAATTGTTGTAGTAGTAACTACTATTGTGGCACCGGTTATTTTAAAATTTGTATTTGCAGATAAGAACAAAGATAAGGAATATCCTGTCTTTGAATCAGCAGAACAAATGGCAGTGGGGATTGGTACTCACGAATAACTAAGCTGAAATAATAAAATTATGAAAATATAAAAGTAACTCCTGTAAACAAGGTAATGGTGGATTGTTTACAGGAGTTTTTATTTATAAAAACAAAAGGCACAACTTAAAAAGCTGTGCCAAGGGATATTTATATGTAAAAGAAATTATCAGCAGAAGAAAACGTCCATTCTGAATTCATCTTCATCATTGATTACGCAGTAAGCAGCATTCTCTGTTGGTTTAAGATAAATCTTTATGGATTTAATTTCTGCTCCCTCATTATTCTCAAGATATGACTTCTTTACATTCTCAAGAACATTAGCATATGAGTCCTGAACACCGTTGTACTCAACATAAAAATCAACTGTTGGTTCAACAGCCTTTTTAGCTGTTGTTTTTCTTGTTGTTTTTTTAGTAGCAGTTGTTGTTTTGCTTGTTGTAGTTTTAGTAGCTGTTGTTTTCTTAGCAGCTGTCTTTTTAGCAGGTGCTTCTTCAACAACAGTAGCCTCAACTTTTACTTCTTCAACAGGAGCAACCTTTGCAGCAGTTTTAGCTGTTGTTTTAGGGGCAACCTTTGCTTCTACCTCAGTAGTTGCAGCCTTTTTAGCTGTTGTTTTCTTTGTAGTAGCCATTAAAAATACCTTCTTTCATTAAACTAAAAAATATATTTTTATACTTAATTACCCCATACCAAATTTCGTATGAAGCTAACAGATACATTATATAATTATTAAAAGCAAATTGTCAAACAATTATAGAAAATTCGATTACTATAACAATTTTACTGAAAAAACATCAAGTAATTTAGTAAATATAACAAGTTGAAATTACAGTTAAAAACTAACAAATACACTTTAATATTATTATTCAATAAAAAGATGTAGTTTTTTATATGAAGTTTTTTATTTGATATCAGTACATATATAAGTAAAAATTAATTTAATAAAGATAAGTATAAATTGGCAATACATCACAGTTTTAAAATTTCAGGCTCTTTTTGTATATATTTATAATCAAACTTTATTTTATCTGTTGTTTATAATAAATTTTAATGATATAATTATACTCAATAAACCAAATATATGGTAAAGGATTGGAGAAATAAAATGATTACAGTATCTAATGTAAGCGTAAATTTTAGTGGAACTGATTTATTTAAGGAGGTTGAGCTTAAATTTACTCCCGGTAACTGTTATGGTGTTATTGGTGCAAATGGTGCCGGAAAATCTACATTTTTAAAGGTGTTGACAGGTGAGTTGGAGCCTACAACAGGCGATGTAATTATTCCTGACGGAGAGCGAATGAGTGTACTCAAACAGGATCACTTTGCTTTTGATGAATATACTGTACTTGATACAGTTATTATGGGTAATATGAAACTCTATAATATAATGAAAGAAAAAGATGAACTGTATGCTAAGCCTGATTTCAATGATGAGGACGGTATAAGAGCAAGTGAGCTTGAAGCTGAATTTGCAGAAATGGACGGATGGGAAGCAGAAAGTGATGCTTCTAAACTCATTCAAGGTCTTGGACTTACTGAGGATATTCTGTATTCACAAATGAGTACACTTACAGGTAATGAAAAGGTTAAAGTTTTGCTGGCACAAGCACTTTTTGGAAATCCTGAAATTCTTATGATGGACGAGCCTACCAATAACCTTGATATTATGGCTATATCTTGGCTTGAGGATTTCTTGATGGACTATGAAGGAACTGTAATTGTAGTAAGCCACGACCGTCATTTCCTTAATACAGTATGTACTCATATGGTAGATATTGACTATGGTAAGATTAAAATGTATGTTGGTAACTACGAATTTTGGTATGAATCCAGCCAGATGGTTCAGGCTATGATTAAACAGCAGAATAAGAAAAATGAAGAGAAGATTAAAGAGTTACAGAACTTTATTGCACGTTTCTCTGCGAATAAATCAAAGTCAAAGCAGGCTACATCGAGAAGAAAACTACTCGATAAACTTACAGTAGAAGAAATGCCTGCTTCAAGTAGACGCTATCCTTTTGTAGGATTTAATCAGGACAGAGAGGTAGGTAAAGAGATTCTCGCCGTGGAGGGATTGTCTAAGAAGATTGATGGCGAGGATGTTATTAAAAATGTTTCGTTCAGAGTTGAGAGAGGCGACAAGATAGCTTTTATCAGTGACAAGGAAACTTCTGTTACTGCATTGTTTGAAATACTTATGGAGAAAGAAAAGAAGGACGAAGGCACATTTAAGTGGGGAGTAAGTACAAGTACTTCATATTTCCCTAAGGATAATTCTGATTTCTTTAATGACTGTGACGATTCAATTCTTGATTGGTTAGAACAGTATAACAATGGAGCAGATCATACTGAAACATATCTGCGTGGATTTTTGGGTAGAATGTTGTTCAGCGGTGAAGATGTATTCAAACCTGTAAAAGTTTTAAGTGGTGGTGAAAAAGTACGTTGTATGCTATCGAAAATGATGATGGGTGGTGCCAATGTGCTTGTTCTTGACCAGCCTACGAACCATCTTGATTTGGAATCTATTACAGCTGTAAACAAGGGTTTGGCTAATTTCCCAGGCATTGTACTATTTACATCTCATGACCATGAATTTATTTCAACAGTAGCTAACAGAATTATATTTATCCAAGAAGATGGCATTAAGGATATCACATCGGGTTATGATGAATATCTTGCTGCAAACAATCTTATAAGAGAGTAATAAATTTACAGACTTTTATTTTTAAAGTCTGTATAACGGAGGCAGAAGAGTGTAAACAAGGACTTTTTCTGCCTCTATTGCTAGGGTTAGTTTGGAAAATTAAAAGCATTGTTTATTTTTAAACAAGTCTTAATATTATTTGATGATAGTATAAGGAGGGGTAGTATGTCGAAAGCAGGAAATCAAAAGTTAAAATTGTTATATCTTTTAAGAATTTTAAAAGAAAAAACTGATGAAGAGCACGGACTTACTCTTGCACAGATTATGAAGGAACTTGATAAGTATGGGATTACATCTGAGAGAAAAAGTCTGTATTCTGATATTGAACTTTTAAGTAAGTTTGGGTATGATATTGTGGGAAATAAAAAGGGAAGATGCTTTGAATATAAGCTGGTGTCCGGTGGGCATTATCAGCTTGCCGAGGTTAAGCTGATGGTAGATGCAATCCAGTCCACTAGATTTATCACTCACAAGAAATCAGCTGAACTAATAAAAAAGCTGGAAAAAGAGGTAAGTATTTATGAAGCAAAAGAGCTTCAGCGTACTGTATTTATAGAAAAACGCTCTAAAACGGATAACGAAAGTATTTATATCAGTATTGATCAGATTTATCGTGCAATACAGAGTAAAAAACAGATTACATTTAACTATTATGAATGGACTGTTTCTTACGGTAGCTTAAATAAGGTTACTGAAAGACCACGCAAAAACGGTCAGTTATACAGAGTAAGTCCTTGGTGTATGTTATGGAATGATGAAAAATATTATCTTGTAGCCTATGACAATTACAGCAATAAAATAAAACATTACAGAGTTGATAAAATAAAGAATGTTAATGTTCTTGATGAAATGTGTGAGGGAGAAGAAACATTCAAAAACTTTGATGTTCCAACATATGTCAAACAAAATTTTGGAATGTTTAGTAGTGACGAACTTCGGGAAGTTACTATAAGAATAGCTAACAAGCTGATTGGTGTAATTATAGACCGCTTTGGCAATGATTATCAGATTATACGCTACGATGACAATTACAGCGATGTTACTGTAACAGTGTATGTAACTCAACAGTTTTTTGGTTGGTTGTTCGGACTTGGTGATGAAGTTACCATAATTTCTCCCGAAAGTGTTGTAAAACAATATAGAAAATCTGCTAAAAAGATTGCAAAACTGCATAAACTATAAACTAGTTATTATGATATATCATTAATAAACAAAAAAGATTTCAATTCCACAGAAAATATTCTAAAAAATATACAGTTGAATTTATATACTGGATATGGAAGGAGATGTGGAATATGATAAATTTTTTTGTTGTTATTTTTCTTATAATGGCAATCAGCAAAATATTGATTATTATTTCTCCTCAAAAGGTTATGGAGATGGAATATGAAATTTGCTTTATTATGTGTACTATTGCTGAATTTGTACTTTTTTTGATTGAAATTATAACACCTACAAAAACTGAAAATGCAGTTTATCGGTTGATGTATCAAAATTTAGAAATATCACGCTATGTTAAGATAATGGAATTATTTGAAAGAATAAAAATGAATATTCAACGAAGGAAAGAGAAAATATGTAAGTATCGAAAATTTATTTCTGTTGAACAGCTTGTTAAATTTGTTGAAGAAGGAACCATAGACACGACATAACAATTTGGAGGGATTATGATTACTATTGAAGAAGTTAAAAACAGCCACATAATAAAAAATTAATTTGGAATTTACTCTGGTCGTAAATAGTCAGAGAATGTTATAATAAAATATAATAATCAAGGTTTGTTTTCTATTTTCAAACAAGCCTTGGATAAGAAATTGGGTAAATCAGGTGAAATTATGAAGAGAAAAATTATCAGAGATGTAATGCTGTTGTCACAGAAATCAACTCCGGCTACATTGGCAGATTTGCAGACAGTAGTTGACCTTGAGGATACTCTTAGGGCAAATTACGATATATGTGTTGGTATGGCAGCAAATATGATTGGTATAAGAAAATGTATTATAGTGATTTCCATTTTGGACACTATTGTACCAATGCTGAATCCCGAAATTATAAAATGTAGCCAGCCATACACTGCTGAAGAGAGTTGTTTATCGTTGGACGGTGTACGCAGTGTAAAAAGGTATAAAAATATTACGGTGAAGTATCAAGACAGGTCATTTAAAACCTGTATTTCTGACTTCAGCGGTTTTACCGCTCAGATAATCCAGCACGAAATAGACCACTGTAACGGTGTAGTAGTTTGAAAAGTGGATATAAAATAATTTTAGCATTTTTATTTCTTACAACGGCGGAAATGGTTTCATATTTCGCCGTTTTTAATTATACTTTATATTTATCTACTGTTGGTATAAAATTGTTTACTATTGGTATAAAAATATGATATACTTTTATTAATATAGATAAATAAGGAGGCGATTAAATGGCAATATATATTTTGGTTGTAGCAGTAGTTATATTGATATGTTTGTTTTTTAGTAAGGTTTCTAACAAATTAGGAGTACCAACGCTACTGGTATTTATATTTCTGGGTATGCTTTTTGGCTCTGATGGAATTTTTAAAATACAGTTTGATAACTACTCTTTTGCGGAGCAGATATGCTCTCTGTCGTTGATATTCATAATGTTTTACGGTGGATTTGGTACTAATTGGAAAAGTGCAAAAAAGGTAGCGGTTAAATCGGTTTTGCTTTCAACGCTAGGAGTTATATTAACCGCAGTTTTAACAGGTGTGTTTTGTCACTTTGTACTTAATTTTGGTTTGTTGGAAAGTTTTCTGATTGGTGCAGTAATAAGCTCAACTGATGCTGCATCAGTGTTTTCTATATTGCGTTCCAAAAGGCTTAATTTAAAGTATAATACTGCTTCTCTTTTAGAAGTTGAAAGTGGAAGTAATGATCCTTGTTCTTATATGCTTACAGCTATTATACTTTCGTTTATGAGTGGAGAAACAAGTGGTGGGCAAATTGTATATATGGTTTTTGCTCAGATTGTTTATGGTGCAGTCATTGGTGTAGTGATTGCTTTTGCCACCTCATTTTTACTTTCACGGGCTAAAAACAGCATAAGTGGTTTTGAATCTATATTGGTATTCAGTATGGCATTGGTTTCTTATGCTCTGGCAACCTTGGTAGGAGGAAATGGTTATTTAAGTACATATATTACCGGTATTATTTTAGGTAACAAACCAATTAAAGATAAAAAATCGTTGGTACATTTCTTTGATGGTATAACAGGGCTAATGCAGATATTAATTTTCTTTTTGCTTGGATTACTTGCATTTCCATCACAGTTGCCACAGATTGTACTTCCTGCACTTGCTATTGCAGTTTTACTTACATTTGTGGCACGTCCTATTTCTGTATTTGCTATACTGGCACCATTTAAATGTACGTTTAAACAGCAACTTCTTGTGTCTTGGTCGGGATTAAGGGGAGCGGCATCAATAGTTTTTGCAATTATGGCTATGGTCAGTCCGGCATACATAAAGCACGATGTTTTTCACGTTGTATTCTTTATAGTTTTATTTTCTATATCTTTACAAGGTACACTGATTCCATTTGTTGCAAAAAAGCTCGATATGATAGACAACAACAGCGATGTTATGAAAACTTTTAATGACTATACAGAAGAGGTTCCTGTGCAATTTTTAAAGTTGTTAATAAAAGAAAACCATCCGTGGGTTGATAAAAAGATTAAAAACTTAAAATTGTTGCCTAATTTACTAATTGCACTTATAATAAGGAACGGCAATCAAATTGTTCCCAAGGGTGACACAGTTATTTTGCAGGATGATGTTATTATAATGAGTGGGCCGTCACTTGATAAAGAATTTGAGGGTTGTCTTACAGAGATTACAATAGATAGTGATAATGATTGGTTGGGTATGTCTTTATCAGAGATAAAATTTGGATCCGACAGACTTGTAATTCTTATTAAGCGTAATAATAGAGTTATTATTCCTCGTGGAAATACAAAGATAAAACAAAATGATGTGCTTATTATCAATCAATCGTGAAAATATTAAAAAATATGCTTACAGAATCCAATTCGAAACTGTAAGCATATTTTTATTTTATATAATTAATAATGACATTTGGAGCGTTTTACTAATAAGAATAATGCAGTGTGTGTTTATACTTTTATAGTTTACAGCTTAATGCCAAATTCTTCTATTTTAGGGATAAGACCTATTCTTGGTTTGTCAGGATCAGGTAGTTGTGGGAAATCATAAGCAGGATAGTCGTTACCTTCAACTATCGCAGGGCCATTTGGTGTAAGACATACATCCCAACCCACGTATCTGAACTCAGGGATAACCATAGCAGCTTTTTTAACCATTTCCTTAACTTCATTCATAAATGGAAGTTTATATCCTAAAAACTTAATTCCGGTAGCAGGGTGAGCATCATAATTAATCAGGGCAGAGGTATGTCCCTGACCTATAATTTCTCCTTTGTCCAAGTCAAAGTGGCATGCTAGACCACCATTTTCAAGGTTGTCAACAAAACCACCGTTGTTTCCCATTTTAAATACTGCATACAGAATATGTGCTTTTCCTTCATTAACCAATGTTACAACACGCAAACAATTAAGAGAGTTGGGATAAATTTTAGCTGCCTGAGGGTGTTGAACAATAACCTCTTCAATAACACCAAAGTTTTTATCAGGATTTGTAACATAATCCCAAAGCTCTTTAGTAGATGAAAAATCAGTAGTTTTTATTTTTTCTATACCCTTACCACTTTCACCAATATATGGTTTTGCGAAGAAATATTCCTTGCTTTCAACAAATTTTTCAAAACGATTGTAGTCAATTTTTGCAACATCAAGAATTTCTCTGCCCATAAACTCTGCGAATTTTTCATCAAAGAGATTTTTCTCATCAAAAATATGGGAATATCTTAAATCGTTAAGAGTTGTAACCAGTTTTTTGTTTTTCATTCTTGTAAGGTAAGTTTTTCTTTCCTTAGCATTCATATTGTAAAATTCAAAGATTATATAGTCATTGTAACCTGCACCGTATTTTAATGTACAACCTATCATATCAAAAAACAGGGCTACTTTATTTTTTCCTGTTTTTTCGTGTATCTGATCAATCTTTTCAAACATCTTTTTGAGTTTTGCACCGCTTAAAACACGAGCTATATATTTTATATTCATAAAAATATCTCCTTATCTATAAACACAAAATAAGGCAGAGGGGGCACCTCTGCCTGTATAATGTAATTTTAATTCATTTTAGTCAGACAATCTTTAATGGCACTCTTTAGTTTTGCAAGTCCTTCAAGCAAAACCTCTTTTTCAATTACAAGAGGAGGCATAATTTTAACAACAGAATTCTTTCTGCCGGCACACTCAATTATAAGTCCTTTTTCAAAAGCCTTTTCAGTAACTTTTTCGCTTAAACCTTCAACAGGAATATCATCAAATTCGATACCCCATATCATACCGATGCCTCTTAGTTTTAGTCGGCTGTCAAGAGATAAAATTTCTTTTTCACAGTATTCTTTAATTATTTCACCACTAACTTTTGATTTATCCTCAACATGCTCGTTAAGCATATATTCAAGACCTGCTTTAGCGGCAACAAATGCAAGCTGATTTCCACGGAAAGTACCGTTGTGTTCGCCAGGTGTCCATTTGTCAATTTCAGGCTTAAACATTGTAAGAGCAAATGGCAGACCATAACCGCCAATGGACTTTGACATTACAAAAATGTCAGGTTGAATTCCTGCACGTTCAAATGAGAAATATGTGCCTGTTCTTGCACATCCTACCTGTATATCATCTATCATCAGCAGAATATCGTTGTCATCGCAGAATTTGCGTAGACGTTGTAAATAATCATTTTCAAATACCCATATACCGCCTTCGGCTTGTACAGTTTCAATAACAACAGCGGCAGGTTTTTCAACAGCAGAGTGATCATCATCAAGCAAGTTCTGCATATATTCAATAGTGTCAAATTCAGGATACATATAGGGGGCAGGGATATGTGTAACATCGTTTAGTTTAACTCCAGCACCTTTTCTTGCACCTTGGTCGGTTGTAAGTGCCAAAGCACCCAAAGTCATACCGTGAAAGCAACCCATAAGAGCAAACACATTACTTCTGCCTGTAACCTTTCTTGCAATCTTTAGTCCTGCTTCAACAGCATTTGTACCAGTTGGACCAGGAAACATAATTTTATAATCAAGACCTCTGGGCTTTAAAACATTTTCTTGCATAAAGTCAATAAATTCACGCTTAGGTGTTGTATACATATCCAAAGCGTGCATAATACCGTCGCCTTCAAGGTATTCGATTAATTTAGGTTTTATATAATTGTTATTATGACCATAGTTTACGGCACCTGCACCGCAAAAAAAGTCGATATATTCGTTACCAAGCTCGTCAAACATTTTAGAACCTTTTGCTTTTGTGAAAACGGTAGGAAAGTGTCTGCAATATGAGCGAACTTCTGATTCGTATTTTTCAAATGACTGAGTATTCAAGATTTACATCCTCTCTCTTAATACATAAAAAATCGCTATTTACCTTTTTAATCATTCTTGATTTTACCCCTAATATAATGGTTTGTCAAGCAGTTATAATTAATATCACATTTAGTACAAAAATAGAAAAAAACACACTTTTTTTCATTGCAAATTGTTCTATTAATTATGGTTCTACTATATGCAGTTATATGTAATCTTCTGAAAAATAAACATAAGCAATCATTTTTTCTTCGTACAATATGTTAGAAATTGTAATATGAAATGTCCCAAAACTATCTGTTTAAAATAGCTTTGGGACAGGAAAAATTATTTTAGCTAAACATAATAAATAGCTAAAATATTTTTATTGTTTTACATTGAATGCTTTCATACCAGGATAAACACCGCCACAGCATAATTCTTCTTCTATTCTTAAAAGTTGATTATACTTAGCTACACGTTCCGATCTGCTTGGGGCACCTGTTTTTATTTGACAAGTGTTGAGTGCAACTGCTAAATCTGCAATGGTGGTATCTGCTGTTTCACCTGATCGGTGTGAGGAAATTGCTGTGTAACCTGCTTTGTGAGCCATTTTTATTGCTTCTAAGGTTTCTGAAACAGAACCTATCTGATTGAGCTTTATAAGAATAGAGTTACCACAGCCTTGCTCAATGCCCTTTTGCAATCTTTCGGTGTTTGTAACGAATAAATCGTCACCAACTAACTGTATTTTATTACCAAGTTCTTTTGTGAGTTTTTGCCAGCCTTCCCAGTCATCTTCGTCAAGTGCATCCTCAATAGAGATAATGGGATATTTTTCAACAAGCTGTTTCCAATGCTCAATAAGAGTTTCAGAAGTATATTTTTTTCCTGACTTAGGAAGAATATATTCTCCTTTTTTCTCACCTTTCCACTCACTTGATGCCGCATCAATAGCCAGCATAAAATCCTTACCGGGCTGATATCCTGCATTTTTAATAGCTTCAAGAATATACTCAATAGCTTCTTCATCGTTTGCAAGGTTTGGTGCAAAGCCACCCTCGTCGCCTACTGATGTTGCTAATCCTTTAGATTTTAGTAAGGTTGACAGAGAGTGAAAAACTTCGGCACACCAACGTAAAGCCTCTTTAAAACTTTCCGAACCCACAGGCATAATCATAAATTCCTGAACATCTACCGTGTTTGTGGCATGTGCTCCTCCGTTCAGAATATTCATCATTGGTACAGGAAGACGATTTCCGGTAGTACCTCCCAAAAATCTGTATAATGGAATATCAAGAGCATTAGCGGCGGCTCTTGATACTGCTATTGAAACAGCAAGTATTGCATTGGCACCCAGTTTTGACTTGTCTTTTGTGCCGTCTGCTTTAATCATTGCATCGTCAACTGCGTAAATATCAGAAGCATCCATACCAATAATGGCATTTGAAATAGTGTTGTTAATATTTTCTACCGCTTTTGTAACACCCTTGCCAAGATATCTCTTTTTATCATTGTCCCTTAGCTCCAGTGCTTCAAATTCACCTGTGGAAGCACCACTAGGTGCAGTACCTCTTGCAACAGTACCATCAGCTAAAGTAACTTCAGCCTCTACTGTGGGGTTTCCTCTGGAATCAAGAATTTCTCTTCCGTGTACTTTTTCAATCTGCAAATAATTCATTTGTCATTCTCCTTTTTTACTTTTATATTAACTTTCCCTTGTATGTGTAATATTATTCTTGGCTGAAAATAGGTGTATTAAGCAATTAGGTTGAGATATTGTTTGTTTTTTAGCTTTACAAAATTCCTCTAAAAAGTAGGTTGACCTGTTTTGAAATATTGTGTAAAATAATAGTAATAAAGCAGAAAGGGGTTGTTTATAATGGCAATTATAAAAGCATATAAAGGTATGAGATTTAACTGTGATAAGGCAGGGTGTATTGAAGAGCTTGTATGTCCTCCTTATGATATTATCAGTGAGGAACAGCGTGAGGGGTATATAAAAACTAACCCTCACAATATTATTCGTCTTGAACTTCCAACAGGTGAGGACAGATATAATAAAGCTAATGATATTCTTAACAACTGGCTTGAAGAAGGGGTTCTGATAAAAGAGGATAAACCTGCAATTTATATTTATGAAGAAGAATTTACAGCTTACAGCGAAAGAAAGAGTATAAAAGGTATTATTTGCAGAGTTAAAATTGAGGAATTTAGTAAGGGTGTAATTCTGCCTCACGAATTTACATTATCAAAGGCTAAAGAGGACAGACTGAATCTGATGAAAGCAACAAACTGCAACTTTAGTCAGATTTATTCTCTTTATATGGATAATGGTAAAAATACTATTGATAAAATTGATTCTTTATCAAATGGTGAACCTAATATTCAGCTTACTGACGGCGAGGGTGTTGTTCACAGAATGTGGATAATTACTGACGAAAAAGAGATAGAGGACATTTGCAATGATTTTGTTGACAGAAAATTGTATATTGCAGATGGTCATCACCGTTATGAAACGGCTCTTAATTACAGAAATTATTTAAGAGAGAACGGTAAGGCAAAAGAGGGCGATGCTTGTGACTATCAGATGATGATGTTGGTTGATATGGAGCACCCTGGTTTGGTTGTTTTTCCTACGCACCGTCTTGTACGTGACCTTACAGATTTTAATGCTGAAAAGGCTCTTGAAAGCTGTAAAAAATATTTTGATGTTACAGAATATGATGATATTTCAACTATTGAGAACAGTCTTATGAAGCTATATGAAGAAGGCAAAAAGGCATACGCTTTTTACAGTGGTAATAATAAATACAGCTTGCTTGTACTAAAAGATGAAAAAATTATAGAAGAGCTGTTACCTGACGCAAGCAAAGCAACACAGCAATTAGATGTAACAGTCTTGCACACTTTGATTCTTGAAAAGATTTTTGGTATTGATGCAGAAAATATGGCTAAACAGATAAATCTTACATATACAAAAATTTTTGGAGAGGCTATTTCATCTGTTGATAGCGGTAAAGCTCAGTGTGCATTTATTCTGAATCCTACTCGTGTTTCAGAAATAAGAGATGTTGCTTCAAATGGCGAAAAAATGCCTCAGAAGTCTACTTACTTTTATCCAAAGATGATTACAGGTCTGGTTATGAATCAGCTTGAGGATTAATTAATTTGAAAGTTACTTTCAAAAAGGATAGAGATAGATATGTATAGTTTTTATGCTATGATGTCAAGAATAAAATATATTAACCGCTGGGGACTTATGAATAATACCCGTAAAGAAAATTTAAGCGAACATTCTTTAGAGGTAGCTATAATAGCTCACGCACTGGGGATTATAAATAATAAACGCTTTAACGGAGATATTAACCCTGAGCGTTTGGCGGTATTGGCTATGTTTCACGATGCAAGTGAAATTATAACTGGGGATTTGCCTACACCTGTAAAGTATAATAATGAGAAGATAAAAAATGCCTATAAAGAAATTGAAGAACAGGCACAAATAAGACTTCTTGAAATGTTGCCAAAGGATATCTCCGAAGGATATACAAGTATTCTTTGTGAAAATAAAAATGAAAAGTTACTGTGGAAATATGTTAAGGCAGCAGATAAAATTTCTGCACTTATTAAATGTACAGAAGAGCTTATTATGGGTAACAAGGAATTTAGCAAAGCACAGAAATCAACCTTGCAGGCTATTAATAATATTGATTTGCCAGAAGTAAAAGTATTTATGGAGGAAATGTTCCCTGCTTATGAGCTTACACTTGATGAACAGTAATTATGTTTTTATTAAGATTTGTTTTAACTAACTTGACATTTTACTGTATAGTGTTATAATATAATTACTTAAATTAGATAGAATGAATTTATGTTTCAGGGCGGGGTGAAAGTCCCCACCGGTGGTAAAGCCCACGAGCGAAAGCTGATTTGGTGTAATTCCAAAGCCGACGGTATAGTCCGGATGATAGAAGCATATTTACAGCTTTATAAGTTTGTTATATACAGATATTGTATATTTTTTATAGTTGTAATATTTATGGATTTATCAACCGCAATGCCCTTGGTATTGCGGTTTTTTGCAGGTGATTTTTATGAGCGATTTTACAAATAAAGATTATGAATATATGAAACGAGCGTTACAACTTGCTGAAAAGGCAAGAGGTTTTACATCTCCGAATCCTATGGTGGGAGCTGTAATTGTAAAAAACGACAGAATTATAGGAGAAGGCTACCATAAAGTGTGCGGTGATTGGCATGCAGAAGTAAATGCTTTTAACAGTGCAACAGAGGATGTTGAGGGTGCAACAATGTATGTTACTCTTGAGCCTTGCAGTCATACAGGAAAAACACCACCTTGTGCTGATAAAATTGTTGAAAAAAAACTTGGCAGGGTGGTTGTAGCTGCTCTTGATCCTAATCCGTTGGTAAGTGGTCGTGGAATTGAAAAAATAAAAAATGCAGGAATAGAAGTACAAACAGGTTTACTTGCGGATGAAAGTATAAAACTTAATGAAGTATTTATGAAGTATATTGTAACAAAGCGACCTTTTGTAGTGTATAAATCTGCTGTTACATTAGATGGTAAAATTGCAACTGTTAAGGGCGAATCTCAGTGGATCTCAAACGAAGAATCACGCAGACGTGTTCATATGCTCAGGCATTTTTATAGTGGAATAATGGTGGGAATAAACACAGTTATAAATGATGACCCGATGCTTAATTGCAGAACAGAAGGTTGCACATCCCCGGTAAGAATTATCCTTGATTCTTCGCTCAAAATTCCATTTGAATGTAATCTAGTTCAGACCGCTGAAAAATATAAAACCATTGTTGCCACTTTACAGGATGAAAACTGTATAAAGGCTTGTATGCTGAAACAGATGGGTGTTCAGATAATTACTATTAAAGAGAAAAATGGCAGACTTGATTTGGAACATCTTATGGGAATTCTGGGCGAAATTGGAATTGACAGTATACTGATTGAAGGCGGGGGAACTCTGGCTTTCAGTGCGTTTAATCAAGATATTGTTGATAAGGTGATATATTACATTGCTCCTAAAATTTTTGGTGGAACAGACGCTAAAACCTCAGTTGAGGGCAATGGCTTTGGAGAAATATCAAAAGCTGTAAAGCTTAAAGATATCACAACTGAGATGGTTGAAAGTGATATTTGTGTTACAGCTTATGTTGATAAGGGGTGACAGAGTGTTTACAGGAATTATAGAAGAAACAGGAAAAATATTACAGGTAACAAAAGGTGAAAAATCTTCTGTATTGCAGATAGAGGCTGAAAAAGTTTTACAGGGAACTCAGTTAGGTGACAGTATAGCTGTCAACGGAATTTGTCTTACAGTTACATCAATGGGGGATAATTGTTTTACTGCTGATGTTATGGCTGAAACTATGCGAAGAACAAATCTTGGTGAGCAATATGCAGGTTGTGCTGTAAACCTTGAGAGAGCCTTAACTCCTGTTACAAGAATGGGTGGTCATATTGTAAGCGGACATATAGACGGTATTGGTACGGTATCATCTTTTGTAAAAGAAGACAATGCAACCTGGGTAACGATTAAAACAGAAAGTAATATTCTTAAATATATTGTAGAAAAAGGTTCAATAGCTATTGATGGTATAAGTCTGACGGTTGCTTATGTGGATAATTCTTGCTTTAAGGTGTCCATAATTCCCCATACATCAAAGGAAACTACTCTGCTTACAAAGTCAGTTGGCAGTACGGTTAATTTGGAATGTGACGTTATCGCAAAATATGTAGAAAAACTTTTGAATTTTAAAGATGATAATAAAGAAAAAACAGAAGAAATAAATGAAGAAATGCTTATAAAATATGGTTTTATGTAATTGAAAGGAAAGGTTTTAATGGCTGAGTTTAAATTTAATTCTATTAAAGAACTGATAGAGGATATTAAAAACGGAAAGAATGTTATTCTCATAGACGCAGAAAACAGAGAAAACGAGGGTGATGTTATCTGTGCCGCAGAGTATGCAACTTTGGAAAATATCAATTTTATGGCTAGTTACGCAAGAGGTTTGATTTGTATGCCTATGACAAAGGAATATACAGAAAAGCTGGATTTGCCACAGATGGTTAGTCATAATACTGACAATCATTGTACTGCATTTACAGTATCTATTGATCACGTTGATACAACAACAGGTATATCTGCTTTGGAACGTTCTGTTACCGCTATGAAGGTGGTTGAAGATGGAGCAAAGCCACAAGATTTCCGCTGTCCGGGACATATGTTTCCGTTGTTGGCTAAAGATGGAGGAATTTTGGAGAGAGAAGGTCATACAGAGGCTACTGTGGACTTGGTTCGTCTTGCAGGATGTAAACCCGTAGGCTTGTGTTGCGAAATTATGAAAGACGACGGTACAATGGCACGTGCAGGTTATCTTATTGAATTTGCAAAGAAACATAATTTGAAAATCGGAACAATATCAGACCTTATCAGATACCGAAAGGTGCAGGAAGAGTTTGTTGAATGTGTGGCTAAGGCAAAAATGCCCACAAGATATGGCGAATTTGAAATAAGAGGTTACATCAATAAAATTAATGGTGAACATCACGTTGCTCTCATAAAGGGAGATGTTACAGATGGTGAGCCTGTTCTTTGCAGGGTACATTCTGAGTGCCTTACAGGTGATGCTCTTGGTTCTGCAAGATGTGACTGCGGACAGCAGTATGATGCCGCAATGAAAGCTATTGCAGAAGAGGGCAGAGGTGTACTTGTTTATCTTCGTCAAGAGGGCAGAGGAATCGGTTTGATTAATAAGATTAAAGCATATGCTTTGCAGGATAAGGGTATGGACACTATTGAGGCAAATATAGCACTCGGCTTCCCTGCTGATATGCGTGATTATTCAGTTGGCTCTCAGATTTTAAGAAACATAGGTGTAAAGGGACTAAAACTTATGACAAATAATCCTTTGAAAATTGACGGATTGGAAGATTACGGTCTGGAAATTGTAGAAAGAGTTCCAATTAAAATAGAGGCTAATAAATATGATGAATTTTATCTGAGAACCAAGCAGGATAAAATGGGGCATATACTTGATATGAAGTAATAATCAGTTTAAATTAATTTAATTTATAAATAAGAAAGGATGTTTATTATGAATATTTTAGAAGGTAAGCTGGTAGCAGAAGGTTTGAAAATTGGTATTGTTGTAGGAAGATTTAATGAATTTATTGGTTCTAAACTTCTTAGCGGTTGTGTAGACGGTTTGGTTCGTCACGGTGTTAATGACAGTGACATTGATGTTGCTTGGGTTCCGGGAGCTTTTGAAATTCCTGTAATAGCTAAAAAAATGGCAGAAAGCAAAAAGTATGATGCAGTTATTTGTCTTGGTGCAGTTATCAAGGGTGCAACATCACATTACGACTATGTTTGTGCAGAGGTTTCAAAGGGTATTGCAACAGTTTCTATGAATACAGGTGTTCCTGTTATGTTTGGTGTGGTTACTACTGATACAATTCAACAAGCTATTGAAAGAGCAGGTACAAAGGCAGGCAACAAAGGTTATGACTGTGCTGTAAGTGCCATAGAAATGGCTAACCTGATTAAAAATATGCAGTAATAAAAATATATCTTCAATCAACAAAATCTGATGCAATTTTTAAAATAATTGTATCGGATTTTTGTTGTTTTGGTTGAATAATTGCTTGTTTGGGAAGAAAACTATATATAATTTCATAGAAGATTAATTATATAGATAAAAAAAGCACCTTTCTGTTGTGCAAAATATACAAAGCTGATGTGCTATTTTCTAACTTTAAAAGATAAATACTTTTTACAAATTAATTGTAAATAATTTATAAATATGTTAGAATGTCTTAAGGATATATAGTCAATAATGTGCAGTGCTGATGGCACTGGAGGTACTTATGTACAAAAAATTAATAATAGGAGCATTAACTGTTATGTTTACTTTTTCCAATGTATTTTGTCCGTTGAATGTTTCGGCGGAAGAAAATGCCTCGGCTAAAGCCAAAGAACTTGATAAACTTGCATATAGTGGCGATGATTTGGGTGCAGTTTATACACCAGAAAGTACTACTTTTAAAGTGTGGTCACCAACAGCGAGCGAAGTTAGTCTTAATCTTTACAAAACAGGTAGTGATAGCGAGAACGGAGCTGAGAAGCTGGATTCTTCAGCAATGAACTATGATGAAACAAATGGTGTGTGGAGCATTACTGTTAAAGGCGACCTTAAAAATGTTTATTACACATACTCTGTGAAAAACGGTGATACCATAAATGAAACTGTTGATATTTATGCTAAAGCAGCAGGTGTTAATGGTGATAGGGGTATGGTTGTTGACCTTGACAGTACAGATCCGGAAAACTGGGATAGCGATAAGCGAGTGTTGCCTGATAGTTCCACGGAAGCTATTGTATGGGAGGTTCATGTAAGAGATTTCTCAAATCAAAGCAATAGCGGAATAAGCGAAGAGCATAGGGGAAAATTCTTGGCTTTTACTGAGGAAGGAACAGTTCTTGAGGGCAGTGATACTACACCAACAGGAATTGATTATCTGAAAAAGCTTGGTGTTACACACGTTCAGATTAATCCTTTTTATGATTTTGGTTCTATTGATGAAACAAAGCCAAATAGTGATGATTACAACTGGGGATATGACCCTAAAAATTATAATGTTCCCGAGGGTAGCTATTCAACTAATCCTTATGACGGTAATGTGAGGATCAATGAAGCAAAGCAAATGATTCAGGCTTTGCATAATGCAGGTATAGGTGTTATTATGGACGTGGTTTATAATCATACCTATACAGGAGAAGACAGTTTCTTTAATCTTACAGTTCCCAATTATTATTACAGAATTGATGATGATGGTAACTGGCTTGATTATTCTGCTTGCGGAAATGATACAGCATCTGACCACGCTATGTACAGTAAATATATGGTTGATTCTGTTTATTACTGGGCAAGTGAATATCATATAGACGGATTTCGCTTTGACCTTATGGGACTTCACGATGTTGAAACTATGAAGAAGATAAGAGAAAAGCTGAACACTATTGATGAAAAAATTATTATGTATGGTGAGGCTTGGGATCTTGGTTCTGTTGATGATGTTGAACTTGCTATTCAGAAGAATATATCTGAAATTGATGGTGTAGCTGCTTTTAATGATGGTATTAGAGATGCTTTAAAGGGTAACAATTTTGAGGCGGTTGGAAAAGGCTTTGTGCAGGGCAAAGGTAATCCCATTGCAATAAAAAATGGGATTGTTGCTGCAACAAATGAATGGGCAGAAACTCCTGCTGATACTGTTACCTATGCATCTTGTCACGATAATATGACTTTCTATGATAAATTGGTAGCCTCTGTCGATGGTACTCAGGATATTTCTTTATATAGAAAGCGTGATGAACAGCTTGTAGAGATGAATAAATTGGGTGCGGCTTGCCTATTTACTTCTCAAGGAATGTCTTTCCTTCTTGCTGGAGAAGAAATGGCACGTTCAAAAGACGGTGACCACAATAGCTATGTTTCATCTCCTCAACTAAATCAGATTGATTGGAATAACCTTACAAAATTCGGTGACCTTACAGCTTACTATATCGGTTTGATACAACTGAGAAAAAGCTATGCACCATTTACAGATAGTACAAATACAACTATTGACAGTATGACTATTTTCGAAAATACTGACAAGCGTGTTGTAGGTTTTATGATGGAAAATAAACTTAAGGTCGATTCTCAGTGGAATAAGGTAGTATGTATATATAACTCTGATACTGAAAAAGATATTGAAGTTCAGTTAGAGGGCGAAAATCTTCCTGAAGAATGGGTTGTAGTTGTAAATGGTGATTTTGCCGGTGTTGAAAGTCTGGAAGAGTTTAAAGGAACAAAAATTAAAGTTCCTAAAACAACCGCTATGGTGTTGGTTGATAAAAACAGCTTTGAAAATGCCAAAATTAAGGCGGACACAGAGTTCCAAAAACAGCTTATTAATAATACTGTAAAGGAAGAAAACTCTTCAGCAACTACTGAACTGAATGTGATTTCGGAATCCGACAATAAAGATAATAAAGCATTGAAAACTGCAGGAGTAGTGGCTGGTGTTTTGGCTGCTGCGGCAGCTGTTGTTACAACCGTAGGTGTTGTATTGCTAAAAAAGAAGAAAAAGAAAAAATAATTTGATAATCATTCTGTTTTTACAGAGATTATATATAAAAATTCACAAGGGAGGATTAAAAGTGAAACTAAATAAAATAATTGCTGCTATGCTTGCAGTTATGATGGTTGGTGGTACAACTACCGTTGCTGTTGCTGCGGATCCTGATAGTACTAACCCATATGAAGCACAGGCAGCCAAGTATGATGAACAGGCTTATTCAGGTAACGACCTGGGAGCAATTTATTCAAGTGAAAAAACTACATTTAAGGTGTGGTCACCATCTGCGTCTAAAGTAGTTCTTAATCTTTTTGCAACTGGTAGTGATGAAGAAGAGGGTTCTGTTAATCTCGGCAACTATGAGATGACAAAAGGTGAAAATGCTGTATGGAGTTTTACAGTTAATGGTGATCTCAATAGCATTTACTACACATATAGTGTAACCAACAATGGGGTAACAGAAGAAACTGTTGACCCTTATGCAAAAGCAGTTGGTGTAAATGGCGAAAGAGGAATGGTTGTTAATCTTGACGAGACAGATCCTGAAGGATGGGAAAATGATAACGGATTTACACGAGTTGTAAACCAGACTGATGCTTCAGTATGGGAAGTTCACGTTAAAGACTTCTCTTATGATGAAAGTTCAGGAGTAAGTGAAGCTAATCGTGGTAAATATCTTGCATTTACTGAAACAGGTACAACTCTTAACGGAGAAGGAAAGGTTTCAACAGGTGTTGATTATCTGAAAGAACTTGGTGTAAACTATGTTCAGATTGTACCTTTCTATGATTATGGTTCAGTTGATGAATCTGGTTCAGATACTCAATTTAACTGGGGTTATGACCCTAAAAACTACAATGCTCCTGAGGGTAGTTATTCTTCTAACCCATATGATGGTAATGTAAGAATCACTGAAGCTAAGCAGATGATTCAGAGTCTTCATAACAATGGTATTGGTGTTATTATGGATGTTGTTTACAACCATACATATTCTACCGACTCTGTTTTCCAAAAGACTGTTCCTGATTACTATTATAGAATGAACGAAGATGGTTCTTTCTCAAGCGGTTCAGGCTGTGGTAATGATACAGCTTCAGAGCGTGAGATGTACAGAAAATATATGATAGATTCTGTTACATATTGGGCTAAGGAATATCATATTGATGGTTTCCGTTTTGACCTTATGGGTCTGCACGATGTAGAAACAATGAATGCAATCCGTGCAGCTCTTGATGAAATTGACCCTGATATTATTATGTATGGTGAAGGTTGGACAATGTCTTCAACATTTGATGAGGGTGTAACTCCTTCAACACAGGCAAATGCAAAATATATGGATAGCAGAATTGGTTGTTTTAATGACCAGATTCGTGATGGCATAAAGGGAAGTGTATTTGATTCAACTGGAAAAGGCTATGTACAGGGCGACAAAACGGGTGCAAAGGCTGTTTATTTGGGTTTGTTAGCTAATACACTCAGAGGTGGTAACTGGCAGGCAACTGCACCTGAGCAAACAGTAACATATGCTTCTTGTCACGATAATGCAACACTTTATGACCGTCTTGTGTACTCAATGGGTGGAGATTTTGAAGAACGTTATGATGAGTATATTCGTATGAATAAACTTGCCGTTGCTATTACAATGTCATCACAGGGTACAGTGTTTATGCAGGCTGGTGAAGAGTTTGCAAGAACAAAACTTGGCGATGAAAATAGCTATTCATCTTCAGTTGATATTAATAAGCTGGACTGGACAAGACTTACTGAGTATGGTGACTTAGTTTCTTATTACAAGGGTATGCTCGAATTCAGAGATTATTTTACACCTGTAAGAACAGCTACTAAGCTAGACAATGTTACAGGCTCTTATGATACTAATACAGGTATTGTACAGATGGTATATGCAAATCAGGATTCTGATTGGAAAAATGTTGTAATGCTGTTTAACGATTCTGAGAATGATGAAACAGTAACACTTGATTCTTCATTACCTAATGACTGGGTATCAGTGGTTAATGGTTCAAGAGCAGGTATTGCTAAGATTGATGAATTTACAGGCAAAACAATTACTGTTCCAGCAGGTGAGGCTCTTATCTTAGTTGATAAGAACAGTTATGAGGCATCTGGTGTTGTTTCTAATAAGGGTACTGTTGAGGTACGTCACATAAATCAAGTAACAGGTGAAGTAATGTCAACAATTACGCTTGTTGGTAATGTTGGTGAGTACTATTATACAACTCCTAGCCATAGTTATGACCTTTATTATAACCAGACAGGTTCTTCAAATAACACTGAAGGTGTATATACAAACGGTGATATAGTTGTTGAATATTATTATGCTCCTAATGATGTTCAATTCAATGACATCAGTGGAGATGGCAAAGTTACTATTGTAGATGCTGTAATGTTACAGAAGTATCTACTTGGTAAAAAGACACTTACAGATGAGCAGGTTGCTAATATTGATGTAAATATGAATGGTAAGGCTGACTTGGCTGATGCAGTTTTGATTCAGAGATATCTTCTGGGATTCCCTATTCCAAAAGCTGTTGGTACAGTTACAGTATCTTTCGTTGATCAGGATGGTAACAAGCTAAAGAGTGATGTTGTTACAAAAATGAAGGCTGGCGAAGAGTATTCGGTATCTCCAGATACAATAAATTACTATGTTCTTGATGAAACTCAGTTACCTAACAATGCAACAGGTAAAGTTTGTGTAGGTAATACTATTGTTACCTATGTTTATAGTTTGGATGCAATTTCTACAACAGTTCGTGTTCAAATGCCTGAAGGTTCAACAGATGTTCCTAACCTATATGTATGGGAAGAAGGCGGAGATACACCTAACTGCGGTGCTTGGCCTGGAACACCAATGACAGATGCTGATGGCGACGGTTGGTATGAAATTTCATTCGCAACATCTGGTACATACAACTGGATTGTTAATTATGGTGCTTCACAGACAACAGATATGACTGGATTTAGTGGTGATCAGTGGATTGTTATGGAAGATGCTACAACTCCAAAGGTTGTTACAACAACAGTTAACGTAAAAATGCCTGCTGATGTAGAATGGACACCATATCTATATGTATGGCAAACATCCGTACAAACAGAAGACAAGGACTACAATCCACTTGGCAACTGGCCTGGTACACAGATGACAGACTTTGATAAGGATGGCTGGTACACAGTTAATTTCTATTGTAAGGGCGAAGGTTATTACAACTGGATTGTAAATAACAACAGCGGATTGCAGACAGAGGACAACAAAGACGTTCAAGGCTCATTGTGGATTGAAATGAAAGATGCTACAACTCCTGGTTCAGTTACAACTGAAAAGCCGGAAGCATAATGCTTAATTTATAGAGGACTAAAATAGTTTACAAATGCCCCCACGCTTACATAGCGTGGGGGCATTGACTAAAGGTTATAATAAAAAACGACTTGTTTCGGCAAGTCGTTTTTTGAAAGTAGTGAACTACTTTGATACAAAATACACATCTTTTGATCCAAACTGCACACTCCACAAGCCTTTCGTGAAAAAGTATCAAAGGATGGAAAACACAACAGGCTCTACGGCGACCATTTTCTGGTTATTGTGGAGTCTGTTTTTCTTATGAAAACTCGACCATTTTACCAAAAAATAAACTGGACACCTACTTTTGATACACATTGTATCAAAACTGATGTCCAGTTATGGTCGAGGTGACAAGACTTGAACTTGCGGCATCTACGTCCCGAACGTAGCACTCTACCAAACTGAGTTACACCTCGAAATATAATTTTAACAAACTATATTTTAATCCAAAGTTTGTTATTTGTCAATCCTTTTGAACAAAAACAAATTTATACTAACTAATACTAGAGATTGTTGAAAAATCAAAATCACTGTCTATTTTGCCTAATAATAGTGATTTCTATGTTAAAAATCCTTGAAAAAACATCAGTATTTTTGCATTTTTCATCTTGAAATCACTAGTTTTGAAACAAAAATCCAATTTTTTCTATTTTTAAACAAGTACTAAATATAATATGCTTGTTTTAGAACAAGTCTTATACAATCTTCATTTTAAATAGCAAATTGTATCTAATGTTTAAATGAAGATTAGTATAAAATATAGTCTTACTTTAAAATCAAAATGCATACAAAAGTATATTGAATTTTAATACATTAAATTAAATGATTGTCTGTGCTTTAAAATAAATGAGATAAAATATTGATAAAGATTTGTATGTAATTGTATTAATTAAACTAATACAATTAATTTAATTTGTTACTTTTACCAAATTATTAAAATATGCAAAAAATCTTTCTTGTAGTTATTGCAATTATGAAATAAATAGTGTATATTAATATTGTACTAATTGAATTAATACAATTAGTTTAAAGGGGTATAGTTATTATTTGAACTAACGGTATTTATTAATATACTGTAAGAAAGGAGTTGAAAATTTTGTTTTCTATTAACTATCAAAGCAGAGAGCCTATTTATGAACAGCTTTACAATAATGTAATAAAGATGATTGCGCTAGGTGTGTTGCTTCCGGAGAAACAGTTGCCACCTGTAAGACAGCTTGCAACAGAACTTGGTGTTAATCCTAATACTGTTTCAAAGGCTTATAAGAATCTTGAAAAAGATGGGGTAATTTATTCTGTTGTAGGAAAGGGGTCATTCATTATGCCAAACACTGATGTGGCTAATGGTAAGAAAATTGAAACACTTAATAGTGTGAAACAAGCGGTAACTTCAGCTATGAAAATAGGTGTAGAGAAAAAAGAAATTATTGAAATAATAGAAAAGATTTATTGTGGGGGAGTTGAAGAGAGTGATTAAAATTGAAAATCTTTCAAAAAGTTTTGGGGATTTAAAAGCACTTGATAATCTTTCTGTAAACGTAAACAAAGGCTCTGTATTTGGTCTTGTTGGGTCAAATGGAAGTGGTAAAAGTACATTACTGAGAATTTTATCAGGTGTTTATATAGCAGATAGTGGTAAGGTAACTATAAATGCAAAAATAGCAGAAGATAATGAAGAGATTAAAGGAATATGTTGTTTTGTTTCTGATTTTCCTTATTTCTCAGATCATTCCACACTGAAAAATACTGCCGTATTATACAGGGCTATTTACCCGAACTGGAGTGAAGAAAAATATAATACTCTTTGCAAAAATTTTCCTATTGATTGCAATGCAAAGATTATTACAATGTCAAAGGGTATGCAAAGACAGGCTGCATTAATTCTTGCACTATCTACTTGTCCTCAATACTTATTTCTTGATGAAATATTCGACGGACTTGATCCGGTAGTGCGTCAGTTGGTTAAAAAATTGATCATTGAAGAGGTAGCAGAAAATAATATGGCTGTAATAATTGCCTCTCATAACCTTAGAGAACTTGAAGATTTTTGTGATCATATAGGCTTTTTACATAAGGGTGGAATTTTACTTGAAAAAGAACTTGATGATTTGAAGCTGGATTTACACAGAATTCAGGTGGCATATGAAGAACCCCTTCCAGAGAATGCTCTAAGTGAACTTGATATAGTAAATATAAAGAATAACGGTAAAATATATGAAGTAGTTGTAAGAGGAGATATAGAATTGGCAAAAATTCTGTTGAATACCTATAATCCTGTATTTATGGAAACACTTCCTCTTACTCTGGAAGAAATTTTTATAAGCGAAATGGAGGTGGCAGGATATGACATCGACAATATCCTCAAATAATAAGAAAAACAGCTTTGTTGCTTTAACAAAGTGGTCTTTGCTAAAGGCTGTTCCTGTAACAGTGGTTTATTCAAGCATTTTATTTTTGGCTTTTCCTGTATTATTTTTTGGGTTAGACGTTGCTCGTCAAATAAGTGTTTCTTCGACAATCAAGATGGTACTTACTTATTCGATACCAGCCATTGTAATGATTTTCACTATTGTTGTAGGTGCAAATATGTTTGGTATTTATCAGAAAAAACGCAGTATAGATTTATACGGTTCGTTTCCTGTTAAAAGAAGAACTTTGCTTTTGTCAAAATATGTAGCCGGACTTATTGTGCTTTTGATACCATTGTTTGTTTTTGGTTTGCTTGGAGGTATTACACCATATTTTTCATCTGTTGATAAAGAAACATATAATGTGGTTGCTGTTGTAATGTCTAAGTGTATTACAATAGCTATTGGTGTAATTGCTTCATACACTATGTTTACATTTTTATCTATGTGTTGTGGAACAACTTCAAGTAGCATAATATCTTATATTGTAATTAATCTGATATATCCGTTTTTAATACTTTTTGTGGTGGTTGTTTTTGCAAGTATTGTACCAGGTTTTTCACATTTACTGGTGGAGATTTTCCCTACTGAAATAGTTGGGGATATATCTTATACTACTCCAGTTGTTATGCCGGGAATTGTTGTATGCTTTTTATCTCCGGTGCTCGCAACTTTTATCAGTGCTGATCTTGATTTGTTCAATATGGATATTCCCGAAATTTTTAGTAAATATATTGGAAAAAGTGAATTTATTGTTTACTGGATTTTATTTATTGCAGTAATTCTTGCTTGTACATTGTACATTGCTCAAAAACGTAAAAATGAAAATGTACAAAATGGATTTATTTATAAATTGCCCAAAATAATAGTTACAATGCTTGCAACTGTTACTATGGGAATTTTCATAGGTTTCTTATTTAGAGATGTGATTAATGTTAAAATACCTTTTATTTTTAGTTATTTATTGGGAACGTTTGCAGGTGGGCTTTTAGCATTTACAGTGTTTACATTACTATATAACAGAGGTGTAAGTGGTTTTATTAAAGAACTACCGATATTGGGTGTTTCGTATATTATTGTAATAATAAGTGGTCTTGTGATTTCAACTGGTGTTTTTGGAACTGATAGTTATGTGCCAAAAACAGAAGATATTGAATCTGTTGCTGTTACATCAGATATAGCATATCATGAGGCTGAGTCATATGATGATTACTTGAACAGAAAAAGTGTTGATGAATATGCTGGTATGAACTTTTCTTGGTATTTGGATAAAGATAAAAATATAGTACCAATGAATTTCTATATGTCAGATGAAAGTATTATTAAGGATACAGTTGCAATGCATCAGAATATAGTAGATAATCTGAACAATATGTGTGGAAATTTATATAGTATAGAAGAAGCAATTACTTCATCTGATAGTGGAGAAAAGCCCTATTATTTAGAGATTTTATATAAAATGAAAGATGGCAGTGTGGTAAAACGTACATATGACAATTCAGATTATGATGTAAAGCAAATACGTAATATGTATAATAAGATTGCAAGCACAGAAACCTACAAAAAACAGTATTATGGTTTAATGCAATGTGATTCTAAATGTGTTACTCATATAGATATTATGGGAGACTGTAATGGTTTACACCCTGCACTTGCTGGTGAAGATTGTATTAAATATAACAATAACCAACAGATTGTAAAAGAGTTGTATGAAGCATTGAGAAAAGATGTTATAGCTGATAAAGACCTTGTAGCAACTTTTGATATTGAAGAAAGTTCTTTTGATATTGAAAAAGGCTATACTGAGTGGAATAAATGGAATTATGGAGACGAGATGATAATAGAAATTCAGTATGACAATAGTTATTATTCGTTAGAGTACACAGTTCCATTATATGGTATACCACCTGAAATTTTTATTATTCCAAAAGATAAATATACAAATGTCTGGAATGTTTTAGAAAAATACAGTAATGATGAATTGAATTTTGAAGATAAATCAGGATTAATTTTATATAATAATTAATTTAGCTTATTCCCAAAATCTACAAAAACAACACCCGTACAAGTTTAAATCGACTTGTACGGGTGTTGTTGTATCAATTTGAATTGCTGAAAGTGATTGCCCCTGTTTGTTCAAAGTTTTTGTAATCAAATGAGTAAACTTTGTTTTGGGTTACAATATAGAAATAATTGTCAATATATATCCCTCTTGAATATGTTGGATAGGTGTATTCATCATATAGTTCTATATCTTTTAACAATATAAAATCTTTATGTTCCTTGTCGTATTTGAAAATAGCGTAGTATTGTTGTAATTCCATATCATTATCATAAGTTGTGTAGGGGATACCAATAATGTTGTTCTTTTCGTCTACAAATATCGCTTTGTGGTCGTATTCAGCAGTTGAGTAAGCCTCATCTGTTGTGAAAATACGTGTTGATATCTCTGTTACATTTGTTTTGTCCGAAACATCAAACATAGTAAGTTTAAGACCTTCGCTCCATCCTGTTTCAGGATCTGCTTCTATACCAAAACCCAATAATAAATTATCATCTAAAACGTGCAGATATTCCGAAAAACCGGGAATTTTCAGCTCTGATAAAATCTGAGGAGATGTGGGGTCTGAAAGGTCAACAGTGAAAAGTGGATCGGTTTGACGGAAAGTTACAAAGTATGCAGTTTCGCTATCAAATCTTACAGATTTAACGCTTTCGCCTTTTGCTACATTTTCAGTTTTACCAGTTAATTTTAAATTATTGTCAAATACATAAAGTGTAGTATAATTGTTTGGAGAATCTGAGGTTGAAAATACGTCAGATTCATAGACATTATATTTGCTTGTTTCAGTAACTATTCTGAAATAACCATTATATTCATCCATTGAAAATTGATTTAATAGCCAACCATCAACTGTTAATGAACCATTTTCTGTGATTTCTGTTCCATTTAAAGAGAATCTCATAATTTGGGTTTTATTCAGATTTTCTTCAATTCTTGAAGAGGTAGTATAAAGATTATTATGGGACATATAAATATCGCTTCCGGCTCCTAAAACTGAACATATATCTGCAAAGTTGTTTGGGGTGTCTAAGTCTATTGATGCAATAGTAATATATTCCACCGAATCAACTATTTCGCTTACAGATATTGAGTTGGCATCAACACATTTTATATCTCCATTAACACCGTAAACAGGGCAATAAGTTTGAGGTTCTTCCTTTTTTATCTGATCAAAATTATAAATATGATAGTTTGTGGTAAGATATATGATGTTGTCAATTCTTCTTGACGAAATACAACTACCTGACTGTGTAAGGTTTGATATCTGTATGGGTGAGTTAATGTTTGACAAATCATATATTATAACAGCTGTGGAATAATTGCTGGAATAGCAATTACTCATAACATCTTCACTGGCAATTTCTTCACTGCTGTTGTTATATTTAACTGATGAATAATCGTTTACAATGGCTACAAGTTTATTGTTGTAAATGTACATATCAGAAACAGAGTAGTAGATATATGTATCGGATATATCTATGGTAGATATGTGTTCAGGATTACCATTATTGGGTTTTGTAATGAAGATTTTATTATCGCTCAATGAGTAAATATATTTTCCATCAGTTTTTACTACATCAGCTTCATCAACACCTTCAACCTGAGTGTTGGTTTCAGAATATCCGGAGTTTGTATTAGCTGTGTTACTTTCAGCACTATCAACAGCATTTTCTTGTGATGTGGTATTATAAGTAATGTCCTCATTTATTCCAAAGGAAAAATTTTCTGCGAATTCATCAAAAACAGAGTCTTCGTTTGCTTTCTTTATGGAATCGACGATCTGATAAATATCATTATATGAGCCTGTAACAGAGTTTGTTTTTATAGGAAGAGTAGGTTGTGAAAATTGATTGAAAATAAATGTACCAAGTAAAGCTGATAATGTAAGACATACAGTAATGCACGCTGACATAATTCCTTTATGGCTTTTTCTTTTTACTCCACCCAAAAGATTCTCTATGGAATTGGGATTAAGCCTGTCTGAAGGTTGATAGTTTTCTCCATCATTATGTAGTTCATTTAAAATATCGTTGTTATTCATAGTAAACCTCCTGTAAGTATTTTAGCCTGTATATCAGGATTGAAGGACTTTGCGGAGCTTGTCTAATGCTCTTGAGTAGCGTGAACGCACGGTGTTGCTGTTCATTTTGAGAATTTTTGCAATCTCTTTTGAGTTATAACCGCCAAAAATAGTTAGAGAGATGATCATTCTATCTTCGCTCTCGAGTGTGAAAAAAGCATTTTTTAAATCAATGTTAGTATCAAGTTCATTTAAGTCGTTTGAAAAATTAATCTCTTCAGGTGGTGTTTTATAGTACTCTTTTATTTTTCGTTTGCACTTAACTGATAATATTTTAAAAAACCAAGCTCGAAAGCTTTCTTCGCTTTTTAAATTTCCGATTGTACGGTATGCGTCAATAACCGCTTCACTAACGCAATCTTCAGCATCCTGTTTGTTTCTTAGAGTGAACAGAGCATATCTGTAAAGCTCTTTGTATATGTGCGAATAAAGGATTGCAAAGCTGTGACGATCCCCTTTCTTGGCTGCTTTTACAAGCGTTTTAAAGTCCGCTTTCAATTTTCCTACCTCCTCAATATTTCAGAAATTGATAATCTATTTTAAACCGGTTTACATAAAATAAGTGCAAAATTTTTCCTTATCTGTTGCAACGATATGATATTAAATTTTTTATCTACTGAGAAATTTAATATCATTCATATCAATTACTTTTTTGTTTGTAAAAATCTTATAAAAATAAAACTTTTTCAAGATATTCCTTATTATTATCAAAAATATTGGCTGTGTACACTTTAATATAAACAGCAAACCGCAGTGTTGTAAAAATGATAATACAAACATTTTTTGTAACACTGCGGTTTTATATGCTATGAAATAGAATTATAATCCTAATAGATTCAAGATGTAATCAAAAATGTGACAACTTACTATAAAACAAACGAAAGCGATACAATAAGTTAATGTTTTTTTCCATACCTCCTTAAACCACATAGGTTTAATTGAAACCAGTTTTAGAGCAAGAAACACATATAGAATAATAAAAAATAAGTAACCTATTACACGAAAAAGCATTTTGTCACACTCCTTTACTGCATTTTAGCATATAGAAAAATTTATGTCAATTTCAAAACGTAATGTTCTTATCTGTGTTAGCATATCTATAATATGTACATTTAGTGATAGTTTGTTAATATATTCTTAACAAAATCTGTTGTTTTATGTTGACAATATTTTGAATATCTTGTAGAATGAAGTACAAGAGGAGGTTATGTAAAATGGATAACAATAATTCTAATCAGCAATTCGGAAATTTTCCGCCAGTAGATGATAACAATGTTCAAAATATGAATAACGGACAGTTCGGTACACAGGACAGTGGTTTTGGTGCTTCTAAGAGTTATTCTAATAATTATTCTAATAATGGAGCTTTCAATCCTGGTCAGAACTATTCTTCACATCCTTTATCTGGAAATCAGCAGGGGATGTATAGTGGTCAGCCGGTTGCAAATGAGCAACAAGGTATGTATAATGGTCAGCCGGTTGCAAATGGGCAACAAGGTATGTATAGTGGTCAGCCGGTTGCAAATGAGCAACAAGGTATGTATAACAGTCAGCCACTAGCAGGTGATCAGCAGAGTATGTATAACAATCAGCCACTATCAGGTGATCAGCAGAGTATGTATAACAGTAATGATTATTATAATAATCAGTCTGTAAATAGTGGCAATGATTATTATAATAACCAGAATACAGATAACAATAATAATTATTATAATGATTTGTATGCAAACGCAGGTGATAATTACTATAATAATCAGCCGTATAATGATCAGCAGGGTAACGGCTTTGATGCTAATCATTCTAAGGCTCAAGTTGCTTTTGTTGCCGGTATTATCAGTACAGTTGTAGCCGTTTTAGGTGTTATAGTTTTTTGGGGTTCTTTTGTTTCTGCTTGTAATGCTGCGTCACAGATTTCATCATACATTGATGATGGTACATTTATTGGATTAGGTGCTGGAATGATTGTTTCTGCAATCTTAACTGTTATTGCTCTAATAGCAGGTATTGTCGGTATAGTTACCGGTACTAAGTACAATAAACTTTCAAAAGTAACAGGAGTTACAAAGAGTAGTAATAAGGCTAATACTGGTTTGGCACTTAGTGTAATTGGTGTTGTTCTTGCAGCAATTTCTATTGTTTCTTGTGTATCCTGTGTAGGTTGTGCAACTTGTGTAACAAGTGAAGCTACAAGCTCATCTTCCTTATATTCGGAGTATTATTAATTACTTATATTGAGTTTTTGGCGGGCAGTGTGTGGTTACACACTGCCTTATTTTGTTGATTTATGTTAATATTTGGTAAAAGATTATTAAAAATAAGCCTTTAAAAAGGCTTGACCTAAATTTTAGTTATTTATTACAATATTTGTAATAGGAGCTTAATCGGAAAAATAGTGTTATAAATTAGCTGTTAAGAGCAAATTACTTAAGGAATTATGAGGTAAGAAATGTTTAGTACATTAAATTTATTGGAGGCTCAGTTACCGTATTATGGTATTATGACTGCGTTGGGGATATTTGCGTGCTTTTTGCTTATAAGATTTACAAGAAATAAACGTGAAAATATAGACTCTGTGGAATATATTTGTATAGGTCTTGCAGGTTCAATAGGTGCGTTTTTACTGGCACATATTGTTTATGGTATTGCTCATTATGATAAAATTATTTATGTTATTAATCATACAGATAGGTTATTTAGCAGTTTTCAAATGTTTGTAATTTATTTTTTTGATATATTTGGTGGTATGGTTTTCTATGGTGGATTGATAGGGGCTTGTATTGGTGGATATATTTATATGAAAAAGGCAAAGT
Organism: Acutalibacteraceae bacterium; assembly: GCA_036309045.1. Classification (GTDB taxonomy): domain Bacteria; phylum Bacillota; class Clostridia; order Oscillospirales; family Acutalibacteraceae; genus CAG-964. Next base: position 163,883 of record JAXJUM010000008.1, read on the forward strand.
TGAATATCAGAGAGTATTCTGACACCATTGTACCGTGTATACCGCTTTTTCACGCTTTTGGCAGAATAGGATGTTTTTTAGTAGGTTGCTGTTATGGTATAGAAAGTGACTTTGGATTTACTTATCATTACGCTGAGGTAGAAAGTGCTAATGGTGTTTGTAGACTTCCTATTCAGTTATTTGAATCAGCTGAGAATATTGTATTGTGTATTGTATTAATAATTTTGTTATGTAAATTCAAAAATATAAAGCATGGTACATTAATATGGATTTATGGTCTAACATATCCTGTTATAAGATTTATCAATGAATTTTATAGAGGGGACTTTGAAGAACGTGGCTATTTTGGAATACTGTCTACCTCGCAGTGGATAAGTATTACGCTTTTTGCGTTTTCTTTGGTAATGTTATTAATAGAGCTTAGAAATAAAAATCTGTATAATTTGCAACAGACTGAACAAGGGGGGTAATTATATGAATTTTGGTGTTTCATCTGCTTGTTTTTATCCTATGGATTTATTAGAATCGATTAAACTACTTGCGGAGAATAATATCCATACTATGGAAATTTTCACAAATACTTTAAGTGAATTAAGTGACAGTTTCGCAAAAGATGTAAAAAAGATAATTACCCCTGAAAATATAGAAATAACTTCAATTCACCCTTTTACTTCAGGGTATGAACATATCTTGTTATTCTCAGACTACTATAAGAGGTTTGAAGATACTGTTGAATTTTATAAAAAATATTTTAATTTTGCAGCACAACTTGGAGCGAAATTAATTGTTCTCCACGGTGACAAACGTTTCCCGTCTATGGGAGGAATAGCTGATGAGGAATATTTTTTAAGATACTATAAACTTGCACAAACAGGTAGAGCGATGGGCGTTACAGTAGCTCAAGAAAATGTTAATATGTTCAGAAGTCAGAATCCTGAGTTTTTAAAAAGTATGAGAGAGTATCTTGGTGAGAATGTAGATTTTGTGTTGGATGTAAAACAAGCTGTACGTTCAAAAAATGCTCCTTATGAAATATGCAAAGCTATGGGTGACAGAATTATTCATCTGCATATTAATGACAATGATTTTGATAATGATTGTCTTTTGCCGGGCAAAGGAATAATGGACTATGAAAAACTTCTTAGGGTTATGCGTCAACAGGGGTTTTCTGGGAAAGCTGTTATAGAAGTTTATCGTAAGAATTTTAAAAGTATAGAAGATATTGTTAAATCGTGTAATTATTTGAATGCTAATTTTGGAGATTTATAGTTCAAAAATCGGGGGTTTTTGAATGAGTAAATAAATTATGAACAAACCCAATCCATAACAATTTTATTAAGATAAGAGCTATCAAGCAAACACTTAAATTGTTTATTAGTATACCACCTTTAAAAGTTGTTTTGCTTTTTAAGATGTGAAAGGCAATCTGACGAATTATGTTAAAATTTTTGGCTTCGTATAAACCTTTCCAAGTCGATTTATTGTGTAACCAACTGATTACATCCGATATAACACATTAATAGTTTTTGGATTCAAGAAGCTTTTTTCTCTTGGTGTATATCGTATAAATACAATTTAACATCATTATAAAGCGTTTTTTGTTTTCTTTTAGTGCAAAAATGTAATCTACATCATTATCTATGATGGATTTTGTCGAACATTTCAATATACATACTGAACACTCATACTGGTAAATTGCAACAAAAATAAAATAGTGACAGCCACACAGCTTATAAAAGCTTTGTGTGGCTGTCTACACCGATTTTTAATTTATTTATAAGAAATTTTTCGTTTGGAAATCTATAATTTTAATTATTGTATATTTTGTGCTTTCTGACTGTTATTTTCTTCCATATACAGTATCACCGTTGATTATAACAGCCTTGATTTCTCTTGTATCTATAAGGTTAACCTCAGCCTCAAGTGGTGCAATAATCTTAGAGAAGTTAAGAACAACTACTTCCTCGTAGTATTCGTTTCCGTTTTCATCCTTTGTTATGTTGTTACCGCCTGAAGGATAGTAGTATAGAAAATACTCTGTACCATCATTTAAAATAACCTTTGAATTGTAGTAATCAATTTTTTCGCAACATATAAAATCAATATACTTACAGTCTATACTTGCTCCTTTATCTTTATAAACCTGCATATCAGCTTTTGCGGTAATATTGATTGCAAATGGAGTTATTTCCATATTGACCTCATCAGTCTCAGGTAAAACAAGATTAGGTGCATTCCTTGTTGTGAGCTTTTTGTTAATATAACCTGTATCGTTTATATTTATTTCAAAGCTCATTGTAAATGGACAATCGAATTTTTTACGATCAACCTTGCAATATTCGTAATACTCACCATTAAAAATCTGGGCGTATGTATAATCTGACTCTTTACCTGTTTTAATATTACTCTCTATTTCTTTATCTAAATACTCATACTCGGAACCAAGAGTTTCTTTTGTAGCCACGACCTCTAAAACTTTGTTAGCACCGATAGCTCTGTTCTCAAATACCAGTGTGTAGTCACTTATATCTTTACCTCCTATTGGCATTTTAATCAAAATTTTCAAAGTCTTTGCATCATCAGCCATATCAAAACAAGGCACTACATGACCTACTAATTCGCCGTTCTTATCAACAAAGTAAGCATCACAGCTAAGATTCTTGTAGTAATCCTCATAACTTGCATTTTCGCTATCATCAGACCACCAGAAGGGATGTATATACCCCTCATCGGTAATAGGAGTTTCATCCTTATGGCTGACTTCAATCATTGCATAAACCTGTCTTTCGTCACCTGTAATACCCAAAAGCTGAGCATTAATATTAGGGTCAGGACTTTCAAATGTTACGTTATTGCCATTATGAAGCCCTGCTGAGTTAAGATTGCCTCCAAAGAAGCCCCCGAATATACTTTGAAAAGTTCCAGTAGCATAAATTGCTGTTGTGCCTAAAATCATACTTACAACAATCACTGCTGCCATGAGGGTAATTCTGAATTTTTTAGTGTAGCGTTTTTTGCTGACACTACTTTTACGATTAACATTATCGTTATCCATATTTGTATTCAATCGTTCAAACACCTTTGCTTTTATTTTGTCTATGTCTATATCAATATTCATATCTTCAAAAACACTATTTTCATCTATGTTTATAAGATCGTCCTCAAGGTTATTAAAAACCTCTTTGAATGTAGTTTTCATATTATATATCCCCTTTCTGTCAGCATTGTCTTAATCTTTACACGGGTTCGTCTCAGTTTTGATTTCACCGTTTCAGGATTGATGTTCATTATTTCGGAAATTTTTGAGGTGGTCTGGTTATAGTAATAATATCTTACGACAATCTCTTGCTCAGGTTGACCTATACAGCTGATTATTTCTCTTAACTCGCGGTTAATGTCCCTTTTCTCGGTTTCATCTTCTATCGAAAAATCATCATCAGGGTCATAATCCTCAATATTAAACACAGTTTTTTAGAACAGGATGAAATTTTATTCAATGCCTTGGTTCTTGCTATACTGCTTATGTATCCTTTTAGCTTTCCGTCCTGCACCTTTTCTGCGTTGTTCCATAAGGTTACGAAAACATCAATGACAGTTTCCTCAATATCTTCTTTGATAAGATTGCCTTTTGCAATATTATTTATTACCGTCGCAACTAAACGGGCGTACTGTTCCATTATTATTCCAAATGACTTTTCATCATGATTTTTTAGTTTTTGAACAAGACTATCATTCAATTTACTTTACCTCACTTTCGTTTTGAAGTACTTCTATTAATAATAACATACGAACTTTTACAATGGGTGCAAAATATTCCAATATAATTATTTTTTGTTACAAAGTATTTGAAAAATCAAAAACAAGCGACAGCCAAACGCTATCGCTTGTTTTTGATTTTTCTTTTTTAGGTTTTATACTAAATTCTATTTAAAAACTAGATAATTTTTTAAATAGAGTACGCCTGTTACACAGGCTATACTGTACTACGCACAGTGCGACTTATACAATTTTCAACACTATTAATGTAGTTATTAAACACTGGCTTTTTCCAGTGTTTAAATGAAGATTAGTATTACCCCAACTATTGTCAGAAAGTCTGAAATAAAAAAAGTGTTCATAACTTAATCTGTTATGAACACTCCTACTGGTCGAGGTGACAGGACTTGAACCTGCGGCATCTTGGTCCCAAACCAAGCACTCTACCAAACTGAGTTACACCTCGATATTTTGTTCTGTCTTTCGACAGCTTCTATATTATATATTATATTTGATTATTTGTCAACAGTTTTTTTAAAAAAATTTTGAGTAATTATAAAAACTTGATTGTAAAATAAAATCAAACAATAAAAATGAATAAAGTTAGATAAAATACAGATATATTTTTATTGGAAGCAAAACATAGTATGTGTAATATAATAACATTTTTTACATTTAATTTACCAAACTTTGTTTGAAGCTTTACGATCAACTGTTATATTAAAATCGCCGATGAAAACATATAGTTTTTCAGGGGAGATAAAAGGGAATAGAAATCAATAATTTTTAGGAGGAAAAATTATGAAAAAGAAAATGTTATGTCTTATTATGACAGCAATGCTTGCTGTTAGTATGATGGCAGGTTGTGTGGGTGAACAGACAGAAACTGCGGAAACATCAGATAAAAATGCTTCCGTTTCTACAACATCTTCAGAAATAAGTGAGGTGAAAGCTCTCAAATATGTGTTTATGTTTATTGGTGATGGTATGAGTTACCCACAAATTCAGCTTACAAACTACTTTGTAAGTGCTAATTCAGCAGCAGAAAATTCTGAAAAGATTACTGTTGAAGGGGAGGAGAAGTCAATTCTTGCAAGTAAGAATAATCTTACGATGATGAGTTTTCCAATAGCTGGTTCTGCTCAAACTTATGACAGTACATCGTTTGCTCCCGATTCTGCTTCAACAGCTACTTCTATGGCAACAGGTCATAAAACCTGGAGTGGTAGTATAAATGTAAGTGAAGATTTTACCGAGGAGTATGAAACAATCGCAGAAAAGTTGAAGAGCCAAAAAGATTATAAGATTGGTATAATTTCCAGTGTAAATCTTAACCATGCTACACCTGCTGCTTTTTATGCACATCAACAATCAAGAAACAGCTACTACGAAATTGGTGAAGAACTTATAGAAAGTGAATTTGATTACTTTGCAGGTGGTGGACTAAAGAGTGTAACTGGAGAAGATGGTGATAAAAAAGATTTGTATGAGCTTGCAAGTGAATCGGGTTATAAGGTAGTTAAAACACAGGCTGAGGCTGAAGCACTTAAGGCAGAAGATGGTAAGGTAATTGTAATTGATGAACACCTTGCAGATAGTGATGCAATGTCTTATGATATGGATCTTAATGATGATGAGTGGGCTTTGGCAGATTATGTGGAAAAGGGTATTGAGATGCTTAATAATGACAATGGTTTCTTTATGATGGTTGAAGGTGGAAAGATTGACTGGGCTTGTCACGCTAATGATGCAGCTGCTACCATTACAGACACAATAGCACTTGATAACGCTGCTGCTAAGGCTGTTGAGTTCTACAATGAGCATCCTGATGAAACTCTTATTATCGTAACAGGTGACCACGAAACAGGTGGACTTACAATCGGTTATGCAGGTACAGACTACGATACATTTCTAACAAATTTCAATAATCAAAAGATTTCTTATGCAAAGTATGATTCTGACTATGTAACAAAATATAAGGAAGATAAGACAGATTTTAATACGGTTATGAAAGATGTAACAGAGTTATTTGGTTTACAGGCTCCAACTTCTTCGGAAGATTCATCTTCAAATCAGAAAGATAGTGCAGATCAACATCCTGAATCAGAGGATACAGGCAGTTTGGTTCTCACTCAGTACGAGTATGACACCTTAAAAAAGGCTTATGAAACAACTATGTCAAGAACAGGCGAAGAAAAGGAATTTTCCCAGGAAGAATATGTAAAGTATGGTAGCTATGAGCCATTAACAGTAACAATTACACATCTTCTTAATAACAAAAGTGGTGTAAACTTTGGTTCTTACGCACATACAGGACTTCCAACAGAAGTTCTTGTAAAGGGTGTAGGAGAGAGCTTATTTGACGGATATTATGATAATACTGATATTTACAATAAGCTGGCGAGTTTGATGGGAGTAAAATAAAAAATGAAGAGTGTTTTTTTCGGTAAAGGAAAATCAACACTCCTGATGATTATAATCGGGATAATTATTACAGGTATCCTCATAGCCATCCCCACAGGCTATGAGGATGCCCTGATTTATCAAGATATGGAACGAGCAGTTTGCAGAGTTACTCAGGTAGATAATTCAATGATTAAAAATTCCGGTCTTATTCAATCAGGAGAACAATCGTGTACTTTAATAGTAGAAGACGGTATACTAAAAGGTAAAGAAATAACAGGAGTTAATTTTTTAAGTGGTTCACTTGAAAAAGATAAGATTTACGAGGTAGGTGACAAGGCACTTGTTACTATAAGTTATGATGGCGAAACGATTTCTTCGGCAGTTATGTCTGATCATTATCGTCTTGATAAGGAATTCATATTACTTGCAATATTTGCAATATTACTTATTGTAGTGGCAGGTAAAAATGGTTTTCTTGCTATATTTTCTTTTGTTATCACAGTATTATCTATTTGGAAAATACTTGTACCTGCATATCTCAATGGTTGTTCACCCGTATGGGTCGGTATTGCAATAACTGTGTTGCTTACAATTATTATTATATTTTTTGTCTATGGATTTGATAGACGTACAATTACAGCCACCGGAGGTGCATTGCTGGGAATATTGTCAACCTGTATTCTTGGTATGATATTTACAGACTTATTTAAAATCAATGGTGCAGTAATGCCTGATTCAGAATCCTTACTTTACAGTGGATATCAGAATCTTGACCTTACGGCTATATTTATGAGCAGTATATTTATTGGTGCGTCAGGTGCGATGATGGATTTAGCTGTGGATATAACATCTGCTGTTTATGAAGTTGTAGAAAAGAAGCCTGATATTTCCTGGAAAGAAGCGACAAAATCCGGTATGAATGTAGGTAGAGCTGCAATGGGTACAATGACAACTACTCTTTTGCTTGCATATTCAGGTGGATATATAACATTACTTATGGTATTTATGGCACAGGGTACACCAATTAACCATATTTTAAATTACAAATATGTTGCCGCAGAAGTTCTTGATACAGTAGTGGGCAGTTTTGGTCTTGTAACTGTTGCACCATTTACAGCACTGGTAGCAGGTTTTTTGCTTACACATAGAAATAAAAACAAATTATCAAAAGTATTGCCAAAGTTTGCAACTGATAATGAAGATTAGTATAAAATAGCAAATATAAATGGTTCTATCCCAAATGTTGAGGTAGACAATTAAAGTTTAGATCAAGCCTTTTTAAAGGCTTGCGGTTCAAAGGCAGAGCCTTTGCAGGTTTTAAGGACAGCGTCCTTAACGAAATATTATTCAATAATCTTTTTAAAGAATCTTTAAATATCCTATATAATAGACAACAACAGGATGCAAAGCAAATAACCTTGCATCCTGTTGTTGTCTATTGTTCCGTGATTAAACAGCAAAAATGCTCACAGAAGTATTGAGAATGTTTAAGATGTTATCAGATTAACATTAATAATAATTGTCATAATCATTGCTGTAATCATAGTAGTTATATGTATCATCATAATCATATGTTTTTGTAGTATCATAGCCGTATTCTTTCATAATATTGTGAACTTTATAACTACTTACATTAAAAGTTGAAAATTTATCATCATTAAATCTCCTGTATCTTGCTCTTATATAAGTATCAAGATCTTCGTTTTCGCTTATATCCAAGCCATTATTTTTATCAGCTGCGAAAGGAACAATATATTCAAAAGCTGAATCATCAAGTGTTGCAACCATAGAGTTACCCATCCAAGAAATTTGACCTTGTTGGAACATTCGTATGTTTTCTCTTGCAATAAATGCATCAACGTCCATAAGATTATATCCAGCAAGAAATGCAAAAGCTATTACTACGGTAGTTATGAAAAACTTTACATTTACGAAGAACTGTTTTGCAATTATAAGCACAAAAATAATAAGCAGAAATATCATAAATATACTTGTATTTATACGCATAGAGGTATAGCCATACTCATTTATATACATAAACATTTTATATAATGCTGTACCAATAATTAGCATCGTAAAAACTGACATTAGTGTTGTAATAATCCTTAATCCCATTGGAATAACATTTGAAGGACGTTTTGTAAGAATAAGCAACAATGCTATAACTACGATATTAATTACAGTTACAACGCACAGTTCAAAAAATCCACTGCGTGCATAGTCTACAATAGTAAATCCTTTTGGTAAAAGATTATCTGCGATAAACGAAATAAGATAAGCAATTTGAGATATAAGATATAGAAAATAAACAACACATAGTGGAATTGCGATTGAATACATCAGTGGAATAGGTGCAATATGACAATTTATATAATTATTATTCTTTTTTATGCTGTTATTTATTGATAAAGTTCTTTTTTTATCCTCATAGTATTTGGTATACCACGCACTAAATATACCCATAGCTATCGGTAATCCAAGAACAGCATACCATAAGTATTCAAAAATTTTTGAAATAAAGTTTTCAAATATAGATGAAAACATTGCATTGAACATTTCATCGCCCATAAGTAACAGGTAAGAGACAATACAGACTATTGGCAATGCTATGATCAATCCTAAAATAATCCATTTTGCATTACTTTGTTTTTGGGATTTATCCTTTTTAAATAAAGCTGAAAAAACAGCTACAAAATTCATAAATGGATATGCAAACCAGCTTATTATTAATTCAGCAAAAGTTTCACCAAGGTGTTTTCTGGTTTTTCCTCCGGCTGAATATATCCAGTATAAAAGACTGGATATAAGTACTGTAAAATTTATTCCCAAAGCAAGCCTATTACTGTATATTGTAAAAGTAAAACTCAACAAAATCATAAAAACAAATGCTACGTTATGTAAAGTATCTATTTTTATATCTTTTTTATATAGATAAAAATAAGATGTAAGCAATGTTGCAATAAAGAAAATAGTAGCACCTATACCAAAATTAAAGAATACTGAACCAATCAGAAAAATAAACAGGAAACCTAATACAATAGAAAAAATAGCAAACAGTCTGTCAACTTTATCATAAACTTTTTTCAAGGTTCTAAACCTTGGAACACCGTAGTTCCTGTTTACATTACCCATATTAGGTTGATTTTCCATATTCGAACGGTTCATATATTGTTGATTGTTATAGTTAAATGTATGATTAGGATTTGGAGGTGTATTTTGATTATAATGTAGAGGTGGGGGAGGAGTATTAGGTTTTGTTGTGTTATTTTGATAGTGATTACTTCTATTATTCATATTTTGACCATTAGGTCCTGTTGGATTTTCTTGATAATTACCTTTTAGATTGTTGATATTTGGGAGATTGGGGTTATTAAAAATGTTTTCTGGATTATTATATATATTATTACTACTTCCAATGTTGCGTTGATAATTTTCATTATAATTATTCATCACATTATCATTTGTATTTATATTTGGTTGAGATGGGTTAACAGGAGTTTCATTATTTTGCTCATTAACAAAGTAATTACCGCACATTGGATTGCTTTTTATATTTTGTTGATTTTGAAAGTTATTAGGAGTATTATTTATACTTTGTATATTAAAAGCTGTCTGAAGAGTATTATTTTTATTTTCGATAGGTTGTTGTTTGTTATAATCTCTGTTAATAAAATTTTCTTTTTGTGAATGTACATTTTGTGAGTAATTATCTTTCCAGTGTAGATCTGCGGAATTTTCCTTAGCGATTTCCTTTACTTTTTTACGAGATACTTTATCAATATTGTTATTTTCGGATAAATCCGACTGTAAGTATCCATCATTCCACTCTTTTTCTTTATTGACAGTTTTTTGATATACTTCATTAATTTTCATAGCATCATTAACAGGTAAATCTTCATTATCATTGTTGTTATCAGATTCAACGTACGGGTTAAAAAAATTAGAATTTTTATTTACATTGTCTTTCATAACATACCTTCCTTTCGTATATATACCAATTTATCATCCAGAGTTACTCAAGATGTTTATCATCTACAAATTCAAGTATATCTCCAGGCTGACAATTAAGAGCTTTACACAATTTATCAAGTGTAGAAAATCTAATAGCTTTTGCCTTTCCTGTTTTGAGTATAGATAAATTTGCTGGGGTTATTCCAATCAGCTCTGCAAGTTTACCTGATGACATTTTTCTTTTTGCAAGCATTACATCAACATTTACTATTATTGCCATTTAAATTCAACTCCCTGCTTGCTAAATTGTAAAGTCATTTTCCTGCTTAAGTTCAATAGCGTGGCTGAATACATTTCTTACTACTAGCAGAATTAATCCCACAAACAAAAAAGCGATTGAAACAAACGCAAATATCCATGATACAATTCCTATTACTGCACATATAATTCCTACTAAAAATAAACCTATGCAAATAAGGGTAAGACATTTTATATTTTTATCTACAAACATATTTCCCTTTTTTATGTTGTTTAGCAATCTATGTAATACTGTCATTGTTCCTAGCGATGGCAAAAACAAAAAGTAGAAACCTACCATTATAGGTAGAGTGATATCATTATTGCCGTTTGCCAATAAGCTATAACCTTGTGCCATAAGGGGTATAAAAAATACGGCTATACACAAAATCAGTATTATTACTCTGACAACCCATATTGAAGCGATTATTGATTTAACAGACTTCATATTTTTCCCTCCTTGTGGTATATATTAGCATTTATATTATTAAAAGTCAATTTATTTTTATCGTTTTTCGATAAATACTGTACTTTGATTTCGGTGTTTGTAAAGTTTGTTTATTACTATAATTTTATTATAATATTTTATTTTTCTTTGTGTAGATGATAATTGTCATTTTTTATTGTTTTGATATTTATTTTATATAGTATATAAGTTATTGTATTTTTTACTTTATTATTTGTTATCTATTTAAAATATTAAGAAATGTTAAAAAATATTGACAAATTGTTAATGCGTTGGTAGAATAAAAAGGTAGAAGGTAATATATAGAATGGATATAATTCCTGATGCTAGTGATCCATACACAGTATACACATACATACATGTAAAATCCACTACAAAATAATAATATTAATTTTGTTATAGTTACAAAAGGGGTAGTACGGCTGAAAGTTATTACTACCCCTTGATTTGTATTTTGTTAAATTTTTAGAAGGTGAGAGATTATGAAGAAGAAATTCGGCTTATCAATATGCTATGGATTAATTGTTATTTGTGTTTGTGGTATATGCTCGGGGTGTAAAAATATTCCTGAAGTTATAGAAGGTAAATATGTGTTAGTTGGTAGAAATAAGGATAGTTACATTACTGTAACCGATTATACAAATGAGGATGTTGCGTATTTGGGAGAGTGTAATCTTCAATTTACAAATGTGGATCTGTCAATTTTTGAGGATTTTGCTGTTAACAATGCTGTTTCAAATTATATTGGGGTAAATGATTTAGGCGAGGGTATGACCGAGGAAGAATACGAAAAATTAAAAGAGAAATTTTCTTCAAATATAGATTTAAAGAAGCAATTTTCTGATAATAAGTCTTTGTTTGAATATGGATATAATGAAGATGAAAAAGTATACTGGATATCTGGTGAGATTGATGGCAGTGGCTTTGACGATAAATACGAATGTTATGTAAATATGGAGTATATTCCAAGTGAAAAATCTATAATAATTGATGAAAAGAAATATATATTAGAGGAAAACAATGAAAGAAATGAATGATATTAACTTGAATTGAAAAAACGTTATGTTGTTTTTGTCGTTTTGATAGGGATTATATGTATTTTTATATAATATAATACAAAAAATAATACAAAAAAATTACTTTATGATTAAATATCTAGCAAAAACATTGATATTCGTCAAAAAAGTATTGACTAATTGTTAATATATTGGTATACTTATGAAGTATTAAGAGGTAATATATGGATAAAAAGATATAATACTTTTTATTGTATGTGCTTTTTGATATTATATAATTATATATGAAAGAGGTAAATATCAATGGTGAAGACAAAGAAGATTACAAGAGCATTAGCAGGTTTCGCAGCACTACTTATGTGTGGAGCAACAATGACAGGTTGTGATTCTCCAGAGAAAGGTGATATTTTCTATCGAAGCAATAATAAAAAAAGTTATATTAGTATTAGCGATGCAAATGCTAATAGTGGTTCTGCATATGTTAAAAAGGTTGTATATGAAAGTATGGATTCCATTACCGGGTATGGTAGTTATACTATTAATGGTAGTAAAATGACCGTTAAAATGAATAATGGCTATTACTTTGGAAGTGGTACGGCTATAGAGGGTTCTAAAGATGGTGATAAAATTTATGTGCCATATGATGCTTGTGATTTAAGTAAAAAACATATATACATAAAGTCATCAACAAAATAATTTAAATTTTTTAAATCTAAGGAAAAGAGTTTTTACACTTATAACAATTATAAAAGGGGGAGTATAACTAAAAATGATTACTACCCCTTAATTTGTATTTTATGAAATTTTTAGAAGGTGAGTGTATGAAGAGGAAAATTAGTTTATCAATATGTTATGGTCTAGTTATTGTTTGTATTTGTGGTATATGCTCAGGTTGTAAAAACAACTCTGAAGTTGTAGAGGGTAAATATGTGTCAGTTGGTAAAAATAAAGATAGCTACATTACTGTAACCGATTATACAGAGGAGGATGTTGAATATCTGGGAGAGTGTAAGATACAGTTTACAAATGTTGATTTGTCAAATTACAGGGATTTAGCTGTGAACAACGCTACTTTAAATTATGCTGTAGTAAATGATTTGACCGAAAGTATCTCCGATGAAGAGCTAAAAGAGTTAAGAGAACAATTTTCATCAAATATAGAGTTAGAAAAACAATATTACGATAACAAAGCATTGTTTGAATATGGATATAGTGAAGAAGAACAGGGATATTGGATGATGAGTGAGATTGATGGTAGTGGCTTTGATGGCAAGTATGAGTGTTACGTAAGTATGCAGTATATTCCAAGTGAAAAAACTATAGTAATTAATGAGAAAAAATATGTACTAGAGGAAAGCAATGAATGATATTGTAATTGAAGTAAAAAATATTTCCAAAACATATGGCAGTGGAGAGGTAGCTTTTGAAGCGTTAAAGGATGTTTCATTTTCTGTTAACAGAGGATCATTTGTTAGCCTAATGGGTAGATCTGGTAGCGGAAAGTCTACACTGCTACATATTATGGCATCACTTGACAAATGTACTTCTGGCGAAGTTATTTTAGATGGAGTGAATATTAATAGTTTATCTAATAAAGAGCGTTGTAGCTTGCGTAATGAAAAAATAGGCTTTATTTTTCAGTCTTTTTATTTAGAGGAAAACTACACAGTGTTCACTAATATAGAGATGCCTTTAATTATAAGTGGTATACCTAAAAAAGAAAGAATCCAAATGGTAAATGATGTTGCGGAAAAGGTGGGGCTTAGTAGTAAGCTGAAAAACAAGGCGGCTAACCTTTCGGGTGGAGAAAAGCAAAGGGTTGCTATAGCCAGGGCTATTGTCAATAAACCCTTGATAATTTTTGCAGATGAACCCTGTGGAAATCTTGACACCGAGAACAGTGACATTATTATGAATTTGCTGGCGGATTTAACTAAAATGAATGTAACTGTGGTGTTAGTAACCCACAGCTTAGATGATGTACAAAAAACTGAACGTATAATTTCGTTACGTGATGGTATGGTGATTAGTGATGAAATGGTTTAGTAATTTTAGCCTTGTATGTCAGGAGATACGTGTCGGATATAAATTGTTATTGTTAGGAATATTAATAACATCTACTATGATAGGTGTAAGTGTTGTTTTTTATAATTTGAATGATTATATATTCCCTGCAATTAACGGACAATACGATGATAAATTTGATGATGGTCTAAAAGTTAATATACATAATCTAAATTTAGACGATGTGAATATACTTAAGGAAAATGGTGCAGAGGATATATCAATTACAATAAATATGAGCCAGACATTGAGTAAATCTGTTATTAAATCAAAATCATCTTCTTCCAATTATGAGGGTGCTGTTATATCGGGTGAATGGTATAATAAAACGAGTGTGGAGCTTGAATACTTTCCGGATGATTTTTCATATGATGATTTTAATACTTCTGATAATGCCATTGTTTTTTGTTCGAATAGTAATGGCTATAATATTGGTGATGAAATAGAGTTACATTTGGATAGCGGTGAGTTGGTAAATAAATTTACGGTTTTGTCTGTTATAACAGACAGCGACATTGTTCAGGAGGAAGAATTGAGAGTTGTATTGCCTCTTTATGCGACTGTTAAGTCAATGGAAGATTATGGGATTTTTATAGATTACAGTGTAGAATGTAAATTACCTAAACCGTCAATGTATTCAGATTTTAAAAATACTTTAAATAAAGATAATATTCTTTGTTCCAGTAACTTTGATGATGTAATAGCTGTTATTGATATGCTGTCAATGCTGTGTTTGATTATGAGTATAGTGTTTATTGTTATCACTATTTTTGCTATAACTAATATTTTTACATTACATATTGATACCAGAGAAAGATTTATAATTTTACAAAAGGTATTGGGAAACACGGCTATAAAAATAACACTCACATATCTTGTTATATTAGAGCTACAAATCGTTATTTCTAATATTTTGGGATGTATTTTGAGTAGTGTTTTTACAGAGCATATTTTACAGACTGCATATAGTGCGTTTTCTTTTTCGATTGAATTTAATATGAATTATTGGTTAGTTCTATTGGGTACATTTGCAGTTTCTAATATATCATTGATACCTTTTGCTATCGTAATGATGAAAAAAATTAACCAAAAGGACGTTATCTCTATAATAAATAATAAGGATTAGGACTTATATAAAAACATGAAAGTGCTGGATTTTTGTTTTAGTGTGAGTAATTTTTAATACAGAAAATACCACTATAAAGCAAAATAGACAGTACTTTTGGTTTTTATGGCAAGACCTAATAATGGGTATAGATATATGAAAATATTTGATGTAATAAGACTTTCTTTATTAAACATAAAATGCAATATAAAAATGGCTATTTATATTGTTATAGGCTTCTTTATAATAAATTTTATTATATTAGTGAGCTTTTCTTATGGCTATTCGATGAATAGCCATCTTAAGAATTTAATAGATAATAGTATATCTCAGGCATATTTTTCGATAGTAGATTCTTTAACCGAGGATGAGATAGAGGATATTTGTAGTGATAGCAGTATTGAAGGTGTTTTTAAGTGTTATACTTATGATTATTCCTCATATTTAAAGGATATAGATAATTCATTAAAAATAAAAGAAACAACACTTGATGAGGTTTGCTTAACTACCGGTGCTGATGTATACTATGGAGTTAATGATTTTTCATATGATTTTGGCTTTGATGAGGGAAGCAAGGTTAGCAAAAATGATAAACAGGTGTTTTTTGGAATATCTTATATAGATTTTGAAAACAGCCTGCAATTTGCAAGCTGTGAGCTTAGAGAATTTAATAATAATTTTGATAATGATTTAATGCTGTATGGAAAAGACTTTGATAAAGAAAAACAGATTATTTTGTCTGACTATATGCTAGATAAGTTTGGCATTAATAAGGAAGAACAGGAAAAATATGTAGGTAAAAAAATCTCTCTGTCTGTTAAAACTCAAAACGGATATTTAAAAGTTATTGATGATTATCAATTATGTGGTATAATAGATAGTAACTTTTATAGAATAACTTCACGTAAAAATTTACCTCAAATTATGGTGTCCAGTATTGACGAGGCTTATCTTGGTTATAGTATTGAAAGGATGTTTTGCTATAATTTTAGTGATTTGGTAAAATTTTATGATAATAACGATGAAGAACAATTAATCCCAACAAAAACTGCATTTGAGGTTTCAGAAATAGAGGCACAGCAAAAATTGTTTAACGATATTATTTCCATTTCAGGTGTTATATTAGTATTTACCATACTTACATTTGTTAATTTGTTGATTTTTTTCTATTTTAAAAGAAGAAAAAATTTTATTGGAATGGAAAAGGCTATGGGATTGGATAACGTAAGATTATATATATTGATTTTTGTTGAGCTGTTGTCTTTAGGTGTTATCTCTTTAGTTGTTGCTTTCCCTGTTTATATGGTAACATCTGTTGTAATTGATGATATTTTTAAAATTATTATAGCAAGTGATTTTTGTACCACAATATCAGAAAATTTCTTTGCTTTAGCAATTTCGTTTGTTTTTACAGTAGTTTTTGTTATTGTGTTTACAACAATTCAATATCTAAAAAGTCTTAAATGCTCTGTTGTTAAAAATTGAAATTGATGAGGAGTGATTTGTATGGACGAAATCATAGAAATACAAGATAATCTTAATATATATGCATTAGATGAAGTAGATTGTTTTCAAAGACCTATGGCCATATTACTTAATAATATTAATCCCAAATATTCTGATGTGTTTATTTGTTATGCAAAAATAATCGAATTTTATATGGGGAATTATTCTTTTGCTGAATTAAGCCGTTCCTTGACAAAGGTAATTAACGATAGAATGGGTATTGTAACAGAGCAATTTACAGGGAGAAATTTAATTAAGTATATCTGTGAAAAGATAGATAATGAGTATCCAGTAATTTTGGGAATAGATTATTATAAGATGTTTTATTCTAAATTTTATTTAAGAGAGAATTATCCTCATTGGTTTATTATCAATGGGTATGATTCTTACACTGAATCATTTTCACTTTTGGACTATACCCAATTTCTTGATAGCAAATTTCAGTATGAACCTTTTACCATACCTTATAAAATGATCAAAGATTTGAATAAAAGCTATATTAAAAAATACAAAACTGATTATTCTTGTTTTACTATAAATACAGATAGTATTAATAAAGACATAAAAAAATTGGTTATTGATATGCTGACATTTGTTATAGAAAATATGCAAAATGGAATACATACGATTGTTCGAGAATTGAATAATCTGTCTAATAAATTAAATATTCAATCGTCGGATATTTCTATTGAAAATAGTAGGATTACTATTCTTAATTTAAATAAAAGTTTCTCGATATTAATTAAATTGATTATTGATTTTATGTATTTTTATAATTTTAATAGTCAATTAATAGAAGAAATGGTTAATCTTCAAAATACAATTTTAAAATACTGGCAAAATTTTTCGTTGATTTCTCTGTCACAGATTGATGCACAGACTAATAGTAAATTTCAAACTCCAAATTCCATAAAAGAAATTGAGGAAAAAATTGTATCAATAATTATAGAATTTCAAAATTATTTAGATTTAAATAATTTCGATGATAAGATATCTATGGAAAAAAATAATTCAGAAAAAGATAAAATTCTTAATGACCCTGATAAAGTTATTAGTCTATTAAATGATGATGTTCTTTTTAACTTTGTAAAAATGAAAGACTATAACTGGTGGGAATATGATAATGCTCCTAAATATGAAATTGTCAAAACTAAATCAAAAAAGAATATTACTTTATCTGCTAAATTGGATATTGAAGATGAATTTTCAGTAGAAAATTTTCAGGCAGGTTTTTATATAAAAACGGCTCAGGATATTTACTTTGCAGGAATTGATAATGCCAGTCTATATTTATTGGACAAGGTAAATGCAGATAATTTTTCTTGTTTTAAAAATTTTAAAAAATCCTATCATTTATATGTAGAGATTGGTAATAACTTTATAGAATTTGGAGAATATATCGGACAGGTCAGAAAGGTGCTATTAAAAAGACTGTTTGAAAGACAGGCGGATTTAACTTTAGGCGTTGCTTGTAAGACTTGGGGAAAATTTGGAAAACTAAAAATAAAGTTTACAGATATAGAATGTAAGTAATTAACATAGTTTATTTTATTTGCAGATAATTTATATATAGATATGATAATGTTATTTTATACAAAATTTAGTAAGGAGTTATATTTATAATGAATATTTACGATATAAAAAAGGATATATTTGAAATAATTACAGAATTAAATCCAGAGATTAGCGAACTTGATTTTGAAAAAAACTACTCCCTAATTGATGACCTTGGATTTGATTCTTTGATGCTGATTAATTTTATCGTCAGGATAGAAACTAAATTTAACTTTTCTTTTAAAATTGATGATGATATAAATTTATTGGCTGATAATCTGGATAAGCTAGCAGATTATATATGTAATGTGGAGAGATAATTATTATGAAAAGTATATATGAAAAATATTGCAGTAACAATATGTTAGAAAATATTGTTAAGTATGCGTACAAAAAAGTTCCTTTTTATTCAGAGTTATATAAAAAGTACAATGTTATAAATGGTAATGAAAATTTACCTAAGGATTTTTTACAATTACCATTAGTACAAAAATCTGACGTATTAAAATTTCCTGAAAAGCTATTATCTGAGGATTATTACGATGATTATGTTGATTCAAGGCTAATTAATTATCACACTTCAGGTTCAACTGGAACCTGTCTGGATATCTCTTGGTCAGAAAAGAATGTAAGCCATTCTTTGTTAGGACTCTGGTATTTACGAAAGAAATATTACAATATTAATACCTGGGATAGATATTGTTCATTTTATTCTAATATGCGTAGGGGTTATGATGAACCTATGCAAGTACAGGTTGATAACTGTTTAACTTTCAGTAAAAATAATTTAACAGATAGCAGGATTAGCGAGATATACAATGCTATTGTTGAATTTCAACCTGTATTTATGATAGTAGAGCCTAGTATAGCTTTACTTTTATGTCAATGTGTAAAAAAAGATAATTTACCAATACCGGCAAGCCTAAAATATATTGAATTAACTGGCGAATATTTATTTGAAGAGGTTAGGGCAGAGATTGAGTCTGTTTTTAAATGTAAAACTGCTAATCAGTATGGTGCCTATGAGGTTAATTCCATAGCATATGAGTGTCCCGAAGGACATTTGCACTGTATGACGCAAAATGTATTGGTTGAAATTTTAGACGACAATGGAAATCCTGTAAATTCTGGAGAAGAAGGACACATATATCTTACATCTCTATCTAACTATACTATGCCATTTATCAGATATAACATTGGTGATATTGGTAAGCTAAATGTAGATTTTAAATGTAAATGCGGTAATTCTGCTCCTGTTTTAGAGCTTATTAACGGCAGAAATAATGATATGATTACTGTTGTAAGTGGAAGAAAAATCCATGGAAGTCTGCTGGCAAAAGTTGTAGAAAATACAAATAAGTTGTTACTTAATCCTATAATGCAATTCCAGATAAATCAGATTGAATATGATAAGATAATAGTAAAACTTGTTTTAGCACGTAAAGACATAGATTTACAGCAGTTGGTGGATGTTTTTTTGAGCTTGATTGATGAAGAAGAGCTTATGGGATTAAATTATGAATTTCAAATTTATAATAATTTATTACCAAATAGTAAAACAGGAAAACTTGCATATTTTACCAGTGAAGTAAAATGAGGGAATGTTTATGTATGAACCGATTCAAAAAATATTGGAATATTCTTTTAAAAATTTCCCCGATAATATAGCAATTAGTTCTGATGATGTCAATATTACATATAGTATTCTTGAAAAATGCTCAAAAAAGTGGTCTTACATTTTAGCTAAACGTCTTGATAACATAGAATTTCCAAGATGTGCACTTTTATTTAAAAATAGAATAAACTATGTTTTTGCTATGATTTCTGTGCTGTTTTTGAGAGGAGTATTTATTCCGATTGATTTATCATTGCCAAAAGAAAAAATTTTGCAAATTTTAAATAACAATGACATAGATATTTTATTATATGATTTTAATGATATTAATAATGAAATATTCTCTTTCTTAGAAATAGATAGTTTACGTTTTGATTATGCTAAATATTCAGATGTATCAGAGAATATTGATGTTAGATGTTATTCAAACCTAGATAATTATTGTGTTGATGATCCAATATATTTGTATTTTACATCAGGAAGTACAGGGATTTCTAAGGGAGTGTTGGGCAAGAATATTAGTTTGGTTCATTTTATAAATTGGGAAATTACTCGCTTTAATATTAACTCTGATGTCAGTATAGCACAGTTAACTATACCTTCTTTTGATCCGTTTTTGAGAGATATATTCGTACCGTTATTTGTAGGAGGAAAAATTTGCTTGCTTTCAGAACGCTATGAAAGATTAAGTTTTAACTTTATTGTTGATTATTTAATAGAAAAACAAATAACGCTTCTTCATTGTGTTCCTAATATTTTTCATGTATTACTATTTTGTATTCAGAATAAAAAGATCAATATTTTACCGTTAAAATATATTTTTTTAGCAGGGGATAAAATAGATATATCTGATATACGGTTGTGGTATGAATTAATTGAAAGCGATACTGTATTAACTAATTTATATGGGCCTACAGAAACAACGCTGGCAAAGTTATATCATATTGTTGAAAAAAACGATATAGAGTGCGGAGATATACCTATTGGAAAGCCATTGCCTGATGTTAAGGTATATTTACTAAATGACTTAGGAGAGGAAGCAGAACAAGGGGAAATATGTATAGAAACAGAATTCAGTACCTTTGGTTATATAGATAAAAGTCTGAATAAAGGTAAATTTTTTGATAGTTCCAATTCCAAAGCTAAGATATATCATACAGGGGATTATGGTATAAAAAGGTATGATGGAGAAATAATTTTCATAGGAAGAAAAGATAGGCAGGTAAAATTATCGGGAATCAGTGCCAATCTATCAGCAATAGAGTCCTGTATAAGAAATAATAGTGATATTCAACAGTGTATATTAACTGTTGATAAAACTACCGGACGGCTTAAGTGTTTCTACTTGTCGGAATATGATATAGATTTTCAAAAATTAAACTTAATATTACTAAAGTATTTTCAGAGAGTTTTTATTCCTATAAAATATATAAAAGTACCTTATATGAAAACCAACAATAACGGAAAATTGGATTTTAATCAATTTAATGATTATGAAGAATAGATTTTTGATATGTTACTACAATATCTTTGCTTTAATTTGTTTATAATTTTATAGAGTCCAAAAAGAGAACGATTACAAACATAATCGTTCTCTTTTTTGGGCTTTATGGTCAATAGTTGGTGTAACTCTAAAAAGGAAAAGACTCTTTAATAAACGCTGGGATTAAAAAGATTATTGGAGGATATTTCGTTAAGTCCGACTTTGAATCGCAAGTCTTTAAAAGGATTGACTTAATCTACCCCAACATTTGCAATAAATCCCAAAAATACCGGAGAAACCTATTACGGCTTCCCCGGTATTTTTACGTTCACAGCAAATACGGACGTATACCATAAAAGTTCGTATTTGTGCATTATGGTGGAACAGAAGACGTCAAAGACGAACACTCATCCGTTTTGGTGTTTTCGCCCTCAAAAGCTTCTTCAATATCTTCGAGTGGGATGTTATCTATACTCAAAGGTTTCTTACTAGCATTTATAATCAGCGTAAAATGGTCATCATACAAGTAAATAGAGTGAACGAATATATTGACTATCGCTCTACGCTTATTAAAATCATCAAGTGGCATTTCACATACATAATCAAGAAACGCTAAAATTTGTGCTTCGGATAAACAAATCCTCTTATTGTTTTCAATAGCAAGTTGAGTTTCAAGTTCTTCTTTTTCGGCTTGTCTTTGATGAAGTCTTTCGGTGAGCATATCTACTGCGTGTCCTTGTTCGATACCCTTCCAAAGGTTCTCGATAGCTTCATCAGCTTTGTTGATAGCCTTTTTGAGTTCACGCACCGATATATTATCAGGACTCTTGTCACATTCTTCTGCAACACGTTTTGCAATATATCGGATTTTATCATCAGTAAGCATTTTAAGACATTCGCTGACAACTCTGTTTTCAATATAATCTTTGCCGATTATCTTTTTGTCGCATTTCTTCTTTCGAGCCTTTTTGCACATATAGTAGTGATATTGCTTACCTGATTTACTGGTACCGCCATATCCAACCATCATTTCTTTGCAATGACCGCAGAAAAGCTTTGTAGTTAAGAGATACTCATTTTCTCCTCTTGTTCGTGATGGTGCAGATTTATTCCTATCCATAATTTCCTGTACCCGATAAAATAAGTCATCATCCAAGATGCGTGGCATACCACCGGGTGTTTCAACTCCTTTATATAAATATACGCCTATGTAGCGTTTGTTTTTGAGAATACGGCTAAGACTGTTGTATGTGAACTCGTTGCCAATCGAGGTTTTAATCTTTCTTCGTTGTAAATCTTTTACAATTTCTGCTTTGGTTTCGCCACTTGCGTAACGCTCATATATTTCACGGACAATAGCCGCTTCTTCTTCGTCAACATAAAAGGTGCGGTCTTTCTTATTAACTTTAAATCCCAGACCGGGATTGCTACCATTGGATAAACATTTCTCAGCGTTCAATGCTAAACCTCGGTTTATCTTCTGAGCAAGCTCAACGGAGTAATATTCAGCCATACTTTCAAGTACACCTTCAATAAGGATACCCGAAGCATCATCAGAAATATTCTCCTTTGCAGACAGAACTCTGACACCATTTTTCTTTAGCTTTGCTTTATAAATTGCACTGTCATATCTGTTTCGTGCAAAACGGTCAAGCTGATATACAAGCACACCCTCAAAGGTGTGTTTGTCGCTATCTGCTATCATTTTTTGAAAGTCTATTCTATTATCAAACTTACCGCTTTGTGCTCGGTCAATATATTCTCCGACAACTGTGTAATTATGTGATTCGGCATATTCGTAACAAACTTTGAGCTGTCCTTCTATAGATTGCTCGGTTTGGCTATGGCTTGAAAATCGAGCATATATTACTACATTCATTTAAGTTCCTCCATTCGTTTCTAAACATTATTATAATCATCCTCCTTTGTTAGTCGATTGTGTCGAGATTTATACCCCCGACGTATTTGCGTCGGGGGGTCTGTTGTTATATTCAGGATGTTTTGCTAACCATTTTTCGTAGTAAGCTTTACCTTCGTCACTATCATAAAACTTTCTGATTTCAGGAGCTAAAGCCTTTGCAAACGAGGTTAGCAATTCTTCGGGTAATTCAATATTTGTATAATCAATCTTGTTGTATTTGTTCATCAGCTCACCTCATCGTTCTCTTTCTCTTTTACGGAGAAGAAATTTGTTATAATGCTCACAGGCTTTGATAACAAAATCCTCCGTCTGCTTTGCTGTTGCGTTTGGGATAAACTTGCGGATACGCTCCATAGGTACTTTGAACATCTCACGCTGATTTGCCTTTTCTTCGCTCATAATAGTGGTGATAGTTTCAGGTGTTAAACCAAACTCCTGACTCAGCTTCTTAAAACGGCAAGCCTGGGAAAGTGACGGCGTACAGTCATTTAGTTCAATCTGTTCTAATAGGTCATATTGTTCTTGTTCATTCAAGTAGGAAAGTTCCACCGCAGGAGTAAAAGCAATTTTCCCGTCATCCACATATTGCAGGATTTCAGGGATAAGGTTGGTAAGTCTGACATAACGCTGAACAGTTTTGTAACTATCACCTGTATCAGCTCCTATTTGTGCAGTAGTTCGATTATCATCAGACTTCGGGACAAGTTGTCCCGAAGTTAAATCTGATCTCCATCCCTGATGTTTCATTGCTTCAAGTTTTAACTTATATGCAAAAGCTTTTTCCGATGGTAAGATATGTTCTCTGTGCAGATTACTGTCTACAAGCACAATAGCCGCCGCATCACGGTCAAGAAAAACAACTAAGGCAGGGACTTCTTTCATCCCTGCCTTTCTGCTTGCCATAACACGTCTGTGACCTGATATGATTTCATATTCATCTGGCATATCCTCCATAGGGCGAACAATCACAGGAGAAACAACTCCGTTTTGCTTAATGCTTTCGGCAAGTCGTTCCATCTCTTCATTATCCTGTACTTTATAGGGATGATTTTTAAAAGAGTGTAATTTATCAATAGGTATATTTTTCTTAGTGTTTTTCATCGTTCATAACCTCGTTCTTTCTTTTTAGTTAAGTTGTTTCGTTTCATTTCAATATTGCGTTCTTGTTCAAGAAGCTCGTGTATCTTTGGAATATGCTCTTCAATACGTTTTGCAATATTTCTCTGCTTTCGCAGGGGTGTTATCTGTTTGGTGATTTCCTTTGCCTGTGCTTTCAATTTTGAATCTTCTTCGGAAGATTTTGCTCGGCGAATTTTCAATCGCAAGCTATATCGTTCTTTCTCTAATGCAGAGATTTTCTCATACAGATTCTCTTGAAATAGAAAAAGCTCCTTTGGTGACTCAATGTTGTTGTCACAAAGAAGCTTGTATTCTTCAAGGTATTTATCTAAGTTTCTGACTTCAGCTCTCATCATTGGTGAAAGTGGTCGATTATTTTGTTGCTCTATATTATTACCTGTGCAGATTTTTAAAAGTTCAGTAAAAAGCATAAACAAAAGTTGCACCGTATCTTTTTGCTCCAATTGTTGTAGTTGGTATTCAAAAAGAAGCAAAGGCTTTCGTTTGTACGGCGGTGGCTTTATCGGATGGATACCTAACACCTGTCTGTTTTGAAGCAATCGCTTTTTTATGTTTTCTGTAGAATACTGTTCTCCAAGACTGCTTAGGCGAACTGCTCTTTTCCACCCATCAGCTATAACGGAAGGCTGACCATAATTAAATCCTCGCACTATTTTATATCCGAGAGCTTTAAGATGATGCTCTATGTGAATCTCGAAACAGGATTTAGAGATAATTTCATCTATATCCCTACGCAACATATCTCTGTGGGTGAGCTTACCTGACTTTTCCATCCAGTATGTTTTCTTGTTACTGTAAAAATGTGTAAATGGGATTACGGATTTGCCGTGTTCTATACATACCGCATCAGAAATCTCTCGTAGCTTTATATGGTCACGGATATGGTTTTCAAACTTTCTTCCTGTTTTAAATGATACCGAATTTACAACAAAATGATTGTGGATATTATCCGTATTGAGATGAGTGGTAACTACAATCTCGTATTCAGCACCCCACATTCTTTTTGCAGTTTCAATACCGATTTTGTGAGCTTCGGCTGGGGTGACTTCATTATTCATAAAGCTTTGATATCCGTGATAGGCTACATTACCGCCGAGCTTGCCATATCGCCGTTTAGTTGCCATCATACACTGATAAGCTCTTTGTTTCGGACAGTTAATAGCTGATACATACATTGTTTGGTCAGTCTTTTTCTCGTTCTCGACATAACGAAGTGCCGACCATAAATCTTCATCCAAGAACTTCTTCTCAATAGTTTTATCAGGATTTTCTGCATAGTCGATAACTTCCTTTAGTCTGGACTTAACGGGCCAGAATCCTGTGCTTGCCACTGTTCCACCTCCTGTACAATTTCTTTCTTGCTCTGCTTTTGAGTATCAATAATTTCAGCATAAATATCATCAAAGAGTTTGAGTGCCTTTGCTTCTGTTTCGGGTGACAGTTCACGATTAAGCAATTCACTCAACCTTTCATTGAAAATATAAAAAGCATCAGGAACTACTGCTTTCACAGCGTAACCTAATGCCCTTTTACGGAGATATTCAGCGACAGATAAACCGCAACTGTTTGCTAGTTCTGTTATCCTCTGTTTCTCATTTTGGGATACACGGAGATATATTCTGTGTGATTTTTCGTTTGTGTTTTTATTCATATACATACCTTCTTTCATTAAATTTGGGCACAAAAAAGCCGATGAGATAATCCCATCGGCTTCGTGTGGATATTTTTTTGTAACTTAGTTTAACGTTCACGATTCTTGGAACGCTCACGCTTTTTAAGTTTTTGATAAGAAAAATCTAAAATTCGTTCATTTCTTTCTCGAAGCATAGTTTTATAAAACTCTTTCTGCAACTCTGAAATAAAAGGTGTTTCATCAACGATTTTATAAATTTTATCCATATCAATTTTCGGTAGTATTCGCTTTAGAGCCTTATTGCAATCCTTGTTCTCAAGCGATGAGATAAACTTAAAGTATTGGATTTTCTGACCGTTTATCTTGATACCTGAAAGCGGTCTTTCGAAAATACGTATTTCACGCTCAGCGGGGTCTTCCAATGTCCTTTTCATAATTTCTTCATCTGCCTGTGGGAATAAGCAACTGCCACAATCATAAACAGGAGCAAGAGAAATTTCATCGGTAAGAGCATTGTAAAGGAATCCCCAGTTACCATTATGTCTATCCCAGTTTCCGATTAAAGCATCTACGATAAACATATCCCAAAACCATTCAGTTAGCTTTTGAGAATCAATCGCAGTTTGTTCCTCTAATGTTTTTACAATGTCGCTAAGCTCTGTGCCATAGCCATTGTGAGCAGAGTCAATAATTGTGTTTTTCAAAGAAGCGAAATCTTGAAGAACATATCCGCCTGCGGTAAAGTCTTTGCAGGCTACAACTATCTTTTTCTTTCCGTTTTTAGTGTAGGTTCCCAGCAAAGTCTTTTGAACCGGAATACCAATACTCTCAAAAATATGGCAACCTAAATATTCAGATATGCAACCATTCGCATAACTTATTTCTTTATTGATAGTTGGAACAGCAGGGAATTTAAGCATATATAGCTCATCATTATACAGAATGGAAATCTTACTACCATTAGCTCCTGCATAAGTTTTATTACGAACGGGATAATCACTAAAATCTATCATAGGTTAGTCACCTCGTTTCATTCTTAAATATGTTTCACGCAAATACCAAGCCTGTTCGCTTGATATTTCCTGTTCTACTTCCGCAGAGTTAATATCTGCGTTTAGTTCACTCCAATAAATATCCCAGTGATAATCTGTTTCACCGCTATCTACAATTTTCCAAGAAGCAATCATATTTTCCAAAGAAGTTTGCAGATATGGAGGAAGACCACGTTCAAGATATTTTTTACTTTTAGGCAGTCCTGTTTCTTTGTCGTACCTTGTATCTATTGTATCCAAAGACATAATATCTTCCATTGTGCAACCAAGTGCTTTTGCAAGTTGCTGTACTGTATAGGCAGAGCACTTTTGCAGAGAACTTTTACCTGAGCAAATATCTATAACGGTCGTTTTAGGAATACCACTGATTTGCGACAGATGATATTTTGTAATGTTTTTGCTGTCAATATATTCTTGTAGGTTCATTTGCAACACCCTTTCTATAACTACATTATATCGGTATACCGACCGTGTGTCAATAAGATTTTGGTCTAAACAGATTGCTTAATATTCGCTTTCTTGCAATGGGGGCTTGGGGGTGTCCCTCAAAAGCAAACAGTAGGCAGTTACGCTTACTGTTTATTCGGAACTTGCCGTACAAGTTCCCTGCTTGTTACGGTGTAAGACACACATATATAAGGTGTATATTTAGCTTCCTATGTGGCTTTCACTGTGTAATAGCTATCTCTAAACTTTCTCATATTACAAAAGTTACACTTACCTTAAATACTGGTATCACTATATCAATTAGTTATGTCAGCTTCTAGAAATAGTGGAACCTTTGGTTGCAGTAGGGACAGTTGTTTCCAAAGTTGACATCAGAGTAGCACCGAAACTTATGATAAGTGTAACCTTTAAAAACCGTCAAGGAAATCAAGCATAGTTTCTTCATTTTCAGTGTTATCTTCTTTTTCGACAGGTGCTTGTATAGGTTGAGTCTGAACAAGCTGTAACAAACTACCAAAAGGATTCGCTTTTACAGTTTCTTCTCTTATAGTTGCAATCACTCGTTCAAGAAAAGTATCTTCGTTTACACTTTTTTCTTTCAACTCCATATATTCGCAAATAGCAGAAATGACCGCCTTACTGTATGACTTGTCTGCATTTTGAAGATAGTCATACGCCTTGCGGTCATTTTCTTTATCTAAATTAAAACGGATTTTTATGTTTTTAATGCTCATACTATACCACCATTTCTGTTAAGCGTAACAAGTGCCATATACTCATATCCTTTTGCCGTAGCACAAATATCATCATTGATGATTACTCTGTTTTCATCGTAATCCGCAAAGTTGTGAATAAGGCATCCGCCTCCGCCAACAACATAAAGCTTCATCAACTTTGAATCGTATTCGTGTTCACGCAAACGACGAAAAATACCGGTGGTGTATTCTTTTGCAGTATTGATAATCGTATCAAGATACTGCTTATCAATATCCGCTGTTCCTTTTTTCAAAACCTCGTTGATTATTGTATCGTCAAGGTTAGTGTGGTGTACTTTCATCATCTGCTCACGTATAAGCAAAGCACACTGATGAGTGCCGTACTTTTCTGTAAACATACGCTGTGCATCAGGCTTTTTGTTTACAATCCTAAGAAGATTCATAGTTCCGTTACCGATATCGCAGAGCATATTTAGACCCTTAAAATCACCAAGTCTTTCAGCAACAGCGGCAAACCCCTGCGGATAGATTTCAGCTCCTGCGATTTTGATGTGATATTCTGTATTTCGGAAAGTAAAAGAAACCTCATTATGTTGAAGCAGATACTTTTTAAATTCTGCTTTTTGTTCACTTACCCAAGTCAAAGGAAGACCAGCCGCAATAAAAACAGTAGCTTTTGTAATACGCTCTCGTCTGAGTTCTCTTGCAATAGCGGCAAGAGTAAGTACATAGTAATCTTCATCACTGAACTTGTCCGCTGTAAATTCCTTATGACCTACGCCGATTGAGTAATACTTGTTATTCCAAATAAGCAGGTCACTTGCAAATACAGGTTCGGTATCGCTTTTCATAAGTCCTGTTGGAAAACAGCAGTTTGCAGTTTTCATATTTCCGTATCCGTGGTCAATTCCGATAACATACATCTCATTAAATCTTTTCATATTTCATTTCTCCTTTTACTTTAATTTGTTATGTTTCTTGATTTGTTTGTACAATTCTTTATCAGCAGGAAGTACAGCTCTTTTGAAATAGTTGCAATATATTCCCGTACAACTAATAATCTGTACACATTTATGAGGTTCTCCGTCATCTAACAATATACAGTTGCCATCATCATAACAACAGCACAGAGTTTTAACTAATTCTTTTACACGATTTAGATGTGACGGGTGTATTCTCCATATCATTTGAAATTTCTCCTATCTTAGTTTTTGGGCATAAAATAACACCTACTTATTTTGTATAGGTAGGTGTTATCAGGTGATTCTTTTGTTTTCGAATCCGTAATCTTCGCCTGTGAATTTTTCGTAAGCTAAGCCGATTTTACGGATGCGTTTCAGGACTCCGCTGTGGTTTTTATAACCAAGCTTTTGAGCTATATCTTCAAGCGTATTGCCCTCCATACGCATTTGAAGAATAGCCATATCCTTTTCATTTAAGGTTGATTTAAATTCATTGACTAAAACATCAGATACAGTATTTTCTTCCACGTTCTGTTTGTAGTCAGGCTCATCCCACTGTTGACCATTATGCTTGCGAGCATAATCTTTCTTAAACTCTTCAAGGGAGATCATCGGGTGCTGAGTACGGGTGTGATACCATTTACGATAAAAATCAGTTTTCTGTCTGCTATCTCGAAAATCGAAATCTTCAAAGCATCTGTACTCCTCAACTGTTTTAATTACAGCATTCATATTATGTTTTGCCATAACCCTTGGTACAACAAAACTAAGCTGAGCATTGATTTCTTCCTCTGATACATATCCCAACTCACAATCACATTGGTAATACATATCGTTTATGGTAGGTATGATTCCTAAATCAAGCAATTCCTGAACCCAAAACGCAGGAGAGTGAGCAAATTTCCACAATGGGTCATAGCCTGAATAGATTTCCATATACTCAGTACGTCCCATAAAAGGCCACACCATAAAAGCTGTAGCATCAATCATAAGCAACATAAACCCATCGCTTTCAATTATTTTTTGCACTTGACGGTCAGCAAAAATCTTTCTTGGGTTACGAGGAATTGAGTTGAGCTCGGCACCGCACTTTTGCAGAATACTCTTAGGTATATAGTAATAAAACGGGATATATTCCGCATTTTTGAATGGAGTGATTGTTCCATCCTCTCTTTTAAGCAATATTGGCATATCATTCGCCTCCTTTCCAGAGAAAAGTGTTCTCTATATATTATTCGACATAAGCCATATCGAATTGTTCCTGATTTTTGAAAAAATTCTAAAAATAATTATAAAACTTAAGGTGTACAATAAAAGTCACTTTGTGTCGAAAAATAATGAAACTAATAAATATTGCAAAAATATTATTCAGCACTGCCGAAGTGTACTTTCCTGACAGGTTATCCTGCTCGACACTTTGCCGTCAGCCTTTCGGCTACGCTCACTCTTAAACAGAGGTCTTGGCGGTTTATCCTTCACTTGGCAGTTATTCAATTTTCATAAGGTTTTTAAGTGTCCTTTCACTTTTTAAAATCTCGCCTCCTGTTATTAGAAAGATTTACCCCTCTACTTATATGGACCGGGAAAGGCATTTTGAGGGGGTGTTTTCTCAAAAATTTCAAAATATTTTTATCTCCTCACTTATACCCAATGGGAGAGCATATTTTTTAAGTGATTTTTGAAATTTTTTTAATTTTTTTAAAAAGCCCTCCACTCTTAATGCAAAATTTTTAGGGCAAATATATACTTTTTCTGAAAATTTTTTTAAAAACGGGCAAAAAAATAAACACCTATCAAAATTGATAAGTGTTTACTTAAATCGTTATTCGGTTTTCAGTAATTGAGTCTTAATCGAGTTTATAAACGAATCTGCAAATTTGTCTTTCTTCGTCCTGATATGTACCCATACCCTCAAACTCTTTTACAAATCCCGCTTTTTCAAGAACCTTTATTGAAGCGATATTTTCGGCAACACAGATTCCAAGAATTTCAGTGATACATAGTTCTTTCATAACCACAGGCAAGAAAACTTTTACTGCTTCTGTTGCATATCCGTTGCCTACGTATGTCTGTGCTATGTGGTAGCCTACTTCCCACTTATCGTCATACATAGGCACAGCCTGAACATATCCGATATTTGTGCCGTCAGCAAGTAAAACGGGATACACTAAAGGGCCGTCGCCGTTTTCGTAAACGCCCATAAGAAACTCAACTGTGTCCTGAGCTATTTCCATGGTTTCGAAAACCTCGTTGGGATTAAACTTGCGGTTATCCTCATCGAGAGAATTGAGGTGCACTGCCTCAACCATATCAAGTGTAAATTCTGTAATTTCAAGTCTTTCTGTTTTGATGTTCATAATTTTCTCCTTATCTGTGAATATATAATCTTGTCATTTCAGGCTCGCCGTCACCCTGAGCCATACAGTAAAACTCCCAGCCGTATCTCTCGTAAAAGCCGGTGTGATCTGTTACCAGATATACAGGTGAAATGCCCTTGGATTTAAGGTCATCCACTACCATATTCAGAAGCACACCTGCAATACCTTGCTTGCGGTAGCTTTCCTCGGTATAAACGGCACATACATTGGGGGTAAGGTCTTTTCTGTCGTGAAAATCATTTTCAATAACGCCCATCCCACCAACAATCTGCTCACCATCTAAGCATAAGTACCAGCCAAGCTCGGTGTTACCGCTGAGGTAATCCTGCATACACTCAAGGTATGCCTCTTTCGGCACACCCCACTTGCTGTTAAACCACGAAGCCGCACAATATATAAGTTCAGGCTTTTCTCTTAATATAATATACTTTAAATGTTTCATTTTATATTCCTTTCATATTATCTAAGTGTCATACCATAAAAATCGTAATACTTCCCTTTTAAAAGCCCTTACATTTGCAACGCTGTAATCCAATAACAGATAGCTGTCAACAACGAAAGTGGTGTCATAATATATTTTTCTTTTTTGCTTTTCGAAATAAAATTCATAACCGTATTTAAAGAAAGATATACCGCCATTATAATGCAGATAATTTCAGTAACATTTTCTGAAAACCACAATGGTATAATTCCGCCTGCTTGCAAAATTGTTATTACAAAAAACGCTTGAAGTAAAAGCTGTACTACCAACACAATTCTCAGTTTAATTGGATAAACTTTATATTGTCCTCCCATTGTCAGCTCACCTAATGGTAAACCACAAATCAAAAGAACGCTTAATATAATTACAATTGAGCACGAACCTGCTCCTATTATCGCTATCATAAATCTAACCCCACATTCTAAAGCAACTTTTTATTTGACACAAGCAGTCTGTTCTTGTTTCATTCTGAATTTTCTTAATCCTAAACCGATAAGAAATACTAACACGGTCGGCACTACGCCACGTGTTGGATCAAGCATAACGAAATATTCTTGCTTAATCTGAAGAACACCCGCTGTCACAAACAGCATTGTAGGTACTGCGTCTTCCATAGAATGTGCAATCACACACGGCCAAACAGAATTTGTTAATCTTCTTAATTCTACAAACATTGGTGACCAGAAAATCATTACAACAATTCCTACTACCACCATCATTGATCTTCTAATATGAGTAAAGTATTCATCAGGTAAGAAAAACATATAGTATGTAATATGCCACATTCCCCAGATTAAACCATTGAAGAAATACAAAAGCCAATCGTTCATTCCTGTTTTTTCTAAGTAAGTATAAAGGCTTCCTCTCCAGGCAAACTCTTCAAAGATGTTCTTTACAAAACTCCCTAAAAATGAGCTGATCATAAGCACAAACAATGCACTCAGCTCTATCTCTCCAACAGTTAAGCCACCTGTCATTTTAGCTACAATGATGTTAATCATCATTACGCAAGGGAACACAAAAAAGGAAGCAGCGTACCATTTTAAATTGTGCTTAAAATTCGGTTTGACACCGATTTGTTTCAAATCTTTATTGATAATTCCAAGGACAATGCCTGATAAAAACGGAAGCACTAACCACAGTCCCATTCCAAGCGAACTGCCCTCAGGTTGGTCTGTAAGGACTTGATCCAACAAATATCCGAAAAGTCCTGCTGTTATTGTTACAATCACAAAAATTGATAACGTAATTTTATATCGTTTACTCATTGTTTCATTCATTACAATCTACTCTTTTCTGTTAGTTATTTTCGTTTTTTAATATCGCTAAAAACCATTCTTTGTTCGGTAATTCCAAATCTTCTCTGACTACTAATGTTTCTGCAAAACCCTGAATACTGCTGTAAAACATTACCGAAAGGGTCAAAGGGTCTCCCTGTCTGATTAAGCCCAATTCCTGTCCTTTTTCTATGAATGGTACACTCATTGCTTCAACGTCGTGCTCTTTCATCATCTGAGCTGCACGTTCTGATATATCTTTTGCGTTTATCGCTACCAGACCCATAAACACAAACATTCTTGATGCAAAACTATTTTGTGTTGCAACCGACAGAAACCATTCAACCTGCTTTTCAAAAAATACCAATGGCGACTCATCTTCCGAAACTTCTACTGTCATTGGTTCACAGCCGATTTCCACCAGAGCCTCATACAAAGCTACCTTATTCGGAAAATAATGGAACATAAGTCCTGAGCTTATACCAGCTTCCTCTGCGATTTTTCTAGTGGATGTACCATAAAACCCATATCGAATAAAATGAGTCAATGCAATATCTAAAATCTGCCATTTTCTCATTTCATGTTGTTCTTGTTTTTTTGTCATTTCTATCTCAACACCTTTGTAAATAACTATACGATATTATTGAGCAGTTGCTCAATATCTATATATTAAGCGATTGCTCAACATTTGTCAAGTGTTTTTTAGCTAATCTTTGATAATTATAAGAATCACAAGAATTGGCAGATACTACAACAATATTCTTAGAATAATCGATATAAACTCAAGGCTGATGGTTTCCATTACAGACTACATCAGCCTTTAGCTATATTTGTATATTATTTTTACCACCCTCTTGACAGCTAACTATGATTAGCCTATAATGTGTTTAGCTAATTTAAATTAGCTGAGGTGAAATAGCTATGAATACAAAAGAAAAAATCTTAAAGGAAGCACTGACCCTTTTTGCAGAAAAAGGATATAGTGCAGTTTATGTTAGTGATATAGCCAACGCAGTAGGGATTAAAGCCCCCTCACTATATAAACACTATAAGAGTAAGCAGGAAATCTTTGATTCCTGTGTAGAAGTCTTTTCAAAAAGAATGGAACAGGTAA
The DNA here is from genome assembly GCA_036309045.1 of Acutalibacteraceae bacterium. Lineage (GTDB taxonomy): Bacteria > Bacillota > Clostridia > Oscillospirales > Acutalibacteraceae > CAG-964. Next base: position 198,223 of record JAXJUM010000008.1, read on the forward strand.
GAACTGATTTACGCTTACCTGACACTGCCAATGCTGAGGTCAACTATCAGACTGCCGGTATGGATATGATTACTTCCATAGCAGTCAACTTATTTATGTTCTATCTGCAAGATGATGTTGCTTCCAAATTCAGAAAAATGCTGATAATTGAACGCTATCATAACCCAGAGCTTAATACATTGTTTGAGAATTTGTTCATAGACGGTGCGGTAAAACACGAAGAGAAAATATTTTCCGATTTAATAGAATCCAAAATCATAAAGAAAGAAAATCCTCATATTATTGCATTACGTTTCTATACACCTATTTTTTATTTATTGCAGAAGTATGATATGAACCCCGATATGGTTGAAAAAGCAAAGCAAGAATTAACCTTAATGGTGAAGGAATTTTGCAATACTTATAGAGCAGAGGAACATTAACTATGTTAAGAAAGGTTAGGTATAAACGTATGTGGATATACATTATTGGAGGTATTCTGCTCATACTTGCGGTGTATCTAATTGTTCAAGGAATACGATGTAATATTTCCGTGAAAGAAAGCAACGAAAGGCTTGCTTCTTACAATGCAAAAACAGTTAATTTAAGTTATGGAAACGTGAGTTATGTTGACATAGGTAAAGGTGATGTGATTTTATCTGTTCACGGAATTTTCGGAGGTTACGACCAAGCATATGATACCTGTAAAGATTTTAGTTCTGATTACAGAATTATTGCTCCGTCAAGATTTGGTTATTTAGGCAGTGATATTCTCGGAAGTGGAACACCTGCCGAACAAGCCACAGCTTATGTGGAATTATTGGATAAATTAGGAATAGATAAAGTGTATCTGTTGGCAACATCAGCAGGCGGAAGTGTTGCTATTCGCTTTGCCTTGGATTATCCTGAACGAACAAAAGGCTTGATATTATACTGTTCTGCAATGCCATTTACAGAAAAACCGAATAAACATCCTGAATACGCAGGACCGCCTGCCTTTTTATGCAATGATTTTGCAATGTTTCTAATGAGTCCGTTGTTCAAGCCGATTATGGGAATGGAACCATCCACAATTTACAGTATGCTCCCTGTTAGCGAAAGAAAAGAGGGTGTAGTGTTAGATGCCTCTGCTACAAATCTCGATATGGCAAGAAATTACGACAAATATAACGTTGAAGAATTACAAATACCTACCTTGATTATTCACGCAAAAGACGATAAACTGGCAAACTACGCAGACACAGAAAGGGCAGTTAATAGATTCCCTAACTGCACTTTTGTATCTTTTGAAGACGGCGGGCATTTACTTAAAGGGCACGGAGAAGAAATTAAAAAAGCTGTTTCAAGATTTACAAAAGAACAGTAAATTATGTCGATTATACTACAGGCTACAATATTACCAAAATATAGGCACAGGTGATAAAACAGTTGTCACCTGTGCCTTTTTTTATAGAAAATCAGAGAGTTTATATTGATTCTCTATTGCTATTCCATTAACTATAAATCAGCTCATTATTTACTATTTCTCTTGCTCGATTTTGGATATTATTCATCTTCTGTACCCAAAGTATGGAATTTTCAGCTTTAAGCTGTTCGGGAATACCCTCTTTTTCGGCAAGCTGTTTTACAAGTAACTGATACATATTTTCAGCTTGTTCGTTAATGTCGGCAAGGTAATCTGTGAGCTTACAGCTTGTGAGCAAGTTGTAATATCTGACTTTGTGGTAGTTCAGCAAATATCTTTTGTGTCGCTGTCCCCATATTCCTATTTCTCTGTTTTCCTGTTCTGATAGTGTGAGATTAGGTAGAAGATAATCACCCTGCATTGTATATGTAATTTCCATTTTTAGCCCTCCTTGACTTTAACTCGTTTTACTTTTGCGTTTGCTACTTTGATTATCACTTCGTCTAATAGGTCGGTATATTTACCCTCAGCAATCAGCTTGTTCCTAAAGTTATTCAGATTGTTCAATAACATTCGACGTTCAAAATTATCAAGCACTATGTAATACTTTTTCTCACGCATATCGGTCACTCCTTTAATAAATCTTCAAATGGGGTATCGGTAGCAACGAATGTGTCGTAAGTAAAATTAGCACCTAATCTAAATCCCATTATAAAACTGTCAAGGTTTGATTCTGCATTGATGATACTCCAAGCATTTGAAAAGTCAATAAACCAGTTCTTTTGGTCATCTTTCAAAGAATTTGTAAGCATGTCTTCTGTCTTTGTCAAGACTGCCATTTCCTTTTGTACGGTTTTATTTTTCTTTGTGTTTCGTGCTTGTGGGTCAATGTTTCCGTAATAAAATTCTTCGATAAATTTACTCATTTTGTTGCCTCCTTTAAGTTTCTATAATAATTGTACTTGAAATAGGAGTAATAATCGAATGTGTGAATAGAAAAACACCGAGAAAGAACAATTGCTCCTCTCGGTGTTTTTTGTTTACTAGTTATTCTGCTATGCATGCTTCAGTTTGATGTTTGCTTAGTTGTTTCCAATCGTTATGAATACTTAGTTCTCGTGCGATAGCCTCACGTTTATCAATTCCCAACGAAAGGCAAACGTGATATTCTAAAAGTACACGCAAAATATAAATGGCTTCTATAAGCTCATTTCCTTTTAATGCTTTTTCCTCCTTAGACTTTCCATAATGTGTATAGTAATGTCTTGTATCAGCAATGGTTTGTGCGTAGTCTTCGTTTTCAATATAATATTCGCAAAAAAGGCCGTCGTTTTTTCCAATCAGCAAATCATTCAAGCGAGATACAAGTATAATATAGCCACAATTTTCATCCATTTGAGTGTCACTTAAAAGCAATTTATTATATTTCTCTGAATCTCCGAAACGGTCTTTAACAGATTTAATATATTTATCCTTTTTATTGCCATAAAAGAACCTAGAATGAAAGGTTTCTAATGCCTGTACGATATTGAGAAAAACCATTTCGGATGGCATATCCTGATATTTGAATAAAGATAAATAAAGATTAAAAACAGGTCCCAATTTCTCTAATTCATTATTAATATCTGTTCCTTCTGGTAAATCATTTAATCTAAAGTTATAGTCCCATCTTCGTGTTTTTAATATATCAAGGTAAGCTTCAGAAGTATATAAGTAGTGCTTACGATAATTCTTATACTTATTTGCAACTAAATAGGAATCATCATAATCACACAGATATTGTTCATCAACATTTACATTGTTTTAATAGCAAAAGATATAAGCGATAAAACCTTGTTTCTTATAGACACAAAATCATTGACATTATGTTTTTCTGTGGTTTCAATTTCGAGAACAAGACGTTGTACAATTTTGGTTTCTTCTTCAATAGGGGGTACAGACAACGGATTGTTTATGTAACTAGAAAATGTTATATTAGCACCGAACCAATTATATGTTTTTTTATCTTCTGTATCTTTAACTTTAATACCCATTTCTGTCTCTTTAAATGATGAAAAAGAACTCCATTGAAAAGCATTTTTTAGGGTGCATACCATTTTATTGTATACAGAATCAATTCTTTTGGAATTTGACCAAATCATATATTCAGAAACAAAAACAAGTCGTTGATTGTTAAATGCTTGTGTATGATTTTTACTACAACGATTATTAAAAAGAGTTACTACTGTTCCAGTGTTCAGCTTTCCTGTGATAAACGGTAAAGCGGCATAACTTTTCCCAAAGAAAGAATTTGAACACACTTCCTTTACAAGATTTAATAGAATCACTCCATTTTGTTTGTTGTAAATTAGTTCGCCCGATATATCTTCTTCTAAAATTTTAAAAACTCCAGTATAGTGTCTGTCTATATCAATATTTTCCCACATATAATTCTCCTTTATACGTTGTTTTTCATTTTGGCTATATTTATATTATAACATGTTTTCAATTTTTGTAAAAACTTATCCCTACGCAAAACCGCCACCTTAGACTTTCATCTAAGATGGCGGTTTTCTGTTTCGTATTAGAGCATCACCTTGACGGCAAAGCCGCCGCTGAAAAAGTAGGTGTTCGTCCAATACTTGTTTGGTGGAGGTGAGGGGAGTCGAACCCCTGTCCAAAGGCTGTTTACCAAGGCTTTCTACGAGTGTAGTTAATGTTTTAGGATTCCCCTCACACTACGCCCATTAACAGGCTGAGCGCTACGGTAGTCTTTAATGCATGACAAAACTCAAGACACTGCTTTGTTCACGTTCACCACTAATCGACGCCACCAAAGAGACTGTGGTACTTCTCAGTGTGACGAGCTGCAACTTAGGCAGCTAGAGCAACTTTATTGTTGTCGTTTATTATTTAAAAATTGCGGATTTTAAAGTGGTTCCGCACCACTACTCGCTTACCAGGGCTTACAACCCCTGTCGAAACCTTTACACCCCCATATTTAATTTATGTTAAAATAAAATTATGGCAGGACGTAGAAAATAGGTGATTTTTTACTTAAACTGCTCTTTAAGATGTCGCTCAATATTACGTTTAGCATCTTTTGCCGCAATATCAGCACGTTTATCATAAAGTTTTTTACCTTTACAAAGTCCAATCTGCATTTTGACCTTTGAACCCTTAAAATACAGAGATATCGGAATAAGAGAATATCCATCTTGCTTTATAAGACCAAACAATCTCATTATTTCACGTTTGTGCATAAGAAGTCTGCGTACTCGCATTGGGTCTTTGTTAAATATATTACCCTGTTCATATGGACTTATGTGTACTCCATTGGCAAAAAGTTCTCCGCCAGTAATTGAGCACCAAGAATCCTTTAGGTTAACTCTGCCAGCACGCAAGGATTTCACCTCTGTGCCAACAAGTTCAATACCAGCTTCCATACTTTCCACTATGAAATAATCGTGGTGAGCTTTTTTGTTTTGAGCTATTGTTTTTGTGTTTTCCTTAGCCATTGGTGAAATCCTCCCTTCATTCTTTGATTGTATCACTAATAAAGTGTGTTTGCAACAGAATTTTGTTGATTTTTCTTAAGTTCAAAATTATGGCAAATAATTTATTGATTTTTTAAACTTGTTGTTAAAGTTCACATCTGCCTTCAAGAGCCCTTAATAAAGTTACCTCATCAGCATACTCAAGGTCACCGCCAACAGGAATACCATAGGCAAGACGAGTTACCTTAATACCTAATGGTTTTAACAGTTTGCTTATATACATAGAGGTTGTTTCACCTTCTATTGTAGGGTTGGTTGCCATAATAACCTCTTCAACAGTTTGTTTTTGTATATGAGCAAGAAGCTCCTTTATTGTGAGTTGTTCAGGGCCAATTCCGTTAAGCGGTGACATAGCACCGTGAAGAACGTGATAAACTCCGTTATATTCCTGAGTGCGTTCCATAGCCATAACATCTCTGGGGTCCTCAACAACACATATTGTTGAATGATCACGCTTTTTATTTTCACAGATTGAACACTTCTCTTTGTCGGTAAGATTACAGCACTCACTGCAATAATGTATGTTTTCGTGTGCCGATAAAATAGTTTGAGAAAATTCTACGGCTTTTTCCTTTGGCATTTTCAAAACATAATAGGCAAGACGTTGTGCTGTTTTTGAGCCTATACCTGGCAATCGTTCAAACTGTTCGGCAAGACGTGCAAGGGGTGCTATATTGTATGATGACATTATCAAAACAATCCCGGAATGTTAAGTCCGCCTGAAATTCTCTCCATTGTTTCTGCCTTATCATCAGCAGCCTTTCTCAAAGCCTCGTTAGTAGCAGCGATGATAAGGTCACTTAACATTTCTATATCCTCAGGATCTACAACCTCAGGCTTAATATTGATTGATTTAATTTCCATTTTACCTGTAACAACTACGTCTACTGCACTTCCTCCAGCGGTAGCTGTATATTCTCTTCCTTCAAGCTCTGTGCTTGCTGTATCCATTTCCTCTTGCATTTTTTGTGCCTGCTTTGCAATCTGCTGAAGATTTGTAGGTGTTCCGCCTCTTGGAATTCTTGCTTTCATAATTTTTTCTTCCTTTCAAATATGTTATTCTTCTTCAACAGGTACCCCTGCTTGTTTTGCTTTTTGTAAAAACTCAGACATAGGGTCGCTCTGTTGTTCTTGCGGTTCTTGCTTTTTATAAGGTCCTAGTTTATATACTCTTCCTGTTACCTCACGCACAGCTTCTCTCATTCGTTCTCTTTGAGAGGGTTGTTTAAGCAATTTGAACGCAAGTTGATTATCGGAGTCTATCAGTATATAATCACCGCTGATATACGCCTTTGTATTCTTAAATGAAGTTGCAATGGTAATTGAATATGTTTTCAGTATATTCAACACCTCTTGCCAGTCCTCCATAGGAACTGCATTTTTAATAATTGTATCATAATCAGCTGTTGTTTGTTTAACAACAGATCTTGAATATTGTGAATTTTCTGATACATTGTTTGCAGATATAGTTTCAGGTGATATACCTATATTTACATTGTTTGGAATAATTTGTGTGGTAGAGGTATAATCTATGGGATTATCTGTTTTTTCTGCCTTAGATGATTCGTTTGGTTGTACTGATTGTTGTACAGGCACTCCACGCTTTATAATTCTTTCAAGCTTTGCTATTCTAGCTGTTAAAGCCTCAACGGATGTATCTAGTTGGGGAGATGTTAGCTTTATCAAAGAAAGCTCCATTTCGGTACGTTTATTACCGCCCCTGAACATTCTATCGAAACCAGCTTGAAGAATATCCATTATATATATTATATCTTCAAGTGACAGATTATCAGACTGCTGTTTTGCACGTTCTTTTTCTTGTGTGGATAAAATGAGAAGCGATTCAGGATTATCCATTGTTTTTAACAGCATTAAGTTTCTGAAATGGTCAATAAACTCTTCACAAAGTCTACCCATATCCTTACTCTCATTATAAAGACTTTCTAACAACTTCAAAGCAGAAGTTGTATCTTTGTTTATTATAAAGTCTGTAAGTTCAAATAAATGACCGTGACCTGCTAGTCCTGCTGTTTCGTGAACAACCTGTGTGGTGATATTGCTACTTACACCAATACATCTGTCAAGTAATGACAGAGCATCACGCAAAGCACCATCAGAAACAGAGGCTATAAGCAATGCGGCATCATAATCAAGATTTACATTTTCACGTTGTGAAACAAACTTTAATCTGTCTGCAATATTCTGTGATGGAATTCTGTGAAAATCAAAACGCTGACATCTTGAAAGAATCGTAGCAGGCAATTTATGAACCTCTGTTGTTGCAAGAATGAACACAACATGAGAGGGAGGCTCTTCAAGAGTTTTCAGTAACGCATTAAAAGCACCTGCCGAAAGCATATGAACTTCATCAATAATGTAAACTCTATATTTTGTTTTTGTTGGTGTGAAAGCCGCTTCTTCTATAATGGTACGTATGTTATCCACACCGTTGTTGCTTGCTGCATCTATCTCAGCAATATCCAGAACAGAGCCATCGTCAATTCCTTTGCAGATCTCACATTCACCACAAGGGTCACCATCTTTTGGATTAAGACAGTTTACAGCTTTAGCCATAATTTTGGCACAGGTAGTTTTTCCTGTACCACGAGAGCCTGTAAAAAGGTAGGCGTGATTAATTCTTCCGGATTTAAGCTCATTTTTCAAAGTGACAGTTACTTGTGGCTGTCCTGCCACGTCCTCAAATATTCTTGGCCGCCATTTGCGGTACAATACCTGATACATAGATGTAACCTGCCTTTCTGAAAAATCTTTTATTTGGAAATAACTAATAAAAGTTTTAGTATAAAATAAAAGAGCAAGACAGACGGTCACTCCCTGTGCAAATGCGAACGGCAGACTTACTGTATCGCATCAAGAAATCTGCTTAATGCTGCTCGGTTCCCCGCCTGACATGGTTCACAGCACCCAATCGTACAGGGCCTGTCGTTCACATTTACATAGGAATTCTAATTCTGACTTGCTCAGTTAACCGCCAAAGCGATTGCAATACTAATTATAATATATATCACATCAAAAATCAAGTATTTAAAAAGAGATTTTTTAGTTAATTTTTTATTAACAAAAATAAAGGGATTGACAGAAGATTTTATAAACTCAAAAGCCTGTATTTGTTATATGATTTAAGCCTTTGAGTTTATATTAATCATTGTTTAAGAGCTTAATAAAATCAATTTTTTATCTGATTTTTTCTGTAATTAAGATAATCCTCAAGTATTATAGTTGCGGCTACGGTGTCAACTACCTTTTTACGTTTTTTGCCTCGAGTATCGGTAGTATTGAGAAAATTATGAGCGGTAATAGTGGTTCCACGCTCGTCCTGCATTTCAACAGGTAGCATACAAAGTTCCTGAAGTTGTTGTGCGAAAGCTCGTGCATTTATGGCACTTTCTCCTTCTGAACCATCCATATTTTTAGGTAATCCTATCACAATCAATTCAGCTTTTCTTTCTTTTGCTATAACTGCAACCTTTTCTGCAACTTTTTCCATATGCTTTTCTTCAATGGTGCCAAGTGGAGAGGCAAGTAATTCACCCTTATCACACACAGCAAGTCCTGTGCGTGCTTTTCCAAGATCTACTGCTAATATAATCATAGTTCTTTACCAAGACTTTATAGTTTTTGTAAGTTCAGTTACAGATTTAATTCCCTTTTCGTCAAGGAAATTATTTATACCTTCAGTTATCTTAACAGGTGCATAAGGGTCTTTAAAGAGAACTGTACCTATTTGTAATGCTGTTGCACCGGCAATCATCATTTCAACTGCATCTTGCCAGGTTGAAATTCCGCCCATACCGATTATAGGTATGTTAACAGCCTGTGCAACCTGATATACCATTCTTACAGCCACAGGGAATACCGCAGGACCTGACAAACCGCCTGTGTTGTTTCTTATGATTGGTCTGCCTGTATTTATATCTATACGCATACCTGTAAGGGTGTTTATCATAGAGATAGCATCTGCACCCTCAGCTTCAGCTGCCTGTGCTATTGAAACAATATCTGTAACATTTGGTGACAGCTTAATTATAAGTGGCTTTTTACAATATTTGCGTACTTCTTTTGTAATTGCGCCAACACTTTCGCAGGAAGTGCCAAACTGTACTCCACCGCTTTTTACATTTGGACAAGAGATATTCAGTTCAATCATATCTACGTCTGTGTCAGAGAGCTTTTCTGCCATTTTGCAGTAGTCCTCATAACTGTTGCCTGCAATGTTAGCAATAATAACAGTATCTTGTTTCTTAAGCCAAGGCAAATCCTCTTTAATAAAATGGTCAACACCCGGGTTCTGAAGTCCGACCGCATTGAGAATACCTGATGGAGTTTCGGCAATTCTAGGGGCAGGATTACCGGGACGTGAGGTGAGTGTTATACCTTTACAAGAAATTCCGCCAAGAACTGAAAGAGAATAAAATTCATTGTATTCTCTTCCAAATCCGAATGTTCCTGAAGCTGCTATAAGAGGGTTATTGAATTCTATTCCTGATACTTTTACTTTTAAATCTGCCATTACCAAACTACCTCCTCTGCGTTGTATACAGGGCCTTTTTTACAAACGTGGCTATGTTCAGCATTACCATTTTTGTCCAGAGTTTTGCAAGCACACACAAGACAAGCACCAATACCACAACCCATTCTCTCTTCTAAAGAAACTTGACAAGGTTTGTTATTATCTTTACAAATCTGTGCAATAGCTTTAAGCATTGGTGTAGGTCCACAGGCACACACCAAATCTACATCATTGATGATTTCTTTAAGTACATCAGTTGTAAATCCGTGAATTCCTGCACTACCGTCATCAGTTGTTACATAAACCTTTTCACATACTTTTTCAAAATCCTCAGTTAGAATAATAGCATCTTTATTTCTGAAACCAAGTACTGCAATAGCACTGTCAGCTTGTTTTGCACTGTACAGCATAGGGGGTACACCAATACCACCACCTATAAAGGCAATTTTTTTGCCTTTTGGAATTTCAAAACCGTGTCCTAAAGGTGCTAAGATGTCAATGTCATCTCCTACTTTGCTTTGTGACAGAATTTCGGTACCTTCACCTTTAACCTGAAAAACAATTCTCAATGTTTTTTCGGTAGTGTCACATATAGAAATAGGTCTGCGTAATGTTTTACCGGGTATTGCAATATGTGCAAACTGTCCAGCTTTAGCCTTTTTGGCAAGAACAGGACATTCCAGAACAAAATCAAAGATACCTTTTGCGATTTCTTCTTTTTTTACAAGAGTGGCATTTGATATATCATATTTCATATAAAATAACCTCCTTCGGGTTTTTATTACCAACATTATAACATAAAAGAATACTTACTGACAACCAATTATTAAATGATTGTTATATTTTGAAACCTGTGTGACTTTTGTAATGTATTATGTTATAATCAATTTTAAATTGAAAAGAAATTTTTATAAGTAAGGAGGACAAGTATATGCGTATTCTTGTAGTTGAAGATGAATACAGTCTTGCAGATGCACTCAGAGAAATTCTGAAAAAAGAGAAATACACAGTTGATATAGCAACAGATGGACAAGAAGGGTTTTATCAGGCACTTACAGGCATTTATGATGCCATTGTGCTTGATGTTATGTTGCCTGAAATGAATGGCTTTCAGGTTCTTGACAATTTGAGAAAAGAAGGAGTAGAAACGCCTGTTTTAATGCTTACAGCCAAAAGCGAACTTGACGATAAAGTGCGAGGTCTTGACTATGGTGCAGACGACTATATGACAAAACCGTTTCAAACAAAAGAGCTGTTGGCAAGGCTGAGAGCGATAACAAGGCGAAAAGGAGAAATTGAAAGTAATATAATGTCCTTTGGAGATTTAGAGCTTAATACCAGTATTGGAGAGATTTCTTGCAAAAGCACAGGTAAAAGTATGAAACTGGGAGTAAAGGAATTTCAGCTTTTGGAATTTTTACTTAAAAATAAAAATCAAATTGTAACCAAAGAACAAATTGTTGAAAAGTTGTGGGGACTTGACAGCGATAGTGAATACAACAATGCCGAAGTTTATGTTTCTTTTACAAGAAAGAAAATCAAATTTATTGGTTCAAAGGTTGCCATTAAGGCTGTAAGAGGGCTTGGATACACTCTGGAGGAAAGCAAATGATAAAACGGCTAAGAATAAAGTTGGTAGCTGTGTTGACTTTGATTTTATCATTTGTTTTGTTTGGAATTTTGTTGGCAGTTAATATTTTTAATTACAATGTAAATATGGACGATGCTTATAAAAGACTTGACCGTGTAACATCATCTGTGCTTGTTCAGCGTAATATAATTGATAACCATTTTGGAAGTAACGGATATTATTATTACGATGATAATGGATATGGTTATTCAGAAGTATATATTGCGTTTGTAAATCCTAACGGGAAAGTTACCAGTATAGCTACCGAGAATAACAGTAAGTATTCATATGAACAGATTTTAGGATTTACTAAAACGGTACTTTCAAAATCTGCAAAACGAGGAGATATCTTAAACCTTATTTATAATGTAACAGAACTTAATTATGGAGAATTTGGTACAGGTTATGCTGTAAGTTTTATGGATAACAGTATTACTGTGAAAAGCCTAAGCACTATGGTTATTACCTCTGTTATTATTATGATTGTTGGAGCAGCCCTGATTTTCTTTTTGTCTTTGCTTGTGTCAATGTGGATTATCAAGCCGGTAGAGGAAACTTTTAACAAGCAAAAGCAGTTTATATCAGATGCAAGTCACGAACTGAAAACTCCTATTGCGGTTATAAGTGCAAATGCTGATATTCTTGAAGGTGAGATAGGTGATAATAAGTGGTTGGCATATATACGTTCTGAGTCTGACCGAATGAGTAAGTTAGTTAATAGTCTGCTTACACTTGCACGAATTGAGATGCAGAGTGATAAAACTCTTATGAACAGATTTGATATCTGTAATGCTATTATGGAAGTTACAATGCCTTTTGAAAGTGTTGCTTTTGAAAAGGGAGTTGTACTTGAATGTGAACTTGAAAACGAAATATATATAAATGGTAACGAACAACAGCTTAAACAAGTAGTTGCAATTCTTACCGATAATGCCGTTAAGCATTGTTCAGAAGGAGGTACGGTAACCGTTAATGCCGAACGAGTAAAAAATAAGTGCCATATAACTGTTACCAATACAGGAGAACCTATTCCTATTGAATTGCGAAACAAGATTTTTGAACGTTTTTACAGAGCAGATGAATCACGTTCAAGAGAAAATAATCGCTATGGTTTAGGACTTGCCATAGCAAAACAAATTGTTGAAAATCATCACGGCACAATATCTGTAAAATGTGATGAAGGATTTACAACCTTTGAAGTTGCTGTATAAACTGTATATTATAACAAAAACACTCCGCACCTTAGCTCTATGGCTATTGTGGAGTGTTTTTGTTATCATTTTATAAGTTCCATATCATTGTCATACAACTTTTTTGTAAAAAGACAAGAGTCATCTTTTTGTCGTGCATAAGTGATTACATATTCGCTGTTTTCAGATTTACGTTTATATTGAATTACATATTGTTTGCCATCAGGAAGTTTGTGATAACTTGTGGCAGTGTTTTCGCTTATATTTTCCATAAAACAATGGTAGGGATCTATTTTGTTAACTTTGCTTAATTTGTCCCCTTGTTTTAAATCTGAAAAGTCAGTTATAGTATGAAGTTTGTCTGTACACCAACCATCAACAACAGCACCATTGTTTTCATACAGAATAAAACCATACAGAATATCTCCATTGTCATCTTTGATGGGATGAACTGAATAGTACATCCCATCAATCTTTCTTAACACAGGTATGCCAATATCATTTTCAACATCTGAAATATATACAGATGAAGTTATTCTTGTATAGACATCCTTAGAAATGTTATATTTTTTAAAATCGTTTAGTGTACATCGGTATTCTATAACAGCAGCATATATATTATTATCTGCTTTTTTTAATATGCTTTCGTTGTCTTTTTCGATCTGGGCACTTATTGTAGGAGTATTAGGTTCAGTGTTCGAGGTGTTGTTACAACCTACAAAAAGAGATGTACTGAATAATATTGTCACAATGGACAGAATAATCATAAATTTTTTTAAAATACTTTTCATAAAACAGTCATTCCTTATTCCACGATATTATAAATGTGCATAATGTTTAATTAATTGATTTTATAATAAATTTGATTATATTGCAACAAAAGTGGATAAAATTATTTTAACCTTATTGTAAATTATTGATTATTATATTTATTTTGTTAATCTTTTTGACGTATTCGTATTGGAAAATTTTATTTATTATTGCAAATTATTGAAAAGTAGTAATTGAAATTTTTGACGCATTATGTTATTATTTATTGGTATAGTTTTATTAATCAACTATTTTGTCTATGTTTAGGTTATTTTATATAAATTAATTTCTATTTTAGATTATTTATGTTAAGTAAGGAGCGTAATAAGAATGAATACCAATGAACTTTACAGCCTTTGGCTTGAGAATGCCGTTGAGGACAAAGACCTTATTGTAGAGCTTGAAAGTATTAAAGATGATGAAAATGCTATTTATGACAGATTTTACAGAGAGCTTGAATTTGGTACAGCGGGTCTTAGAGGCGTAATTGGTGCAGGAACAAACAGAATGAACATATATGTTGTTCGTTATGCTACACAAGGTCTTGCTAATTATTTAAAGAAAAATTATAAAAACGCTGCTGTTGCAATAGCAGGCGACTCAAGAATAAAATCAGATGTATTTGTAAAAGAGGCTGCAAAGGTTCTTGCTGCAAATGGAATAAAGGCATATGTTGCTAAAGAACTTCAGCCTACACCTGTTGTTTCTTTCTGCGTAAGAGAGTTGAAATGTCAGGCTGGTATAATGGTAACAGCAAGCCATAATCCTGCAAAATACAATGGTTATAAATGTTATGGCAGTGACGGATGTCAAATGACAGACGAAAGTGCAGATGCAGTTTACTCTGAAATTCAGAGTATTGATATGTTCAATGATGTTAAAATCATTGACTTTGAGCAAGGTCTTGCAGACGGTACTATTGAATATATTGAGGACAGTGTATACGATAGCTATATCGAAAATGTAAAAAAACAGTCAGTTAATCCCGGCATTTGTCAGGGGGCAGGCTTGAAAGTTGTTTATACTCCTCTTAACGGTGCAGGAAACAAACTTGTAAGACGTGTTCTTGCAGAAACAGGCGTTGAGGATGTTATTATTGTTAAAGAGCAGGAGAATCCTGATGGTAATTTCACAACCTGCCCTTATCCTAACCCTGAAATTCGTGAGGCTTTACAACTTGGTCTTAATTTGTGTGAAAAGGAACAGCCAGATCTTCTTTTAGCTACTGATCCTGATTCTGACAGAGTTGGTATTGCAGTTAAATTGCACGATGGTTCATTCCGTCTTATGACAGGTAATGAAACAGGAATTATGTTGACAAATTATATTTTGTCTTGCAGAAAATCGCTTAATAATCTGCCTAAAAATCCTTTTGTTGTTAAGACTATTGTTACCACAGAGCTTGTTACAAAAATCTGTGAAAAGTACGGTTGCGAACTCAGAAACGTTCTTACAGGCTTTAAGTATATTGGTGAACAGATTCTTGAACTTGAAAATGCAGGACAGGAAGAAAGATATATCTTTGGGTTTGAAGAGAGTTATGGTTATCTTGCAGGTACTTACGTAAGAGATAAGGATGCCGTTGTTGCTTCTATGCTTATTTGTGAAATGGCTGCTTATTACAGAACACAGGGTAAATCTTTGGATGATGTTATTACAGAGCTTTATAGTGAGTTTGGTTATTATAAGAATAAGACAGTTAGCTTTGAGTTTGAAGGTGCAAGTGGATTAGAGAAAATGAGTTCAATTATGAACGATCTTCGTACTGACAGTGAGCTTACTGAAATTCTCGGTAGAAAAATTGAGATTGTTAATGACTACAAACTTAGTGCAAAGACCGATAAAATTAATGGCACAGTTGATGAAATTAAGTTGCCTAAATCAAATGTAATTGCATATATGCTTGATGATGGCTGTTCAATTACAGTAAGACCGAGTGGTACTGAACCTAAGATTAAGCTGTATATTACAGCAGTAGGTAAAGATGAGGTAGAGGCTACATCTATTGCAGACCAGTTGGTTGAAGCAGGTAAAAAACTTATGGGTGTTGAATAATTATAAAATTTTTACGGGTTGTTTCCTACTATGGCAATAACCCGTTTTTTATTGGTTCTATCGAAAATGTTGAGGAAGATAATTAAAAAGTCATAATTTTGCAACAAGAGAAAATAATCTATTTTTTTACAGTACAGATTTTTGTGGTATAAATTATATAAAACGACAAACAATATTTTTACAACTTGAAAATTAAAGGAGTTTTATATATGAAGGCAACAGGAATAGTTCGCAGAATAGATGATCTGGGAAGAATAGTTATTCCCAAGGAAATACGACGTACTTTACGCATAAGAGAGGGGGATCCTCTGGAGATTTATACAGATTCTGATGGTGAGGTTATTTTTAAAAAATATTCTCCTGTGGGTGAGCTTAGTAGTTTCGCAAGCACATATGCTGAGGTATTAAGTAAAACAGCAGGATTAGCTACCTTAATAAGTGATCGTGACCATATTGTTGCAGCGGCAGGTGTTTCAAAGCGTGAATTTTTAGAAAGACGTATAACTTCATTAACTGAAGAACTTATGGAAAATAGACAAAGCTATAATTCAAGTGGAGATAAATTACCACTCCAGCCTGTTGAGGGTATGGATTATAATGCGTTACTTGTGTATCCAATTATAGCGGCAGGAGATGTTACTGGCAGTGTAATAATGTTATGTTCAGACAATAAAAGTGTTCCTTCTGAATCTGACATAAAACTGGCACAAAGTGCATCATCATTTTTGGGAAGACAAATGGAAGAATAATAACATTTCTTATAAATATATAATTTGTTGTTTTTTGTCGAATAAGGTTATTGTAGGCAGTTGCTTTTAGGTAACTGCCTGTTTTGTTGTGAACCTAATTGTAAATTTATTTTGACAAATTAAAAGAGTAGTGCATTTTTGTCTGGTATATGTTAAAATAAAGTAGTATTTGTAAATTTATAAAATCAATTTTATTCTGATGAGGTGAGGGGATGACTGCTATAAAAATACATTGCGGTAGGCTTGAAAAAAGAAAAAAATCTTTTTATGGATTAAAGGCATTTTTGCTCGGGCTACTTGTTGCAACTGTAATATACGTTCCGTTTATGATATATGACAACGGATTATTTTTATACTATGGAGATTTTAATGTACAGCAAATACCTTTTTATCAGCTTGTACACGATACAATTCAAAGTGGAAATATAGGGTGGAGTCATAATACAGACCTTGGTGCTAATTTAATAGGTTCTTACTCTTTTTACCTTATAGGAAGTCCTTTTTTCTGGTTGACTATGCTTTTTCCAAGTCAGGCTGTACCTTATCTTATGGGCCCACTTTTAATTTTAAAAACTGCTTGTATGTCATTTACTGCTTATGTGTATCTGCGACGTTATACATATGACAAAAATTTTGCAGTACTTGGTGGATTGCTGTATGCTTTTTCGGGATTTACCTGCTTTAATATATTCTTTAATCATTTTCACGAAGCAATGATAATTTTTCCACTTTTGCTTGCAGCAGTAGATGAGCTTTTTGAAAATAACAGACGTGGTGTTGTTGCACTTGCTGTATTTGGCAGTTGCATAATGAACTACTATTTTTTTGTTGGACAAGTAGTTTTTGTAATTATATATTGGTTTGTGAAAATTTTTTCGGGTAGTTATGAACTTAAAATCAAAAATTTTCTTTATTTGATTTTTGAAGCTGTATTGGGACTTGTCGCAACTGCTGTTATTCTGCTTCCATCAATCTTTTGCGTTACTGAAAATAGCAGAGTAAGCGATACTCTTGGAGGTTGGGATGCACTTGTATATAACAATGCTCAACGATATATAAATATTCTGACAGCGTTTTTATTTCCTTCGGAATTGCCAGCATATCCTACATTTACACCTGACTCAAATACAAAATGGGGCTCTCTTTCAGGCTGGTTGCCGTTGTTTAGTATAACAGGTGTTGTTGCATTTATGACAAGAAAGAATAAGCATTGGCTTAAAAAACTTATATCTTTACTTGTGTTTATAGCGTTTATACCTATACTCAATAGTATGTTTCAGATATTCAATGTGCAGTACTATGCAAGATGGATGTATATGCTTGTTCTTATGCTTTGTTTAGCTACTATAATTTCTTTGGAGGATACAACAGTAAACTGGCCATCTGCAATAGGAATAACCACTGCATTAACGGCTTTTCTTGTAATGGTAATAGGATTTATGCCAACTAAAACAGAAGAACTGAATGGAGAAAAAAACTGTACTTACGGTTTGATGGATAATGAGATTATATTTTGGGTTCACACAGGAATTGCAATTTTATCACTTGTACTTCTGGCAGTGATAGTTGCACTTACTTTGAAAAAGAAAAAACTAATGGCGATAGTAAGTATTGTTCTGGTATGTGTTATTTCAGCAGGATATACTATTTATATAGTTGCAGTGGGAAAAAGCTATGGTTATGATTCTAAAAATTATATGAATGCCCTAGTAATTAACCATAAAGATGATATTGACCTACCGAATTCAGAAAATGTTCGCACAGATTTTTATGAGATGATGGATAATTCTGCTATGTTCTGGCAACTGCCTACCATACAGACATTCCATAGTGTTGTTCCGGGTTCTGTTATGGAATTTTATAACAATATAGGTGTGAGTAGAGATGTTGCTTCACGTCCTGAAACAAGTGAATATGCTGTGCGTTCACTCACATCTACACGCTGGCTTGTAGATTATGTGGGAGATTCAGACGATTTTTGTACAGAAAATGGTGTAACTGCTATGCCGGGTTGGAAATATTATGATAAGCAGAGCGAATTTGAAATTTGGGAAAATGAGTACTACATTCCAATGGGATTTTGTTATGACAGTTATATTTCAGAAATAGACTATGAAGTATGCCCGACAAGTGATAGAGCTAAGTTGATGCTTAAAGCTATGGTACTTTCTGAGGATCAGATAAAAAAATATAGTTTTACACAGGATAAATTGGAAAACTCTCATAGTTTCACATATACAAAAAATGAATATTTCAAAGATTGCCAGGAGCGAAAGAGTGAATCTTGCAGTGAGTTTGAATACACTAAGACCGGTTTCAGAGCTTCTATTGACCGCACGGATAAAGATGAAAATACTCTTGTATTTTTCAGTGTGCCTTACGAAAATGGATGGAGTGCCAAGGTTAACGGAAAAGATGTAGATATAGAAAAGGTTAATGTAGGATTTATGGCTGTTGAAGTACCTGCAAATCAGGTAAGTGAGATAACTTTCACCTACAAAACTCCCGGACTATCAACAGGTATAGTAATAACGGGCGTGTCCATTGTAATATTTATTGCATATGTAGGGATATTAAAACTATATGAAAGAAAAACAGGTGAAAAATCTTTGAAAAAGGGTAGAAAGTTTAGGATTGTAAGAAATGAACTTTCTTTAAGAGAAAAGGCTATTATAAAAGAAAATCTACGGAAAAATAATTCTTTATCTAATTTTACAAAATGTAATGTAACAGATTCTATCTGCGAATCTGAAAATAATATTCAGAAATAAGTTTTTATAATAAAAATAAATGTATGAAACCAATGGAGGTGTTTAAGATGTCTTTTGGTGAAAAAATATTGGATTACAAAGAAGATATTTTAAAAGATTTAGCAGAGGTTATAGCTATTAATTCAGTGTCGGTAGAAGGTTGTGAAAAACCTCGCCAGGCACTGGAATATATGCTCAAGCGTGGTAGTGAAATGGGACTTGATGTAAAAAATATTGAAAACATTGCTGGCCACATTCAATATGGCACAGGAGAAAAATTGTGTGGTGTGCTTACACATCTTGATGTTGTGCCTGCCGGAGAGGGTTGGAGTGTACCACCATTTGAGCTTACACATAAAAATGGAAGATTATACGGAAGAGGAATTGCAGATGATAAAGGTTCTGCGGTAGTGGCTATGTATTGTCTAAAGGTTTTAAAAGACAATAATATTGTAGCTGACAGCACGATAAGACTTATTCTTGGTACCAATGAAGAAACAGGAATGACTGATGTTCAGAAGTATTTTTCAAATGAGCCTGTTCCTGATATTAGCTTTACTCCTGATTCTGATTATGGTATTTGTAGTTGTGAAAAGGGAATTATCCAAATTTCTTTAACAGGCAAAAATAATAGTAAGGTTATTTTAAATGCTAAGGGCGGAAGTGCTGTAAATGCTGTACCTGATAAAGCTGTATTTACATTGAAAGAAAAGTTTAATTCTGCTGTTGATAAAGCAGATAGTTTTGAAATAGAAAAAAACAATGATAGATTTAAAATTATCTCAAAAGGTAAAGCCGCTCACGCTATGGAACCTGACAAAGGTTTTAATGCTATAACGAATGCAATAAAGCTGATTGCCGAAGTTTTTGATGAAGAAAAGCTTGGTGATATACCTGCTTTTATCAACAAATATATAGGAACAACAACTGATGGTAGTTTGCTTGGCATTGATTGTGGAGATAGTCGCTCAGGCACACTAACTCTTAATGTAGGTGTCATAAATATAACTGAAGAAACAGCACAGGTAAAAGTTGATATTCGTTACCCTGTATCATCAAGTTATGAAAAATTAGTAAATATTTTACAACAAAAAGCAGAAGAGTTTAATCTTACTCTAAATGTGGAAAGTCATCTTGAACCATTGAATGTTGTTGAGGATAGCCCGATTATATCTGTTCTGAAGAAATCATATCAGGAGATTACAGGTGAAGTCCCGAATATATATTCAACAGGCGGAGGTACTTATGCACGTTCACTTAAGAACAGGGGAGTAGCCTTTGGACCTGTTTTTCCCGATGACTATTCAAATATGCATAAGCCGGATGAATCACTGAATGAAGAAAAGTTTTTCTTACACGCACAGATTTGTCTGGAGGCTATGTACAGAATGTTTACCAATAATTTAAAGTAAATTTTAGGAAGTGATTATATAATGAGTGCAGAGAATCAATTAAAAAAGCAAGCAAAAGATATTCTGGCAAAAGATAACTGGGTAAAGTCTATTACCGGTTTTTTACTTGTTCTGACAGCTTTTGGTATTATGTTTGTTTTTGCAAGTATAGGTTCAGTTTTTGTAGAAGAGGGAATGGAAAAAAATACTTTGAATATAGCATTGTGTGGAGTATTCTCGCTTATAGGTGTTGCTGTCCTTATATTGCTATCACCTGTTTATACAGGTTATATAAGGTTTATATCTGAATGTCGAGATTCAAATACAGGTGATATTCAAAATATTTTCTATTATTTTGCAAAGGGAAGATATATTGACACAGTGCAGATAAATCTTCTTCTTCTTGTGAAAAAAGGTATGTGGCTTGTAGTTTGTTTTCTTCCCGCTGTGGCTATGATTGCTTGTGCTGAATCTATTCCACAATACAAAGTGGTTTTCCAGATTTGTGCTGTGTGGCTTGGTATAGGTGCAGTTGTGGCATATTTTTTAATTTCAAGACGCTATATTATGACTCAGTATTTATATGTTGCAGATATGAAATACAAAAAAGAAAATGACCTTATCAAGGCTTCAATTTATATGGTGAAAAAGAATTATAGTAGAGTAATCAGTCTATATCTTTCTTATATTATATGGGGATTGTTTTGTTTTTTTGTACTTCCGGTAGTTTTTGTATATCCTTATTTTAAACATAGTGCAATACTTAGCTATTCGTATATCTATGATATGGAAAAAAGTAACCTTCAATCACCCTATAATCCAATAGCTGTTAATTTCGGAATTAATCAACAACCTGTAAGTGAGAAACAATTCTACAATAATTATAGCAATTCAGATATGAATAATAATATAAACAGTGCTAACTTTACAGATGAACAGAAAAACGAAAGCAATAATAATTACTTTGATGTAAATAATTCTTTTTCAAATAATGAAAATCAAATTAATTACCCGAATACTCCTATAAATGGTACCGATGTGAACAATATCTAACACAAAATAGTTTTAATTTTAAAAATAATTTACAAACAACTGAAAAAAACTTTATTATTGATGAAAATAGTGTTATAATAAAAGACCATAATGGGTAATGTGCGGTTTGTTATAAAACTACCCACGTTTCAGTATATGAGGTGGACTTTTTTATGTTGGTTACACTATGTGTCATTGCATATAATGAAGAACGGTTTCTACAAGGGCTGTTTGAAGATATAAGAAATCAGAGTTATGCACACAATAAAATTGAACTGGTGCTTGTGAATAACGGTTCTACTGATAAGACAAGAAACATTATGGAAAGATTTGCAGAGAAAAATGATTTTTTTGATGTAAAGATAGTTGATAATTATAAAAGCAATCAGGCGACAGGTTGGAACACTGCTTTGCTGAATACTACCGGTAATATTATTATTAAAGTTGATGCACACGCAAAAATTCCTACTGATTTTGTTCAATCCAATGTGGATGTCATCTCAAGTGGAGAATATGTTTGTGGCGGTGGCAGACCTAATATTCCGGTGAAGGACAAGCCTTGGGATAATACTTTACTGGCGGCAGAAGAGTGTATGTTTGGTGGAAGTTTTGCAAAATATCGTAATTTGCAGTCAGAAAAAAAATACATAAACAGTATTTTTAATGGTGCATACCGCCGTGAAGTTTTTGCCAGAGTTGGTGGTTTCAATGAGGCTTTAGGGCGTACTGAGGATAATGAATTCCATTACAGACTTACCAAGGCAGGTTACAAAATTTGTTGCAGTCCCGATATTATCTCATACCAATACATAAGAAGCGATCTTCCCCAAATGATAAAGCAAAAATACGGTAATGGTTATTGGATTGGATTGACTGTAAAAGAGTATCCAAAATGTTTGTCCTTGTTTCACTTTGTGCCATTATTTTTTGTTCTCGGTATTGTTGTTTGTTTATTGATGGCTGTGGTTGGACATCCATTGTTTTTAGTTTTGTTGCTTGGGGCGTACTTGCTTTTTGATGGTTATATAACATTTAATGCAATGAAAAGTGAAAAAAGATGTAAAGAATTTGCTTTGTTGCCTTTGATTTTTCCTGCATTGCATATTGCCTATGGAATAGGTACTTTGATTGGAATATTTCACCTGCCAATTCGTAAAGATAATCTTATTAGGGCAAAAAAGAGAATAAGACAGGTGAAAAGATATTATATGGAGAACTAACAATAACACCAGAGTAAATACACATTCTGTTGTTATATCAACGTATAAGAGGTGTAGTTTTTAATGGAGATGGTAGAATTTACCCCCCAACAACTTAGAGAATTACAGCTAAAAGAGCTTGATGCTCTTGTATATTTTAAAGAATTCTGTGATAAACATAATCTTCTTTTTTATTTTTGCGGTGGCTGTTGTATAGGCTCTTTAAGGAATAAGGGGTTTATTCCGTGGGATGATGATATTGATGTTTTTATGCCCAGAAATGATTATGAAAAACTCCCTGAGCTTTGGGAAAAATATTCTGATAATAAACGTTTTTTATGTCTAAAAACCAACGATAAAATTTTTACTGGAAATATTTTTACAACCATCGTAGATACAGAGGGTACCTGTGTTAAAGCTAATCAGGCACACCTTGATATTCCTCACGGACTGGTTATGGATGTTTTTCCACTTGATGGATGTCCTGAAGGTTTTAAAAGAAAAACACAAAAGTTGTGGGCTATGATATACTCTTTATTTCTGGCACAGGTTGTACCGGAAAAGCACGGTGGAATAATAGCACTTGGTAGCAAAATACTACTGGGAATTTTCAGAGGAAAGAAAATCAGAAGTAAAATATGGCATATAGCTGAAAAGCATATGAGTAAATATTCGATAAGCCAGTGCAGTAAGATAACAGAGTTGTGTGCTGGGCCTCGCTATATGCAATGTGAATATCCAAAAGAGGCTTTTGAAAGTGCGGTATATAAAGAGTTTGAAGGAATGATGATGCCAATTCCTGTGGGCTATGACATATATCTTAAAACTGCTTTTGGTGATTATATGGAGGTTCCTCCTGTTGAAGAACAAAAACCGCATCACGATGTGGTTTATTGCAATCCAAAACAGAGTTGCTATGATTTTAAGAATCCTTATATAAATAGAAAAAAGTAAATAACAAGGGGGTTATAATAAATGATTTATGGAGCTATACTTGCAGGCGGTACAGGTACAAGAATGCACGTTTCTACAATGCCAAAGCAATTTTTACCATTGAGAGGTAAGCCTATTATTATTCACACACTGGAAAAATTGCTTGCTTGCAATAAGTTTCACGCTGTTTATTTAGGTATACATCCTGACTGGATGTCATATATGTACGATTTGCTTGAGAAATATGATATAGATACTACAAGAGTAAGACTTTCACCAGGTGGTGAAACACGAAATGACACTATATTCAGAATAATAGAGGAAATAAATCGTGATTATGGACAGAATGATGATGATATTATTGTAACCCACGATGCTGTTCGTCCTTTTGTTACTCTCAGAATTATAGAAGAAAATATAGAGGCAGCCGAAAAATATGGTGCCTGTGATACCGTTGTATGTGCAACAGATACTATTGTAAGGTCAGAAAATGGAGAAGAAATTTCTGAAATCCCAAATAGAGAATTTATGTATCAGGGACAAACTCCACAGTCATTTAAGGTGAAAATGCTTAAAGAGCTTTATGCACAACTTACACCAGCAGAAAAGGAAACCCTTACCGATGCTTGCAAAATTTGTGTTATAAAAAATGTGCCGGTTAAATTGATAAAAGGTGAAACCTTGAATATGAAGATTACCACTGTTAATGACTATGAGATAGCCGAGGTTATAGCCGGAGGGATAAAACTTGATTAATTATATTTATCAGCTTATCAGTCCCCAGTTTTTTTCGGTAAAGCTGAGTGATGTTAACACCGAAGGAAAGGTTCTTGTAAGACCTAAGTATATGGCTATTTGTCACGCAGACCAAAGATATTATCGTGGACAGCGTGATATGAAAATTCTCACTAAAAAGTTGCCAATGGCACTTATTCACGAATGTTGTGGAGAAGTGCTTATGGACAGAACCGGAAAGTTTGCCCCGGGACAGCAGGTTGTTATGATTCCCAACACTCCAACCAGAAGGCTTAATTACATCTACGAAAACTATGATGAAAAGTCAAAATTTCTTTCAAGCTCAGATGATGGTTTTATGCGTGAATTTGTTGACCTTGCTCCCGATAGAGTAGTTCCTTGTGATGGTATTCCGCCACATATAGCTTGTATTACAGAATTTGTTAGTGTTGCTCTTCACGCTGTTGAACGTATGATCAATTTTGCACACGGACACCGTGATGAGGTGGCAATATGGGGAGATGGTCCACTTTCCTATGTAGTTGCAAGTACAATAAGAGAGCGTTTGCCGGAAAGCCGTATAACTGTAATCGGTAGACGTACTCGTAAGTTAGCGAGGTTTTCTTTTGTAGACAGAACATATTTGGCTTTTGACTTGCCTGAGGATTTCGGTTGTGACCATGCCTTTGAATGTGCAGGGGGAGAGGGCAGTTATGACGCTATATGCGATATTATTAAACATATTCGCCCACAAGGTACGGTTTTGCTTATGGGTGTAAGTGAAAATCAAATTCCAATAGACACTCGTACGATACTCGAGAAAGGACTTACTGTTGTTGGTAGTAGTCGTTCAGGTAAGAAAAATTTTGAAGATGCAGTTGCTCTTATGCAGACTCAGCGTATACGCCGTAGGTTAGGAAGCATAATATATGAGGATGCACCTGTAAATAATATTGATGATATTCATCGTGTCTTTACAACTGACCAGGATACTCCATTTAAAACCGTTTTTCAATGGAATTTATAAAAAATTTGTTTATATATTTTTTTTGCGAAGTTGTATTTATGTATATTTCGACAGAATATTTGAATTAGCCTTTAAATATCAGAAAAAATATTTATTTTTTTTCGATTAATTGCTATAATTCTAAGTATCACCCGTATTTTGTTTTATTGGTTTTACGGAATGAGAGGAGTACCCGTTTTGTCAGATAAAGAAAATGAGATATACTCTTATACAGAAAAAGGTAAGAGAAAAGAAAAAAGAAATCTCAAAAAAGAAAAACGAAAAGCAAGTGGCAAACCTCCATTGTGGAGAACTATTTTGTTGTGTTTCCTCAGCGTTGTTCTGTTGGTTTCAGGATGTGGACTTATTTATTTTTATAGTATAGTAGGCTCTGTTAACTTTAAAGCAATAGATGATACTAAAGCACAGAGTGATAAGGATATATCAACATCTGAGATAAAAGAAGGTGATGAGTCACTGGATTTGTTTGATGGTACACTGCTGAATGACCCCAAAATTCTTAATATTATGATTTTTGGTGAGGATGCAGGAGCTGACAGCACTACTGATTATGGTAGAAGTGACACAATGATTATGCTTTCAATAGATAATCGTCACAAACAAATTAAGCTCACATCATTTATGAGAGATATGCTTGTTACAATTCCTTGTACAGATGATGCAGGTAATGATCACGGTCTTGATAAGCTGAATGCTGCGTATACGCTGGGCGGTGCTGAACTTTCTGTAAAAACCATTGAATCAAATTTTGGTGTTGATATTGACCGATATGCAATAGTCAATTTTGAAAGTTTTAAAAGTATTATTGATGCTCTTGGTGGTATTGACATAAAACTTACACAGGATGAAATTGATTATATCAACTGGCAGACATATCTTAATAAGCAATCAGAAGAAAGATATGAAATCACAGATGAACCTGGTTTGGTACATCTTAATGGCAGACAAGCATTATGGTATGCACGAAATAGAGGCTATGAGGATGAGGAACATCCTGAGTTTGTTGTTTCAGGTGATGATTTTGACAGAACATCACGTCAGCGTAACCTTATGAGAACTCTTATGGATAGATTTAAAAAAGCGAGTTTTACTGAAATTGTTAAAATTGTAGGAGAAATTGGCCCTATGGTTACAACTAACCTTAAGAAAGATGAGATTACTACATTGGTGGCAAATTCACCGACATATCTTGCTTATAATATACAGGAGTTCAGACTTCCAACTGGTGATTGCTATAAATATAGCTGGTATGAAGAACAGTCTGTACTTGAAATTACAGATATGCAATTAATGAGAACTCAACTGGCTAAATTTATATTTGGAGAAGAATCGGTAGTTGCAAATAACTCAGAAATTTCGACAGATGCTCCCACGGAGGCACCAACATATACTGGATATTCTGATACACTTGAATAGAAGAAATTATATAATAGAAAAAGCTCTCACAGATTCTAGTCTGTGGGAGCTTTTGAATTTGAAGTAAATTTTATTATTTTGTACCAAAAATTCTGTCGCCTGCATCACCTAAACCGGGAATGATATAACAACTATCATTTAGAGTCTTATCTTTTGCAGCACAGAAAACCTGTACATCAGGGTGAGCCTCTGTTAATGTTTTAATTCCTTCTGGTGCAGCTACAATACACAAAAATTTAATACTTTTGGGATTGTATTTTTTTATAACTGAAATCGCATCAACAGCTGAACCACCTGTTGCCAACATAGGATCAAGTACAAAAACATCTCTGTTTTCTATATCAGAAGGTAACTTTGTATAATATTCAACAGGCTTAAAAGTGTTTTCATCACGATATAGGCCTATATGACCTACTTTTGCAGCAGGTACCATTTGTAGCATTGCGTCCAGCATACCACATCCTGCACGCAAAATTGGAACAAAAGCTAGCTTTCTACCTGCAAGTACTTTTGTTTTAGCTACTGCAACAGGTGTTTCAATTTCAACTTCTTCGAGTGGTAAGTCCCTTGTAGCTTCATAGCACATAAGCAAAGATATTTCAGAAACAAGTTCTCTGAACATTTTACTTCCTGTATTTTTATCACGCAAAAAAGACAGTTTGTGTTGTATCAATGGATGGTCTAAAACTGTAACCTGGTTATTCATAAATATATTTATCCTCCTTTGTGTTATTTTCAATAAACTACGTTTAGCAAAATTAAAGTCTTTCTTTTTCCTCTAAATCTTTAATCATACATACTCTGTTGATATGTCTGCCACCTTCAAAAGGGGTGTTAAGAAAAATATCAGTTAATTTTAAAGCTGTACTTTCGTCAATAACTCTACCACCCATACATAGTATGTTAGCGTCATTATGACGACGTGTCATTTCGGCACAAAACTCGTTTGTTACAACAGCAGCTCTTATACCTTTTACTTTATTGGCAACCATAGAAACACCAATACCTGTGCCACAGCAGATAATACCCAGTGTACACTCTTTATTTGCAACAGCTCTTGAGGCTTTTTCTGCGTAGATTGGATAATCAACGGATTCCTCACTATATGTACCAAAATCCTTAACTTCCACACCCTGAGCTTCAAGATGTTTTTTTATTGCTTCTTTAAGATTATATCCGCCGTGATCACACGCTAATGCTATCATTCTGAACACTCCTTATTTGTTATTCAATTTTTTTTGTAATTCACGCTGTGCCTGAGGTAGACTAAGATAAGATGGCAACAACTGTTGCGATGTCACAGTTTTGCCTTGTTTAGCCAATTTTTCTGCAGCCATAGCAACACCGATACTTTGTTGGTATCTTAAATATTGAGGTGCAATCTGTAAGTTTGAAACACTATTTTCCATAAGTTTATATGCAAGCTCTGCACCATCACCTGCAAGAACAATGTTTTCGTTACAATAGTTTTGTTTTAATTCTTCTGCAATTTCTTCATAACTAAGGACTTTATCCTCACTCAATCTCTTAATAGTACCGTCTTTACTGCATTTGAAAATCGCAGTAAAAAAACGATTACAACGTGCGTCAATAACTGCACATACTATTGTGTTGGTGTAAATAAAGTTGTAGGCAATAGCCTCCAGGGAAGATACCGCAACACAGGGTTTATTTTCAGCCAATGAAATTCCTTTTATAGCTGAAATTCCGATACGCAACCCAGTAAAAGAACCCGGGCCAACAGATACTGCAAAACAGTCAACATCTTTTAGTCTTAAATTTGCAGTATGAAGCAAACCTTCAACCATTGGCATGAGAGTTGTGCTGTGTGTAAGTCCCGCATTTATATAATATTGTCCAAGTATCTTACCGTCGCTTAAATATGCAACAGATGCGGATCCTGCTGAAGATTCCATTGCCAATATATCCACTTAGTTACACTCCTCAACTGTTAGTATTCTTTCATTTTCGTTATTACCTTTTTCTATACTTATTTTTATATAATTTTTAGGTAATGCGTTTTCTATATTTTCGCTCCATTCAATTACAAGTACACCGTTGTCAAGATAATCAAAAAAACCAATAGAGTATAGATCGTCCCACGTTGAAATGCGGTACATATCAAAATGGTATATATTTACTCTGCCGTGGTATTCGTTTACCAGTGCGAAGGTGGGGCTTGAAACGCAGTTTTCTGCACCCAAACTCTTCGCTATACCTGTTGTAAGGGCAGTTTTTCCCATACCTAAACCACCAAACAGGGCGATAATTTCTGTACCTTTAAGATTTTTTCCGAGTTTTTCACCAATTTTTATAGTGTCTTCGTAAGAATGACTTTTGTAGATTTTACTCAATTTATTTCACCTGTATCAGAACAAGCCTGAAATTACACCGTTTTCGTCAACGTCAATTCTTTCAGCCGCAGGAACCCTTGGTAATCCGGGCATTGTCATAATGTCACCTGTATAAACAACCACAAAACCTGCTCCATTTGATAGTTTAACATCTTTTACTGTGATTGTATGCCCTGTTGGAGCACCCAATAAAGCAGGATTGTCCGAAAGTGAATACTGAGTTTTTGCAATACACACAGGCAGTCTATCTCCACCAAGTTCAATAATTTTGCTTAGGGCTTTTTCAGCTTGTGCAGTAAATATTACATCATCGGCACGATAAATTTCAGTTGCTATTTTCTTAATCTTTTCTTTTATTGTAAGGTCAGATTCATATATGAATTTAAAGTTGCTTTCTTTTTCGCAAGCATCAACAACCTTATGTGCAAGGTCTTTTCCGCCTTCGCCACCTTTTGCAAACATTTCAGCAGTTGCAAAGTCAGCTCCTTTTTCATAGCAATAGTTACGTATGAATTCAAGTTCTGCCTCAGAATCATTAAGGAACTTGTTTATAGCTACAACAACAGGAATACCATATTTCCTCATATTGTCAATGTGAACTCCAAGATTGACAATCCCCTCTTTGAGTGCGTCAAGATTTTCGTTTGCAACCTCTGTTTTAGGTACTCCACCGTTATACTTGAGAGCCCTACAAGTTGCAACAAGAACAACAGCACTTGGTTTTAAGCCTGCGTATCTGCACTTAATATCAAGGAACTTTTCAGCACCAAGGTCAGAACCAAAGCCTGCTTCTGTTATACAGTAATCCCCAAGTTTAAGTGCAAGTTTTGTAGCCCTTACTGAGTTACATCCATGGGCAATATTCGCAAAAGGTCCACCGTGCATAATAGCAGGAGTGCCTTCAAGAGTTTGTACAAGGTTTGGCATTATTGCATCTTTCAGCAATGCTGTCATAGCACCTTCAGCTTTTAAATCCTTTGCATATACGGGGGTGCCGTCATATTTATAAGCTACCAATATTCTACTGAGACGATTTTTAAGGTCTGTTATATCAGAAGCCAAACATAAAATAGCCATAACCTCACTGGCAACTGTAATCTGAAAAGAATCCTCACGGGGAACACCGTTAATTCTGCCACCAAGACCTGCAACAATAAATCTTAATTCACGGTCATTCATATCAAGGCAACGCTTAAATAAAATCTGACGTGGGTCAATGTTAAGAGAGTTACCCTGTTGAATGTGATTGTCCAACATAGCACACAATAAGTTGTTAGCTGATGTAATAGCGTGCATATCACCTGTAAAATGCAGATTAATATCTTCCATAGGCAATACCTGTGCATATCCACCGCCGGCTGCACCGCCTTTAATGCCAAACACAGGGCCTAAAGAAGGCTCTCTCAGTGCAATAACAGCATTTTTGCCTATTTTAGCCATAGCTTCGCCAAGTCCAGCTGTTACAGTGGTTTTTCCTTCACCTGCCGGAGTAGGGTTGATAGCTGTAACCAATATCAGCTTTCCATCTTTTTTATCTTGCAATCGCTTAGATAAGGATTCATTCAGTTTAGCTTTGTATCTTCCATATGGTTCAAGTTCGTCTGCCTTAATTCCCAGCTGGTCTGCAATTTCGGAAATAGGTTTTAATGTAGCCTGTTGAGCAATTTCAATATCAGAAAGCAAAACAAACACCTCCAAATAATATTATCCTAATTATAACATAATTAGGATATACAAACAAGTAAATTCAACAAAAAATACATAGTTGTAAACTTGTATTACTTTTCATTTTTAATAAAATATTTACTCATCAATATTTTATTCATTATAATAAGACTTTTCATTATATTTTGGATAATCGTCAGAATTATATTCATTTTACTTTTTCGATTTGAAGTATGTAGTACCTATAATTGCAATACCTACTATTACACACAAAATAGGCAGATTTGTGTTATCAAGTAGTTTTTCAGAGTCGCTGTTCTCCTTGTTGGAGGTCTTTTCTTTTTTAGATTTATTTGTGGAATTATCTAAAACAACAGAAGGCTCCTTTGTCGCTTCAGCAGATAAGGAACATAATGATACAGTTGTAATTATTGTAAGTACTGATAAAAATATAACTATATGTTTGTGCATATTATAACTTCTGTTAGTATTTATGTATAAAAATAGGTTAATCATATATTAATATATTTGTGTTGAAATTTTTAAATATGGTATTGTTTTTTTGTATATTAAGTGGTAATATTTAGTTATTAATGTATGGGTGGTGATGTGTTAAAGTATAATAGAAGAGTTGTTATTATAGATTCGGAAAATTTAATAATGACAACAGATTTTGTGTGTTTTGATTTTATAGTATTTATTTGGAGAAAAAGGTATATTTTAAAGAGGTAAAGGGTTTATATTGATAGATAAATATAAACTGCGTACAATTTATGTAGCTGTATTGGAGCAGTTACGAGAGGTATTGACAATTTTTTTATGTTGTGCTATAATCCGTTCGTATTTAATATACAGAGTAGAGGCTTGAGCGTTGCATTTTTGCTGAGTGCCTGGCAGACGGGGAGTTGCTGCCAAGACGAATGGATTTTCCTGCGGTTCAGGCTTTGCATCCCGCTGTTGAATAAGGTACAACATTAAATTCCCAGCGGAGGTGTTTTGTGCATCTCCGCTTTTTTGTTCTCCTTATCCGACAAAAACTATTTGTATTTTTAGGAGGACTTTTAATGAACAATGTGTTAAAAAAAGAAAAAACAGAAGTACCTGTATTTGAGTTCAGTCCGGTACAGCTTATAGCTTTTGGTGCAATATTTATGGCACTTAGAGTAGTGTTGGGATTTTTTGAAATAAACATAGGGGACTCATACCGAATTACATTTTCACCAATTCCTGTAACGCTTTCAGCTTATATGCTAGGACCTGTTTTCGGAGGTGTGATAGGTGCCTGTGGTGACTTAATTACTTTGATACTTCACCCGACGGGAGGAATAAATTTTGGTATTCTTCTTGCAAAAACACTGTGGGGAGTTTTAATGGGAGCTTTTTTATATAAGAAAAAGATAACTATTCTTCGCTCAATAGTTGCCAATGTTGTTGCCATAATAATTTGTAATGTTATTATTACAACAATTAGTCTTTGTGTAGCGTATGGCTATCCATTAGAAGCTATTCTGCCGATAAGACTTATAACCAATGCAATTTTATTACCTATTTATATAGTGGCAACATATTTTTTCGTTATGCTGATTGATAAGGTGTATACAAAAATTAAACCACGATATTCACATTAATAAAAATGTTAAGCCGATTTATTACAAAGAGTAGTAAATCGGCTTATTTATTATATTGTACTTAAAACTAATAAAATATATTAATGTACTTTATATTAATTTTAAGTATTAAAAATTATCTAAATTTTCATAAATATTAAATACTGCTCCTTCTTCACCCTCTTCAATTTGTACTGAAGCTGAAGAATTGCTGTTAGAGTCAGATGAACTTCCTGTATTTGAAGAACTACTATCAGGTTTATTGGTTGAACTGCTTGAATTATTTGAATTGCTGTTAGGTTTGCTTTCAGCAGAGTTGTTTGAGGAATTATTTGCAGATGGTTTACTGCTTGAAGAAGAGTTTGAAGCAGTATTTGAAGACTGGTTTGATGAACTATTATTAGTATTAGAAGAGGTATTAGTATTATTAGAACTTGTATTATCAGCACTGCTACTGTTAGTATCTTCCTTAGAATATTGATAACCATTTATATATAGCTTATTATCTGAAATTGCCCACTGATTTTGTGGAATAGATGAGAAATTTCCATCTCCATTGTAATATTCAAATACTAATGGTTCGGCAGATTCGTTACTTCCTTCTTCAGTGTTTGGTGTAACAGTTAATCTGTTTTTGTCATCAATCTCATATGTACCGTTTATACCACCTATTGTACAGGTTCCGTCATCGTTAAATTCAACCTCAATATCGTCACTTCTTTCGCCCCAGTTACCGACAATGTCAGTGTCGGGTGTGTTGGAAACTCCACTTTCGTCTTTATTGCAACCACATCCACTAATAGCTATTGCACTTACAACTAATATAGCAGAAAATATTATTGCTAAAAATTTTTTCATAATAAGGCTCCTTTATGTTACATATAAGCCAATTTTACATAATTAGTATAAAAAAGTCAATTAATAAAGTGTTAAGTCATTTTTTACCGGAAGAAAGTAGACGACAAAATAAAAATATGAATTTTTTATAAAAATTGCACAATTAGAAATAAGTTTTTGTGGAATAACCTTGTATTTCCTTTGGTGATATGTTACAATTACTAAGGAATTTGCAGGACATATTAATGACTTATTACAAAAATAGCCAATGTTACGCAATTTATATTTTTTTAGTAAGGTGAGTTTTTATGACAAAGTGGGTAAACAAATCAATTTTTTATCACATATATCCTTTAGGATTTTGTGGAGCACCAGAATTTAATGACAGTGTTCAAAGTTACAGGTTGGATAAGGTTATAGACTGGATTCCACACTTGAAGGAACTTAATATTAATGCGGTTTATTTTGGCCCTGTTTTTGAATCAACAAAACACGGTTATGATACAAAAGATTATTATAAGATAGATGTAAGATTGGGTGACAATAGTTCTATGAAACGAATTTGTGACCTTTTACACGCTAATGGTATAAAAGTTATTTTAGATGGTGTTTTTAACCACGTTGGAAGAGATTTCTGGGCTTTTAAAGATGTACAGCAAAACGGTCAGAAATCTATGTATTGTGGGTGGTTCCAAAACCTTAACTTTGGTGGTAACAGTCCAATGGGTGACCCATTTTGGTATGAGGGTTGGAGTGGACATTATGACCTTGTAAAACTGAATTTGCAAAATCAATATGTTGTTGAGCATCTTCTGGCTGCAGTTGGTATGTGGATAGATGAGTTTGGTATAGACGGATTACGTCTGGACGCTGCCGATTGTGTAGACATTGGCTTTTTTAAACAGTTAAAGCACTTCTGTAAAGGAAAAAGACCTGATTTTTGGCTAATGGGAGAAATAATCCACGGTGATTATAATCGTTGGGCAAACTGTGAAGCTCTTGATTCTGTTACTAACTATGAATGTTATAAGGGTTTATATTCTTCACATAATGACCATAATTATTTTGAAATTGCTCATTCTTTGCAAAGACAGTTTGCTCAGGGAGGAATTTATAAAGATTTGTGTCTGTATAGCTTTTTGGATAACCACGATGTTGATAGAATTGCCAGTCATCTTAAGGACAAAAACCACTTGAGTAATGCCTATACACTTATGTATTGTATGCCGGGTGTGCCTTCTATTTACTATGGCAGTGAATATGGGATACAGGGTAAAAGAACTAATAACAGTGACATAGCTTTAAGACCAGAAATTAATTTGAGTGAGATAGATAATGCAAATGAAGAACTATACGATTTCCTTAAAAAGTTGGGTAAGATAAGAAATTCATTTGAAGCACTGCAATTTGGAGATTATAAAAATGAATATATAAGAAATGAACAGTTGGTATTCTCTCGTTCTTACAACAATCAGACAGTTTATGTAGCACTTAATCTTAGCTGTAATCAATGTGATGTGGAATTTAATGCGATACACGGATTCAGTAAATTAACAGATGCATTTACAGGTGATAGTTTTGATAATAATGGTTATGTAAAAATACCTATAAGAGGTAACAGTTCAAGAATTCTTATAATGAATAATGGTGAATTTTCTATGGATTTTGATGATGTTCACGAGATTGTTACTAAGGTAGAGGAACAGAAAGTTAGTAAAACAGTTGAAGATATTCCTGTTGTAGAAATGGTTATGCCACTTGAAGAGGTTACACCGGGAAGATATCGTCATTTTAATGGTAAAGAGTTTGAAATATTGTCTGTTGCAGAGCATACAGAAACCAACGAAAAATTTGTTGTTTATATGGATGTTCAGACCCACAAATATTGGGTAAGACCATATTCTATGTTTACAGAACTGATTCAGAAGGACGGAAAGTTTATAAGAAGATTTGATAAACTAAGTTAAGATGAATTTAGATTATAAAAATATTAGATATATACAAAAACTCCCCACACAGTGCAATGTGTGGGGAGTTTAAAGTTGTTATCCCATTTCAATCATTTTATCAATACATTTTCTTGCGTTAACCATTGTATATTCATCAAGATTTATTTCTTCGCCACCATTTCCTATAAGAACATTGTAAACATCTGTAAGTGTAGTTGCTTTCATATCAGAACATATGAGATTTTTTGAAAGTGGATAGAACTTTTTATTAGGACATTCATAAGATAAATGTTCTGCAATACTTATTTCAGTACCAATTATGAATTCTTTTTTGTTAGATTGTTTTGCATAATTCATAATTGCAGATGTTGAGCCTGCAAAGTCTGAATAAGCAAGTACTTGAGGAGTACACTCCGGGTGTACAAGAATTTCTGCATTTGGATACATTTCTTTTGCGAGTTTTGCTTCTTCTGCTAATATCTTGGAATGAACAGGACATCCACCGTTAAGTAGCTTAATATTTTTTTCTGGAACTTGCTGTGCCACGTAGGTACCAAGATTACAGTCCGGAATAAATAAAATATTCTTATTAGGTAAATTTTTTACAATCTTTACAGCTGATGAAGATGTAACACACACATCACATACAGTTTTTAGAGAAGATGTAGTATTTATGTAGGCAACAACTGTATAGTCAGGGTATTCTTGCTTTATACTTTCGATATATTCTTTGTCCATTTGCTCGGCCATAGGGCAGCCTGCAACAGGATTTGAAAGATATACAGTTTTTTCAGGTGACAGAAGTTTTACGGTTTCTGCCATAAATCGAACACCGCACATAATAACATTTTTTTGTGGTGCTTTTGTAGCCATTACGCTTAACTGGAATGAGTCACCTGTGAAATCTGCAATCTCTACAATTTCTCTTGCTTGATAGCTGTGTGCAAGTATGCAAATATCTTTTTCTTTTTTTAGACGTATAATTTCCTGTTGAAGTTCGTGAATGTTCATCTTAAATCTCCTTTTTATTCTCGTTTAACATCGCCTATGGCTGTTATTATATTATAGCCTGCTGACAGAACTCTTTTTTCAAGACAGCTTCGGCATTGTGCCGCTTCATCTCCGGTACATATTTTGTTTTCATATAGTGCATAGAGTTTACGAACTCTCACTGGTGATAAATTGGGCATAACTACATTTGCTCCAGCTTTTAGTCCCAACTCTCTACCTTGAGGGTGAATTGTACCAAGTGCTGTTGTTGCAGGAATAAGTGCATACGGGAACATAAGTCTTAGTATTGAAATCATACGCAATGTAAGTTTCAAACTACCGTTTTTGAATTCTGCAAACGGAGTTTCTTTATGATTTATATATGGACCTATACCAATCATATCAGGCTTTAATTTTTGTAAAAATCTTAAGTCCTCTATGAGATTCAAAGTTGTCTGATAGGGAGAACCAACCATAAAACCCGACCCCACTTGATAACCAATTTTTTTCAGGATAAATAGACACTCTTTCCTGTTTTGTAAACTCATACTTTTGGGGTGCAACTTGTGATAATGATTATCAGAGGCGGTTTCGTGCCTCAATAAATACCTGTTTGCACCTGCATTGAATAATTTTTGGTAGCTTTCTTCTGTTTTTTCTCCTAATGACAGTGTTATGGCACAGTCAGGAAAGGTGTGGTGGATTTCAGATACTATGTCACACATAATATCATCATTATAATGTAAATCTTCACCGCCTTGAAGTACAAAGGTACGAAATCCAAGTTCATAGCCTTCATTACAACATTCCAGTATTTCGTCTTTTGTAAGTCTGTATCTTACAGTTTTGAGATTGCTTTTTCGTATGCCACAGTAATAGCAGTCGTTTTTGCAGTAGTTTGTAAATTCTATTAATCCACGCAGATATACTTTATTTCCATAATATTCTCTACGCATCTCATCAGCCATAGAGTAAAGCATATTATCAAATTTATCTGTATTTATAAGCTCGTAAAGCTGATTATCATTCAGTGTTCTGTTTTTTGCAAAAGTCACTATTGTCTTTTCAGAAATATCCATATGAATTCTCCTGTTATATTATAAAAAATAGCAGATTTTTATACAAATCACTAAAAAGATACCGACACTGAAAACAGTATCGGTTGATGGCATAGCAAAAAATGTACAGAGGATAGAAATATTCACTTTTTCTATCTAATTCAATGATACACAAACGGTTGTTATTTGTCAAGGTTGCAGAAATAATTTACTGAATAAAATATGTAGGATTACAATAGATGTGTTACACAAGATAAGATAAAGCAGACCGTCGCTCTTGACAAATGAAATAAAAATGCAAAGATAAGTGAGCCGACAGCGA
>JAXJUM010000009.1:0-2912 GCA_036309045.1 Acutalibacteraceae bacterium
GACCTCTTTTATATTTGTAATA
Source organism: Acutalibacteraceae bacterium (assembly GCA_036309045.1). Classification (GTDB taxonomy): domain Bacteria; phylum Bacillota; class Clostridia; order Oscillospirales; family Acutalibacteraceae; genus CAG-964. The sequence continues at coordinate 23 of JAXJUM010000009.1, forward strand.
ATTAAGTCTTGCAATCCTAGCAGTTTTTCTGTAAAATCAATGTAAGGCATATTTTGACCTCCTGAAATGGTAGTTTCATCGCTTTTCATTTTACAGGATTTTTTCAAAATATGCCTTATTTTTTATTATATTTTTTAGGCTCTATTTTTCTTTACCCCAACATTTATTATAGAGCCATTAAAAAGTCTCTTTTGATGTGATTCTATATCAAAGTTGTGGATAATGATTTTCTACAAAAATCCCTCCAGTGAAAAACTGGAGGGTGACAGATATATTAATAGTTTATGATGATTAACTGTGGAAAAGTATATTTACAATCAATCTGTTCATAATTGTTACAGAAAAAGTTCCGCACAATAATCCAAGTACCATACCGCAAAGTACATCTGTTAGATAGTGTACTCGCAGATATAATCTTGAAAAGCTGATAAGAAAAGCAATAATAAATATGCTTATACATAAATCAGTTTCACAACGTAATAATGCTACTGCAAGTACCGAAAAAGATGATGCTGTATGTCCAGATGGGAAAGAATAAAAATCAGGTCGTTTTACAATCAGATCTTCATCTTCAAGTTTATGACAAGGTCGCATTCTGCATACAAGATGTTTGATAAGTCCTTCTCCAAAAGCAGAAGTAATTCCAATAGCAACCAGAAAGTTAACACCTGTAACCATTGTTTTAGGATTTAAAATAAATGGAATACATAATAGTATCCAAATAGTACCTTTTGTGCCTAGCATAGAAATTACTATCATTATTTTGTTAAGAATAGGCGAATGTAACCTTCCGATCCAGTTAAGCATAAGATCATCAACGTATTGTATTCTCTTAAACATATTATAACTCCAATAAAAAAACAGAAGAATTATGCTTCGTTGAAGGGAGAATCTTCACTGATTTTTTCAGATGTCAAAAATTCCACCGAACGTTCAATAGCATCTTTTGAAGTTCCCCAGTCCTGACCGTTTGCACGATAATCAAACATTGTACAGAAATGTGCAATATCTTTTTTAAGACTTTCTAAATAACTGCCTGTAAGTTCAGATGTAACTTTGTAAAATTCGGGTAAATTTTTAGAACTTATTCCTCCCTTGGCTGAAGCTGATTTCATAAGCATTGTGTAGTGCTTCATACAGATGAAAGGTTGTTGTGAATATAACTGTTTGAATTCATCTTCTTTTTCCCAGGTTCTGAACAGGCTTTCCATTAAGTGTTGCATACCCCACTGCATTTTGTTGCATACGTAACAGCTATGCTGAATTTCGTCAAGTTTTGCCAGTTTTTTCTTGTCCGGCTTTCCTTTAACATCTTTTGGGATAAGCTCATTCATAATTTTTTCCAAATGAGTATCAAGAATAAGTGCATTTGGTAAGCGTTTACCGTGGTGAACCATCATATTAAAATGTTTGTAACAAAAACCCATATTATTTGTGTCTGTGCGTATATCAGGTTCCATCATAGCTGCACCTGTGATATACTCAACATAGTTTTTTTCCAACATTGCCTCCATACGGCACATCGGGCAACCGTCTTTGGGAGCAAACACATCACTTATTGGGATTGTGCATATATTTTCTCTCATTTTATATATCCTCCAAATTTACTATCTTCATTTAGTTTATAAAAATCGCAACTAACCCACTATTATTCTAGCATAAAATAAGTAAATATGGTATATTATTTTTATAGAAATTATTATTGAAAATTGAGGAAGTTTTATAATGAATATAGAATATATTGATAATAATGTTGTTTTAAAAAACGTGACATCTTTTAGTCTGGAGCAAACACTTGATTGTGGACAATGTTTTCGATGGGAAAAAACTCTGCCGAATACTTATCAGGGTATTGCATATGGTAAGCTGTTGACAATAAGTCAGAACAACGATGAAATAACACTGCATAATTGTACAAAAGCAGATTTTGAAAATATATGGTATGATTATTTTGATTTAACCACAGATTATGATAGAGTAAGGCAAGAACTGGCACTTTTACATCCTGTACTTAACGAAGCACAAAAATATGCTCCGGGTATACGAATACTTAATCAAGAACCGTGGGAGGCACTGTGTTCGTTTATAATCTCACAGAATAATAATATTCCACGTATAAAAGGAATAATAAGCAGATTGTGTGAAACCTTTGGTGAAAAATTAGCTGATGGAAGTTATACTTTCCCATCAGCCGAGAAGTTAAGTGCTTGTAGTGTTGATGACCTTGCACCTCTTCGTAGTGGTTTTAGGGCAAAATATATTATAGATGCAAGCCAGAAGGTGGCAAGTGGTGAGATAGAACTTAACATAGTGAAAGAATTACCTGTGTGTGAGGCACGTAATGAACTTATAAAAATAAAAGGTGTAGGTCCTAAGGTTGCAGATTGTACAATGTTGTATGGTATGGGTAAAAAAGAGTGTTTTCCATTAGATGTATGGATGAAAAGAGCAATGTCTATATTATTCCCAGAACTTACACCTCAGAGTTTTGGAGTTAATGCAGGTATAGCACAGCAGTATATATTCCATTATAGCCGAATGAATCCACAGCTTTTTGAATAATAAAATTCAGAAAATAAAAGGAACGCACAGTGATTTGTATTGCCCTAAATCGTGCGTTTCTTTTATTTTTCTTAAAATTTATTATATAGCTTAGTTATATTTATACTGTGTTGCGTTGCCAATGACAAAAAATCTTTGATATATGAATTATAAATTTTTTAGTTAATGCAACTTACTGAATAAAAGCCAAAACTAAAATCTTCTGAATGAAGGTTTGTCAATGATGTGTTACACATTAAGAAAAAATAACTTCGCCAGTTTTGAGGAAATGAATTAAGAAATCACGAGGGGATTTCCAACCAAGAGGACGCATAGGAAAATTATTGTA